>CAYSBW010000007.1:33419-67454 GCA_964429485.1 uncultured Syntrophorhabdaceae bacterium
AACACATCTTCAGCGTCAAGAAGAAGCCCTTCGAGTTCTTCATAGGAGTTTTCAGGAGAAGAAAATTTAACAAGCTCAACTTTATTGAATTGATGCTGTCTGGTCAGTCCTCTCGTGTCTTTGCCGTGAGCGCCGGCTTCTTTCCTGAAACACGGGGTATAGGCAACATATTTTATGGGTAGAAGCTCTTCTTTCAAAATTTCATTATAGAATATATTAGTTACAGGCACTTCGGCAGTAGGGATAAGAAAATAATCCAACCCTTCAAGCTTGAAAAGTTCTTCTTCGAATTTAGGGAGTTGCCCGGTTCCTGTCATTGCGTCCCGGTTTACCATGAAAGGTGGAAGTATTTCTGTGTAGCCGTGTTCACAGGTATGGAGGTCGAGCATAAAATTTATTAGAGCTCGTTCAAGCAGAGCACCAAAGGATTTGTAAATTGTAAACCTCGAACCAGTAATTTTTGCAGCTCTTTTAAAATCGAGAATGTCAAGATTTTCACCTATTTCCCAGTGAGGTTTTGGTTCAAAGGCAAATACAGGCTTTTCTCCATGGACTTTAACAACTTTGTTGTCCTCTTCATTCGTACCTACGGGAACAGTATCGTGCGGGATATTGGGTATCACAAGCATCATGTCATCCCATTTTTTTTCTATCCCCTTAAGATTTTGCCCTGTTAATTCAATATTTTTTCCTAAAGCTTTCAAGTGGTCTATCTTGTCGCCCGGGATAGAACCTGATTTTTTAAGCTTTGCTATTTCATTGGAAAGCTCATTTTTTTCATTTTTCATTTTTTCTGATTCCTGTATGAGCTCTCTGCGCTTTTCATCTGTTGCAAGCAGTGTTTCAATATCAAAAGAAGCTCCTCTTTTCTTAAGACTTTCCTGAACAAGTCCGACCTTTTCCCTGATAATCTTCGGGTCAATCATTTAGTCCTCCATTAAATCTTTATTAAAACCAACAGGTTTATAAATATAAAGCACCTTGTTTATTGTTTCTACCGGGGCTCCTTCAACAAGAAGTTGAATTTTATTAATATTTTTAAAATTGGATATGAATGTATTGACAATAGAGTAAATCATGGTAATTTCCTGTGATGTTTCCATAGCGCCATTGCCATAAATTTCTTTTGAGAAGTTTAAATACATGGTACCATTTCCATCTGTGGCGCAGTCATATAATGTTAATTTTTCCGGGATACCTTTCTGTTTCTTCAGTTCATTCAATATTGCATAGGCCCTATCCTGTTCTGATAAACCGGATTGAATTTCTGATACGTTCTGCACAAGTTTGATTACATCATGGGGCGCAAATATATAGATGCTTTCTTTAGCAATACTCAATGATGTTGAAGGCTTAACCGACAGAGGATCAGATTCTTTTGAAGAAAGATAAAATGTTATAATTATTGCAGCAGTCATTATTATTGCTGCAACTATCAGAACAATGTAAAGTTTTTTACTGGTAAAGCTTTCAGGATTTTTCTCCATAGTGAATTTTTGTATCATTTGGTTTTAGTACTCTCATTAAACTCATTCAAAAAAGCCCTGGAGTCCATTATCCTTAAAAGCGGATATATGGCAGAGTTTCTGTAGGCATTAAGAAAATTGACATGAATTTCCTTTTTGTAGGCAGCGCTTATATCCTCAAGAATAATTGTGTAAAAATCATGACAGATTGCGTCAAAGGCTGTTGCGAGAACACAAAAATGGGTATTAATGCCACCTACAACTACAGTGTCAATACCCATCGTGTGAAATGTCTGATCAAGGTCTGTTTTAAAAAAGGCGCTGAATCTCCTTTTCTCCAGTACTATATCTGTCTCCTGAGGTTCAAGGTCGGATAGTGGTTTTGTCCCGTTTGTTCCCCGGATAGCATGGGGTTTCATCCTGCCCTTGAAAATGAAATCTTCTTTTAAAAAACTGTCACAGGCAAAAATGACCGGTATTGAAATCTCCCGACATTTTTTGAGGAACATTTTTACATTAGGTATTATCTTTTCTTCCTCTTTTTCTCCTGTTCTTGCAGTGCCGTAGTTACCTTCAAGCATATCAACAATAATAATTGCAGGTTTCAATTTTGTATCTCCTTTTATCATAAGGGTCTATGTCTGACCGTACTACACTTCCAGCACAGATTTTCTTACTCTGCTGATCAGATATTGCGATTTTTTATTATCGTGCTAAAAACAGTTTTGTAAAGTTATTACGTATATTTGAGGCAATTTCTTCGATATCAGCTTTCCTGATACGGGCTATTGTCTCGAATGTATATTTTACAAAGCGAGGTTCATTCCTTTTGCCCCTATGCGGTACAGGTGTTAAAAAAGGTGCATCTGTTTCAGCGAGCAATCTGTCTATTGGAACATTCTTTACAACCTCTTCTGCTTTTTGAGCATTTTTATATGTAATTGTCCCTGGTATGGAAATATAAAATCCCATGTCGAGCAATTTTTTTGCAGTATAGTAATCATAGGAATAGCAGTGTATAACCCCCGGTGTGTTGCCTTGATGAATTTCCTGCAGTATTTCAAGAGTCTCTTCTTTTGCATGTCTTGAATGAATTACGACAGGCAGATCGAGGCTTTTTGCCAGTATCAACTGTTTTTTAAAGGCATCGATCTGTCTGTCCTTTGGTGAATAATTTTTGAAAAAATCAAGACCTATTTCACCATAAGCTACAATTTTTTTGTGTTTGGCATATCTACGAACATTCTTTTCTGTAGAATCATTGTAACAAGCGCTGTTATGGGGGTGAATACCTATGGCGCCGTATATATTGTCATATTTCTCAATTATCTGTAATACTTTGTCAAAGTAACGTTCTTCGGTACCCACTGTCAGGATATAATCAAGACCTTCCTCCAGACTTTTTTTTATGACGGTGTCTCTGTCCTGTTCAAAATCCTCCATTTCAAGATGGCAGTGTGAATCAACAAACATGCAATTTTATATCATATCCTGCAAAAAACAATCCACAGAAAATCATTATTTTCCTTTTTTAGCTCTTGCTGAAAAACACAGGACTTGTCTTGTCACTTAAAAAGAAAGGTTTAACAACATTAGTCTTTGTGAATTATATATTTGCTTTGAAGGTATTAATAAGTAATATAAATAATAAGGAAAGGTTGCCGCACGAAAAATATATGACTTTTAACAGGAGCAACATTGAAGGGGTTGACAATAAGTACAGGCATTGCAATATTATTCCTGATTTTCAATTTTATTTGTCCCGGCATGACCCAAGAGGAGGATAATGGTAATATGAAGACAAAGAAAAATTTGGAAAATGTAAAAAATGTACATACGGATTTTCCAGGGGAGGCTAAAGCTTTCTTAAACTGGAAGAATTTTAAAAAACCAGACAGTGCAACCCTGAAGGAAAAATTGACTTCTCTTCAATATGAAGTAACTCAGAACGGAGGTACGGAACCTCCTTTCCATAACGAATACAACAAAAACAAGGAAGAAGGACTATATGTGGATATTGTCTCCGGAGAGCCTCTTTTCAGTTCAACAGACAAGTATGATTCAGGAACAGGATGGCCGAGCTTTACCAAACCTGTTGAGGAATCCAATATAACAACTCGCCAGGATTACAGATTAATTACTGCAAGGACAGAAGTCAGGAGCAAAAAAGGAGATTCCCATATTGGTCATGTTTTTACTGACGGGCCAAAGCCTGGAGGACTTCGCTACTGTATAAACTCAGCTGCTCTGAGATTTATATTGAAAGAAAACCTGGAAAAAGAAGGGTACGGGGAATATATAATACTCTTTAATAAAAAGTAAACTAAAAGCTGGGGGGACACTATTCAAACTTTAAACAGTCTATCTCTGATAGTATAAGTGCCTGGAATAATTAACTGATCTTTCCAAAAACTCAAGGACATTCAAATATAAAAAAATTTGAGGTAATTCATGAAAACAGAATTAATGAAAAAATTACTCAATGTTTCAAAAGGTATTGACTATCCCGATACTGTCATCAGGAATGGAAAAATAATCAATGTATTTACAAATGAGATTCAAGAAGGTCTGGCAATTTTAATAAAAGATGGTTGGATTGTATCTGTAAAAAGAGATGAAGGTATAATTATCCCTGAATCTGTAACAGAGATTGATGCAGAGGGACTGTA
Organism: uncultured Syntrophorhabdaceae bacterium; assembly: GCA_964429485.1. Classification (GTDB taxonomy): domain Bacteria; phylum Desulfobacterota; class Syntrophorhabdia; order Syntrophorhabdales; family Syntrophorhabdaceae; genus JAPLKB01. The sequence continues at coordinate 37,555 of CAYSBW010000007.1, forward strand.
TCTTTGTCCGGGATTTATTGATGCCCATACCCATCTTGACAGTGTTTTGTCGTACAGCGAACTCGTCCCCTATGCTATCAGAGGGGGTACGACAACGGTTGTATCAGAAACAGCAATGGTTTCAACAGCTTGTGGTATAAAAGGTGTACTGTCCTTTATAGGCAGCACAAAGGGATATCCTCTGAAATGCTATTTTGTTGCAGCGCCGCTTACCCCTCCATTCCCTGCAATGGAGAGCGGTCTTGGCTTGACCCTTAAACAATTTAACAGTCTCCTTAAAAGAAATGATTTTGTAGGTATTGGCGAAGGCTATTGGACTGGGATTCTTGATGGAAACGACAGAGTTCTCAAACAAGCTTCTCTTGCCATATCCCTCAACAAAAAACTTGATGGGCATTCTTCTGGAGCAAGAGGGGAAAAATTTGTACAGTATCTGCTTACAGGGATTACCTCCTGCCATGAATCTATCACTATCAAGGAAGCGCTGGATAAACTCAGATTTGGCGTTTATGTCATGATAAGAGAAGGTTTTATAAGAAAGGAGCTTGGCGAACTTTCAAAACTTAAAGACTATGACGTTGATAATAGAAGAATCATCCTTGTTTCCGATCTTTTTGATCCTGTCATGCTTATTGAAGAGGGTTATCTTGATTCTGTAGTCAAACGAGCAATTTCCTGCGGTTTCTCTCCTTTAGATGCGATTAAAATGGTGACAATTAACCCTGCAGATTATTATGGTCTAAGATTCGCAGGCGCTATAGCCCCCTTGAGATGGGCTGATATAATATTTCTGTCAGGCATAGAAAAGGTGGTTGTTGAAAAAGTTATGTGTAACGGCAGGATAGTATTTTCCAACGGGTCTTTCAGGGATAAAATTAAGCCTTGTTTTTATCCAGAGGAAATGAAACATACTATTTCAGTGGAAAAGATGAAAGAAGACGATTTTAAAATAAAATCAAAATCATCAAAGAATCGAGTAAGAGTAGAGGAACTTGTAAATGAAACCATATCAAAGGAGCTTATTTGGGAAGCCCCTGCCGAGAACGGTTTTATAAAAAACGATATTCTAAATGACATTATTTGTGCAGCTGTAATACACCGTAATAATAAAAAAAGAATGGGAAAAGGTTTTATAAAGGGAACAGGAATAAAAAATGGCGCAATTGCAACTACACTTATCTGGGATACGTGCAATATCCTTGTGATAGGCAGCAATGAAAAGGATATGAAGGAAGCAGTCAACAGACTTATAGACCTACAGGGAGGTATAACAATATCAAGGGAGGGAAAAATCATCTACGAGTTACCCATGCCTGTTTACGGGCTTGTATCTCCTGATCCCATAGAAATATTGAGAGACAAAATAAAATTCCTCAATGAAGCAATGAAGGCCATAGGTTCATCATTAAAAAGACCCTTTCTTGCTGTTCAGACAATACCCTTTACAGGTTTGCCTCTTTTAAGAATAACAGACAGGGGACTTGCTGATGTAAAAAACAAAAAGTTAGTTTCTCTGATTGTGGACTGATCTATTTCCTTTCCAACGCCCTGATATTATCAGAGAGAAAATTTTTTTAAAACAAATTGTCCTTTCAGACCAGAAGCTTGCCGCTGTGTAAAATGAAAAAGTGTATAAAATGATTGACTTTTGAGGTTTTTTTCATTAGTATATGGACATTCAAACAGCGGGGTGGAGCAGTTTGGTAGCTCGTCGGGCTCATAACCCGAAGGTCACTGGTTCAAATCCGGTCCCCGCAACCAATGAAATCAAGGGGATTAACCATCAGGTTAATCCCCTTTTTTTATTCTATTATTATTAATTTGTGATAAAAATACTCCTGCAAACCCCTCTTTAAATATAATTTGTTTAAAGAAAAATAATTAAAATATCAAATTATGCCAGATTTGTAATCTATATCAGGGAGTGCCTAAAATCATTGTTTTTGCTTCAGGCGTTAGAATTGGAGTTGCCCATTCGATGATTTTATCTATCGGTACATCAGCGTAACTGTCTCTAAATAGAACATACTCTATGTGCAGACGGCCATCTCTTGTATGAGAATTAAAGAGAGCATCTTTTTTCCCGTCAAACTGAACAGGGATTATGAGATCCTTGCAGGTTTCAATGTCGAAGGAGGGGTTTGCTTTGATCCATTTTCCATCAAGATACAGTTCTGCAAAACCATGATCAGGCAGTTCGTTCCCCTTAATGAGACTGGCAAGTTTATCAGGGAGCAGATGAACTCTTATGACAGCGAATCTTATTCTCGCAGGTATTTGTAGTGCTCTTGACAGTGCGACAAGAAGAACAGCCTTTTGAGTGCAAAAACCTTCTTTACGGTTGAGAGTATTACTTGCTCTGTAGTGCTCTGGCAGTAAACGCTTTAGATATGGGTTATATTTGATATGATCCCGGACAAAGTAGAAAAGGGCTACAGCTTTTTCAATATCAGTTTCTAAATGATTTGATAGTTTTTTCGCTTTCTGTATTATTACAGGATTATCCGAATCAATAATTTCCGTGGACTGTAAGTATTTATGCATCAGCCCTCCTTGAGATGAATAATATCAGGATTAATTTTTTTACATAGATTCTTATTATATACCAAGTGCCCCCATTGCTAAAGACAAATCACGTAAATTGTGACAATAGCAAAACCGTTACCTGGGGCTTGCTTTCCTATACAAAAAATGTGCTTTGTGCCCTTCTTTATCGCTTATTCCACGAGTCTTATTGAGAATGTCTTGTCTTATTTTAAAGGACAACCAAAAGATATATTCCCTGATGGAATACCCTGGATTATCAAGAGGAAGAAATTGCAACCTCTTTGACTGTACAGAAGGGAAAAACAATGGGTGTTAATAAAAACATATTTTTAGTATTAATTCGTTTAAAAGGTAATAAAAATCAGTAAGAATTGTTTTGACAACATAAGTTTCTGTATGCTATTTAGATTCATACAATCTGGACGGTATACTTAAAATAGACGAGGGTATTTTGATGGGGGCAAAACAAAGCCTGTATAATGCAATTGTTAATGCAGCCGAGATGGTTGTAATGGAAGCAGGGGCGGCGCATATGACTCTCGACGCGGTTGCTGCCAGGGCAGGAGTCAGTAAGGGCGGGCTCCTCTATCACTTTCCCACAAAAGATGCTTTACTTGAGGCTATGATCAGAAAGTTGGTGGAAGAACGGACAGAGTCACGCAAAGAGTTATTAAATAAGCTCCCTGACGGGCCCACCAGGAAACTGAAAGCTTACATGATGTCAGGTTTACTCCGTGATCCTAAGGTAGACCGAGTAGGTGCGCCCATTCTCGCAGCCTTAGCTCATAACCCGAAACTTGCAGAACCGATAAGGGAGGCAGTGAAAAAACGTTATGCTGAATTTGCATCAGAAGATGTCCAATTTGAAAAAGCTGTGGTACTGGCCCTTGCAGTTGATGGACTTTTGTTCCAGGAAGTTCTTTCCATATCACCCTTTAATGAGGATCAGCGTGATAAAGTTATTGAAGAATTATTGAGGATTGCAGATGAGGGACTTGAAAAGTAATATAAAAAATAAACTGTGTAGTACATGTCTGATCTTATTCCCATGCACACGATTATATGTAACAATGTTTGATTTTTTCATGGAGGATTACGATGATGTTGAAGGATATAAAAACAGTATTTTGTTTAATTAGTGTTGTTTCCGTTATTCTATTACTGTCTTGTTTACCGGCATGTGGAAATAAAAAAGGGGTATCTCAGGGCGGTCCTCCCGAAGTTGCCGTAGTGGTAATAAAAACAGATCGTGTACCTGTTATTACGGAATTGCCAGGAAGGACTTCCGCATATCTTGTTGCTGATGTGAGACCTCAGGTCAACGGCATCATTCAGAACAGATTCTTTACAGAAGGAAGTAACGTCAGGGCGGGTGATGTTTTATACCGGATAGATCCTGCCATTTATGAGGCGGCCTATGCCGGCGCCAAAGCAGCCCTTGCCAGAGCGGAAGCCAATGTTGTGTCAATAGGAAACAGGGTCAAAAGATACAAGGACCTTGTTGAAATAAATGCCATAAGCAAACAGGATTATGATGATGCAGTTGCAGCTCTTAAGCAGTCGGAAGCTGAGGTTGAGGCCAACAAAGCGGCAACCGAAAGCGCAAGGATAAATCTTTCCTATACCAATATTAAGGCTCCTATATCGGGCCGTATAGGAAAATCCAATGTAACGGTAGGCGCTCTTGTGACTGCAAATCAACCTTCTGCTCTTGCTGTTATCCAGCAGCTTGATCCCATATATGTAGATGCAACTCAATCAAGTTCGAATCTGCTTGATCTTAAACGCCATATTGCAGCCGGAAAGATTAAGGGCAGTGGCCCTGATCAGGCAAAAGTTAAATTAGTGCTCGAAGACGGAACGCTGTACCCACAGGAAGGAAATCTTAAATTTTCAGACGTTACCGTAGATCCAAGCACCGGATCTTTCATCCTCCGCATGGTCTTTCCTAACAGTAAAAATTTACTGTTGCCGGGCATGTATGTGAGGGCTGTTGTTCAGGAAGGAATAGCTGATAATGCAGTCCTTGCTCCACAACAGGGTGTTACGCAAGACCCGAAAGGCAATCCTGTCTGCCTGATTGTAAATGACCAGGATAAAGTTGAGCAGCGAGCGCTCAAAGTAGATCGTACCATTGGTGATAAATGGCTTGTCGCTGACGGCCTTAATCCTGGAGACCGGCTGATTGTTGAAGGTATTCAAAAGGTTCGTCCAGGTATCTCAGTAAAGGTTGTGATGTTCGGTGAAGATAACAGGGAAGATCAGGGAATGGAGAAGGCAGGCAAGCTCCCTGAGAATGTTATTCCATCTTCTGAAAAAGCAAAATAAACGGAGGCAGCCAATGTTATCAAAATTCTTTCTTGACCGCCCTGTTTTTGCCTGGGTTATAGCTATAATAATAATGCTTTTAGGCGCTCTCGCCATCTATAATCTTCCCATATCTCAGTACCCTCCCATTGCACCGCCTTCGATTTACATTCAGGTTTCTTATCCGGGCGCTTCAGCTGAGACTGTTGAAAACAGCGTAACCCAGATAATCGAACAGAAAATGACAGGTCTCGATAAAATGATTTATCTTTCAGCTACAAGCGATTCGGCTGGAGGTTCCCGTATAGAGTTGACTTTTGCCCCAGGGACTGACCCGGACCTTGCCTGGTCCAAGGTTCAAAACAAGCTCCAACTTGCAATGTCAAACCTCCCTGAAGCGGTCCAGCGCCAGGGTGTTACTGTCGGAAAAGCAACAAGAAATTATTTAATCATAGTGGGTTTGATCTCGGAAGATGGAAGTATGGATGGTAATGATTTGCGGGATTATGCACAATCCAATTTGGAAAAAGTTCTGGCAAGAGTGCCGGGCGTCGGTGAAGTGGAAAATTTTGGATCGCAGTATGCCATGCGTATCTGGCTAAACACTGATAAACTTACTGATTATAGCATTACAATTAACGATGTTATTGCTGCTCTTAAAACATACAACATCGAAGTTTCTGCAGGCCAGTTCGGAGGAGCTCCTGCAGTGCAGGGGCAGAGGCTGAATGCATCGATCATCGTGCAAAGCATGCTCAAGACTCCGGAAGAATTTTCTGCTATTCCAGTCCGCGTCAATCCTGATGGCTCTTCGGTTCTTATCAAAGACTTGGGAAGGGTGGAACTTGGCACAGATTCCTATGATATTGAAAGTTTCTACAATGGCAAACCCTCTGCCGGTATGGCTATAAGAATGGCAGCAGGCGCCAATGCCCTGGATACTGCCGATGCTGTGAAGACTAAAATGGAGGAGATGAGCAGATATTTCCCTCCAGGTATGAAAGTGGTATATCCCTACGACACCACGCCCTTTGTAAAAGTTGCTATAAATGAGGTAGTCAAAACCCTTTTTGAAGCTATATTACTTGTTTTTCTGATCATGTGGCTTTTTATGGGTAATATTCGCGCTACTCTTATCCCGACCATTGCAGTTCCTGTGGTTCTTCTCGGTACCTTTGCCACACTTTCATTTTTCGGATTTTCCATTAATATGTTGACAATGTTTGCGATGGTTCTGTCTATAGGACTTCTTGTAGATGATGCAATTGTTGTTGTTGAGAATGTTGAGAGAATCATGAGCGAGGAAGGGCTTTCGCCAAGGGAGGCTACGGCCAAATCCATGAAACAGATAACGAGTGCACTGATCGGCATCGGCCTTGTTCTGTCTGCTGTATTTGGACCAATGGCTTTTTTTGGCGGATCAACCGGAGTCATCTATCGACAGTTTTCCGTCACGATTATTGCCTCCATGATCCTTTCGGTTATTGTAGCATTAATCCTGACCCCGGTTCTCTGTGCCACTCTGCTTAAGCCTGTTAAAGCAGGGCATGAACCTGCAGAAAACGCAATTCCTATTCTCCGTCCTTTTTTCAGATGGTTTGACCGTATCTTTTTTAAGTTAAGAGACAGGTATGTGAATATAGTAGGTAATTCTTTTTCAAAGAAAACGCGTTATGCTGTAATCTATGTCTTGATAGTGGCGGTTGTTGGTATTCTTTTTCTTCGGACACCAACTTCATATGTTCCGGATGAGGATCAGGGAATCCTTCTTTCCCAGATAATGTTACCCACAGGATCCACTATTGAGCAGACCAAGAAAGTAGTAGACCAGGTTCAGAGTTATTTCCAGGAGAATGAAAAAGAGGCAGTGGAATCCTGCATGATGGTATCGGGTATAGGTTTTTCAGGAAGATCACAGAACAATGGCCTGATATTTGTCAAACTTAAGGAATGGAAGCTTCGGAACCGCACGGATTTGAAGGTTAAAGCCATTGCAGAGCGCGCCACAATAGCTTTTTCAAAAATGCGGAGCAGCCTTGTATTTGCCTTTCCGCCTCCCTCGGTTGTAGAACTGGGCACTGCCACAGGCTTTGATTTCCAGTTGCTTGACAGAGGCGGTCTTGGTCATAAAAAGCTCATGGAGGCCAGAAACATGCTTCTTGGTATGGCTTCCCAGGATAAACGTATTACAAAAGTACGGCCCAATGGAATGGAAGATGTACCTGAATACAGGCTTGATGTGGACTGGAAAAGAGCCGGCGCTCTTGGAGTTCCTATTTCATCAATTCATAGCACTATTTCGACTGCCTTCGGGAGTGCCTATATTAATAATTTTATACAGGGTGGCCGGATCAAACGTGTTTTTCTTCAAGCGGATGCTCCTTACAGAATGCTGCCGAAGGATATAGAAAAACTATATGTGCGCAATACCATGGGGAAAATGGTGCCATTTTCTTCCTTTGCCACTGCCTACTGGACCTCAGGTTCTCCCAGGCTTGAACGTTTTAACGGTTTTCCGTCCATGAATATTCAAGGCGAGCCTGCTGCAGGTAGAAGTTCCGGTGAGGCGATGAAGGCCATGGAAGAGATCGCGGCAAAGCTCCCCCAGGGGATCGGTTTTGAATGGACAGGCCTTTCCTATCAGGAAAAAATGTCAAGCTCCCAGGCGCCTCTGCTGTATGTTTTTTCTATTATTGTTATATTTCTGTGTGTAGCTGCCCTCTACGAGAGCTGGCCTATTCCAATTGCAAATTTGTTGATGTTGCCTCTTGGAGTTTTTGGAGCAACACTTTTTACATGGTCGCGAGGGCTCCACAATGATGTTTATTTTCAGATAGGTTTCCTTATCACCCTTGGTCTGACAACAAAAAATGCTATTCTTATTATACAGTTTGCAAAAGAACGTATAGCAAACGGCGAAGGATTAATTGATGCAACACTTGGAGCTGTGCGGGTGAGATTCAGACCTGTCATAATGACATCTCTTGCTTTTTTCTTTGGAGTTCTTCCGCTTGCCATTGCGACAGGTGCAGGGGCAGGGGCTATGAATGCTATCGGCACTGCTGTAACAGGCGGGATGATGTCAGCAACATTCATAGATCTTTTTTACATACCACTTCTGTTTGTTGTAGTATCACGTTTGTTCAAGAAAAAAGGAACAGAATCAGGAAATAAAAACCAATCTGTTACTCCTGCGGAGGAGAACTAAGATGATAAGAAATACATTGTTATTCATGCTTATTATTTTAATTTTAATTGGATGTACAACCATGGCCCCGGATTATCAAAGACCCTCATCCCCTGTCCCTGCAGAATGGCCTGAAGGCCCTGCCTATAAAAAAAGTGATATTCAAAAAACTAATTCAAATATTTCCGAAATAGCCTGGCAGGATTTCTATGTCGATCAAAAAATGCAGAAGGTAATAGAACTTGCTCTGAAAAATAACAGGGATCTTCGTACATCAATGTTAAATGTGGAAAAAACAAGGGCTCTATACAGGATTCAACGGGCAGAAATGCTTCCTGCCATCAATGCATCAGGCACCTGGACTGAACAGAGAATACCGGCCGATATCTCATCAGAATCAGGTGAAGCTATGAATTTTAAGCAGTACAGCGTAGGAGTAGGAATAAGCTCCTGGGAGATTGATTTTTTTGGCCGCCTTCGCAGTCTCAAAGATCGTGCTCTCGAGCAGTACCTTGCTACTGAACAGGCAGCCCGTAGTGCCAGGATATCCCTTGTAGCCGAGGTTGCAAAGGTGTATCTGACACTTGCAGCTGACCGTGAGAACCAGAAGCTTGCAGAATCAACTCTTGCAACACAGAATACTACTTATAATTTGATTAAACGCAGGTATGAAATGGGGGTGTCATCGGAACTGGATCTGCAACAATCACAAACCCGTCTGGATGCTGCACGTGTTGATGTGGCAAAGTACACCAGACAGGTTGCTCTTGATGAGAATGCGCTGAATCTTCTTGTTGGTTCGCAGGTTTCTGCCGAATATTTGCCGGATAAGTTAAGTACAGTTGCAGCACCAAAGGATATTTCAGCCGGTCTTCCCTCCGAAGTTCTGCTTAATCGTCCTGACATCCTTCAGGCTGAACATCTTCTCAAGGCTGCCAATGCCAATATTGGTGCAGCCCGGGCAGCTTTTTTCCCAAGGATTTTTCTAACCACGAGTGTTGGGACAACAAGTGACCAATTGTCAGGATTGTTTGCGGCTGGTTCAAGTACATGGACTTTTATGCCGCAGGTTACCATGCCTATATTTGATGTTCGTGTATGGGCTGCATCAGATGCGATCAAGATTGAAAGGGAAATCGCGCTTGTCCAGTACGAGAAAGCTATTCAGACAGGTTTCAAGGAAGTTGCCGATGTTCTTGCATGGAGAGGGACTGTCGACGATCAGTTGGCAGCACAGGAATCACTCGTCAAGGCATCATCTGAAACTTATCGTCTTTCTGATGCCCGTTACAAGAAAGGGATTGACAGCTATCTCCCTTCTCTTGATGCACAGCGTTCTTTATATGCTGCTCGGCAGGGGCAAATTTCTCTCCTTCTGGCAAAGCTTAATAATTTTGTAACATTCTATAAAGTGCTGGGTGGTGAGTAGTGAGTAGAAAGGTAGGGTCAGGATTATAATTATGCGCTTATTTTTTAAAATCATACTGTCAGGAATGTTAATAAGCGGTTGTGCGATAAATACAACACAATATGTTGATTCTCTTCATCATGAAACTATTTATCAGGTTTCAACCATCAGTGCGTTGCAGGAAAATGTTTATGATGGAACAACCACTGTCAGTGAACTTAAGAAACGCGGGGATTTTGGTATTGGCACTTTTAATGCCCTCGATGGAGAACTGATTATGCTGGATGGCAGGGTATACCGTTTTGGTTCAGATGGCAGTGTCAAAGAGATGAATAATGATTCGCTGACTCCTTTTGCTTCAGTGACTTTTTTTGAGCCGGACTTTACACAGGATCTATTGACAGCGATAACTTTTGAGGAATTCAAAGAAAAAGCAGAAGCATTGTTGATATCCATTAATCTGCCCTATGCAGTCCGTGTTGATGGAATTTTTACCACTATGAAAACGCGTGCGCCATATCGACAGTCAAAGCCTTATCCCCGTCTCATTGATGCTCTGGCAAATCAACCTGAATTTGAGTATCATGATGTGGAGGGGACTCTCGTAGGTTTTTACCTTCCCGGTTATTTCAAGGGAATCAATGTACCTGGCTGGCATCTGCATTTCATAAGTGCCGACCGGAAAAAAGCAGGCCATGTTCTTTCATTTACTCTTTCCAGAGGTACTTTTTCATATGATGTTTCACCCAATCTTCTTATGTCTTTGCCTGAAAGAGGAGCTTTTGTCGACAGCAACTTAGGCCTTGATACCAGCCACGAACTCAGAACCATAGAGGGAAGCAATTAGTTATTTTTGACATCTATTACTCTATTAAACTATAATTTTATAAATTATAGCAGGAGATATATATGAGAAAAACAGCTTTAACTTTTACCTTCCTCTTTTTTATTCTTTCTTTTTATTCTATTAAATCTTACTCCATCGGCCTTACCCTGAACAACGCTCCTGCACAGGTATATTTTTCTCCGAAAGGAGGATGTACAGAGGTAATTGTGAAAGAGATAGATAAAGCCACTTTAGAGGTTCTTGTTCAGGCCTATTCATTTACATCTGCTCCTATCGCAAAAGCCCTTGTAAATGCACGTAAAAGAGGTGCAAACGTGGAAGCTGTACTGGATAAAGGTCAGAAAAACACTAAATATTCATCAGCCGGTTTTCTTGCCAGCATGAAGATCCCGACCTATATAGATGATAAACATGCTATTGCCAATAACAAGATAATAATTATAGATAAGACAACAATTATTACAGGTTCATTCAATTTTACTAAAGCAGCGGAAGAGAAGAATGCAGAGAATGTTCTGATTATCAGAGATAAGGAACTTGCAGCCATATATATTGATAATTTTTTGAAACATAAACAGCATTCGAAAAAATACAATCAGAGGTATTAAAATGGAATTTTTTCAATTGTCCAATTATATTTTTATCTTTCCACTTATAGTCTATATCGCAGTTTGCTTTGGCAGGATTGCTTTAAAGAACGGAAGGAATCCCATACTCTGGGGTATTCTCTCTGTTATAACACCTGTTAATCTGATAATACTGGGTTACTGGGCTTTCAGTGATGAAAAAAAAGAGCTTTCGATAAAAATGGCTTTTAGGGAGTGAAATTATTGATGTTGCAGGAATAGTCTGTAAATAAAGATTATGGAGATAATTTATGAAGGTAGGTCTGATTGGTTTTGGTAAAACCGGAAGGGCAGTGGCCACAATTTTGCTTGAATCAAAAAAGACTAATCTTCAATGGGTTGTGCGTCAGTCAAAAATACTTGAACATCGTTCAGTGCCGGAATTTTTCGGAATTACTGCTGAAGAGCCGGGAATGATCTACAGTAAAGATGAATTCACAGCCGATGAACTCCTTGATAGATATCCTGTTGATGCGATTATCGATTTTTCTTCTGAAACAGGTATTGATTACTATGGAAATGCAGCAGCCAGGAAAAGAGTTACCATTGTCAGTGCAGTTTCTCAGTATGAAGCTGTTCAGATTAACAAATTAAAGGAGTATGCAAAACAAACTACAGTGATGTATTCACCTAACATTACAATCGGTATTAATTTTTTAATAATTGCTGCCAAGATTCTGAAAAATATTGCACCTTATACAGACATAGAAATTATTGAAGAGCATTACAAGAAAAAATCGGAAGTCTCCGGAACTGCTAAAATTATTGCACGAGAACTTGCCTTGCCGGAAGAAAATATAAAAACTGTACGTGCCGGTGGTATTATCGGGGTACATGAAATTTTGTTTGGTTTCCCTTACCAGACAGTTCGCTTGAAGCACGAATCAATAACACGTGAAGCTTTTGGTAATGGCATATTGTTTGCTGTTGAAAATCTACAATCAAAACCAAAGGGCTTTTACAGCATGGAGAATTTGCTTTTACCTTATTTCAAACTGCAAGAGAGTGAGACCGAAATTCTGCGAACAAGGAAAACACCCTGGTGGCAATTCTGGAAAAAGTAAAATATTTGTTAGGATCTGTAAATATCTTTAGAAAGATTATCAAGAATTTCCATATCATGCTTGCTAAGCTCAACAGGAACATCCGTGATATTTTCAATGACCTGTTCAGGGAAACGGGCGCCTGCAATTACTGAAAGGACATTTTGCTGTTTTATAAGCCATGAAAGGGCAATTACTCCGGTTCTTGTTCCCTTTGCATGTGCAAGCTCCTCAAGGGTGCCTACAAGACGATGGACAGCAGGCCAGTATTTCTTTTTGAAAAAACGGTAAAAGAATGAACGTGCGTCGCTTTTCGGGAATTCCGGATGCTCCCTGTATTTTCCTGTTAGAATTCCTGCACCGAGCGAACCATAGGAAAAGACATTGATATTGTGTTCACGGCATAAAGGAAGAATATTTTTCTCGATATTTCTCTCTAAAAGTGAATAATGTGCCTGCAGAGAAAAAACAGGGGCGTATTTAATCGCTTCACGCAATTGAGATTCATTAAAATTAGAAACGCCTATGTATCTGATTTTACCCTGCTTCTGATGATGTAAAAGTGCTGCCATTGTTTCTTCCACAGGTGTTTTTGGGTCAGGCCAGTGACACTGATAGAGATCTATATAATCTGTTTTTAAACGTTTCAGCGATCCTGCAAGATCAGTTTCAATATGTGCCGGAGAGAGGTTTCGTTCATACTTATTGGTGTAAATATCAAGACCACATTTTGAAGCAAGAAATACCCTGTCCCGTTTATTTTCTATAACCTTTCCGATAAGCTCCTCAGAGTGGCCGTCACCATATACGGGAGCTGTATCAATTGCATTTATACCCATATCAAGGGCAGTTTCTATCATTCGTACAGTCTTTGATTCGTCACAGGGGCCCCAGTGGTTTCCTCCTATTGCCCAGGTTCCGAGAGTGATAATCGATATCGAAACATTGCTGTTTTTTACAGTTACATAATCCATATCTTATCCCTTGTGTGATAATTTTATTTATAATAGCATACCATAAAACATTTCTGTTTGAGAAAATTAGATGTTTTTATCTTTCACAGAGGTGATTTTTGTGTACATTCAAATATTTCATCTGTTTTTTATTATGTTAAAGAACTTTTTCTGATATTAAATTGAACTAAAAATTATAATAGTAATCCGTTAAAGTGCTTTTTAAATGACCATCAAATGTAGTATTATTAGTACAAATAAAATTGAAACTATGATCAGAAGACTTATAATAAAAGATGCTCAACGCTGTGTCGGATGTCAGTCATGCATGTTTGCATGTACGAGAAGGGAAGGGAGAATATCACTGGAAAGCCAGAGAATACATGTAAAATCTATTGGAGGAGTTGCGAGAGGCTTTACAGTGATAGTATGCCGTGCCTGCAAAGACCCTTCCTGCATTTATGCCTGTACTTTTGATGCTCTCCAGAAAAGAGAGGCTGGCGGTGTAAGGCTTATTCCCGATAAATGTACAGGTTGTGGCAAATGTGCTGATGCTTGTCCTTTTTCAGCAATAACTTTGGACCAGGAAACAGGTAAACCGCTTATATGTCTTTACTGTGGGTACTGCAAGGACTATTGTGCATACGGTGTCCTTGATGTGGAGAATATATAAATAATGGATTCCCTCATAAACAATGTACTGATAGTAGATCTTTCAAAACATTCTTTTTATGTTGAAAAAAGGGAAGATCTTTTTAATGAATATCTTGGTGGGACCGGTGTCGGCATCCAGTTGCTGAATGAGTTTCTTGATCCAAAAGTTGAACCCTTAAGTCCTGATAATGTTATTGTCTTTTCTGTGGGTATACTTACAGGAAAATTTCCCATGGCATCAAAAACTGTAGCTCTCTTTAAATCTCCCCAGAATGGATATCTTGGTGAGAGCCATGCAGGAGGGAGAAGCGCTATTGCCATATGGCAGGCTGGTTACGGCGCTATTGTGATTAGAGGTGCCAGCCCGACCCCGGTTTACATTGCAATAGATGGCATGGATATATATTTCCGCGATGCGCGATCTATTTGGGGAGTCAACGATATGGCTGTGGCAGGACGGATTATGCGTGAACGTGATGGAAACAGCGGCTTGAGATCCATTATGAGAATAGGCAGGGCAGGTGAACAACTTATTACTTTCTCATCTCTGACTACAGAAACCTACCGCCATTTTGGAAGATTGGGACTCGGAGCTGTATTTGGCAGTAAAAAATTAAAAGGCCTTGTTGTAACAGGAAGCCGAGGTATTTCTGTAGAGAATGGTAAAGCCTATAGGGCGCTCTATGATGAGTTATATGATTCATGCATCTCTACTTCCACAAGGAAATATCATGAACTTGGCACTGCAGGAAATCTCCTTTCTCTTAATGAGCTTTCTGCTTTGCCCACAAGGAATTTCAAGGAAACATCCTTTGAAAAGGCGGAAGAACTTTCAGGTGAAAATCTTGCTAAAGCCCACCTTGGAAGAAGGGTTGCCTGCAGCCATTGTCCTGTAGGGTGCATTCATCTTGCTATGCTTCGGGAAAGTTATCCTGATGATCCCTATTTTTATAAAACTTCCTTTGTTTGTTATGATTATGAACCCCTTTACAGTGTTGGTACACTTCTGGGTATTCAGAGTGTCGAAGATTTTTTGAAAATTATGATTGTTGTTGAAAAATATGGTGTTGATGTTATAACAGCCGGGGTAATCCTTGCATGGATAACGGAAGCCTTTGAAAAAGGTCTGATAAGTAGAGAAGAAACAGAAAATATTTTTCCTGTTTTTGGTGATGCAGGGAATTATATTGAATTAATTGAAAAAATGATGGAGCCAAAGAATGAGTTTTTCAATCTCATGTGCAGAGGTCTTGATGCTCTTACAAATAGATATGGAGGAAAGGAATTTGCAGTAAATTACTTCGGGAATGAACTGTCAGGTTACCATACCGGCCCTGGTATACATCTTACTCACATTACCGGAGCGAGACACAGCCACCTTGATAGCGCAGGTTACAATATTGACCAGAAAATGCTCCGTCAGGGTACCCTTCTATCAGCAAAGGAACTTGCAGGGCAACTTTTCAATGAAGAATCGGAAAGACAGGTGCTGACAAGCCTTGTTGTATGCCTTTTTGCCCGAAATGTATATACTATGAATATGATAAGCAGATGCCTGAAGATCTCCGGAATGGATTTCAGTGAAAACAAACTACGTGAAACAGGCAAAAAAATTCTTGTTGACAAAAACATCCTAAAAAGAAAAATGGGTTTTGATATCGAAAAATTTACCATACCTGAAAGAATTCTTTCTGTTCCCACCCCATCAGGTAAAATCGATCCTTCTTATCTTAGAGAGGCAGTTAAGCACTTTAAAGACCTCATTGACCTGTAATATCAACTCAGGGAAAGTAATGCTAATTTAGTGGCCAGAACAGTGGAAATAAAATGGTTACAACTCCAAACGTTATCAGGATGAGTGGCAGGCCGAGCTTAAGATAATCAACAAATCTATAACCCCCCGGACCCATGACGAGGAGGTTGGCCGGGTGTGATACAGGGCTAATAAAACTTGCCGATGCTGCAATTGCTACAGCCATCATCGCAGCTTGGGGTGCAATACCGAGTTCCATACTTGTAGAAAGAGCTATTGGTGAAATTATAAGAACAAGCGCTGCCGCAGGTATGGCCAAGGTGCCTATTACAGTGATCCAGAAAAGACCGGCTATGACAAACCAGGGGCCAAAAGGGCCAAGTAATTCCAGAATATTGTGGGCAAGATATTCTGCAGTGCCGGTTTTCTCCATTGCAATACCAAGGGGAAACATTCCGGCAATAAGAAAAATAGACCTCCAGTTTATTGATTTATATGCCTGCTCCATAGTCAGACATCGTGTAATTACCATCAAAGTTGCACCTGCAATTGCTGCAATTGATATATGCAGAAAACCGAATGCTGCTGTAGCAACAACCATAGCCATCAGTATTCCGGCAAGAGGTGCCTTGTTTGTTTTTAATTGTATTAAAGGTGTTTCTTTTTCTATAGTCAATTCGCACCACTGTTTTAGAGTATTGAAACTGTCGAGTTGTCCCTGTGCAACTATTATGTCTCCCTGCCTGAGAACGAATTCCTGATGTGGCAGCACTTCTGTTCTGTCATTTCTTGTTATTGAAATAATCAGAAGCCCTGCTGCAGAATTCAGCACTGATTCGGAAATGGTTTTTCCTGAAAGAATGGAATTTTTAGGAACCTGGAGAGCAAAAATCCTATCCTGCAGACCGCAACTCTTTTGCAGTTTTTGCTGATTCTGTGAATTTTCCGGAGGATTGTTCCTTGGAAGGAGATGTCTCCCTGCAAGGGACATGAAGGCTGTTCCTGCCAGAAGAGCTGGAATACCCAGAGGAGCAAAATCGAAAAACCTGAATCCTCTGAATCCTGTATCCGATAAGGCTGTGCTGACCAGAAGATTTTGCGTTGTCATGATAGTTGTCAGGCCCCCGAGCAATGTTCCATAGGCAAGCGGGATTAAGACACGAGATGGTAAAATGCCAAAACGACGTGAAACCTCCAGAACCACCGGCATCATGAGAGCTATCACAGCGATATTATTCATAAATCCTGAAAGAAGTCCTGCTGTCAGCATGAATAGGGCAATTATTTTCATCTCACTGTAGTCTTTGCCATGAAGAAATATGCGACCTATAAGATCTGCGATACCTGTGTGTGTCAGACCCTCGCTCAGTATGAACATGGCCCAGATTGTTACGACAGCAGGATTGCTGAAACCGGCAACCGCCTCTTTTGTTGTTACAAGACCTGATATGGCAAGAAGAGACATTACAATTAATGCCACAACATCCATTCTGAGCCACTCGGTAATAAAAAATACCAGGGCTGCTGAGAGAATTAAAAGAACGAGAAGCATATCAAAAGTCATTAAAATGTCTCCTGGCAGTGTTGCTCTTTCATAATACAACAGATAAAAATCTGCTATAATAAAAAATAGATTTATATTTACAAAAATACAAGCAAGAGATGGGCAGCAGGTCGATGAAGTCCTGCTGCTTATATGCTTGATGAGGAGAAGGATTATGCATGATCACAGACATGGGAATCACAGTCCGAGTGTAAACAAATTTTTGACCAACCTTCATGTAGATATGCCCCTTTATAAAAAAGTCTGGCTTATTTTCAGAAATAATATGAAAAAAATAATAACCTTCAGTAGTTGTTGTGGCCACCCCGGCGAACCTGGATGCTGACAGAGGGACGACAGGCCTACCGGTCGGTAAGGTCATTATCAATAAATTCTGCTGGCAGCCGTGCAAAATATGCAATTTTTGTGAGCTATAGGAAGAATCTCAAACAAATATAGTATATTATGCAAAACATAATGTGAAGGAAAAATTGTTCAAGCCATGACAATTTTCCTGACCTTCTGCCGAAAAACCCCTCTCCTGCAATAGGAAGGGCAATAAAGATCATGGAAAACCAGAGTATTGCAACATAAAGACTTACAAGCCATAGAGATAAGATGTCAAAATCTGTGATTATTGCAGCAGCTGTATATATTCCGCCAAAGATACCGCTTGTTATGAGGTGTATAAGCAAGCCTGCTGTATAAAGCAGTGGAAGATGATCTTTCAATCTAAGTGTCCGGAAAAGAAAAGACCCATCTATGACGATAAGGCTGGATTTAAAAATATTTAAACGAAAAAGCATGTCTGATATCAGACCCATAATCATGCCGGAAACAGCTCCTGAAATAAAACCCGCCAGTATCTGATTCATTATATCCTCCTGTTTTGCATTGAAAGTATTTCTGGAGGCATAAAAACAGTGAAATGACCGTAAGGAGCTATGAGGATGCTTTGAGGTTCTTCCAGCTCTTCATCTGTTAAAAAACCTGTTTTGTTGAGTATTGGATATTCTATTGACAGGAGTCTCCCTGTCAGAGGTTTTATGGGCGAATGACTTACTTCAAAGCGGACCAGTTTTCCTGATTTTCCATAAAATCCTGTAGCAGGGCTTGTGAGAAAGCGAATTGTTTCTTCAATATTTTTAAAAGGAAAATGGTTCGGCTGTTTATTATCATTATTCAAAGATATGTGAAAATCTCCTTCCCAGTTGCCCCTTACGTTATATTTACAGGAAATATCATTTTCCCAAAAAACATCAAGATTTATGGAAATAGATTGCCACGGTATTTTAAAAAGTTTTGTAACAAGGGATATAAAAGGTGAAGTAATACTGCTTTTAAGGAAAAAAACCGCAGGTTTTCCATTTACAGGGTCAACTACATAAGTTCTTATATTTGCCTGATTATAGGAAAAACGTAAAAAAGGGAAAAAAGATGAAGACACGTTCCTGCTACGAAAAATAACAAGTGATATAATAGTTTTATCTTCATGTTTCAGTGAAAACTGTATGTGTTCCGGGACAACAGTACGCAGCCTTCTTTCAGGTATAAGGTATGAAAGATAAAGAACATCAATAATATCCATCTGTACTGTAAATTCAGGAATAATAACCATAAATTCTGTTTCTATTATACCGGACATTAATATAGAATGATATTGTAAAATCAATTGCATTGATATTTTTAAAGGAGTTTTGTGAAGATATTTCTGGCAGGTGGAACGGGATTCCTCGGGCTTTATATTTCCAGGTTTCTTATTGAACAGGGACATGAGATAACTCTTCTTTCCCGCAAACCCTTTGATCCAGAAACTTTTTGCCCTGATTTAAAAATTGTGAGAGGCGATTCTATGAAAGAAGGGATTTGGCAGGGTTTAGTTGCTGATCATGAAGTTGTTATCAATCTTGCTGGAGCTTCAATTTTTCAGTTATGGACAAAAAAAACAAAAAAAGAGATTTTTGAAAGCAGAATTTTATCTACCCTGCGCATTATTGATGCGATGAAAAGATCAAAGAAAGAAAAAAGGGTTTTGTTCAATGCCTCCGGTGCCGGTTATTATGGACCCTGTGGAGAATCTGTAATCAACGAAAGAGACGGACCGGGGGGAACTTTTCTTGCAAAAGTTGCATTGGAATGGGAACGTACAGCATTAAAGGCTGAGGATGAAGGAATAAGAGTTGTTCTGTGCAGGTTAGGTATTGTTCTTGGAAGGGGTGGCGGAGCCTTCCCGAAGCTTTTCAATATGGCAAAATTGCACGCTTCTGTGCCCTGGGGTAATGGTGAACAGTGGTTTTCCTGGATTCACGAAAAAGACATGGCACGCGCTTTTTCTTTTCTTCTTGACCATGAGGACATAAAAGGCCCCGTAAATTTTACCTCTCCCGAGCCTGTCAAAAATAGTAAAATGGCAGTGCTTCTTAACGATATTTTGAATAAAAAACCTTTTTTTTCAGTAATGACTTCACGGTTCCTGAAGAACATACTTGGTGAATTTTCCAGTGTTTTTCTTACCGGGCAGAGAGTTTTACCCGAAGTGCTTTTAAAAAATGGTTTTATTTTTCAGTTTCAGAATTTCAGTGACGCTGTGGTTGATCTTATAAAATGTAAAAAGAAATAATTAATGGAAAGGCAGTCGCAATGCAGAGGATAGATTTGCTTTTTCTGCACTGTCAAAAATTCCTATTTTTCCGAATTCTCCATCAAAGCCCGGGATAATTCGAATGCGACCTTCCCTCATCCGTGATATGGCTTCTCTGATAAAGGGTGGCCCGGCTTTTTCAATATCATCAAGGGAGGATTTGAGAAGAATTTTAAATTCATTTCCAAGCTCCTGTAAAAGCTTTTGATATGCAACACCAACCTTTTTGCTGGTAGGGCCTGTACCGAGTATTTCTGCAAGAATCTCAGTTAGAGGAATTATCGGGTAAAAAGGTAATGCCTTAAATGGCTTGAACCCATCCTTCCTGTCAGATAATTTTTCAACTCTATGCAAAACACCGACAGTTAATTTCTTATTACATACAGGGCAGAGATAATTATTTGCAATAGTCTCTTCAGGAGACAAGTTTACATTACATAGCCTGTGTCCGTCATTATGGTATTTGCCTTCCTGCGGAAAAAATTCAATTGTCCCTGAAAAACCTTTTTTTGTTCTGATGGCTTCTGTTATGGCTTCATAAGAGCAGTCCGTATCAAGGATATTTGCTTCTCTTCCTATTTTTGAAGGTGAATGAGCATCGGAGTTCGATATAAGGGTGATCCTGTCAAGGGCTGAGAGTCTCCAGTTCATTGATGGGTCAGAGGACAGTCCTGTCTCTATGGCGCATATGTAAGGAGAAAATTCATCGAAGCATTCTTCAAGGGAATCAAAGCCTGAGACTGCCCCGAAAACAGAAAAATGAGGGGTCCAGGCATGTGCAGGCACAAAGAGGCTTTCAGGACAGACATCCATGACAATACTGAAAAGCTCCTTTGCACCAAGGCCAAGTATCGGTCTTCCATCTGAATGAAGATTCCCTGTTTTTGAGAGTTCTTTGTAAATATTATAAGCATCTGTAAAATCAGGAACATAGATAATGGAATGTACCTTTCTGGTTTTACCGTCTTTTTTGTAAATGGAGCTGATTTCACAGGATAACATGAAAAATACATCACCTGCGCATGAACCATATATATCTTTTGACTGAAATTTATTTTTCAGGGTGAATAATCCGTTACCTGCAGGTTCAATCTTATCCTTAAGTTCGGCGAGCCATGAAGGATGGGTAAAATCACCTGTTCCTATTACTCTTATGCCCTTTAACTGAGCCGATTTCCAGAGCTCTTCCGGACACATATCCGGGCTTGTTGCCCGGGAATATTTTGAATGAATGTGGAGGTCAGCAATAATTTTCATATTCTATGGTACATTGTGCATGATGGACAGTCAAGAGAATCAGCGCTAAGACTGAATATTCCCTATGAATAGACCAGCCATTTTTTCTGCCAGTATCTCCTCATGATAAAGAGGGCCATGAGGAATTGTGAAAAATTCATTGTCCACCAGACAGATTCCGGGCCATAGCCAAGTAATATTATAAAGATGTATGTCAAAGGTACTCTTACAACCCAGACTACAAGCCCTACGACAACCATCAGACCCTTCGTATCTCCTGCACCGTTTAAGGCTCCTCCTATTACAACCCATATAGCCATAAATGGTTCACTCACCATACTGATGTATATGTATGTGATGCATTCTTTTATTACAAGGCTGTTATTTGACAGAAATGGTGCGATCTGTTTTGCATTTACAAGAACAATGACTGTTATAAAAGATACTACGAGTACACCTATCAGAGTTGTAATGAGTCCTCCCCGAAAAGCATCCTCTTTCCTGCCTTCACCGATAAGGTTACCCACAACCACGGCATTTGCCATGTTGAATGCCATTGCAGGAAGAAAAATAGCTGATTCTATACGAACACCTGCTGATAGAGCTGCGAGGACTTCAACACTGTTTTCGGGCAGGGCGCTTAAAATTAAAAAAATTGCCATGGCATTGAATTGCCATAAACTTTGCAGCAATCCTGATGGCCAGCTTATTTTTACAACTTTTTTAACGACTTTCATGGAGAATTTTTTCGATCCTGCTATCAACCCTGCGATATAATGCATATTGATTATACTTCCGATACAGACGCTGATTGCCGTGGAAAAGGCTATTCCTGTGTAGCCCAGCCCGGTATGAAATACAACAAGGAAAATCAGTGCAATATTAAGGATGAAAACGACGGTCATTGTTTTAAGAGAATCCTTTACTTTTTTGCTTGCCCGGAGTATTCCATTAGTGTTGATGAGAAGATAATGAAAAAGGACGGCTGCTGCATAAATCTTTGCCAGAGGTATCGCCACAGGCTTCAGCTCCGAAGGTATGTTAAGCATATTTATAATAACGGGTGTAAAAAAGACGCCGGAAACACCGAGAACAAAGCCCAGAACAATGGTTGCAACAAAAATGGAATAGACTGATTCAGCAAGGCCACTATCATTTTTTGATGAAAATATCTTGGAAATCACGGAAACTGTGCCAATACTGAATGCATTTCCCACTATAATAAAGACAAAATAAAGCTGAATCACAAAGCCGTAAGCAGCCTGAATTTCCTTACTGATTTTTCCGGCAACGTATATATCAATAAAGCCTGTTAAAAATTCAAAAAACATGATTATCATCATCGGCCAGCCCACTGACCAGCTTTCTGATATGTATTTGCCTGCGTCCTTATTTTTGAATACTGACTTCAAATCAACCATTGTCTGCCCCGGCTGTTTATGATGAGCAAATTTTAGCTAAGATTTTAACATAAAAGAATTGATGATAATCTTGTAAAAAATCCGGATTATAGACAGTCCTGAAACATCCGAACCTTGTTGCAGGATCCTTAATTCAGGAACAATATTTTCCCTGAATTAAGGATCTCCTTATAAGGATCTGTTAAGCAGACTTCCAGGAGAAATGATAATTATGTTACAATTTCTTTTTTTCAAACCACCAGAAAAGAGCTAAACTGCCGATGACGAATATTACAATAATAACCCAGTGGTTTATGCCAAGCGCTTCCGGTATTGTAATTTTCCCGTAAACGCCCCATTTCAGCACTGTATTTTTAAGAACAGGAAATGCTTCGGCAAACAGTCCTGCACCGACAATCATGCCAAGTATTCCCCATATGGCATCCCACCTGCCTTCTCCAAGAGCCCCGAGAGATGTACCTGGACAATAACCAAGTAAGCCCCAGCCGATTCCGAATATCAGCCCGCCTGCAATATTACTTCCCAGTATTGTTGTTTTTATGGACAGTTTTATAATTCCGAGATCTTTAAGAAGATATACCCCTATCATTGCGACAAGGACTGAAGAAAACATGAATTTTACGATAGTCATATCAAGAAGGCGCAGTGCGCCGAGCTGTTTATCATATCTGATTACCCTTGCTTTCTGGAGGAGAAAACCGAAAATGGCTCCTGTAATAAGACCATATATTATATCATTCATGTTTTTCACCTCCTTTGTATAATAATCGGGCAATCACAACACCGCCGACAAAAAAACATATTAATGAGATATATCCGCTAACGGCTAACTGGAGCGAACCGCTCAGTCCATGACCGCTCGGTCACCCGTCTGCCAGACGTGCCCCGAACATGGCAATTATGCCTCCGATAAATGCAATTGTTGCCCTTTTTGACTTGCCGGAGCCGAATTTTTGTTCCCACATTGTTGGTATACCCTGCCACCTGAAACTTTTAGATGTTGATGCTGCTATTACAGAGCCAAATAAAATTCCCACAACAAACATCATCTGCCAATCAACCTTCGGCATGTTTTTTGTGAAATAATCCATTTTGGATACACGCTCTTCATTAAATATTGTTTCAATGAATCCTGCTGAACGTACAAATGTTGTTGAAGCTCCCACGTATTTTCCGGTAAACCAGACTGAAAATACAAGGAGCAATCCTGTTAATACACCGGCAATATAGGGGTTCCAGCCTTTGGGTTCCTGATTGTTATCCATTCGTTACCTCCTTTTTTCAGATATTTGTGAATTTATTTTTTATATTTTCGTTTTTACACAATAATGTAGTCTATATCAGCCAATACAAAAACTGTCAACTATTTATCCGATATTGTTGCTTTTGAATAAACAGCCTGAGCATTATCCCGGATGTGATTATTGAATGTAAAACCGGAATAGATTTTCTTGAAAAAATACATCCTCTTTGTCATAATACATTCCAGGTGTAAATAATTATGGTAATTGTGGGGTGGTATGTCCTATGATACTAAAATCATTATTTTTTGCAATTGTTTTAACATTCTTTTTTTCATGTCCATTTTCTGCTTGTGGTCAGGATAAAGGAATAACTATTAAAGAAGCCCTAAGGATTGCACTTCAGGAAAACCGAGAGATGCGAGCTTTTGAAAACACTGTCCAGGCTCAGAAGGAAAACATAGGAATAGCAAAAAGCTATCTTTTGCCGAGAATAGGATTTGAAGAAAGAGCAGCAAGGACTAACAACCCTCCTTCCACCTTTATGATGAAGTTGAACCAACAAAGGTTTGTCATGGAGGACTTTGCCCTGAATAATCTCAATAATCCTAATATTATAAATGATTATCAGACATTATTCACTTTTGAACAGCCGGTATTTCTGATGAAATCCTACCTTAATTTTAAAATTGCAAAACTTGAATATACTGCAAAGAATGAAGATTATTTGAGGAAGAAGGAAGAAATTTCTTTCAATGTAGCTCAAGCATACCTCAGGACTCATACATCAAAGGGCTATCTTAAAGTGTCTGATAAGGGGCTTGAAGATGCTCGTGAGCATATGAGAATAGCGGAAATCAGATATAAAAACGGCCTGGGGCTTTATTCAGACTGTTTAAGGGCAAAGACTGCCCTGATTGAGGGGGAGCAGAAGGTGATAAGCGCCAGGAAGGAATTTTCAGTTGCAAAAAGATGGCTCGGGGTGCTTCTTGGAATATCTACACCGGTTGATGTTGTTGATAACGATATTTCGATAGCAGTAAGGGAAAGGGATTATTATTCAGATTCATCTGATGTAAGACGTGATATTGCTTCAATGAAAATACGTCACAAAACAGCACAAACCCAGGTAAAAATGGCTGAATCAGGATATCTGCCGTATATAGGAATTGGTGGTTCCTATCAGTTGAACGACCATAAAAGAGCTTTTGGTTCTGAAGGAAATAGTTGGCAGGTTATGGCATTTTTAAGATGGGAACTTTTTGATGGCATGAACAGGGAATCGGAAAGGAAAAAAGCTCAATTTCATATGGCTGAAGCCAATGAACGACTCAAAGGATTAAGAGAATTAGTTGCCTTTAAAGTAGAAGAAGCTTATCAGGGAGTTGAAGAGGCAAAAAAGAATGCCGAACTTGCCATTGCCGCCCTTAAGTCAGCTGAAGAAAGCCATAAGCTTGTCAAGTCGAGATACGAAAATTCACTCTCACCAATTGTGGATCTTCTTGATGTCCAGGTTCATCTGAATCGTGCAAGGGCTGATGTTATAGCCAGAGAAAACGATTACAAACTTGCTGTTATAAATCTATCTTATGAAAGCGGTGGAATAATGAGAGACCTCGAGATTGAATAAACTGCACAAAGGGGTGCATGACGGAGGGCTATATATGAGAAAAACGTTTTTTTTCTTTTTAATCGCAGTACTGTTCCTTTGCACCTCTTGCAAGGATAAAATAAAACCGGGCAACGTTGAACCGGGAAGAAAAGAAGTTACAGGTATTAAGATTATGGATGTAAAGCCTGTTCTGACGGATGTTTTTTATGAAACTTCCGGTACAATAAAAGCAAAAAACGTCAGTATAATTTCCAGCCGTTTAATGGGCACGGTCACAAAAATAATGGTAAGGGAAGGTGACAGAGTTAAAGCCGGTGATATTCTTATCTTTATTGATGATAGTGATTCAGCTCAGAAAAAAATTGCTGCTGAGGCTGGTTATATTGAATCACAAAAAGCTCTGGAAGCATCAATGAATCACAAAAATCTTGCAGAAATTACATTTGAAAGATATGCAAAGCTCTATGAGGAAAAAGTTATATCACAACAGGAATTTGATCAGATTAAAACACAGAAGAATATTGCTGCCATTGAATACGAGCGAACACAACAGGCAGTCAGAAGAGCGGAGGCTGTCAAGGGGGAAGCTCTTGCATATTATGGATTTACAAAAATAAAAGCACCTTACACGGGCATTGTAACATCGAAAAAGATCGATGTTGGGACCATGGCTGTTCCTGGTACACCTCTTATGGTAGTTGAGGATTCTTCTCAATTCAAAGTTGAAGTTTCTGTAGATGAAAGGCTTTATAAGAGCCTTGTGAAGGGAGCAGGTGTTTTAATAATCATTCCTTCAACAAAGGAAAAGATAGAGGGAAAAATTGCAAGAATTGCCCCTGCAATTGATCTTTCCACAAGAACTTTTAATGTGGAGATCCTTGTAAAGGATGTCCAGCTGAGAACAGGGCTTTACGCGAAAGTTCTTATTCCTGAAGGTAAAAGAGAAGCCGTTCTTTTACCGAAAAAAGCTGTTGTTGAAAAGGGTCAGCTCACCGGAGTTTATTTAGTAAATGAAAAAGGGGTCATCAGCTATAATCTTGTAAAGACAGGAAAAATTTACGGAGAAGAAGTGGAAATTTTATCCGGTTTGAACAAAAATGGCAAAATTATTGTTGAGGGCCTTGAAAAGGCGGTTGATGGTGGAATTGTTAAGAAGTGAATGGTGAACAGTTGATAACAGATAATTGATAGCAGTGGCAGGTTGGGAACAGGAAGGTAATCTTAGTGGAAAAATTAGGAATATCAGGAAAAATAGCAAAGGCATTTATACAATCAAAACTTACTCCCCTTGTTGTAATTGCTTCTATTTTGCTCGGTTTTTTTGCTGTCATTGTAACGCCGAGAGAGGAAGAGCCACAGATCATAGTGCCCATGATCGATGTTTTTGTATCCTATCCCGGAGCTTCGGCACAGGAGATCGATGAGAGAGTCTCAAAGCCCATGTCCAAATTTCTCTGGGAAATAAAAGGTGTGGAGTACATTTATACCATGTCGCATCCAGGCATGAGCATGGCCATAGTGAGATTCAAAGTGGGCGAGGATATGGAAAAAAGCCTTGTCAATCTTTATAACAAGCTCATGTCCAATTATGACAAAATCCCCCCCGGTGTTTCTCAGCCCTTTGTCAAACCGAAATCAATTGACGATGTTCCGATTCTTGCATTCACATTCTGGAGTTCAAAATACAGCGGATACGAACTGAGGAGAGTTGCCCTTGAAGTTTGTGAAGAACTCAAGAAAGATAGTGATATATCGGAATTCAATATTACAGGTGGTCAGAAGAGGCAAATCAGAATAGAGCTCGATCCTCTGCGCTTAAGGGCATACAATACCTCACCCGGTCATATAGCTGGTGTTCTTGAAAAGGCAAATTTTTTCATTCCTTCAGGAAAATTCCCGTCAGAAAACAGAGAATTTATTGTTGAAACAGGGGGTTTCCTGAAAAACAAAGAAGATGTGGAGAATATTGTTGTTGGTGTTTTTAATGGGAAACCAACCTACTTACGGGATATTGCCCGTATAACTGACAGACCGGAAGAACCTGCAAACTATGTTTTTATGGGTTTTGGCCCTGCATCAAAAAAGAAGCTTGCAGGCCAGTATGAAGCTGTTACTATTTCGATTGCAAAGAAAAAAGGCACCAATGCTACCCATATAGCAGAAAGGGCATTCGATAAAATCGAGGCATTGAAAGGTGGTCTGATCCCGTCTGGTGTTCAGATAACTAACACAAGAAACTACGGAGAGACAGCAAAGGAAAAATCTGATGAACTTCTCAAGCATATGCTGATCGCCGCACTTTCAGTGACAATTCTGATTGCTTTTGCACTCGGGTGGAAAGAATCTATTGTAGTGGCTGTTGCAGTCCCTGTCACGCTTGCACTTACAATACTTGTCACCTATCTTTATGGATACACCCTTAACAGGGTTACTCTTTTTGCCCTTATTTTTTCTATAGGAATACTTGTGGATGATGCCATAGTTGTTGTGGAAAATATACACAGGCATTTTAAAATGGGCAAGGTTGATATTAAGACAGCAATACTTGCTGTTGAAGAAGTGGGTCAGCCGACAATTCTGGCAACATTTACAGTAATAGCAGCTCTCCTCCCCATGGCTTTTGTATCGGGACTTATGGGCCCTTATATGAGACCCATACCGGTCGGAGCCTCGGCTGCAATGATAATTTCACTTCTGATTGCCTTTATAATAAGCCCCTGGCTTAGTTTTATCGTGCTGGGAAAAACGAAGAATGTTGTAGTAGAGGATAAAGAGGAAAAGGGTTTTATAGGGAAATTCAATAAAATATATGAAAAAAGTTTGAGAGAACTACTTGAAAATAAAAAGAAAAGGTTCATTTTCTTTTCCATTACAGGCGGACTTCTGCTTGCATCCTTCCTTCTTGTACCTTTAAAACTTACCACAGTAAAGATGCTCCCCTTTGACAATAAAAGCGAGTTACAGATTGTGATAGATATGGATGAAGGTACAACCCTTGAAGAAACCGGTGCACTTGTAAAAGAGACAGGAGAATATCTGAAAACCGTATCAGAGGTGGATAATTTTCAGTCTTATGTAGGAACTTCCGCACCTTTTAACTTTAACGGTCTGGTGAGACATTATTTTCTGAGATCAACAGGGAATCTGGCTGACATTCAGGTAAACTTTGCGGGCAAGGATGACAGAAAGGCACAAAGTCATGATATTGCAGGAAGGATCAGGCCTGATATAAAGGAAATTGCCGACAAGTATAATGCAAGAGTAAAGGTGGTGGAAATACCCCCGGGGCCTCCGGTGCTCAGTACTCTCGTTGCAGAAATCTACGGTCCTGATTTTGACCGTCAGATAGAAATAGCCAATGATATTAAAGGAATATTCGAGAAAACCAAAGGTGTTGTCGATGTGGACTGGTATGTAGAGGCAGGCCAGAAAAAAGTTATTTTTGATGTTGACAAAGAAAGGGCAGCCCAAAATGGAATTGATACGGAAACCATTGCGAGAGCTGTACGGATGGTGCTGGGAGGGATTACAGCGGGACTTGCCCATTTTGAAAAAGAAAAAGAGCCTGTCGAGCTGTTTTTAAGGGCAGCCCTCCCTGAGAGATCAGGAATATCCTATCTAAGCAGTATTGCAATCCCCGACAGATCGGGCAACATGATCCCTCTCTCAGAACTTGTTACAGTCAGAGAAAGCAGGCTTGACAGGACAATTTACAGGAAAAATCTTAAGAGGGTTGTCTATGTGATAGGCGATGTGGCAGGTGCAGAAGAAAGTCCTGTCTATCCTATTTTGAAAATGAAAGACAAGATAAAAAATCTTAAGCTTCCTGAAGGTTATGAATTAAAGCAGTACTCTGCTGTACAACCCTGGCTTGAAGATACCTATTCCATGAAATGGGATGGTGAATGGCATATTACCTACGAGGTTTTCCGGGATCTGGGAATGGCCTTTGCAGCAGTCCTTGTACTAATATATGTTATGGTTGTTGGGTGGTTCAAATCCTTTACAGTGCCTCTTGTAATCATGGCGCCCATACCTCTTTCCCTTGTGGGAATTCTGCCGGGTCATGCAATCATGGGAGCCTTCTTTACAGCTACATCCATGATAGGTTTTATTGCAGGAGCAGGTATTGTTGTAAGGAATTCCATAATTCTTGTGGATTTCATAAACCTGAAGCTTTCGGAAGGGGTGTTGCTTGAAGAGGCTGTTGTTCAGGCGGGAATAATTAGATTCAGGCCTATGTTACTCACTGCTGCGGCTGTTGTTGTAGGCTCGTCGGTAATACTATTTGACCCCATATTCCAGGGTATGGCAATTTCTCTTATGGCTGGTGAAGTAGCTGCAACGCTACTTTCAAGAACCATGGTTCCTGTGCTCTATTACAGGCTGAAAAACAGGGAAGGTGTTAAGTAAGCCAAGCCAGAACATTATAAATCCGTTACTTTTTTTACCATTGATACCCAGAACCTCATTTGATAGCATTAAACATAATTAAACAGATATCGCAATTAAAAAATCAGTAAAAACAACAGACAGCATTGCTAAACTACCATAAGGTCTCAGCAGGTAATGTTTTGTTTAAGGAATTACAATGAGAAAAAAGACAAGGTTGCACAGATTCAGGTAAAGCCTCTTTTTTTGCTGCAATAGAGATGTATTTGCCGCCATTCATCTTTTGATCCATATTCAGGGATTCGAGGGTGCCTCGTCCGCACTTGCAAACAAAGTATGACACAGACGGAGCATTTTGTAATTAACAATAGTTAAAATTAGGGCTGTTTTTCTTTTTGTTGTGCTTTTGAGGGAGGAGATCACCTGGTTTTCAACGAAGAATTGAGCCGTAATGTCTTTGCAGTCTTCGTTGATAAATTTCTACCCGCC
>CAYSBW010000008.1:0-47836 GCA_964429485.1 uncultured Syntrophorhabdaceae bacterium
GCTCCTCGACAGGTTAACACATAAGGCTCACATCATCATGTGCGATTGGGAAAGCTATAGGCTCAGGGAAAGCCTTAATAAGAAATCATTATTAGGCAAGGAAAAGAAATGAGTAATATATTTTTTTAAATTAAATAAGGGTGGGTCATTTTTGCGTGATCACACCGGGTCATTTTTAGGTTGTCATTTCCAACCTTTTTAATTGCTGGATTAATCTTATATTTTATTATCGTAGGTTATCAAATTTAATTCAAATTTAGAATAATTTTGAACAACTGAACTGACTCCATATCTTGTAAAGATAGTATTACTCCTGGAAACGATCAAAAACCAAATGATAGAATAATTTATATGTCTGTGAAAGAATATAGAGGAAAATAAATATTTGATTGATGTAAGACAGGGAAGACAAGGAAAACAATATGGAGAAGTATTTTATGGGGCTGAACAAGGGGCACGAACGTATGAAAGGAACGTAAAGAAAAGAGATTGGTGTTAAAGTTAACTATGAGATGCCTACGGTAGGGGCTATTTATACCGAGTATATCGACTATATTTAGGTTCATCTTGATAAATAAAAGTATGACTTAAAAAAAAGTATTCGAAATCCTCGGAGCTTGCTGGATACTTTTGGGAATTTGTACATTAATGCTATTCCATATGTTATGGTTACTAAATACAAGGAAAGATATCTGGAGGAAAATAAAGATTCAAGAGTTGCCAATAAAGGTGGTTCGCGGATGATCAATGTTGAACTCCTTTTTCTTCAAGGTTTATGTACCCGGGTAGTAACACCAAAAGATGAGGGAGGTCCAGGATATCTTAGCGCTGGTTTTTCACTCAATATTGAGAAATTGAACTATAAAAGACCGCAGCGAGATTTACCAAGTAAACAAGAAACTTTATTAGTGATTTCAAAAACGGAGCCCTTCTGGTTAGTTTTATATTTCTTGATATATATGGTTGTTATGGTCGGGGCGACTGGATTCGAACCAGCGACCTCTTGCTCCCAAGGCAAGCGCGCTAACCAAACTGCGCCACGCCCCGAACGGTACTATATAACATATCTGCTGCTACTTTTCAACAGTAACTCAAGCAGGTGCTGTTATGGTTGGCTGAAGCACCGTAAACCGAAGGAGGAATAAATATGGATAGAATACTTAAAGGAAAACTTGAAGAGATAGAAAAAATTATAGGATCCGGCCTTGAGGCAGATGGAACTAAAAGAGTCCTTTCCATTGTCGGTGGTCCTGACTATTCTTTCGATCTCATAAAGGAACTTACATTATACAGCGAATTGCTCCCTGCGGGTCGTGAACCGACATTTACTGCAAGACAGCGCTACCTTCACTTTTTGTGGGATGCTTTTGATAAATTACCCATGTGCCTTTTTGTGAATTTTGCCATGCTTTTCAGGAGATTGATTGCTGAAAACCTCTTCAGAAAATGCGGTATCGGATTTATTTCAGAAGAAAATTCCAGGTTCAACTTCGGTCAGAATCTGGAGGTTGGCGATTTTGTGTTTTTCAACAGAGGAGTATTTATTGATTCCAAAGGTGGTGTTATGATCGGGAACAGCGTATGCCTTACTGAGGATGTAAGAATATTTACGCACACCCATTCAGAAGCATCTCACATTATAAGAGAATATAATCCTGTTGTTATTAAGGACTATGCTAAAATATATACAGGTGCCATAATACTACCGGGGGTGACTATCGGTGAACAGGCAATCGTGGCTGCGAGATCAGTAGTTGCACAGGATGTTCCTCCCAATATGGTTGTGGCAGGTTCACCTGCAAGAGTTATCAGGGAAAGAAAAACCGAAGGCAAATCAGGAGATGAACTGGACCACATCTGGCTGTATTGAAGAAACAGGGATTGATGATCTAACGCTTAAATCCTGAATATATTTCTTATGCTTTTGTAAATAAGTTTACCTGTTTTCGGAAAATTGATTTTGAAACCATCTTTTATTGGTTTGTAGCAAAAGTTTCTTCGATATTAGTCATACAACGCAGGACATTTTTCCTGATTTTGGCTACTTTTTCAGGAGAAAAAGGTTTAATGGATGAAAAGTTCGGATCCAGCGTGTTGTTGGGTTTAAATTCCTGTATATAAAAACGTTTTGCATTTTTTACGTATTCTGCTGTTTCGTAGATATCCTCTTCTCTGTGGAGGAAAGGAACGATGGTCATTCTGAATTCGTAATCAACGTTGCCTTTCATGATAAAATCCACACTTTCCTCTATTGTAGAAGCATTGATATCAACACCACACCATCTTTTATATTTGCTTACAGGTCCTTTTATGTCCATTGCTATGTAATCTATAAGCCCCTCATTGACAAGCCTTTTTATTACAGCAGGAGATGATCCGTTTGTGTCGAGCTTAATCAGCAGGCCTTCTTTTTTTATATTCAATATGATATTAAAAAGATCTTTGTGGATTGTCGGCTCTCCACCGGTAATTACTAATCTATCAACCCATTTTTTATATTTTTTCAGTGTGAACATTATATGTTCAATAGGGATATTTTCAATTTCACTGTGTTGGAGTACAAGGTTGCTATTGTGACAGTAAGGGCACCTGAAATTACACTGTCCGAAAAAAACAACCGATGAAAGGTGTTTTTTCCAATCAATAAAGCTTGTTTCAATAAAGCCTTTTATAGGTATTTCATGATCCGCATACAACATTTAGAACCTCTTCTATTTTGGGAACAGTTCCCCTCCATTCTTCAAGAGAATTTTCCATATCGTCTTCTATCATTACAGCAGGGAGAGCCATAATCTGGTAAAATGTTGCCTCAGCAAGACCTTCGGCTGTTCCTACATTATAGGATTTTACATTCACTTTTTTCCCCTTCAGATCCTTGTGCAATTTTTTTGCACCTGGACACAGTGGACATTCATCCTTATAAAAGATTTTTACAATACCCATTGACTCCTCCGTTTTTTTGTACCAAACAGGATTTGATGGAGTAAATTCCTGTCTGAGCACTGTTTTATTCAGTTTCCTTAATGATAGGATTATTCATTTACCACTTTTCCCTGTTTATTGAAAAACCCGGTATTTCTGTATCTGTCTTTCAGTTCTCCGAGTTTGCCTTTATTCCATGCAGATATTTTTGTAAAATATCCCGTTATCCTTGTGATACCGTCAACATCGGCAGAATGGCATGTTGGTGCGGGACATATTTCATGGAGTCCGCGAGAGGTTTTACCGCATTTGTTGCAAATTGTAAATTCAGGAGAAAAAGCGATTTGATCATTTGAAGTGTATTTGAATGTTTTTATAACAAAGTCAGCTATAGCCTCTTTTGTTGGCTGGGATTCTCCAAGCCAAACGTGGGAAATTGATCCTGCTTCTATAAGCGGGTGGAATACCCCTTCGTTTGTAACTCTTTCAATGGGATTCATATGAGCCTTAACGTTCATGTGTGTTGAGTTTGTGTAATAAACTTCTCCTGTTGAAATATCGCCTTTCACAACTTTCCCTGATGCTGGTGAAAATTGATGGAGATCAAGTTTTGCAAACCTGTAGCTGGTACTTTCTGCCGGGGTTTGTTCAAGAACGATTTTCATGCCTTCCTGTTTCCTGATTTTTTCCGTGATCAGGTTCATGTGGGCGATAACTTTAAGACCGAATTTTAAAGCTTTTTTTGATTCATGCAATTCTTCACCAGTATGAATTTGTACCATCTCATTAAGCCCGACCATCCCAACAAGATGTGAAGCACGATTGAGCCTGAGATAGGGTATGCCATCCTTATTCATGGTTAGCAGAGAAAGAGGGCCATCTTCACCGAGGGAAAGGAGCTTTTCCAGAAAAGACCTCTTTTCCTTGTGGGCTTTTACTGTGAGCACGAATTTTTCTGTAAGCAGGTTGAAGAGTTTGGAGTCGTCATTATGGGCAAGATAGGCAATTCTGGGAAGATTTATTGAAACATTCTGGATTGCACAGTATCTCATTCTCCATGGCTGTTTTGCGTCCAAGAGATCGTTTTCATCAAGTTTAAAACTCAGGCGGCAGCATTCAGATATTTTAGCTGTTTCACCTCTGTCAAATACGAAGTATGTATTACCTTTATCAGAAGCCACATCAGAGATGTGGTTAAGAAAATCCATGTGACCCTCTGTTTTAAAGAATTTTTCAGTAATATGAACAAGGGGTTTCGGAAAAAAGAAGGGTCTTCCTGCCCCGTCACCTTCTTTAAATACTTCAAACAATTTCCATACAAATCTTTGTGCTTCTTTTTCGTATTCACCGTAAGTCTTGCCAGTTAATTTGCCCGAAGGTCCAATGGCGGGTGTATCAACAAAATGCTTCGGGATTTCCCAGTATAAATTAATATCAGAGAATATTGCCTGACCACCCCTTGCAACAGCTTGCTGTGAGAATTCAAATATCAGCATTTGTGCAAGTTGTTTTATTTCATCATCACTCATGCCTTCGAGATAGGGGGCAAAGAAGATGTTAATTGCATCCCATCCTATGGCTCCTGCAAAATTACTCTGTAGGGCAGCAGCAAATTTTACGAGATGGGCAAGCAGGACCTCAGGATGTTTTGCAGGTTTTGCCATTGACAGAGAATGTGGGAGATTGAGCCCGAACTTTTTTATATATTCCAATGATTGACCGCTGCAATAGGGCCTGTCAATAAATCCCAGATCGTGGAGGTGTATATCACCGTTCATGTGAGCATCTGCCACATCCTGTGAAAACACCGAAAGCAGTGCGTATTCTTTTTTGATATGTTCAGCAAGGGTGAGGTTTGTTGCTTCCGGTCCGTGTGGAACATTGGCATTCTCTTTGTTGGGGTGTAGGATGAGACTGTCAACATCATACATGGGCATACCAAGTCTTGTATGTTTTTTCCGCTCATTTTCAAGCCCTTTTTCTATGAGTTTTGCATTTACGAGTTCCCGGATAAGGGGAGCAGTTACCATCTTTACTCCTGATTTCCATATCATCTGCTCCACTTCTTTGCTTATTTCATTTGCTGTATCATAATCTATAAATGTTTCTCTTATCAATGCATCAGTTATTTTTGACCTGTTCCAATCGGATATGGTTTCTTCCGAGGTTCTTACAAAAAGATTTAAATCCGTTGTTTCCATCTATAACCCCCTGGGTTTTATTTATAAAACTGATTAAAATTATCTATTGAACAATATAACACAATATTTAGTATTTTAATTAAAATAATATACTATATATAGTAGCAATTTATATAATGCGCTCATTTTTTTGTCAAGCATAATTTTTTGGCGAACAAAACAATATCATTGAAACCATGTTTCCCGTTACGTTACATGTTGATCTTAATATAATAATATAATTTGGCATAAACTGAATGTGACCACTAAAGTGTTGGAATTTTACCAGTGGCGAAGTTCTGTAGAAGTTCAGATGCTGATACACTGTCACTCTTATTAGCTTGACATTTATCCGCATCTAAAATAATCTCTTTCGATGAAAAAGTTTTCTATTGGAATGTTTGATTCAGGTGTGGGAGGTCTTACTGTTTTAAAAGAAGTAAGAAAAATTCTGCCTTCCGAATGCATTATTTATCTTGGTGATACTGCAAGACTTCCCTATGGCAATAAATCCCCAGGAACGATTATAAAATATGCCCTTGAAAGCGCAATTTTTTTACTCACAAAGGGAATTAAAATCCTTGTTATTGCCTGCAATACTTCTTCTGCACTATCACTGGATATTCTGAGAAAAAAGTTACCTGTTCCTGTTCTTGGAGTTATTTACCCGGCCGCAGCAGAGGCAGTGAGATGCACAAAAACAAAAAAAGTAGGTATTATAGGAACAAGGGCCACAATACAGAGCATGGCCTATGAAAAGGCGATAAAAAAACTGGATCCTGAAATAGAAGTGCTGGCAAAACCATGTCCTCTTTTTGTTCCTATTGTAGAAGAAGGACTTGAAAATGATAGAGTTGCTTTACTGATGGCAGAAAAATATTTGAATGATTTTCTCCATTCAGAGATTGATACATTAGTTATGGGATGCACACATTACCCTATACTCGAGTATGTTATAGAAAAAGTTGTGGGCAAGGGCATGAATATTATAAATACCGGAAGAGAAACAGCCCGGGAAGTTAAACATACCCTTGAAACAAATGCCATTGCCAGTGACAGGGGAAAAGGTGGATGTGATTATTTTGTAACAGATTCTCCCGATACTTTTAAGGAAGTAGGTGGGCGTTTTCTCGGAGAAGAAATCAAACGTATAAAATGTCTTAAAAGTCTCGATTATAATGATTTTTTGCTTTCTTCATGATTGTTCATGTTGCCTTGCCTATACCAGTATCCAAAACATTTTCATATTCAGTACCGGAAAAATGGAAACCATTTTTGAATTTATTCTCAAGAGTTACTGTTCCCTTTCGCCACAGGACAATGACAGGATATGTTGTTGGTATTGAAAAAAAGGATGATGCGGAACTCAAAACCATAAGTGATGTAATAGATCTTTTTCCATTAATCAACAGTCCTATTTCTCGCCTATGCGAATGGTCGTCCTATTATTATGTAACACCTGTCGGGATGGTGCTGAAATGTGCACTCCCTCAAACACTTAAAATCGAGAATTACCTTTCAATCAGGAGCCTTTCCCCTTGTACTTCAATGTTAGAAGGGGTTCTTTTGAAACAGTCATATAAAATTTATGGAAAAGATATTATTTTCAAATATTTTCAAGATAATCTAATAGAATTGCGTGATATTTTTGTTGATCGGATCTTTCAACCATTCCAGGAAAAAAACAGGATTATATCATGGAATATACCGGAAAATAAATTATATATAGGAGGAATAACAAGTCGTCTGACATACTACATGAGCTGTATATCAGAGCTGATAGATGAAGGAAAGAATGTGCTGATGCTGCTTCCTGATTACTATGCAGCAGGTGATTATTACTATAAAACTTTTTCTGAGAGGTTTAAAAATAAGGTAATCTGGTATGGTTCTGCTGTAAAAACCAGAACAAGAATGGATTCTTATTTTAAAGCAAGAAAAGGGGAGGGGTTCTTAATCCTGGGTAATAGAAGTTGCCTTTTTTTGCCCATAATGGATCTTTCCCTTATTATTATCGAAAGACAGGAGGAAGATGACTACAGGAATGAAGAGGGCTTTAATTTCAATGCAAACATTTTAGCTATAAAGAGGGGAGAAATTGAAGGTATTCCCGTTATTTCCGGGAGTGTATCGCCGTCGATGACAATGTTTAAATCCGGAGAAGAGGGAAAATTTTCTGTTATTGGAAAAGGATATCATTTGGAAAAAAAATATTCTGTTGTATTAATGGAAAAAAGTCTTGGCGAGCAGAACGCATTGCCGGAAAAACTTGTAAATATTATCAAGGAAGCTGTTCAACAAATCGATAATATTGCTGTGTTTATACCGAGAAGAGGTTATATTGCACAAATCAAGTGTCTTGAATGCAAAAGGGTTTTTTTGTGCCCCATCTGTAAGGGAATGCTGAGTTTATGTCAACAGGAGGATATGCTTGTTTGTGGAAATTGCGATAAAAATTTTGAATATAATGCAAAATGTTTTTATTGTGGAGGTAATATTATCCATACCTTCAATGCAGGTACGGAATATGTTGAAAAAAAACTCAATGAGCTTTTTATGGAATCCTGTATTACAAATATTACTGCTGAAACTATAAAAGTATTAAGAGAGATAACTCCCGGTATTTCTGATACCCGGAGTTTAATTCTTGTTGGGACTCAATCATTGTCTAAAATATATGATATGAGTGTAAAAAAACTGATTTTACTTGGATGGGAAGAATTGGTCAGAATGGCAGGATATAGGGCAGAAGAAAAGATGTTTCAGATTTTAATGAATTTGCTGGATATTTTGAATCCTGAAGAAATTTATTTTTTTATGAATAGAAAACTGGCTGTTAACCCTATACGTTTTTTTGACACAGAAAGATTTTATACTGAAGAGCTTAAAAAAAGAAAATATGCTGAATTTCCTCCATATGTAAGGTTTTTTTTAATAGAGGTGGAGAGAAAAGGAGAGAAGGCAGGATTGAAAATCCTTAATAAAATAGAAAGTATCCTTGGGGAGGAAGGATTGACGGAATATGTAACAGGTCCTGTAAAAGAAACAAGGGCAAATTGTTACAAATGGAAACTGATCCTGAAAGGAGATGGAAGGCTTTTCCACAAGGCACTTTTGTCTATATATGATCTGCCTGGTGTGTACATTGAGGCAGACCCTCTTAATCTATAGATATACAACAAAATAAAAAAAAGAGGGTGAATAATTCATCCTCTTTTTTTATGTTTTAGTATTTTATTACTTTTTTGCCGGTGCTGCTTTCTCTGCTGCCGGTGCTGCTTTCTCTGCTGCCGGTGCTGCTTTCTCTGCTGCCGGTGCTGCTTTCTCTGCTTTCTTCTTTGATTTCTTCACCTTTGCAGGTTTATCAGCCTTTACAGGTTTATCAATTGCAGCCTTCTCAGCTCCCACTACTGCTTTCTCTGCTGCCGGTGCTGCTTTTTCTGCTGCTGCCGGTGCTGCTTTTGGTGCCTGAGCAAAACCCATGGAAACAAAAGATACGCTGATAACCAATGCAAGAACGATCATTAAAGTTTTTTTCATTTTTTTCACCTCCTCTTTAATTTATTAACTCTATACTGTAAATTAGTGCACAAACTGTGCCATAAGTTAGATTAGCTCTAATCCTTTGCAATATCGTTAAATTTGGAAATATATAAAGACAAGAACTATGAAGGCAGTCCGAAAAATCCGCCAAAAAAGTATTATTTGTCGGAAAAATCCGACAGTCTTTTTTTTGTATGTTTATAATTATAGAGACCAAGTGTTTTTAATTTTGATATGGCAGTAAAAAAAGTATCCCTGCTGATCCCTAATTTATCAATGATTGTTTTTGGCTCTAAAAGATTATTTAGATTGTTGCTGATAGATTCATTTTTTGTTAAATACAGGTATAATCTGTATTCAGCAGCAGTTAGTTTTGCGTCTATAAGGTAATCCGATATATTTAATATTTTTTCGCAAAAAGAAGAGGAGTTTTTTATATTTTTTACTTCCTCCGGCATATGTTCCATGGTGAGAACATCTCCTTCACCCATGATATATGACCTTTCTATAACAGATTGTAATTGTCTTACATTGCCAGGCCAGGTATATTTCATTAGCAGGTCCAAGGCTTCCTTTGTAATTACTTTCTTCTTTCTGTTAATTTCATTCAGTTGTTTTAGAAAATGTTCAGCAAGGAGTGGAATGTCAGTAATTCTTTCCCGGAGAGGGGGGATAGAAAAGGCGATCACATTAAGCCTGTAATATAAATCTTCGCGGAATCTTTCTTTTGATATTTCTTCCTCGAGTTTTTTATTTGTTGCAGCAACTATTCTTACATCAAGTTTTATTGTTTCTTTTCCACCTATTCTCCGCACTTCTTTTTCCTGAATTGTTCTTAACAATTTTGCCTGAGTGCTTAAGGTAAGATCAGCTATTTCATCAAGAAAGAGTGTACTGCCGTTTGCCTGTTCGAAGAGACCATTATGACGGCTTATGGCCCCGGTGAATGCACCTTTTTCATATCCGAAGAGCTCACTTTCAAGGAGTGTTTCAGGTATGGCAGCGCAGTTTATGGCAAAGAAAGGCTTGTTTTTTCTCGGGCTGTTATAATGAATACTTTTTGCAAAAAGTTCCTTCCCTGTCCCGCTTTCTCCGTATATCAGCACAGTAGAATTTGTGGGTGCGACTTTATGTACTATTTTGAAGAGTTCCCCCATTCTGCCGTGAACCCCAATGATATTATCAATGGTAAATTTGTCAACAAGTTGGTCTTTCAGCATTATATTATCTTTCATAAGCCTTGACTGATTCATTGCATTATTTATCACAAGGAGAAGTTGGTCTTTTTCAAAAGGTTTTTCGAGATAGTAAAAAGCACCTAGTTTTGTTGCTTCAATTGCAGATGGTATGGAGCCATATGCTGTGATTACAATAACATGGCATATCTTGTTAAAGGATTTTACTTCTTTTATCACTTCTGTGCCGTCTATATCAGGCAGCCTTAAATCAGTCAGCACTATATCAAAGGAGCTGTTTTTTAAAAGTTCAATAGCTTTTTTTCCGCAGTCCGTATCTTCAACGTAAAAACCTTCTTTTACAAGGATGGTTTTTATGATACCCCGCTGATTGTTGTCATCTTCAATTACGAATATACTGCCTTTGTCATTCTTCATAAAAAACCGGTATCCTTATTTTTATTGTGGTTCCTTTTCCTGTTTGACTTTTAATTAATATTTTACCGTTATGTTCTTCTATAAATCTTTTTGTAACAGCAAGTCCAAGTCCGATACCGAGTTTTTTAGTAGAGTAGTAAGGTTCAAAGATCCTTTGAATGTCTTCGGGGCCTATCCCCTTCCCGTTGTCTGTTACACTTATTGAGGAATAATCATTTTCTCTGGCGAAGGCCACAATAACTTTACCCTTGTCATCTATAGATTGTATGGAATTTAAGAGGAGATTTATGAGGCACAGTTTCATGTATTCTCTGTCACAGTATATTTCCTGCTCATTATTATCAGGCACTACGTTAATTTCAACACCATCCCTTACTTTATCTTTTAAAATATGAAGTGCTTCATTTATGAGGACTTTGGGTGATATCCATTCCTTGTTCAATATTATTGGTTTACCAAGAAAGAGAAAGTTGTGGATAAGCCCATTGACCCTGTATATCTCGTTTGTTATATTTTCGAGGAGCTTTACCAGATTTTCTTTACCATTGATATTTTCCTCTTCAATTCTTTCTTTTATGTGTCCAACTGATAATGACATAAAATTTAAAGGGTTTCTTATTTCATGGGCAATCCCCGATGAAAGCTGGCCTATCATGGATAATTGTTCTGTCTTTTTTAATTTTTCTTCCAGTTCTTTTCTTTCCCCCAGTTTATGGACCATATCGTTGAAACTTTTTACAAGTACACCTATCTCGTCTTTACGGTTCATGTCTTCTATCTTTACCAACTCACCGTCAGCTATCCTTTTGCTTGCTTCAGCGATTCTTTTTATGGGTTCAGTATATTTTTCTGCAATGAGAAGACTGAAAATGATACCGATACTAAACACTATGAGTATACTGAAAATCCGCTTAAGATGGTTTTTTTGCTGCAACAGTTTGTAATCGTCCAATACCATATTTATATGGATATAGCCAATGTTTTGTCCTTTAATAGAAACAGGCATAATTACATTATAAAGCCTCTGGGTATCTTTTCTGTTTTCATCGCCAAGTCTTGCTCTGATCATGAGATCTTTTTTTCTGGTTGTTTTTTTTTCTTCCAGTTTTTCTTTGGTACCAATTTTTTTTGGATCGGAACTGGCGATGACCTCGGAGCTGTCGCTCAGTATTGATATTTCCTTTATCCCTTTTTTATTGAGAACATCAACGTAACTTTTCAACCTGTCAGTACTGCTTCCTTTATAGGTTAATTCTTCCACGCTTATTTGAATGGCCTTTGTAATATCGTCGATGTTTTCAGTTACTTTATCTAAAATCATCTCTTCTGTTCTGGTGTAAATTATTGTCAGAGAGCTTATGGAAATGGCCAGAAGAAAAAAAAGAATCAGAAGGAGTTGTGTTTTTAATGAAAGGTTCCGAAAAATTATTTTTATGAAAGCAAGATATTTTTTCATGAATGCTGCCGATTTTAAACAATAATCCTGATAAAACCGTTTATCCTTCTCATGATATTGTCTTTGGGGATCAAGTGAAATATCTCTCCCAGGGGAGGACCACTTTTTCTGCCTGTAAAAATTATCCTGAGTGTCATAAACATATCTTTTTTCTTAATGTTTATTCTATTACAAATCTCATTCGTTAATTCTTCAAACGTTATATCTGTTTTATCATTCAGAATAGTTTTTATTGCTTCTATGATAATGGTAGTATTTTTTTGAGATTTTAAATATTCATTGCCTTCTCTGTCAATATCAGTTCCGTCAAATATTGATAACAAATCTTTTATTTCTACGAGTGTTTTTGCGTTTTCTCTTAACAGGAGAACTTTTTCCTTCAAACCAATATCGAGGCTTGCATCTTTCAGCAAAAATTCAACAGGAGTTTCCCTTATATGTTCTTTGTTAATCCACAGGAGTTTATCCATATCAAAAATAGAGTCTGAAGGTGATAAGGATTTAATTGAAAAAGTTTCAGCAAGCTCTCCTAAATCCATCAGTTCCTTTTTTACGTTTCTTCCGATAATGCCGACATAATTCATTAATGCCAGCGGAAGTATACCTGCGTTCCTGAACTCCCTGATGTTTGTTACGCCATGCCTTTTACTTAAAGGTTTTTTGTCGTTTCCTGTGAGTAATGAATGATGTGCATATTTTGGCGGGCTGTACCCCAATGCTTCAAAGAGCATTATCTGTTTTGGGGTATTTGATACATGGTCAGCTCCTCTTATAACATGGGTTATACCCATAAGCATGTCATCAACAGTTGCGGCAAAATTG
The DNA here is from genome assembly GCA_964429485.1 of uncultured Syntrophorhabdaceae bacterium. GTDB lineage: Bacteria > Desulfobacterota > Syntrophorhabdia > Syntrophorhabdales > Syntrophorhabdaceae > JAPLKB01. Next base: position 12,537 of record CAYSBW010000008.1, read on the forward strand.
TATGAAGGTGTGTTTCCTTGTTTCATAAGTATGAAATCATCAACATGATCGCGCGGAAAATTGATCAATCCATGGATGTCATCGAGGAATGAGATTTCTTTGTCAAGAGATTTGAATCTCAATACATAGGGCCTTCCTTCCTTCTCCATTGCTTTTGCAACATCGTCGGAAAGATTCCTGCATGCACCGTTGTATCTTGGCGGATCTCCTTTTTTAAGAGCGCCATCTCTCATTTCGTCCAGTTCATTGATGCTGCAAAAACATCTGTATGCTGCTTTTTTTTCAAGCAAAATCTTTGCATAATCATGATATATATCAAGCCTGTCTGACTGCCTGAAGGGCCCTTCATCCCATGAAATGTCAAGCCATTTTATATCTTCCAGTATGGAGGTTTCATACTTTGAATGAGACCTTTCCATATCTGTATCTTCAATTCGGAGAATAAACTTTCCTTTGTTTGCCTTTGCGAAAAGATAATTTAACAGTAAAGTTCTTGTGTTACCTATATGCAGGTAACCTGTAGGACTTGGTGCGAATCTTACTCTGACCATCTGTTTTTATCACCTCTGTGTCTGTTCTTCAACAAGTGATACTGCATAAGCTGCTATTCCCTCCTTTTTTCCAATAAAACCGAGACCCTCTGTACTTTTTCCTTTTATGCTGACCTGGCATGGTTCTATTTTAAGAATTCTGCTGATATTTTCACAAATCAACTGTCTGTAGGGATATATTTTAGGTTCTTCAGTTACTATGACAGCATCTATGTTGACTATTGTTCCACCTTTTTTTTGTAAAAGTTCAGCGATATAGGAAAGGATTCTGTTGCTTTCTATGCCTTCTATTTTTTTATCTGAATCAGGAAAGTGCATACCTATGTCGCCTTCTGAAACAGCGCCCAGAAGTGCGTCACAAATAGCATGGAGCAGGACATCACCGTCGGAGTGGCCGAGAAGTCCTTTATGATATGGGATTTCTATCCCTCCGAGGAAAAGTTTTCTTCCCTCTACCAGAGGATGGACATCATAACCTATTCCCACTCTCATACAGGGCCTTTTATCTGTGAAAGCATGCCCCTGGCAATTGTTAAATCCTCAGGGGTTGTAATTTTTATGTTAAAAGGAGATCCCTCTATTACTTTTACTTTTTTGCCCATTTTTTCTAAAAAAGTGGCATCGTCGTAACCATAAAGTTTTTTTGTCATACCTTCCCTGTATGCTTTTGTAATTATATCATATTTGAATGTTTGAGGTGTTTGTACATGCCAAAGTGAGTCTCTTTCCAGAGTTTTTACAACAAACCCTTCTTTTGATACCACCTTTATCGTGTCCTTGACTGGTAGAGCCGGAATAATTGCGTCGAACATTTCCATAAGAAAAATTCCTTTTTCAATAAAGGAAGGCAGAACAAAAGGTCTTGCTCCATCATGGATTATCACATTGTCACAGGGGTGTTCTATCGCTTCAAGCCCGTTTTTTACAGAATCCTGACGCAGGCGGCCGCCTATTACAAGCTTCATTATCTTGTTGAATTTGTAAGTTTCAAGAATCTCTTCCTGCATAATAGGCAGATCTCTCTGGTTTACAACAAGGTAAATACCGTCTATCTGTCTGCACTCGTCAAAAACATGTAGTGTATGAACAATTATGGGTTTGTTATCAAGGAGCAAAAATTGTTTATTTACTGATGTGCCCATACGCTTGCCAGTACCGCCTGCCAGTATAATAGCAATGGTCCTCATATTTTATCTCGCTTGGTCTTCCAATTTATAATCGTCAGGAAAATAAAATTCCTTTTCGTCCTGTCCTTTCGGTCTTGCAAATATCATTCTTCCGGAAGTTGTCTGTAAAACACTTGTTACAACTATATCAACAGTTTTACCCAGTAATTTTTTTGCATCGTCAACAACTATCATCGTCCCGTCATCAAGATAGCCTATGCCCTGGCCATATTCTTTACCTTCTTTTAATATTTTTGTACTCATCGGCTCACCGGGCAATATAGCAGGTTTTAAGGAGGTTGCCAGCTGGTTCAGGTTTAGTACTTCAATACCCTGAAGTTCAGCAACTTTGTTTAGATTGTAGTCATTTGTTACTATTTTTCCATCCAGCTTTTTTGCAAGGGCAATAAGTTTTGTATCAACATCCTTGAGTTTTGGAAATTCATAGTCTACAATTTTTACTTTTACACAGGCCTGTTTTTGTATCCTATGGAGTATATCAAGCCCTCGCCGTCCTCTTGTTCTTTTAATAGGGTCCTGATGGTCTGCGATATGCTGGAGTTCATAAAGTACGAACTGTGGAATGATAAATGTTCCTTCGATGAATCCTGTCTCACAAATATCGGCAATTCTGCCATCTATAATAGTACTTGTATCAAGGATTTTTGCATTTGTCACATCATCTACTTTGTCAAGAAGAGGGATCTTTGAGAGGTCGATGGTCTGACTCTTACTCTCACCTATCTTGAAGCCAAGGTAGCCCATTACAAAATAAATAAGTATGTATATAGGAAGGGTTATTGGTATGTCTTTTACGAGTGCCAGAAGGAGTTTTGAAATGAAGAGGTTTGCAACTAAAAGACTCAGCGTAACCCCTATCAAGCTGCCCATGATAGTTTTGAGCTGGACATCTTTCAATTTGTTTTCAAACTTAAGTATTACATAACCAAGGGCAAGTCCTCCTATGGCTCCGAAAAGTCCGAGAAAACCATTGGAAAAAATCTCTTTTATAATAAAATAACCTGTGGTTGTAGTAACTGCAACCATCAAAGCCTGAATGACTATCTCCAAAACATTTAGTCCTTATAGTTTTTTAAGAATATGTTCTCTATTTCCTCTTCTATTTCTTCTTCCTCTTTTTTTGATGCAATGGACAATTCTTTTTTGATTAAATTTCTTGCTATTTCAAACATTTTTTTCTCACCGAAGGAAAGTTCCTTCCAGACACGAAGACTGTAAAGCTCTCTTAATACCATCGCAACTTCAAATATTGAGCCGCTTTTAATTTTCTCCATGTATTCCTTGTATCTTCTGTTCCATGGTGCATTGTCATGCGCTATGTTTCTGTCCTTTAGGATTTCGTAAACTTTTGTAACTTCACATGAGTCTATTATACATCTGAGTCCTGCGCTATTTGTTCCATCTACGGGAACCATGATTGTCATATCCGTATCAAGGATTCTCATGACGTAAAAGGATTGTTTCATTCCTGAAAATTCTTTATCTTCAATTGATTCTATCTTTGCAACCCCATGGCCAGGATATACTGCTACTTCTCCTATCTCGAACATTTTGCCTCCAGTACTCTTTCCTTGTTTACCCCCATAGCATACCATATTTACAGATGAAATTAAATAAGTAATTGTTATCAGTAAGCATTCATAGCAGAGGGGGTTGCAAAGTAATTAAAAATATACATTGATGAACATATTTTTTTTATTTATAATCTACTGCACATCAGCACATTTTGTTCTGGAATTTAAGATCTATTTAATTGCGGGCAAAGCAAGGAAAACTTTCAGGAGGCAACTTGAATATTAAGACAAGATTTGCACCAAGCCCTACAGGGTATCTACATATAGGAGGTGCAAGAACAGCCCTTTTTAATTATCTTTTTGCAAAGCATAATAAAGGCGTCTATACTTTGAGAATAGAGGATACGGATGTAGAAAGGTCACAGGAAAAATATGTTGAAGATATTTTGAATGGTCTTGCATGGCTCGGTATAGACTGGGATGAAGGACCATATTTCCAGAAAGACCGTATGGACATATATAAGGAACATGCATACAGGCTTCTTGAAAAAGGTCTGGCCTACAAATGCTACTGTACACCAGAGATGCTTGAGGAAAAAAGAAAAATTGCCTTGAAGGAAGGGAGAAAACCTTCCTACGACAGGACGTGCAGAGAGCTGGAGAAAGTGCCCGACGGCCAGCCCTATGTAATAAGATTTAAAACACCGCTTACAGGGGAAGTCAGTTTTGACGATATAATAAGAGGCCATATTACATTCAGATGTGAAGAACTCGATGATCTTGTAATATACAGGAGTGATGATACGCCGACCTACAATTTTACTGTTGTTATTGATGATGCGCTCATGGGGTTAACACATATTATCAGAGGAGACGACCATATAAACAATACCCCGCGTCAGATTATTATATATGAGGCCCTGGGATATAAAACGCCCCTGTTTGCCCATGTTCCATTGATTCATGGGAAAGACAAGGCCCGCTTAAGTAAAAGGCATGGGGCCGTGTCTCTTCTTGAATACAAAAATGACGGTTTTCTCAATGAAGCGCTTTTGAATTATCTTTCAAGGTTGGGATGGGCTCATGGTGACCAGGAGGTGTTTACCAGAAAAGAGTTGATAGAGAACTTTACCCTTGAGCACGTGGGTAAATCTCCTGCAATATTCGACATTGACAAACTTCTATGGCTCAACAGTCATTACATGAAAACTCTTCCTGAGGAGACGATTGCTGAGAGGCTAATCCCGTTTCTTGAAGAAATAGGAATAAAAATTGATTATAGTTACCAAAATAAGGTTGCATTGGTTGTAAAAAATCTTAAGGAAAGGGCAAAAACTCTAAAGGAAATGGCATCCATGGCCAGATTTTTCTTTACCGATGATTTTGAGTACGATGAAAAAGCACGGGATAAATTTCTTACCGCCAGCACATTGCCTGTACTCGATTCATTGCTGTATGGTCTGAAAAACCTTAAATCTTTTGATGAGGAGGAGCAAAAAAAACTCATTGAAGATACGGTGAAGAGATTCAGCAGGAAGGTTGTCGAAATTATTCAACCGATGCGTGTTGCAGTTTCAGGAAGAACAGTAAGCCCGGGAATATTTGAAGTTATAACTATCCTTGGAAAGGAAGAAGTGGAACGAAGGATAGAAAGAGCGATCAAATTTATCAAAGAACACTAAAAATAATACATTGGATGAAGTTGGAAGCAGAGAATATTTATCAAAAAACCCGATATATTTCTCATTGTCTTTCTGATATTTTCTTATGAAACTGACAGGTCTTGAACTCTTTGGTTTCAAATCTTTTCTCAATCGAACAAAATTTCATTTTAATCATGGTGTATCAGCAATAGTTGGTCCTAATGGATGCGGAAAAAGCAATATTGTTGATGCAATCGTTTGGGTTGCCGGAGAAAGGGGCACCAAATCTTTGCGTGTAAAGGATATGGGTGATGTTATCTTTCATGGGAGCAATGGGAAAAGGCCTGTTAATATAGCGGAAGTCGCTATTGAGCTGTCTGATGGTGATAAGGATTTTACAGTAAAAAGAAGAATATATCGTGATGGTTTGAACGAATATTTTCTCAATGGAAAGATTGTACGATTAAAAGATATTCAGGATTTTTTTCTTGGAAGCGGCATAGGGCTTAATGCTTATGCAATTGTTGAACAGGGTAAGATTGAAACTTTTATTCACATGAAACCCTATGAAAGAAGAATTGTCATTGAAGAAGCAAGCGGTATTACAAGATTTGAAGAGAAGAAAAGAGAAGCAATTATCCGCATGGAGGAAGTTAAAACAAATCTTGAAAGGGTAGAGGACATACACGGTGAGGTGAGAAGTTCCCTTGAAAAAGCTGAAGCAGAATGGGAAAGATGGAAAATATACAAATCCCTTACAGATAAACAGTCAATGATTGATTCACTGATATTAATGGAAGGTCACGGAAAACTTTTGAAGAAAATAAACAGGACAAAAGAAAAAAAGGAAAATTTGAATACAGAGTTTCTTTTAAAGGAAGAGGAAAAAGAGAAACTTAAGGAGGAGCTTACTGCGAAGGAAAACGAATTTTCTCTGACCGGGAATGTAATAAACCAGCTTGAAGTAGATATCAAGGGAAAAGAAAAGGATATGGAAAAAAAGGTCCTTGAAATAGATTATATTGTAGAAGAAAGTAAAAGGCTTGAAAAAGAGAAAGAGGAAGTTATAAGGAACAAGGCAATATTAGAAGAAGAAATTGCCAGAAATAGGGAAAAAATAGAAATATTGAAAAATGAGCAAATTGAACTGATTGTTGTACTTGATGAAAATGAGAAAAAGACAGGTTATTTTAAAAAAGTCATGGACGAACTGAAAAAATCAATGGAATCGCTTGAGAAAAAGATGGAAGAGCAAAGAGTTGAGCTCTTTGTTGTTATGAGTAGTATTTCCAACATAAACAACCGGTTGCTGGAGATTGAAAGAGCCAGGATGGAAATGGAAAGACGAAGGCAGAAGAAAGCTGAAGAACGTCTTAGATTTGAAGAAAGACTCATAACCCTGGAATCAAAGGAAATGGTTCAACGGGCTGCACTGGAAAATCAGAAGAGCAATCTGGAATTGCTTATGTCTCAAAAGAACAAAACCTTTACTGAAAGAGAAAAACTCAACAATAAAATTGTAACGAATAGAAGAGATATGGAAACATTAAGGGCAGAAAAAAGGGGAAAGGAAGAGTTTTTAAGACAGATGAGCAACTTTCGCAATGACACAACAGGGAAACTTCCTGGCGTTAAAAAGCTTATAGATATTATTAGAACAGATGAGATTAGGGAAAAGGCTCTTGAGAGGTTTTTTTTCAGGGAGATGGAATATTATGTGCTTACAGACAGGAATATTAATGAACTGACAGCAACTGTTAAAAAATACAGTGAGAATTTTATTTTTTTCTCTGAAAAAGGTCTATTCCAGTCTAATGGCAATGAGGTGGATATAAAAATAAACTGGATTTCAGGTATAGAAGAAGGTATAGCAAGGATCAGCAAGGGAGAGGAGGGAGTATTTATCAATGAAGAGATTTTTCTTGATTCAAGAGGCCTTATTCTTCAGGAAAGAGCAGAAAAACAGATAGATTTAAAAAAGTTTAGAGAAGTCAAAAGGGTCAAGGAAGAGTTGAAAAATATTCAGATGGACATTGACCTGATCATAGCCCTACTTAAAAAGATGGATGAAGAATATATTGACATTGATAAAATTCTAAAGCAGGTAAAAAAAGATGTCGGGATCAGAGAGGAAGGAATAAAAAAAATTGAAAGGGAACTGGCTGTGACAGAAGCGGAAATGAGGACAGTCAGAGAAAGGCTTTTCGAGCTTGATTCCGAAATCGACTTTTCTGATGAAACAAAAACCGAGGGGATTGAAGAATTACTTGAAGAAAAGGAAAAACAGGAAAGGATAAAAAAAGGAATTGAAGAAATTATAAATATTCATAAAGAAGAGCATGAAGATTTAAAGAGAAAATACGAAAGTGTCTCAGCGGACTGGCATGACATTACAATAGAAGGAGAAAGAAAGAAAAGTTTTGTAAAATCACTCTGTGAAGATATTGAGAGAAAGAAAGAGCTTGTAAGTCATTCACTTGAAGAAAGCCATAAGATGGAGGAAAAGGAAGGAAATCTGAAGAAGGAGCTTGTACTTTCTTTCAAGAAGCAGGAGGAACTGGAAAAAGATTACGAGAAGATTAAATCTGTATGCGATATGGATATTGCACGATACGAGGAATTGAAAGTAATTTATGGTAATATTCACATGGAAAAAAGCAGACTGCAGAAAAACATCGAAATAGTTTCTGGGGAAATGGAAAGGCTAAGGAACAGGAAGGAAGGAATTGAAACAGAAATTGCTGTTATGACAGAAAAGCTCGATGCAATAATAGAAAGACTGAGTTCAGTTTACGGCATAATGATTGCTGAAGAAATTAACATACAACCCGGTAGAAACCTGGAAGATGAAAGAGAAGAAATTGTAAAAGCATTATCAGACCTCGGAGAAGTTAATTTTCGTGCTGAAAGGGAATACTGCGAATTAAAAGAAAGATCAGGGTTTCTTGAAAATCAGAAAGAGGATTTAAAAAATGCTCTGGATTCTCTTAAAAAAACGATAATGAAAATAGACAGTCTTTCGAGGGAAATGTTTTTTGAGACATTTGAAACAGTTAACAATGCATTCAAGAAATTTACTTTCATGCTGTTCAAGGGAGGAAATGGCTATCTGTCCTTTAATCACGATATTGCAGGAGTGGATATGTTTGCACAGCCACCCGGTAAAAAGACTGCAAGAATGGAACTTCTTTCCGGAGGGGAAAAAACCCTGATCTCTCTTTCCCTGCTTCTTGCGCTTATGGACACAAAGCCTTCACCGTTGTCGCTGATGGATGAAATTGATGCTCCCCTTGATGATGCAAACATTGCATCTTTGATGGAGATAATCAGGATAATCAGCAGAAAAACTCAGATAGTGCTTATCACTCATAACAGGATTACGATGGAACACTCAAACACTATATATGGAATTACAATGGAAGAAGAAGGTATCTCAAAAATTGTATCTGTAAAGCTTTAGGACTTTATCGACCATAGTTTTTTTTTGTAAATAGTTGATCAATTCATTTTGTCGTAATCTTTGTTATATTTATATTTGTAGGTCCACCAGATGTTTTGGCAAAAATTTGTATATTTTTCATATCTCCTTCCTTGCCTATCGTAAACATGGCTATTTTCTCATCACCCATAATATGGTTCATGGATTGCTCGACTTTTTTGAGATTTGCCTTGTAGAACGCAACAACTTTATCGTAGTTATCGTTAGTAGTCATTAAATAAGTGGCTGAAACACCAGGTGCATTATTTTTTGTTTCATCTATTTGACCGGAGCTAACAACCTGAGCTCCAGGATAGACAGGAACTCCAAGTTCGGCTTCACTTATTGTATGGGAACCGGTTTTAACAGTTAATGAACCTTCTTTTGTTTCTATCTTTACCGTTTCTTTTCCTGTATCATTTTTGGTTGTTACGGTTACCTTCCCTTCGGGTGTTGTAATGGTTTGGGAATCATCTTTTCCGCATCCAGCCAAAAAGATAAGAATTGCAAAATATATGCAAAACATACATGGAAAAACTTTTTTTCTTTTCATATCATCCTCCATGAAAAAATATCGTTAAATATCTTTGATCCAAAAATTATATAACAAGGTGCCTGTGAAAACAACTGAATAGATTTAAACTTGTCTGGCCGAAATCTGATATGTTGATATCTTTGCTAACGTAATCTCTGGGAGTATGGCATGAATTGCCTGTTTCATTGGTAAATAATTCTTATGTTTTATGCAAATCAAGGACAATATTTATTTACACATAAGTTACATTTACAAGCTTCCCTATTTTCTTCAGCTTATCGGCAAGCAACTGTACGATTATATTTCTTGGAAATATACCCATTTGTCTGAATACAATATTTTCATGGCCTGGATTTGCTGCAGTGCCTACAACAAAGTTGATGTCATCACAGGCATGAAATAACTTGTAGAGTTTTGACACTGAGGAATCTTCATCGAGTTTGTCTGCACTCTCTTCAAGAATATTATATACTTGATTTAGAGTTATAGCTCCTTCTGTCGCAAAATCAATACCTGGAATTTTATAGGAGGGGGGTCTGTGATAAGCACTTGAAATTTCATTCATGCTGATTTTTGCCCCATTTGTTCTGGCAACCATCTCGGCGGTGCTGGAACCGCATACAACCTTCAATCCTCTGGTGTCCATGAATTCCTTGACTACTTCAGGATCCTTTGTTCTGTCTGTAGGTGGCCCGGTAAGAATATTAAGCTTTGTGGCCTTTCGACAGGACAGCATGACGCATGTGGTATCATCACCGTAAGAACCCCCTGAAATATTTTTGACTTTTTCAATAATTTTAGCTGGGATTTCATTTAGTTCATTGCCCTGTGCAAGACAACCATTTACATAATTGCTGAGATTTTGAATTCCCCAACCCATCTGATACTGGTAGCCAAGCCCTGCTTGAGTCACTCCGTCACTGGCTAGGACAATACCATCACCAAATTCAAGATTACAGCTTACTTCGCCTACCATCTCGAGACCCATTGAAACAAAATGTTGTTTTGGAAGGTATGCAGCGAGTCGATTACTGATCAATACTGGTTGTGGTATTTCATAGGATATAATAGTTGCCTGGCCGTTATTCAGTACCCTACAAACAGAAAATGCTGCAAAAGGTATATCGGAAGTTCTTGCTCCGTGCATTGTGTCTACAAGCTTGTTCACAGCTTCCCTGAGACTGAAATCCAGTTTAATCAGTTCCATGAGTCTGGAAGAACACATAACTGCTGCCACTCTTGCTTTGATACCGCTTCCTATGCCATCGGCAACGATAGTTGTTGTTGCTGCATTAGTTCTGTCAATAACAACATAGTCTCCGCAAACTCTTCCTGCTTTTTTCGATTCCTGGGCAATGGCAAGTTCTGTATATTTTCTGGGATTATCTATTTCTTTATTGTTCATCGCTGTCACTCAAACCAACCAGCTTTCTTACAAGCTCTTCACCCTTTGCAGTGCTTTCACCGAGGAATTGAGCAAGATTTTGTGCCATTTTTATCTGGTGTTCCAACAGTTCGTTGGCCTGTTCTATTGTCTGTGATCGAATTTGTTTCAGTTTCTCTTCCTGTTTTTGCTGATTTGTGATGTTGATGAATATTCCAACAATCTGTTTTTCCTGCCGAAGGATGTATAGAAGTTCATGGCAAAGCAAATTGTACGGTCTGTGAAAAACTGTTATATCGAGATTATCAATAACACCGGAAACCAGTTTTTCAAAGGGAGCGGGGTCCATTAGATACGAAATATGTCTGCCGATAACCGCATTTGAACAGGTGAAAAACTTTTTGAAGGCAGGATTAACCCTGACAATATCCAGTTCCTCGGTAAGTATCACAACCCCATTGGGTGTGGTGGTAAAAAGATGATCTGTCCTTCTTTCTGCCAGACGTCGCATATAGGGAATACACATTTCCACTTCAGCCATCCCGTGCGCTACAGCAATTGCCTTTTCACGGCAACTTCCATATCCGCAGGCCCCGCAATTCAAATGCTGTTCGGGACCATACTTTCCTGTTCGTTCGAGGATTTGCTGGATTTCCTCTTCTGAAACTTCATGGAAAAGACTTTCCTTTCCAACAAAGATGGTGCGCATGGTTTCTTCATTTTCAAGTGGTGGAAGAGAAGATGTTTCGGATATTTCAGCATCGTATTCTATAATATCTTTTCTTCTTTCAAAAAGATTTTTTTCAATATGTATTCCAGGTCCATTGATACAACCCTGACTGCAAAAAAGAGGCTCGATTAAATCATAGGACAGCTCAGGTGTTATATCGGAAAAAATTTCTTTTACATTATCTATGCCATCTACCTTGAGTGATTTGAGATTCAGGCCATCATCGTCTATACCTGATGTTTTTAAAGAGCCCCCGGGCAGGGGGTAAAGCTGTGCAATGTGAACCGGTTTTTCATCAAAATTGCTTTCCTCACAGGTTGCAAGGTTAATTCCTTTCTGTTCAAACCACAGCATCAGTTCGGTAAAGGTGAGTGCACAATCGACAATTCCCGAGATGGAAGGGCGACTTATTTCAGATTTTTTTGCTACACATGGTCCGATGAATACAATCTTAATTTCTTCTCCAAGTTTTTTTCTGAGCATTTTAGCATGAGCTATCATGGGAGATACAATGGGAAGAAGATTCCCCACAAGTTCCTGTCTATATTTTTCAACATAATTGACAAGTGCTGGACAAGCTGTTCCAATATAGGGGTGCACACTGTTGTCTTTTCCTGTTATTTTTACTGCATGGGCTGACACCTCATAGGCGCCGCGGGATGTTTGACCTACATAGCGGAACCCCAGAGATCTCAAAGCTGAAGCCAGTCTGAGCCTCTGCCAGCCGCTAAAAACAGTGGCAAAGGATGGAGCAATACTTGCTGCAACAAAGTTGCCATTATCAATCAGTTCTTGTGCAATATCTATATCATAGCGAAAAGTTTTGGCTTTTTGAGGACATTCCCTGATGCAGGTTCCGCATGCTATGCAACGCTTTTCGTCAACATAGGCCTGTCCTTTCTGCATACGGATTGCTTTTACAGGGCAGCTCCTCAGGCATCGATAACAGTCCCTGCAACGGGCTGTGAGAGTAAAGACTATCGGTTTTTCTGCTTTTTCAGGCATTGCGTTCTACCTCTTCTGAGATAATACCGGTTTTACGGTCGATAGTTTCCAGAGCAATCTGCGATGTGCAACGTTCAATAATTTCATCTCCTATTTTTATTGTCGGGCCGCGGTCACATCTTTCAAAACAGAAGGAAGCGCTTACATCTACCGCATGATTCAAATTGTTTTGTCTTATATGTTCCAGAATATCCTGAAGAAGTTTCTGGGAACCTTTAAGGAAGCATCCTGTACCGAAACAGACATTTACTTCAAGATTTCCACTTTCCTTAGAACCATTGAGTGATACACTTTCATCATTAATTCTTTTCCTGTTTTTGTAGCTTGTATGTAATAACTCGTGAGCCTTTTCACCCCCTACCTCACCGAGTATGTTGTTGTATAAATCTTTTATATAGGGGTTTTCCTGGGATTTATGAAGCTCGAGCATTCTGTCGTTTTCGTATATTCCCTTTGTCCTCTTCTGTTTTACTGAGGGATCAATTGAAACAGGCTGTCCGGCACCTCCGATACAACCTCCAGGGCATGCCATAACTTCTACAAAATCATAATGCGCTTCTCCTGATTTTATCTTTTCAAGAATCCTCCTGGCATTGCCAAGGCCGCTTACAATAGCCAGGCTGAGTTCTTTGTTATTTAATTTGAGAACAGCCTCTCTCAAACCTTCTTCTCCTCTGACATTTAAAAATTCATAATTTTCTCTTTTCTCTTTAGTAAGTTTTTCTGTTACATAACGGAGCACTGCTTCCGATACACCTCCTGAATTGCCGAATATCACTCCAGCTCCTGTTTTAAAACCATAGGGAAGATGAAATGAAGCAGGGTCAAGTTCCTTAAAATGAAGGCCAGCTTCTTCTATCATAAGACCAAGTTCCTGGGTAGTTATTACATAGTCAACATCCCTGATCCCGTTTCTGGAAAATTCAGGTCTTTTTGATTCAAATTTTTTTGCTGTGCAGGGCATAATCGAAATTACAACAATATCCTCTTTCTTTTTAGCGAGCTCGTGGGCAAGCATTTCTTTTGTAAGTGCGCCGAACATTTGTTGAGGTGAACGGCAACTTGAAAGATTTTTAACAAATTCAGGATAATATTGCTCTACAAACTTGATCCAGGCTGGGCAGCATGAAGTGAATTGAGGTATATTCATATCCTTTTGTACGCGTTTAATGAATTCGTTACTTTCTTCAACAACGGTGAGATCAGCTGTAAAGGATGTATCAAAAACCCTGTCAAACCCCATTATCCTCAGTGCTGCAGCGACCTGACCTGTTGTTGTTACACCGGGTTCCATACCGAACATTTCACCTATAGCAACCCTGACTGCGGGAGCAACCTGGGCGACGACTATTTTTTCCGGATCATGCAATGCTTTCCAAACATCATCTGTTTCCGACTTTATTGTAAGCGCACCTGTGGGACAGATACTGATACATTGTCCGCAATTTACGCATTCAACCTTGTCAAGATCTTTGCCGAAACTCGGAATTACCATCGTTTTTGAGCCTCTGTATGCAAAATCTATTGCACCTACAGACTGTACTTCAGAACATACGCGAACACAATCTCCGCAGAGAACGCATTTGTTCGGGTCTCTTACTATTGATGGAGACGATGAGTCAATTGGAAGACTCGGACTTTGTTTTTTAAACCTTATTCTGGTAATGCCAAGTCGTCTTGTCAGCGCCTGTAGCTGGCATGATGCGCTTTTCTGGCATGTTGGACAGGTCTGACTGTGATTGGCCAGGAGGAGTTCCACAATAATCTTTCTCATTTTTCTTATTTCAGCAGTACTTGTTTTTACTATCATTCCTGGAACAGGCGGTGTGGAGCAGGCAGGAACAAGGCCGGATCCCTTTACATCAACCATACAGAGACGGCAGGCGCCATAGATGCTTAGCTCGGAGTGGTAACAGAATGTTGGAAGGTCAATCTTAGCTTTCTTTATTATCTCAAGAAGGTTCGGCTCATTTTCTATGACGATGTCTTTGCCATCTACATTTATGCATTGGTCTTTTGTCATTCTTTTTTACCCCCTTGAATTGCCTTGAATTTGCAGTGTTCCACGCAGATTCCACATTTTATACAGAGTTTTTCATCAATCATGTGAGGTTTACCTTTTTCTCCTGTTATTGCGCCTACAGGACATTTTTTTGCACATACCATGCAGCCCTTACATAGCGTTTTATCTATACTGTACTTTTTCAGAGCCTTACACTTGCCTGTTGGACAATATTTATATTTTACATGGGCTTCGTATTCATCCCGGAACTGTCGAAGCGTTGACAGAACCGGATTAGGTGCTGTTTTTCCGAGACCGCATAGAGATCCTTTCTGAACTGCTGTGGCAAGGTCTTCGAGAATTTCCAGGGTTTCCTCAGTTGCTCTGCCTTCAATAATGTCATCCAGTAATGCAAGCATTTGTTTTGTTCCTTCCCGGCAAAGGACACACTTGCCGCACGATTCGCTTTGAGCAAACTGCATGAAAAAACGTGCAACGCTTACCATACAGGTATCATTGTTCATAACAACAAGTCCGCCTGAGCCGATCATGGCTCCTGCTTTTTTTAAAGAATCAAAGTCCATGGGAAGATCAAGATGTTCTTTGGTAAGACATCCACCTGAAGGACCTCCGATCTGGACAGCTTTGAACCCTTCAGATGCAGGTTTGCCATCATCAGAGGTTGTACCTCCTGCAACTCCGTAAACAATCTGCCTTAATGTGGTTCCCAGTGGCATTTCAATAAGACCAGTATTGACAACATGTCCTGTTACGGCAAATGTTTTTGTTCCCGGAGATTCTTCTGTACCCATTTCTCGAAATTTATTAATTCCTTCGGAAAGGATAAGGGGTACAGTTGATAGGGTTTCCACATTGTTTATGACAGTAGGTTTTTCCCATAGGCCTCTATGGACAGGGAATGGAGGCTTTGGCGAAGGCATTCCTCTTTTGCCCTCTATTGAAGCAATAAGGGCTGTTTCTTCGCCGCAAACAAATGCTCCTGCTCCTTCCATAATGTTGAGATTGAAGGTAAAATCAGAACCAAGGGCACGTTTTCCAAGAATCCCGAGTTTATAGGTATCATTTATTGCCTTTCGTATGTTAGCGACAGCCAGAGGATATTCTGCTCTAACATATATATATCCCTCATCTGCCTCGATTGCTTTTGCTGCTATTATCATCCCTTCGATAACGCTGTGAGGATTTCCTTCCATGATACATCTATCCATAAAAGCTCCTGGGTCTCCTTCGTCACCATTACATACAACATACTTTTTTTTGTTTTTTTGCTGACGTGCAAGATTCCATTTTATTCCAGCAGGGAAGCCTCCACCACCCCGGCCCCTTAATCCTGACGCAATTATTTGTTTGCAAACATCCTCTGATGTCATTTCAAGGCAGGCTTTTGCTGATGCCCGGTACCCGCCTCGCGCAATATATTCCCTGATATCTTCGGGGTCTATTGACCCGCAGTTGTTGAGAACAAAACGGTGTTGCTGACGGTAAAACAAAATTTCGTCTGTTCCTTTGCAAACTTTTTTTGTGCCTTGTTCCATATAGAGTAATCTGGAGATTAGCTGACCTTTGATAATGGTTGTTTCAATAATATCTTCAACATCTTTAGGTTTTACTTTTGTGTAGAAGATCCCCTCCGGCAGTATGGTCACCAGAGGCCCCAGCTGGCAGAAACCCTGACAGCCGCTTTTTGATACAAATACACCTTCTTTCTCAGTTTTTAGTTCAACTATTATATTAAGTCCTGATTTGGGAATCCACTTCAAAAACTCGTCGTATACTTTCAGAGATCCGTTTGCACGGCATCCTGTTCCAGCGCATACAATTATTCTATGAGAGGCGGCAGACAACCATAGATCAAAATCTTCCTTTATCTTATTAAGCTCCATGAGGGTCAGATTCATTTTGAACCTCCTTGAGAATAATTTCATCAATGATCTTGTTTGCACGTTCAGGTGTAAGCTGTCCATATACCTCATCATTAATTACCATTGCAGGTGCAAGTCCGCATGCACCGAGGCAGTTTACTGTTTCGACTGTAAAAAGCATATCCGGTGTTGAATCAATTCCTTCTTTAAGCTTGAGCTTTTTGCGGAGCACGTCATGGATATCCATCGATTTTTTCACATGACAGGCTGTTCCATCACATATTCTTATCAGGTATTTGCCCTTTGGTTTAAGTGTAAAAAGCGAGTAAAAGGTAGCTACTCCGAAAACCTTTGCTGGTGATAAACCAAGGGAAGTGGCAACAAAGGTCAGAATTTCTTCCGGGAGATAACGGTATTCTGCCTGAACTGCCTGTAATATGGGAATGAGGCGTGCAGCGTTTCTGCCATTTTCGTCAACAATATCAATAACTTTTTGAAACTTTCTTAATGCCTCCATTATTTCACCTCAATGTATTTCTGTTTTAAGTAATAAAGATAATTTTTTTGACAATACCACCAGGGATGAAGCAAGGTTTTCGTGTTGTACGACAATTCCTGCAGGTACATTGATTTTCAGAGGAGAAAAATTCCAGATAGCAAGGATTCCAGCATCCACCATTAAATCAGTCAATTCCTGTGCGCAGGTTGCAGGCACTGTAATGATTCCTATTTTAATGCCCATTCTTCTGATCATTTCAGGCATTTTATTTATGTGAAAAACCATTTTCCCGTACATCTCTGTTCCTGTTTTAGTTTTGTCTATGTCAAAGGCAGCAATAATATTAAGGCCATAATCCTTGAATCCCTGATAACCAAGAAGTGCTGACCCAAGATTTCCAACTCCTGCAATATATGCGTCAGTGGTGTTATTCCAGCCAAGGAAATCTTCTATAATGTTTAGCAACTCCTTTACATCATAACCGAGTTTAGGTTTTCCGGAAGCCTCGGCTATCTGAAGATCCTTTCGTACCTGTATAGGTAGTATGCTTAATTCATTTCCAATTTGGGTACAGGAGATGTGGGGAGATTTGTTTGCTGACATAACTTTTTTCAGATACTGGTGGTAAAGTGGGAGTCTTCTGAGCGTGGGTTCGGGTATGGCTCTGATAGTTGATTTTGCCTTTTCATTATGTTCATCCATTCCATTACCTTCTTTACAAATAAATATTTGGTAGGGTCATATTAAGTGCGGGCATACAAACAGATATAATATTATCGATATAAATATATCTTGTCAATGTTTTTTTTATTTAAGCTGTTCCGCTGTTGTCTTTTTTCATAATAGGATATTAAGGCATCAGGCAGTTTTCTGCTATACAGGAAAAGCGATTATTTCCATGTTTACCACAGCATTGGAAAAAGTAATATGCATTTCATGCAAGCCAGGATACAGGAGATGAAATTTAAGGAAGAAAATGTCCATATTTTTATTTCATGCTTCAATGCAGATGTGTCTTTATCTGAATGTGGCCTTCAAATATGGCCAAGTACCCTGTAAAAAACAGTATTTTTCCTTGACATGTTTCAATTTCATCTGTTACTTTTGATTTAATAATACAAAGATAGTGAAATTATATAATTTACGGCATGTGTTTTTCTATGTATTGTTCTGTTTTGCCTGAAGTTGCATAAAAATCTGCATAATAAATAAAATAATGATACAGGTTGTGGTATATGAAAATAGCTGGTATTCAATTTGCATGTTCTGAAAATAAAGATGAAAATATAGAAAAGGCCTTGCAAATAATGGATGTGGCCCTTAAAGAGGGTGCGCGAATAGTATGTTTTCAGGAAATGTTTAACCAGTACTGGTTTCCAAAGGACAGGAACAAGGATGCCTTCCTGTTGGCAGATGGCAGGAATAGCAGGGTTGTAAACATTTTCAGAAAAAAAGCAAAAGCATCCGATGCAGTAGTTTTGTTGCCTTTGTTCGAAAAAAACAGCGCTCTGTTTTTTAATAGCTGTATTGTTATTGATGCTGACGGCAAAATTTCAGGTACATACAGAAAAATCCATATTCCAGATATACCTCTGTGGGAAGAAAAGTATTATTTTTCCACAGGTAACAGAGGGCTTCCTGTTTTTGATACAAGATATGGTAAACTCGGAGTTCAAATATCCTGGGATAACCTTTATCCGGAAAGCACCCGCATTCTTGCATTAAAAGGCGCTGAAATATTATTCTCACCAACAGCATGTGCCTTTAAAACACAGCACATATGGCAAACAGTTATTTCAGGGAATGCTATAACGAACGGGTTGTATGTTATGAGGATAAACAGGGTAGGAAGTGAACACCCCCTTGATTTCTACGGTATGAGTTTTTGTGTTAATCCGGAAGGAGAGTTAACGGGAGGACCAACGGCCCCTGTAGACAGTATTCTTCTGGCAGATATCGATTTTGAGTATCTGAAGCACATCAGGAGGGAATGGCCTCTTATGAAAGAAAGGAAACCACGATTTTATAAGGAGATTATGAAGGAGGTTCTATGACCAGTGAGTATTCGCTGTGCATAATTTGTGCATGGAGCGAAAATTGCCGGAAAAAGTTTTTAAAAGGTAATGGTTTAACGTTGAAATGCCCTGATTTTACAAGAGATTTATCTATTAAGAATACGGAGATACCTGATGATAAGAAAACGGGTGGTGGAGATAATAAATGAAGCGTGCAATAAATGCAAAGCAGAAGGTATTTTACCTTGTGATGTTCATACAGATCCTGTAATAGAAATACCAAGAGAAGAAGATTTCGGTGATTATTCCACCAATATTTCCTTTACATTAGCTCCCAAAATCAGAAAAAGCCCTCAGGATATTGCAAAAATCCTCATTGAACACATGACCTTTGATGATTTGTGCGATAAGGTTGAGCTTGCCGGAAAGGGATTTATAAATTTTTACATAAAAGACAGGATA
Source organism: uncultured Syntrophorhabdaceae bacterium (assembly GCA_964429485.1). GTDB lineage: Bacteria > Desulfobacterota > Syntrophorhabdia > Syntrophorhabdales > Syntrophorhabdaceae > JAPLKB01. The sequence goes on from CAYSBW010000008.1 coordinate 31,425, forward strand.
TGGCAGGAGGCTCTTTTAGAACTATATAAAAAGGGTCTGGAAGCTTTTATACCTGATGTCGGTAAGGGGAAAAAGGTACTTATGGAATTTGTAAGTTCCAACCCAACCGGGCCTCTTCACATAGGGCATGGCAGAGGGGCTGCGGTAGGCGATGTACTCGGAAATATACTAAAAAAAACCGGTTATAATGTTGTGAAAGAATATTATGTAAATGATGCAGGTAAGCAGATAGAAACTCTCGGTGAATCTGCTTATTCAAGATGGAAAGCATTAAAGGGAGAAAACATAGTCTTTGACGATCGTTTTTATCAGGGCGAATATGTAAAGGATATTGCAGCCCTTGCAGTTAAAAGCGGGCTGTCTGTTCCCGCAGACCGGAAGGATGCAATAAGTTTCTTTGCAAAATTTGCCAGCGATATTGTTCTGGAAGGAATAAAGAGTGATCTGGAGAATTTCGGGGTATTATTTGATAATTATTTTAGCGAGGTAACTTTGCATAAAAGCGGTATTGTTGAGGAAACTCTGGAATTGCTAAAAACAAAGGGGTACGCCTATGATAAGGAAGATGCGCTGTGGTTCAGGACAAGTCTTTTTGAAAAGGATGATGACAGGGTATTGATAAAATCAGATGGTGAAAAAACTTATTTTGCCTCTGACATCGCATATCATTGCAATAAATTTAACCGGTCATTCGATATTCTCATAGATATATGGGGCTCTGATCACCACGGCTATATACCGAGGATGAAGGCAGGTATAGAAGCCACCGGTAATAACAAGGAGAATCTCAAAGTCCTTCTTATTCAGTTTGTGACACTCCTTGAAAATGGAAAGCCGGTGGGCATGTCAACAAGATCGGGCCAGTTTACAACTCTCAGCGAGGTACTTGATGAAGTCGGAAAAGATGTTGCCCGTTTTTTCTTTTTAATGCGTAAAAGCGATGCTCATCTTGAATTTGATCTTGATCTTGCAAAGAAAACATCAAGTGAAAACCCTGTTTATTATGTTCAATATGCTTATGCAAGGATTGCAAGTATTTTCAGGAATGCTGAAGAAGATTCCATTGATATTGATTTTTTCAATGATACTGAACAGAAAAAAACCAGCATCAGGGTTGATCTTTTAAAAGTCAAAGAAGAAATAATTTTGATCAAAGCTATTCTCCATTTATATGATGTTCTTGAGGGAAGCTCGAGAACCCTCGAGCCTCACAGGATAACCTTCTACCTTATGGATCTGGTGGGTAAATTTCACAGTTATTATAACAAAACGAGAATTTTGAAAAATGAAAAAGACCTTACAATAGCAAGGTTGGTGCTTCTCTCCATACTTCAGCAGGTGATTAAATACGGACTTGATATACTTGGTGTTTCAGCTCCGGACAAGATGTGATAATGCTTTACAAGGTTAAAGGTGAAAAGTGAAAAATGAAAAATGAAAAAGATATGAATAGTAAAGAGACAAAAGGAAAAACAAAAAGCAGGACCAGGGAATATGTTGAATCTTTAATAATTGCTGCAATTATAGCTTTTTTTGTGAGAAGTTTTTTTATTCAGGCCTTCAGGATCCCCTCAAGCTCCATGGAGCCAACACTTCTTATAGGCGACCACCTTCTTGTTAACAGGCTGAGCTATGTAATGAAGATTCCTTTTACGGATAATGTGATTTTTAACCTTGGAGACCCGAAAAAAGGCGATGTAATAGTTTTTCGCTATCCTGTTGATCCTGATAAGGATTTTATAAAAAGGGTTATAGCAACAGAAGGAGACACCGTTGCAATAAGCAATAAAGTAATTTATATAAACGGACAAAAAACAGAGGATAAATGGGGCCACTATTCTGATTCAATCATTTTACCTGAATTTGTAAATCCCAGAGACAATTTCGGGCCCTTTACAGTACCAAAAAATTCTTATTTTGTTATGGGTGACAACAGAGACAGGAGCCTTGACAGCAGATACTGGGGTGTTGTTTCCAGGGAGCATCTTGTAGGAAGGGCACTTATATTGTATTTTTCTTTAAACAGCAAGCCCGATAATATGCTTGGGTATGTAAGATGGTCAAGAATAGGGAGTCTTATCCGCTGAAGAAAACTCTATGACTATGGGATAAAAATATGAAAAGGTTGAATTATTCAATTTCCGCCTTTTCATATTTCTGTGTAATAGAGGCAATAGATTTTACGGATTTTCTATGGTATTATCAAAAATTATGAAAAATATTCTTGTTTATATGTTTCTTATTCTGGCCCCTCTATCCCTCTATTCAAATGATTATTCATCATCAATATTTTATTTTTTAAATGGATACAGAAACGAAAAACAGGGCAGATATGAAGAGGCAATAGAGAATTACAAATCTGCTCTTCGTCTGAATCCTGAATCTTCTGATGTAAGATCTGAATTGTCTTTATCCTATATAAAGAAAGGGGAGCTGGAGAATGCTGAAAAATTGCTTGAAGAAGCAATTAAGCTCAATGATAAGAATCGCAACGCCCTGATCTTGCTTGGAGGCATATATTCTGCAAAGGGAGAATTGGCAAAAGCGAAAGCTATGTATGAAAAATGTATTGCTCTCAATGATGAAGACACAGAGGCTTATCTTTATCTCGGGTCTCTTTATATAGCTGAAAAAAATCATGAAAGTGCCCTTAAAATATACGAAAAAATCATATCCTATGACAGTGAAAACATAATAACACTCTATTACATTGGAAGGCTGAGAGCCGAATCCAAAGATTATGAAGGAGCTAAAAAATATTACAACAGGGTTATAGCATTAAAACCTGATTTTGAAGCTGCGCTTCTCGATCTCGGCCTGATTTATGAAATAGAAAATGATCATAATAAAGCTATGGAATATTATCAAAAGGTCCTATCCGCTGACCCTGTCAACAAGAAGGCAAGAACAAGAATTGCTAATATTTTTATAAGGCAGAAAGAATATGACAGGGCGATTTATGAATTTGAAAAACTTTTCGATGTTGACAGGGAAGATCTTTCTGTAAGAGGAAAAATAGGCCTTCTCCACCTTGAAAAGGGCAGATATGATGAGGCAATCAGGGAATTTAATATATTACTCGTATCATCGCCAAAAAACGATATGATAAGATTGTATCTTGGTTATGCCTTGAAGGAAAAGGGTGATTCAGAAAGGGCTATCGATGAATTGGCAAAAATAAATCCGGATTCTGAGGAATTTAATAATGCTGTAAGAACAATGACACTGCTCTATATAAAGACAGGTCTTATTGAAAAAGGTATAGATAAATTTAGGAACTATCTTGAAAAAACAAAGGATAATGCAGATCTCTATGTAATGCTGTCAACTCTTTATGAAGAAAAGGAGGATTATCAAAAAAGTATCGAAATTCTTGAAGAATCAAGAAAATACAGATCTGACAATATTGAGATCCTTTATCAGATAGGTATGTTGTACGAAAAAGCCGGGAATTCTGAAAAAGCATTGTTTTATATGAACGATGCTCTTAAAATAGATCCTGATTACCCGAATGCCCTGAATTTCATAGGTTACACATGGGCAGATCAAGGTATAAACCTTGAGAGGGCCGAGGAAATGATAAACAGAGCGCTTGCAAAAAAACCTGATGACGGATATATCATGGATAGCATGGGTTGGATATACTACAGAAAAGGTGATTATGACAAGGCCCTGAAGGAATTGTTAAAGGCACATCAGAAGTTACCCGATGATCCGACTATTGCAGAACATGTCGGTGATGTTTACACGACTTTGAAGGAATATGGTATGGCCATTGAATATTTTAAAAAAGCTATGGAACTTGAAATGAAAGAAGAAAAGAGAAGAGCTATAGAAAAAAAGATAAAAGCAATAGAAGAAAATAGAAAGTGAAAAAAAAAGTAATAGTAATAATAATTTTCACCATGCTTGCATCCTGCATGTCCCTGGTTCCCCGAAAAACAAATATAATCTGGCCTGATACAATAGAATATATGGAAGCGCTGTGTGATATTGATTTATCATGGAAAGACATGGAATATTCAGGCTCGATGTCTTTAAAAATGAAACACCCCGATTTCCTGCATATTGAGGTCTACGGACCCTTCGGCGAAACTGTTCTTTATCTTTCCAGGAGCAGGGATAGCTTTTCTTTTTTGAGCAGAGACGAAAAGTTTAATGATGAAAAAGTCTTTGAGGAAAGATTTGGTATTAATCTGCGTGAATTTATCGATGATTTATCAGTAAAAAATTATCGGAAAAACAATCAGGAAAGTATTTATTCTCAGAGAGAAAACTACCTAGTCATATATGAACTTGACAAAAGTGAAAACAGCATATGCTGGAAAGGCAATGATGGCAGCATATGCATAAGGTTTCTTGAGGCTCTGTTTGAAGAAAAAGACTAATATATATGTGGATTATTTTTTATTGATATAAGTTTTCCCATGGAGAAAAAATTGTGGAAAAAGTGGTGGCGGGGAAATGTGATTCCTACGATATCAACAGTCTCAAGCATTTTTTCGACATTGCTTTCAAAGAAATAGATTTTAAAATATCACAACAGAAAATCTTACTCAAGCCGAATCTGCTAAGCGGAAAACCATCTGAAAAAGCTGTAACGACAAACCCGGAATTTGTGAAAGCTGTTGCTGAGCTACTGTCTGATTTCTCCTGCGATGTATACATCGGAGATAGTCCGGGATATGAATCAACAGAAAAAGTTATTTTAAAATCAGGTATTATGGATATTGTCAAGTATTGTGGTCTGAAAATACTCCCCTTTGACAGGAAAATTATAAAAAAATATCAAGGTATTTCCCCCTATAGGGAATTCATTCTGGCAGAAGATCCTGATGATTTTGAAGTTATAGTCAATCTTCCAAAGCTTAAAACCCACGTAATGATGGGCCTTACTTTGGGAATAAAAAACACTTTTGGATTTATTCCTTCTTTTAATAAGGCAAAGTGGCACCTAAGGGCAGGAACAGACAAAGGCCTCTTTGCATCTATACTCATTGATATACACAATATTGTAAAACCTTCAGTGACGATCATCGATGGAATTATTGGCATGGATGGAGACGGACCTGGAAGCGGGCAGCCAATACACACGGGAATTGTTGCATTAAGCAGAAATACTTTTGCACTTGATCACTTTATAGAGAAACTTGTTAATTTGCCTTTTTTTCTACCTGTAATTTTAAAAGCAAAAGAAAACGGCATGGTCCCTGAATATCAAACTGTTTTTGCCTGTTCCCCTGTTACATCAATTGGTAATTTCCGGATGCCAGGGACAATGGATATAAATTGGAATTTACCTGGCTCGATAAGAAAGATATTAAAAAATGTATTTATAAAAAAACCAAAATTAAAAAAAGGCATATGCAAAGGTTGCGGGGTATGTGTAAATGTCTGCCCTGCAGGCGCCCTTTCCATTCATGAAAAGTCAGCGCTCTTTGATTACAAAAAATGCATATGTTGTTATTGCTGTCAGGAAATGTGTCCTGAAGGTGCTATAAGGGTGTAGGCAGGAAATGAATTCCATAATGATTTATTATTGTATTAAATGGTGATTAATAAGAAAACTTAGGAGATCAGGAACAGAGAATATAATACAAATTCGGGTAGCGTAAATAAGAATAATATTTAATTTCAGGTAAGAAGAATTATTTTCCCTTTTTCGGTGCCTATGAAATTCCCGATAATCCAGTAATCCAGTTGTATCTTTAAGGCTGCCTCTTCAAATTTGCGGCTGTCTTCAGGATCAATTGCTATTAATAGGCCGCCCGATGTTTGAGGATCAAAGATTATGTCATACAAAAAACCATCATTTTTACCTGTTACATGTTTTTTGTAAAAATCCATGTTTCTGTACATACCGGCAGGTATAAAACCTGTTTCGGAAAGTTCGGGGGCTTCCTTGAAGTAAGGTATTTTATCAGCGTATAATTCTACGCCCAAAGTTTCCTTGATCATTTCCTTCAGATGCCCTGCAAGCCCGAAACCTGTTACATCCGTTGCTGCATGTGTCCGGACGCAAAGCATTGTTTCTGATGCTTTTTTATTTAAGGTGGCCATTATCGTGATAAGATTACTTATTGATTTTTCATTAAGCATGTTGGCCTTAATACCTGTGTTAAGAATGCCTGTGCCCAGGGGTTTTGTCAGTATAAGCAGATCTCCTGGCATTGCCCCTTCATTTTTTATGATTTTATCAGGATGTACCATGCCTGTAACAGAAAGACCATATTTAGTTTCCACATCGTCAACGCTGTGACCGCCGAGTAAAGACGCACCTGCCTCACTTATCTTGTCTATCCCGCCACGGAGTATTTCCTTGAGGACATTTGCACCAAATTGTTTCATGGAAAAACAAACCATATTCAATGCTGTTTTTGGAATTGCACCCATGGCATAGATGTCACTCAGGGCATTTGCAGCTGCAATCTGGCCAAACCAGTAGGGATCGTCAACAATAGGAGTGAAAAAATCTATAGTCTGGACGATAGCAATGTCATCAGTTATTTTATAAACTCCTGCATCTTCAAAACCTTCAATACCTACAAGGACATTGTTGTCTACCGGTATTTCAATGCCGCAGAGTATGTCAGCAAGGTCCGCCGGACCTATCTTTGAAGCTCAGCCAGCGCCGCGGACATGTTTTGTTAATTCAACAGTCATGTTAAATTTTTCTCCTTTATATCATCTATAATTCTTTTTTCTATCTGATGGGTTGAAAAACTGAACAACCGGTTTCTTCCGGAAATAGATTGTTAATCTTTATTATTCCTGAGTAATAACAACAATTGCCACTTTTTAGATTGTTATCAAAAACCCTTGTTTTTCCATCCTGAAAGTTGATTCTTACATAGCAAAATCCTCCTGGCAGACTGGATACTCTTTCTTCTGAAACAAGACCCATACCCCACCTAAAATGTTTTTTATGATATACCCGATCACCCGTTTTCAGATAAAGTGACCGCTTCCTTTCCATGTTTTTTTATAACATATCTTCAAAGCAGTGAAAAGGGAATAAGCTGATAACAATAGAAAAAACCTGTTTTTAAGTACTTTTCATCGTTTTGATACAGGCGGTTTTTTTAGCGTGAAATTGGAACATTTTCAGTAAAGGTAAAACAGATGATCAGGAATTTTTTCTGCTTATCAGCAAGTTTCCTGATTTAGGTTCGACATTGTATTTTTTTGATTTTTTTAATTCAGAGAAAAGGTCTTCTTTATCATTTTCCATACATATAATAATTTTACCTTCAGGTTTTAAATACCTCATTCCGCTTTTTATAAAAGTCTTTGTTATCTCGATCAGAGGAGGCGGGTCTTCCCATAAATAGTGAAAAGAAGGCTGGGCATATATAAAATCAAAGGCGCTTTGCAACAGAAAAGGAAATTCTATTTCGAAATGAAAAAAACCATTTTTTCTGGCTATATTTTTTGATTCAACAAACCAATTTTTATTTCTGAATGTTTCCCACGATGTTTCCAGAGCATCAAGACTGAAAAGCAGTTCCTGAACATTTCTGTTTTCAACTGATCTGGTGAAACATCTTGATGTCATAACGTCAAAGGTGTCCCTGATTCTCTCACGGTATCTGTGTAATTTAGCTTCGATCTCTTTTTTTGCCTCCAGATCTTCTTTTATCCTGTCCGAAAGGGTAAAGTAGAGTTCATATGTATCTATGAAATCCTTTATTATTTCAAAGGGGTTTTTACCGAACAAATTCATCTGATTTTTTATATCAAGAAACTCAGGTATGTCCCTGATTGATATTCCTATAAGTGGATTTCCAAATTTATAATTCAGTGCAGTGGAATCAAAACGGTTTTTCATCAAGTTTTGTATTATGTCAAGAGATATATGTGATCTTTCAATGCCATACAAAACATTATTGATTATATATCTTTTTAATGTACATTCATCTTCCCATTCTGCGACAAAGGTGTTTTTTTCTTTGTAGGGGAGCACAAAAGCCTGATAGGCCAATTCTTCAAGAACCCTGGTTGTAACAGCGCCGAATCCAGGTGTCATGTCCAGTATTTTTAAGGAAAGAAGGTCTTCCTTTGTATGATGATTGCCGTTAAAAAAGATTTCCTCAAAGCAGAAACCTGTGTGGTATTTGTTTTTGATAAATAGATATGAAAATATATCCGGAATATCGTATTCGTTGATTATTCCGGATACGCAGTTCTGTTCACAGTTTTCTTCAGCTCCAGTTTTAACTCCTTCCTCACTCAGATATGTTTTTGTAAAAGGTAAGTCTACCTCCATCTTAGGCAGGAAAGTTTCACATATATTGATAATCCCAGGATAAACTTCACGCTTTTTTCTTATGTTGAAAAGTGAGTTTTTTACAAGCAGTTTTTTTTCTTTCAGTAGGTTTATCTGATTTTCTCTATCTTCTCTCAGAAAGGAAGGGAGCGTATTTTTAAGTCCCTGTAATGAGAATATATTGTAAAAAAAATGCAACGTTTCATAGTCTTCTGTTAGACATGACTGTTCAATATCAACTTGTATAGTTTTTATTTCAAAATCCACTGGTTTTTTTATAAGAATCCAGTTTCTCCCGTTTGTAAGAATACCCCAGGGTGTTTTTATCTTTTTTAAAAGATATATGAGTTGGTATAGGGGTATCTTATTTTCAAATTCAAGATAAAAACCGCTTATCCCCTTACTGAGTATTCTGCCGTATCTTTTAAGCAGCAGTATGGCCAGGGCATTGTCAAAGTATTCCTTGGTCCCCCAGAGAGGAGATGTTGCAACTCTGTTTTCTTCTGCGCTGAAAAGAGCAGCATCAGGTTCCTTTATGTTATCTTCGTAAAATTTAGGTTTTGATTCAGAGGCATAGCCAAATATTTTTAAAATAGGTTTTATAAGGTGTATTTCAGTATGAATTTCACTGGCAAACTTTTTTTTATCCTGAAATTTAGAAAGTATTTCTGAAAGAGAAAAACATATATCTGTTTTTTCGGGAAGAGAAAGTATCTTTTTTATGCCTTCTTCAGATATAAGAGTATTTCGCAGGATATAGGGATACATGTTTAAAAAGATGATAATCGATTAATGTATTTTAGTCAAGGGTGGGGATATTCTTTTCCTCCCTGTCAATGCCCATCTTTTTAATTCTTTTGATTTCTTTAAGTTTCATTAGAATTATTATAACGAGTCCGAAAATTGCTATCCAGAAAATTACCAGGTTTTGGTATATAATAAACCTGTCATATGTGGCAGCTTGAAAGGCAATTATTTCGTTTTGAGACCAGAGCATGGCCGGATTTATCACGAGAAAAAGGAATAATAATATTATTTTAAAGACAATAAAAATGTGAGGTATTTTTGTTGTATCTTTGCTATTTTTTTTCAAAACCTTTTCTCCAGTGATAATGTTATGTAGAAGAACTGAAGTTGCTTAGTAACGGGCCAGGCAATCCCTAATTGAGAAAACCAAAAATCGTCATAATAATAAAATAAATAGTATATACAATCCCAATCCAGGTGAAAGTTGTTTTTTTTCTTCCCTGTCCGAATTTATTTTCAAAATAGGGTATAAAAAATATAAAAATAATAGTCAAGAAAACAAAATTAACAGCCATAATTTCCCCGTTAAAACCCAATATTTCTCCGGGAAAACTTTTTAAAGTCTGAAAAAGAAATAAAAAATACCATTCCGGTTTGATGTGTTCAGGTGGCGGCGCAAGCATTTCAGCTTTTTTGCCTGTTTCAGGCTGGAATAATGTTGCCATGGTAACAACTATTCCTGTTACAAAAAGGCAGATTATAAGATATTGATAGAATCTGTATGGAAAGAAGGGTTCCTGATGTTTGATTTTTTTAAATGTAAGAGGTATCCCTGCTATTATACGATATTTAAGGAGAAAAATATGAATACATATTAAAAAAAGTGCGATAACCGGAAGTATAGAAACATGGAAGGCATGAAATCGGGTTAATGTTTCACCTGTTACATCAATACCCCCTCTTAAAAAATATTTTATAAAAGTTCCTACAAGAGGAAGTTTGCCTGCCCCACTTGTTACTATTTTTACTGCTGCAAAAGCCCTTTCATCCCATACGAGAAGATAACCGCTGAGACAGAAGAAAAATGATATACCAAGAAGAATAAAGCCTGAATACCATAAAAAGTGTTTTGGTTTTTTATAGGATTTTGTTAGGAGAACACTGAATGTGTGAATAAAAAGAATAGCCATAATCAACTGGGCACCCCAATGGTGGAGGGATCGGAAGAACCATCCCATATTCAATTTTGTGACAATATCCAAGATGCTTTTATGTGCCTGTTCAAAATAAGGTATATAATAAAATGAAAGAACCATTCCTGTTAAAAACTGAATAATAAAAAGAAACAAGACCATACCGCCTGTTTTTCTGGTGGTAAGGTTTTTGATTTTACTCAGGTTGGACAATTTGTTAAAACTGTTTTCAAACTTTGGGAAAGTCAATTTTTATCCCCTTTTTAAAAACGAAAATCTTCCTGCCTTCAATTTTGATGTCAAACAAGTCAAGTGGTTTTGGAGGAGGACCTTTGATGTTTTTGCCATCTTCGTCATACCATCCTTCATGACATGCACAATAAAATTTTTTTTCTTTTTCTTTATAGGAGATATTACAATCCATGTGGGTACACACGCCCTTCATGACCCTCACAGTTCCATCCGATTTTCTGAAAAACAATCCAGCCTTCCCCCCCCAGGCAAAAGGTTTTACAGAGTTTAACGGTATATTCATATAATCATCGGCATTGAGCACAACAAAATCCGGTTCTTTCCCAAGAGTAGGAAAGGCAAATTTGATCAGCGCATAAATTGTGCCTGAAAAAAAAGCAAGGAGCCACCCATTAAGAAGAGTGTTTAAAAATGTCCTTCTTGTTATAAGAGAGTAATCAATCTTCATTTTTTACAACTCCTGACAATTTTTTCAGCCTGTACTTGAGAAGTGTTTTTCTTAAGCCTACAATTGAATCCGGTGGCCTTACATTTTTTGGACAGGCATCTATACACTGGAGCGCCAGATCGCAGCCCCATAGTCCTTTATTATTGTTTAACATTTCCAGAGCTCCTGGATTTCTTTCATCTCTGGAATCAAGCATAAACCTTTCGAGCTTGGCAAAAGCTGCCGGCCCTGTATAATCGGGATTTTTAGACAACACCGGACAGGCACCGTAGCAGGATGCACAGAGAATGCAATTAATATACTGGTCTATCCTTTTTCTTTCTTCTTCGCTTTGTGGTATTTCTTTTTCCGGATCAGGACTAATTCTTATCAGATATGGTTTAATTTTTTCATACATATTCCAGAAGGGTGTCAAGTCAACAACAAGGTCCTTGATGATCTTGAAATTAGGCAAAGGTTCAAGGATTATAGTGCTGTTGTTAAAGGATGCAACCTGGGATCTGCAGGCAAGATCAATCCTGCCGTTGATCAACATTGCACAGGAACCGCAAACTGCCGATCTGCACGATGATCTGAAGGACAGGGTTCCATCTATTTCGTCTCTTATGCGCAGAAGTGTAGTAAGGACAGTCAATCCTGATATTACCTTGATTCGATAGGATTTAAAATGAGGCTGAATGTCAGGTCTTTTCATATCATATCGAAAAATTTTGAATGTATACTCTTTAGCTGTAATCAATATTTTCTTTCCATGGGCTGATAATTTGTGATCACAACATCTTTGTAGGAAATAAGCAAATTCCCATCTTTATCCATCTTTGCAATACTGTGTTTCAGCCAGGCATTATCATTTCTTTTATTAAAATCTTTTCTGAAGTGAGCTCCTCTGCTCTCTTCTCTCAGATAAGCGCTTGCGGCAATCGTATGGGCAATTTCGATCATATATTCAAGTTCTATTGTGTTAATAAGTTCATAATTCATGTGAAGCGCAGAGGAAGATACGTGGACATTCCTGAATCTTTCCCTGATGAGATCGATTTCACCCAGAGCTTTTTCAAGACCGGATTTTTCTCTGAATATACCGACACAATCACTCATGGTTTTGCGTAAATCAGCCAGTATGCTGTAAGGTTTTTCATTACCGCTGTGGAACACTTTTTGAATTTTCCTTTCAATCTCCTTCTGTTTGTTCTCGAAAAGCTTTTCATCACCCTTTATTTTATTGTTATGGAGATATTCATCAATTGAAAAGCATGCTAATTTCCCGAATACAATTGTGTCAAGGAGCGAATTTCCACCCAGTCTGTTCGCACCATGGACACTGACACATGCACACTCCCCTGCAGCATAAAATCCAGATATATCTGTTTCACATTTTTCGTTTGTGTCTATGCCCCCCATGGAGTAGTGCTGGCATGGCATAACAGGGATCGGACTTTTTACAGGATCAATACCGATAAAATCGAGACAGATATTGCGTATTCCCGGCAATTTATCCAATATTTTGGCAGTGCCTATATGTCTTAGATCGAGATTGACATATCTGCCAAGAGGGTTTTCAAATCCCCTTCCTTCATCTATTTCAGTCTGGATGCTTCTTGATACAATATCCCGCGGGGCGAGTTCCATGGCGTTCGGCACATAACGTTCCATGAATCTTTCGCCATTTTTATTGATGAGGTAGCCCCCTTCGCCTCTGCATGCCTCTGTCATAAGGATATTGGTGCCAATGAGGGAAGTAGGGTGAAACTGGACAAACTCCATATCTTTTAATGGAATTCCTGCCTTGTAAGCAATTCCTATACCACTTCCGGTATTTATAAGTGCATTGGTAGAATGCAGATAGACCCTTCCATAACCTCCTGTTGCAAATAGAACAGCTTTTGTCCGGATAGGAATGATTACACCATTTATCAGATCAAGAGCAATAACTCCATGGCATACATTGTTGTCTATGATGAGGGACATGACAAACCATTCCGAATAGATTTTCACTCCTTTTGCAGTTGCTCTTTCATAGAGTGTGTTAAGCAGGACATGCCCTGTCAGGTCCGCTGAATAGCATGTCCTGGGAAAGCCTGCCCCGCCAAAAGGTCTCTGTGCAATAGATCCATCAGAAAACCTGCTGAAAGGGCACCCCCAGTGCTCCATCTCGTAGACCACCTTTATTGCTTCCTTGCACATAATTTCCACAGTATTCTGATCTGCAATATAATCACTGCCCTTTATCGTGTCGAAGGCATGTTTTTCCCATGTATCATTTCTTCCTTCAGGATGATTTGCAAGAGCAGCGTTGATTCCACCCTGTGCAGCTATGGAATGTGACCTTACAGGATGTACCTTGGAGAAGACTGCGATATCATAGCTATCACAAAGGCCGACTGCTGCGCGGAGTCCTGCAAGCCCTCCGCCGATAATAAGGACATCATGATTAATTATCATTATGAAGTTATGCTGTATAAGTAAATAAGAGTAAGTGAAATGACTGTTGCTGTAATATTGGAAAGCAGGAACAGTCGTTTTTCATTTTTATACCCGAAGTCAAGGGCAATTGTTCTTAAACCGTATATGCTGTGAAAAGTAAAGAGAACAAGTATCAATGTATCAAGAACAGGCTGCCGGTGAAGACTGAGCGCCCAATCCGGCTTTTGATCTTTTGTGAAAAGAAAAAAAGCAGTAAGTATTTTTATACTAAAAAGCACTATAAGCGATACACCGCTGATTCTATGGAAAAGCCATATAAACATGTTTCTTTAAATATCAATTGAGATTCTTTTTTGTCAAGGACAAATTAAGACAAAAAGGAATATTCAGGCGGCGGTTTGCGGTGTTTTAAGAAAAATGTAATTTTGTTGTATATTTAAGATGCCCGTCGCCATGCTGCTTTTACCTTTAAGCTTGAAAAGCTCTTGACTTTTGCAGGTAAAGAAACAAATAATAATAGTTAAATCTGTTCAAACCGAATTGCCGGCAGCACATTTTTTGAGAGGGGGAAGTGTTTGGAAGAAAATCCTGTTAAAACTGAATTTGAAGAAGATGAAATTAATCTGCTGGATTATCTGAAGATAATCCTAAAGCATAAAAGGTTAATTGGCGCTATCATAATTGTTGTTGTCCTGCTTACCGTTATAACCTCACTACTGATGACAAAGATATACGAATCAAAAACGGTAATTGTACCGGCTGCCCCTGGAGGCAACCGCACGGATTTTGGTGCAATGGGTGCGGTTGCAGCCCAGTTTGGTCTTGCAACCCCGGCTTCCTCCAATGCATCGGAAATAGTGAATGTCCTGAAAAGCGATATACTCAGAGAAAGGATTATAAATAAATATAATCTCCTTGGTGTTTTGTTTGAAGCCGATTTTTTAAAGAAAAAGTCGAACAATGAAAAAATATGGGAGGGTATAAGAGCATTAGATGATATTTTAACGATTAATTTTAATCAAAAAGAAAATGCTATAAGCATCTCCGCACAATATAAAGATCCCATATTGGCTGCCAATTTTGTAAGATATACTCTGGAAGAGCTTAATGAACTTATGAGCAGCGAAGCCAAGAGGGTGGCTGAGACTAATAAAAAATACCTTGAATCGCAGATAGAAAAGACACTTGACCCTTTTATACGTACAAAAATATATTCGATGATAGCCCAGCAGATAGAAACATCAATGATGGCTGAGGTAAAGGAAAATTTTGCTTTCAAAATAATTGACCCTCCCAGAGTTCCTGATAAGAGAATAAAGCCCAAGAGGACACAGATGGTATTGATTTCCTTTGTTGTTTCCCTTTTTCTTGGTATATTTGCCGCATTTTCCATGGAATATATAGATAACTTTAGAAATAAACAGAGAGAATCTACCGAGGGGGCCAGATGAAACTCAGATTGCTATTAACTACAATTGTCATAACATGGGTGCTGATCGGTTTTGTAACATATTACAATGCTTATGCTCAATTGCCTTTTATATCCCAATCCCAGCCTGCTGCGGTTGCAGGTGAGGGACAGTATTCCTCGTCGTCACGGTCTTCTGTAACAAGTCCACAATCTATATCATCTCAACAAATTACGCCACAGCAGGCGGAAATGCTACAGAGGATGACGCCCGAACAAGTGCGGGCTGCCGAAGGCTATATTAAAGGAAACGGGAGAGCCCTCACCCCTGAAGCAATGGAGGCATTGAAATCGCAGCCTGAATTTAAAGGATTAAAGCCTGAAGATGTCGCAAAGGGTAAAGAGATTCTTGAAAAGAAAGAAGCTTTAGGCAAAGAATCTGAAAAAACCCTTTCCATAAAGGAGAAAAGGGTTATTGGTGCACCAGATGAAGCGCCACTCTTTGAAAGGATGAGGAAATTTGGAAAGTATCAGGATATCTCTACAACGCTAAAGCCTTTCGGGTATGAATTTTTTCAGGATTCTGCTGTAAGAGTGGTAACTGAAAGAAAAGACATACCTGTACCTACCCAATATATGGTTGGGCCTGGAGATGAAGTGAGGATACTTTTGTGGGGCAGGGTAAACGCCCAGCATAGCCTTATTGTTGACAGAAATGGCAATATAACTATACCGCAGATAGGCCCTGTTCAAGTGTCAGGCATGACCTTTGAAGATATGTCGAAGAAACTTTTAACCCAGGCTGAGCAAATTGTAGGGGCAAATATCGACATTACAATGGGTTCTTTAAAAACCATACCAATTTTTGTGTTAGGCGATGTTAAAAGGCCCGGTTCATACACCATAGGTTCATTTTCCACTATTACAGATGCATTGCTTATGGCAGGCGGACCTACAGGCATCGGCTCCATGAGAAATGTTCAATTAAAAAGGAACGGTAATGTAGTTACAAATTTTGATCTTTATAATCTGCTTTTAAAGGGAGACAAATCAAGGGATTTGATACTACAGGCCGGGGATGTTGTTTTTGTGCCGGTTTCAGGTCCGCTTGTTGGGATTGCAGGTAATGTAAAAAGACCTGCTATCTATGAATTGAAGGATAAAACCGACCTTAATACACTTTTTAATCTGGCAGGAGGTATAATTCCTACGGCTTATACCCAGCAGATACAGATTGAGAGGGTCATCAAGACTGAAAGACAGATAGTGGTTGATATAAATGACAAAAATTTAACCAAATCAAAACACTTCATGTTACAGGATGCTGATTTGATAAAAGTTTTCAATATAGTAGACAGGGAAACAAATGCTGTTTTTCTATATGGCAATGTGAAGAAACCCGGAAAATATGAATTTCAGCATGGTATGCGTATCAAACATTTGTTAAAAGACCAGTCTGAAATCCTGCCAGAGACTCATCTTGATTATGCATTGATAAAGAGGATGGAACCACCTGATTTTGAGACCTCATTGATACCTGTCAGTCTTAAGGATTTGTTTAAACCTGGTGGTGGTAGGGCTGATATTGAATTGAAGCCCATGGATGAGCTATATGTTTTCTCTAAATGGTTTTTTAGGGACAGGCCGTATATTACAGTTGAAGGTGAGATAAGG
>CAYSBW010000008.1:47936-53796 GCA_964429485.1 uncultured Syntrophorhabdaceae bacterium
AAGGAATATAGAAACCCATAATTTTGGAGCTGAAGACATAAGGGGTTTGGGCTTGGCAGGTTCAGATAAACGGAAGCTTGATGAAATAAGAAAAATCGGTATTATGGATATCAATGAAATGAAGCTCAGTGAACTGAGGACAAAAGGAATTGTGAGAGTTGATCAGAAAAAAGTCGACGAATTAAAAAAGACCGGTATTATAGATGTGGATAATCTAAAACTTAGTGAATTGAGGAAACAGGGTATACTTGATTCTTTAGACATAAATGATGAAGTGTTGTCAGAAAATAAAAAATCCTTTGAAATTGCACTTAAGGCTAATATGACCGTAAGGGATGCTATACTTGCAGCAGGAGGTCTCACAAAGGATGCATATCTGCAGGAAGCGGAGTTATACAGAACCGATGAAATGACCAAGAGTGTTACACTTGTCAAATTCAACCCTAAGAAAGCTTTAGAAGGTGACATTGGTAATAATATTGTTCTTAAGGACAAAGATAGACTGGTGATACAGTCCATATGGGGGTATGAGTATAAGAAAACAGTTGATATTGACGGGGAGGTGCTCAATCCAGGTACATACCAGTGTGCTGATGATATGACGGTAAAAGACCTGATTTTCTCAGCAGGAAATGTCCTTAATTCGGCATATCTGGGGGAAGCTGATATCTCTTTTCATGAAGTTGAGGACGGAAAGACTGCAACGATTAATCATGTGAAAATCAATCTGAAGAAAGCGCTTGAAAATGATCCCGAACATAATCTTAAACTTAAACCCTTTAGCAGGGTACTTGTAAAAAGAATTTCCGATTGGAGAGCAGAGCAGTTTGTTCATATTATGGGCGAGGTCAAATTTCCCGGCAAATATATTATAAAAAAGGGTGAAAAACTGACATCTGTTATTGAAAGGGCCGGGGGTTATACGGACAAGGCCTACCTGAGAGGTGCATTTTTTACAAGGACAAAGTTAAAAGAACTCCAGCAAAAAGTCTTAAATGAATCGGTAAGGAGACTCGAGAAGGAGTTGATGGCAGAAAGCACTCTACGCCTTTCCACTGCACTATCGCCTGAGGAGGTGGCAGGACTTCAAGCCCAACAGGCAGGCACAAGGTTTCTTGTCGATTCGCTCGCAAGGACGGAGGTGACAGGGAGAATGACCTTAAGACTTGCAAATCTAAGGCTTATGAAAGGAAGCGAATATGATATAGAACTTGATGATGGAGACAGCCTTTATATACCCAAGATGACGAATGTTGTAAATGTTTCTGGTGCTGTTATGGTACACGGAAGTTATACATATTCCGATGTGTTTGATTACAGAGATTATATTGACAGGGCAGGTGGATTAACCAGATATGCAGACGAGAAAAACATTTTTGTTTTAAAGGTTGATGGAAGTGCTATGAAAATCCCCGGTGGAATGTTCAGCTGGAATTCACCCAGGTCAAGGTGGGAACTTACAGCATTCGGTGAGGATATAAAAACAATAGAACCTGGGGACACTATAGTCGTGCCTGAGAAACTTCAGGCAACAGCATGGCTTAGAAGTCTAAAGGATATTACAGCGGTGCTTGCACAGGCTGGAATATTTGCAAGTTCCATGAACTACATATTCAAGTAATTAAGGAATAACCTATAACTCCTTTTTACATTAGAATTTTGCAATGCGGCGCCAAACCGCTTATTTTTCACTGTCAAATCCTTTGTATACCTCCTTCTTTTGGCATGATATGGGGCATGATATGGGATGGTGAGAGGCATTGTATATTAAGATGAATCTGAAGCTGCTATTGCTGTTAACTCTGTTTGTTGTGCTCACTTTATCGATTATAGGTCTGTGTGGTGTTGCCATTGCGGCATATGTGCCTGCGGCAAAGTCGGATGAGCCTTTTAGTGGGCCTGCAAACTGGGGTGGTACAGGGCTTATGGAAACTCCTACAGCAAGAATACTGGAAGAAGGGAAGTACAGAGCAGGTGCAGGGCAAATTGATCCTTACAGGTACTACCATGTTGCAATGGGTTTTTTTAAAAACCTGGAGATTGACGGCAGGGTCACAGAAGTAATCGGGGTGAAAGCACTTCAATCAGGCTATGGAAATACTAAAGATAAGGCATTTGATGTAAAATACAAATTTAAAGAAGAAGGGAAATATACTCCGGCAGTCTCCATTGGAATTATGGACCCTCATGGAACAAGGCTTTATGCCTCACAGTATATAGTTGCGAGCAAGCAGATATATCCCTTTGATTTTACCCTTGGTTTTGGTAATGGACGGTTCGGAAAAAATCCTTTGCCATCACAGGGAGAGGGTTTTAAAGTTGAAATACTAAGTGATCCAAGGGGATGGTTGAAGGACTCACAGTTTTTCTGGGGTATCCAGTTTTCCCCTTCAAAGAAATTTGCCCTTATGATGGAATATAGCCCTATAAAATACGAGATACAAAGGCAGGATCCTGCCAGAGACAAATACTTTACCGAACCTGTCAGATCCAATTTTAACTATGGCTTAAGACTCAGGCCATGGGAATGGGCAAATATTGATTTGAGCTATCAAAGAGGCAATCAGTTTGGCGCGAATCTCTCTGTTGCCTTTGATATAGGACAGCCTCTGATACCGGTATATGATCACCCATACAAAGAAAAAAACGAAGATAAAACCAACACAATGCACAAGCGGTTAGTTAAGGCGCTGCATGAATCAGGATTCAGCAATATAGGTATTAACGAGGAAGGCAACGGTCTCTGCATAGAAGTACAAAATAACAGATACTATTACAGCACAACCGCAATTGAAGTAATACTCAAGATTGTCAATGATATTGCACCGCTGAATATTGAAAAAATTAACATTATACTTACCTACCAACTTATACCGATAATAAATTTTAAAACAACAAGACTTGATATTACAGAACTGTATGGAGAGAAAATCACAAAAGGAGTTTTTTATCAACTGTCAGAAATTAATACGGATCTTATTAAAACACCTGATGTCAAAATAGAACATGAACAAATATTTGATTATGGTTTTAAACCGGCCTTTAGAATGTTCCTTAATGACCCGTCCGGTTTTTTTAAATACAGATTAGGCGCTGAAATCTGGGGGGATTACAGCCCCTGGAAGGGAGGTTCCTTTGTCGCAGGTATTGAGGGATATCCTTTAAACACCGTTTCTACATCGAATGAGCCATCATCCGACCCTGTGAGGTCAGATATTTTTGCCTATCAGGAAAAAAATGTATCTCTTAGCAGATTGATGTATAACCAAATGTATAAAATGGAACATAATATTTATGGCAGGGTAGCCACCGGGTTGCTGGAGATTCAATATGCCGGTGTTGATGCTGAAATTGCTATGCCAGTTAAGAAAGGAAGAGTTTTTCTGGGATTAAGCAGCAGTGTTGTAAAAAAAAGAGACATTGATAATCCGTTGAAACTAAGCAGCCAGTATACGAAAACGTACTATACAGCCTTTTTAAATGCAAGACTGAACATACCGGAGATTGAAACTTCAATAGATGTTAAAGCAGGCAGGTTTCTTGGAGGAGATAGTGGCGCCAGGTTCACTGTTTCTAAATTTATTAATGGAGTGATACTGGGAGGATGGTACAGCTGGACAGACACCTCTGTTTTTACTGACAGTACAAACAGGGGATATAATGACAAAGGCATAATGATAACATTTCCCTTTAGATTATTTAAGGGTTCTGACAGTAAAACATCTTTCAATTATGCCTTATCGCCATGGACGAGAGATGTTGCCCAGGATATTGACCATCATACTGTTCTTTTCGATTTTTTTGGCAGAAATACAGAAATTTACCTTGACAAGGATAGATCTATTTTATATAAATAAGTCTACGGACATTTAATTCTACTGCTGAATGAATAAGGCGTTCTAAAAAAATAAAGAGGTGAGATTATGAGAGTAAAAGGATTTGTTGGCGTAGCAATAGCGATATTATTGGTAATTGGCCTTGTAATCCCTGCTACAACATTTGCCCAGGCAGCAGGTGGTGCAGGTGCAGGTGGAGCCGGTGGTGGTGCAGGTGCAGGTGCAGGTGGAGCCGGTGGTGGTGCAGGTGCAGGCGCTGGTGGAGCTGGTGGTGTAGGTGCAGGCGCAGCAGGTGCTGGTGCCGGAGTTGGCGTTGGCGCAGGGATAGGAGCAGGTACAATAGCAGCTGGTGTAGTAGGAGCAGCGGCAGTGGCAGCAGGCATAGCATCAGCATCCTCAAGCAGCGATTCAAAAGTTGGTGGCACAACGACTGCCCACCATTAACTATAACATTTAAAGGCTGGAAAAGTTTTTTCCAGCCTTTCTTTTTTATATGAAATCAAAATTTATATTTTCTCTGTTTTTTTTATTCATTTTTATACCGGTTTTACATATTTATGCAGTGACAGAAATTGATGTTGATGTTGAAGCCGCCCTTTCTTCTGCAGAATCATTATTCAAAACAATGAAAAGTAAAAATTATCAGAAAATCTGGACCTTTCTTACTGAAAAATCAAAAGAAGTAATTGTTAATGATGTGTACAAAGCAGAAACAAATTCTGGTGCAGGATATTCAAAAGAAAACATTTATAAGGATTTTAGTAGTGGTCATTCTCTGTCACAGGCATACTGGACAAGTTTTCTTGAAAATTTTAATCCTGATACTGTTTTGGAGCAAAGCAAATGGGATATAGGTAAATTTGAAAAAAACAAGGGAGAAATAATTATTCAATACAGGAAAGCTCAAAGACCAGCGATTCTAAAAATGTTCAAGGAAGACAACAAATGGAAAACAGGCCTGGTTGAAACCTTCTGGACAAGAAAACAATAGATTATTAACAAAGATATAAAAGTGAAAATCAATTGAAATAGATGTGATCTGTGCAGCAAAGAATAGCGATAAAAGTTTGCTTTAGAAATAAACAAACATTTACATATCTTGTTACTTAATAAATAATAATCCAGTTTTACCTGTTTGATTAAAATATCACATACTGTTATGTTTAAGGTAATTTACGTGAGGATGTAAGATTATGAGCGATTATGGAGATGAAAGACCGGACTGGCGGGAGATTGACAGAAGGAAAGATAGTAGCCGGCAATATGGAAGACAGGAATCTGATGGATGCAAAAAAGAAACTTTGAAAGACCGATGGAATACGGCGCGAAGAAAAGAAGCATTAGATAATCTGTTTATGGGTGAGAAAGGTACTATTGAGCATAAGAAGCTCTTTAACAAAATTCATAAAGCCTATGGTTCAGCAAGTTTTCTTGCTAATGTAAAAAAATACATAGAAAAATATGGAATACCCACTGATTTGTCAACGCTCATGCTTATTTTGGATTCAAGAGAAGAGCAAATTGTTTTGTCCACAATTGACAAGATAAGAACTATTTATAGTGAATTATCGCCAAGGCAAAAGGATGATGTTAGAAGAAAATTGTCTATCATGAAATTAACTGACAAGTCTATTGAAATTAGAATTAAAGCAGAGGATATATTACAGGGAATATAATAACAGGTATTTGTTGCCAGCAATACCTGTACAGGGGATTTTCTGTATTTGCCCTATGATTATTTCATAGTAAATTATGCAGTGCACCTTGTAAATTTAACCCTGGTTTGTCATCAGGAAGGTCTCGCAGGATTCCCATCAAAATCCCAATGGTTCACCAACAATAATTATCTTAAAATTTGTTTGTGATGGTTTTTTTGCAAGAATAGTATAGATGTTGCATATCCTCTGAGGTGAAGAGCAGTCAACACATTTTCCCGATTCTGCACAGGGTGTTTTCAACCCAAGTCTTCTTGCATTTATAGGTGCAATGATATCAGGTAATAAAATTAAACCGGCCGTAAAACA
>CAYSBW010000008.1:53806-59234 GCA_964429485.1 uncultured Syntrophorhabdaceae bacterium
CTGAACTCTCCTTTTTGCTTCGTTAATGTCCTTAACAATCTTGTTGACCCCGCAGACAAGTATTACATTTTTCGGTCCGAACATCATAGCTCCCAAGCGATTTCCAATAGAATCTATATTATACAGTTCACCTTCTTCTGTAACAGCATTACTGCTGCAGAGAAAATAGTCGGCAAGCAATGCTTCCCGTCGAATCTGCAGTTTTTTTTCTGGTGAATCATCATGACCTGAAGAATGAAGGAATTTAACAGGATGTTTTTTTATTTCATCGAATAAGCCAATCTGGACAAGTGTCTGCGATCCACCTGTTCCAACCGTGGCATTTTCAGGTATTATTTTAAAAATTTCCTCAAGTGCATCCGAAGCTTTTTTTACAAATTGAGCATTAAAATTATTCTTATTTAATGCTTTAACTGTTCTTTCTATAAGTAATTTCTCATACCACTTTTCAAACTCTGTTTTATCATTCATTGTCAAACCACCTGCTTCATATTATTTTTTATAAAAACTATGATATTCATATTTTAATGGATCTTGTTTCATTCCATGTTTCAAATGCCATCTGTCTGGCTGCTGGAGTAAAGAACCACCGGTCTATAACATTGCCAAGATATTCTATATATATATCAAGTTCAATGCCAAATCGCATATGGTCTATTTTAACTCCTTCTCTGGTGAATCTCCATAATTTATCGGAATCTTTTACCAGAGCATCATTAAGGGAGATCATTTCTCCGCGGGAATCATGTCCATCAATTATTTTGATGATTTCTGCTATCATGGCTTCATCATAATCAAGTGTATGCAGAATTTCTTCTGCAATTCTTGCTCCTTCAATCTCATGGAGGCGTTGGGTTTCAGGGTCTTTGGCGTTCGGGCCGAAGGCTCCGCATTGTTTTTCTTCAGGCACACTTTTCCAGCCCACATCATGTAGAATTACAGCAGGAAGGACGATATTTCTGTCAGCTTCAGGATAGTGTTCCAGTAAACGATATGCAAACATCAAGGAAAGAGATATGTGGATGTCATTTTTTCGCGTATCCAGATAAGGCATAGCCATATTGTAAATTTTGCTATAGATATTATCCATATTCCCCTTATCCCGGTAAACTGCCTTAACACTATTTGTATCACCATGAAGTATCTAAATCAATTTATTTCTTGTGATAGCTAAATAAATTTGCTGCTTGCAAGGAGCTATAAACACTGTAATTTATAGATTGACAGCCAATAGAAAACATAATACTCTTAAAATCATTAAAAAAACGAGAGGCTTTGAATAATGGTTCCAAAAGAAACATCATCAAATTATACTGTTCAACACTCTATGAATATACTTGATGAATCAGCAATGACTGTTGGAATTGTTGATTGTCAGGCAGACATTTCAGGTTGCCTGAACGGGAAGTTTTATCTGGATGGATATGGTTTTATTGAAGGACCTTTTTCAGTAATAGCAATGCCGGATAACAGCATTTTATTAAAAAATGAAAAGAATAATGAAATTCATCTTCCCCAGGAAGTAAAACTTAAAGCTGAAAAGGATTCTACTTTTACACTTTTTCAGGTAACAATAGGAAAACAATTTCACTGGGAAAGAAAAGAAAGCCAGACATTCCAGGGCAGCCTGATTTTTAAATGCCGTAAAGACGGAACAATGGCAATAATAAACGAAATTCATATAGAAGATTATCTGAAAAGCGTCATTTCTTCTGAAATGAACAGTAATGCTCCTGTTGAATTTTTGAAGGCCCATTCTATTATTTCCAGAAGCTGGCTTATTGCAGCCCTGTATCGTAAAAGAAAAGGAAGGAATAAATTTGTAAAGGAAAAGGAAAAGATAAATACTTCCAGTTGCGCATCTGTAAAGGGACCACAGGAGATAAGCCCCGATGATGCCAAGGGAGTCGTCAATAGCCACACTTCAGAAATTCCAGAAATAATCCGCTGGTATGAACAGGAAGATCATGATTTATACGATGTCTGTGCTGATGACCACTGTCAGCGTTATCAGGGCATTACAAAGATTTTTTCTGATAATGTTGAAAAATCAGTTCTGGAAACAAGGGGTAAGGTAATTACCTATAAGGGAGAAGTATGTGATGCCCGTTATTCCAAAGCTTGCGGAGGAATAACAGAGTCTTTTGAGACAGCTTGGAGTGATACCCCGATTGTATATCTGTCAAGTATTTCAGATGGAGAAGTTTTTTTTGCTCCGGTTATGACAGAGGAAGATGCGGAGAAATGGATTCTTTCAGAGCCTCCGGCGTATTGCAACACAGAAGACCCGGAAAACCTTGCTAAAATCCTTCCTGATTTTGATAGGGAAACCAAGGCGTTTTATCGCTGGAAGGTTAAATATAAACGGGAGGAATTGGAAGAAATTCTCCTGGAAAAATCAGGCATTGACTTTGGGGTGCTCAAAAACATTCAGCCTCTGTCAAGAGGTTCTTCAGGGCGGATATTCAGACTGAAAATTACAGGTTCAAAAATAAGTTTTGTTGTAGGAAAGGAACTTGAGATACGGCGCTGGCTTTCCAGAACCCATCTCTATAGCAGCGCCTTTATTGTTGTTGAAGAACGCAGTCCAATCAGCTCTGAGGTTGAAAACTTTGTATTTTATGGTGCAGGTTGGGGACATGGTGTAGGACTCTGCCAGATCGGCGCTGCTGTCATGGCAACAAAGGGCTTTAAAGCAGAAAAAATTCTTATGCATTATTTCCCCGGTGTTGAGATAAAGAGATTGTATTGAAAAACTTTTTAATAAAAGAGAAGATTAAAACAGCCTTTATTTTCGGTGCAGGGCTTGGGATGAGGCTCCAACCTCTGACTGCAAGATGTCCGAAGCCGTTGCTTGAAATTAATGGACGTCCTGTTATTACTTATGCAATGGATCATCTTATGGAAGCAGGCATTAGCCGTTTTATTGTAAATACACACCATTACCCGGAGGTTTACAGTGAAAAATTTCCTGATAGTCAATGGCGAAGTGTACCGATAATTTTTCGTTATGAGCCTGTGCTTCTTGATACAGCAGGAGGATTAAAAAATATTGAAGATCTTCTCGAAGATGATGAAACCATCATTTGTTACAATGGCGATATTATCAGCAATTTGTCCTTGGTTAAACTCATGGAAACCCATAAGGAAAAAAACTGTAAAGCAACACTTGCGTTAAGAAGTAACGGGCCTCTGTTGAATGTGAATATAAACGAACAGGGTGAAATATGTGATATGAGACATAAATTAAATAACAAAGGAGTTCAAAGCTGTCTTTTTACAGGAATTTATGCTGTTGAAAAATCATTTCTTAAACTTATTGAACCAGGTAAAATTCAATCCATAATCCCTGTTTTTCTTGAAAGTATAGTTAAAAAATCTGGATCCATCCAGGGAATCATTGCTGACGAAGGTTACTGGTACGATATTGGCTCTATAGAAGAATATGAAAATCTTAAGGCAGCTGTGAATGCGGGCAGGGGGTTTTTATAAAAACAACAGATGAATTAATCAATTTTGCAAGGAAAACATTGGACCTTCCTGTTTCGGCTGCTGTTAAGCTTATTCCTTTAACAATAAGAGGGTCTGATCGAAATTTCTTTCGTGTCAAGTGGGGTTTTGACAAGACAGCTATCCTTATTAATTTTGACCCGAACCGCTCTGAAAATAACTATTATGCTGATATTGCAATATTTCTTGACAGCATTCATGTGCCTGTACCTCGTGTTATCAGCCACGATCCTGCGGAATGTCTGATGATTTTTGAAGATATGGGAGACACAGATTTATGGTCTTTGAAAGATTCTCCAGGTGAAGTAAGGCTGGATTTTTATAGAAAGACATTGTCGATTGCTTACAGACTCCACTCTTTTCCTGAAAATCAATTTCCCCGGGAAAAGGTAAGGATCATGGACAGTTTTGATCAAAACCTTTATTACTGGGAACAGGAATACTTCAAAGAACATTTTGTAGAAAATGTATGCGGAATTAACATTCGAACATCATTGATGAAGGAGATTAAAACAGAACTTTCAAATCTTGTCTGTCGTCTTCTTCAATCCGGTAATTCACTTATCCATCGTGATCTTCAATCCAGGAATGTAATGATTTTTAATGAAAAACCTTTTTTGATCGATTTTCAGGGCATGCGCTTTGGAAATCCTCTTTATGATGTTGCCTCACTCCTTTGCGATCCGTACGTACACTTTTCCGAGGAAGAAATTGATTGTTTACTCTCTTATTATTATGGATTGTCTGATAAAGAGCTTGATTGGGATAGTTATAAAAATGTCTTTCTGGATGCTTCGGTGCAACGTCTGATGCAAGCACTCGGGGCGTATGGTTTTTTAGGGTTGAAGAAAGGTATTAAAGAATTTCTTGAATATATTCCTCCAGGGCTTGCAAAGCTTCAACATGCGGTTTTTAATACAAAAAAAATGACAGGCCTTTGCGAACTAATCCTGTCTTGTTGCAAGGCAGTTGAAAGGAAAGAGTAAACTTTATATCGATAATTTCAAATTGCAGTTTATATAGATTATTTGTCTATGGTTACCCTTTTTCCAATACTATTCTTTTCAATTTTTTGAAATTTATACAATATAAGGTTCCCAGGTTTTTGCCACTTTTTTAATATATCCTTCAGGAAGCCCCTTTACGATCTGATTGTGGCCCGGCAGAAGTATATCAACCTTTAATCCGGCAAGAATGGAAAGAGATTTTTTTAATTCCTCCGGATTTGCGCCAAAGAGGTCAAAACGGCCTATCGCATTGTCAGCATAAACAACATCACCTGGAATCAGAATTTCCAATGAGGGATTGTAAAGAGCTATCCCGCCCATTGAATGTCCTGGCACATGTATTATGTCCCAGATCATGTTGCCTATTTCGAGAGTTTCATTGCCTTCAAGTTTGCGGTCTACTTTCAGGTTGAATGAGTCTGATTTCAAACCAAACTGAGACTGACACATGCCTTTAAAATCATCCATGCCGTATACGCCTCTGTCGTCACCTTTTTCCAGTAACTCTGCTTCAGATTTGTGAACCCAAAGTTCAAGATGGGGTATCACCTTTTTTATTTCAGAAAAACAACCAATGTGATCCAGATGTGTGTGGGTCATTATTATGCGTTTAATAGAGGATAGTTCGATACCCATATTCTGTATATATTTGATTTTATATGCGCCCTTTCCTGTCAATCCTGCATCAATTATTGAAAGATCATTTGAATCCGGTTCTCCTACTATGTAAACATGGGAATCAGGAAGGAATTCATCCTGGCCTTGTATAAAAAAAACTCCCTTTGTTACAATAGACATATATCACCTCATTCCGAATTTTTATTTCATTATTTTACATTCTACGTTGCTGATCATATGGAGGTCAAGGTAATTCTTGCTTCGTACTTTCAGGTTTTTTGTCCTGTCGATAT
>CAYSBW010000009.1:0-26187 GCA_964429485.1 uncultured Syntrophorhabdaceae bacterium
AAATCGCCTGTTGAGATTCCTTTCAGATACAATGTCGGGATAAGGTTATCAAGTGAGGGAATACGACGGAGATAACGGGGAAGGATGTCGCTGGTAAAAACTTTGCCTTCCCGTTTGCCTCTGATTCTTGGCTGCTTTATAGGCAATGGTCCAATACCGGTAAGGAGTGAACGTCCCGGCAGATATCCGTTACGGACAATCATGCGGCTGCCGTTTTCATCCTTTGTATCTGAGAACATGGATATATGCTCTGCTGCTTCATTTCTATGACTGCCTGTAATAATTTTCTGGCCCCTTCTTTAATTATTTGTTCCAGTATTGACTCTTCTTTTCTTGCTTTTTTGTCCCAATGGGTTCATCATTCTTCATAAGACATATCCTCCCCTTCACCCCTCTGACAAGGTGGGTTCTAATGATATTGTTTTGTCAGGTACTATGCGGTGCACTTTGAAGTAGAATTCACCAAATTAAGGATTCTACCCTTTGTTTATATCTATCAGTCAGCTTCAGCTTGACCCTGTCCTTCGTTTTTTTGAGATCATCTACCCATTAACAAATTGGGCAACCAAGTAGCAATAGACGGGAAAACAAAGAGAATAAATAAAGCCAGGACAAGGGCCGAAAGGAAAGGGATAACCCCCCTGTAAATAGTCTTGAAAGATAGTCCCGTTATATTTCCTAATATAAAAACATAAATAGCTATGGGCGGGATAAGCCCGCCGATCATAAGCGTAACACAAATCAAGATACCAAACCATATTGGATCATAACCGAGTTGGGCGGCTGTCGGAAAAAAAATCGGGGTGGCGAGCACCATAAATGCCAGATCATCCATGATTGAACCACCTATCAAATATATAGCGACTATCAAAAGCATGACAACAGTGCTCGGTATAGGAAGGGCTCCAGCCCATTTAGCTGTCATCATCGGGATTTCCGTTATCGTGATGAAATGTCCGAAAACAGCAGATCCCGCTATAAGCATAAGAACCATAATAGATGTTTTTAACGCACCCTTGAAGGATCTAATAAGCATATCTGAATTAACTTCTCTACGTATAAGAGCCAAAAGGAAAATTGCGACAGTGCCAATTGTGCCTGACTCTGTGGGGCTAAAAAAGCCTGTTATCATTCCACCTATTACGATACCGAAAATCGTTAAAACAATCAATGCATCCGGGATTACAACAATCCTTTCTTTCCATGTTGCCCTTTCCGCCCTGGGAGCTATCGCGGGCCTTAAACTTACCCATCCTGCTATAACTCCCATAAAAAGCAGGGCTATCATAAGGGCAGGCACAATCCCCGCAAGAAAGAGCCTGCCTATTGATTGCTCAACCTGAAGCCCATAGATAATCAGCACTGTGCTGGGAGGCAGAATCATACCCATAGTGCTGACAGATGCAATTGTGCCTGCGGAAAGCTCCTTTTTATATCCATAGCGGTCCATCTCAGGGAGTGCGAGGTTTGAAAATGTTCCCACTGTAGCAAGGGTTGATCCGCACATGGCTTTAAATGCTGTGGCACCCACCACAGTTGTCATTGCGATGCCGCCAGGTATGTGACCAAACCACCTGTATGCTCCCAGGTAGAGTCTCTTTGCGATATTTGAATTTGAGGCAAACTCCCCCATAAGGATAAACAACGGTATTACCGAATAACTGTATGTTGAAAAGTTATCGAAGAAGTCCTTAATGACAAGGCTGGAAGCTGAAGGAAAAGAAATAAGAGCAGTCAATCCGAGAAATCCGACCAGCATCATGCAATAAGCCATTTCAAGCCCTGTTAAAAATAGAACCAAGAGTAATACAATCCCGTATATTCCAATTGCAATATCACTCATTGTTTGCCCCTTTTACTGTTTTTATCAGATCATAAAATATGGTGAAACTCTGTAAGAGAAAGCTCAGCGAAAGGGCAAAGCTAAACGGGTAATATGGTATCTTGAAGCTGGCTGTACGTTCACCGGTTTTTTTTACATCTATGCCGTAAAGAAAAAAATTATAAGCAACAAATAAGAATATTATTATGCCTATGCATCTCGTCGCTATGTTTATGATTCTTTTTTTTCTTGGACTTAATTTTCCGGTTACCACATCAACAATTACCTGAGCCCCAAGCTTTGTACCATAGGGAATCGAAAACCCGAATACAATACACCCGCCATATTGTATGAGTTCCATGGATCCGGTAATGGGATGCCCGAAGTTTCTTAAAACCACATCGCATAGGGTCAATATTACCATGCACGCCAATACACCGCCGGCAATAACGTATAATGACTTGTCAATGTTGACTATGCCTTCCATGAACCGCTTCATTTCTGCCTCCGTGATAAATATCTATATCATTTCCGATTAAAATGTAGAGAGGGCTGTAGAATACAGCCCTCTCTTATGAATAATATATCTACGGATTGTTCTTCAAGAATTCCTGGCAGAATTTCAATGCTTCATCGCCCGGCAGGCCTTTAGATTTTGTCATTTTAACATATCCATCCAAAATCGGTTTCATCTTTTGAACTGTTGCCGCTTCTTCCTCTTTAGAAACCGTTACGAAAGTTACACCTTTCCCTTTGGCGAATGCCTTTGCATTATTGTCCATTTCAACCCACATCTTGGCTATTTTTTCGTTATATTCGTCATTAATTTTTTCTATTGATTTTTGATCAGCAGAAGATATTGAGTTCCATTTATCCTTGTTCATAATCATATACATAGATGTCATATAAGACATACCATAATTCTCAATCACCGTCTTTACAACCTCACCTATTTTAAATCCTTGTAATGCTTCTATCGGGAAAAGACAACCGTCTATAACTCCTCTTGAAAGGCTGTCGTATGTTTCAGTAACAGGCATGGTCACTGGAGAAGCGCCGAGATTTTTTACTATATCTATATTCTCTGCATTCGCTTTTATTCTAAGTCCTTTTACATCTGCTGTTGATTTGACCGGATTTTTTGTAAAAATGAAACCCGGCGCAGCGCCATGGAGAAACATAACCTTTACATCATCAAATTCTTTCGGTTTGAATTTTTTATAATAAGCATTACCCAGTTTGCTTGCCTGATAACCATTCTTATATCCGAGGGGTAGTTGTAAAACTTCGGAAAGGGGAAGTCTGCCGGGAGCATATGCCAATAGAGCCGTCCCGACATCAACAACTCCTTTTGCCGTGTTGTCATAAACCTGCATTGGAGGTGAAAGTGTACTGCCGGCAAATACAGTTACAGTTACCCTTCCTGCCGTTGCCTTCTCAACATCTTTTCCCCATTGACCGTATGTTTTTGTTAAGGGATGCATTGATGGCCACATAGATGAAAATCTGAGTTTCATCGCTTTTCCTTGAGCATGGACAGGAATCGAGGTTAATAAAAAAATAAACACCACTGATAAAACAAACAAAATACCGCTAGACCATTTTTTCATAATATATCCTCCCTTTTTTTGTAATTCCGTGTGTTATCCTGTTTTGCCTTTGTTTACCTTAAAGCTATTCGTTTCTATTAATAAACCTGTTTTTCAACTCACGTTTGAGGAGTTTACCTGCAGGACTTTTAGGCATTTCACTCACAGTTATATATTCTTTGGGAACTTTATATGAAGAAAGACGGGACTTTAAGTAAAATTTTAATTCTTCCGGATTAATTACCCGTCCCTGCTTAGGTAAAATGAATGCTGTAACACGCTCACCCCACTCTTTATCAGGAAGGCCGATGACCGCACATTCCTCTATTTCCGGCCTCGTATATAAGATCTCTTCAACCTCGCGCGGATAAACATTTTCACCTCCTGTAATGATAAGGTCTTTAAGTCTGTCAACAATATAAAGATAATTTTCATCATTAAAATAACCGATATCGCCGGATCTGAACCAACCGTCATTCCAAAAGGTTTTGTCGGTTGCTTGCTGATTCTCCAGATATCCCTTCATGATATTGCGACCCATTATGCATATCTCACCTTGTTTTCCAAGCCCCAGTTGGTTTCCTTCTGTATCCCTAATCTGGACTTCTACACCAGGAACCGTTCCTCCTATGGATCCGACAACGTGCCGGTAATAGTGGTTGTAAGTAACAGCAGAGGCAGATTCTGTAAGACCATACCCTTCACATATATTAATACCGGTGCGTTCCTTCCACTGACGCACTATCTCCGTGGGGAGACTCGCCGCTGCAGAAAAGCAGTAACGAACATTGTGCATAATTTCTTCCAGGCCTTCCAAGGCAAGGAGACGCGTATATACGGTTGGAACAGCGAAGAGCTTTGTAACACGACCGGCGTCCATACATGCAATGACTCTGTCCATATCAAAGACAGGAAGGATTTCAAGGCATCCGGCACTCATTATTGTGGCATTCATAATGTGAATCTGAGCAAAAACATGGTTGAAGGGAAGAAAACAAAGAGCGCGATCGCTGTTTGTAGACCTTTCAATATAAGCCACGTTGTGTGCTGATACGTTTATATTCTCATGAGTAAGCATAACCCCTTTCGGCGAGCCCGTAGTCCCGCCTGTATAAAGAATTGCCGCTGTATCAGCACGGTTTTGATCCACTGCTTCAAAGGATCTGATTCCTTGATTGAGGATTTGCTTAAAAGTCAGATCACCCTTCGGGCATATAACCTTTTGAATGCCTCCAGTTCCCCGGAGGTCGCTAAGGGTATCAAGCCTCGATTCCGTAGTAAAAAGAAACTTCAACTTTGCATGGTTAACAAGTAAACGAAATTCATTCTGAGACAAGAGGCTGGAAAGCGTTATCGCAACAGCGCCTGCCTTTAAGGCTCCAAAGTAGAAAACAAGCCAATCGGAAGAGTTGGGGGCGCATAAACCAAGGTGATCTCCTTTCTGAACCCCCATTTTCATTAGTGCTGTAGAAACCAGATTTGCCAGTTCATTGAGCCGGGCATAACTGATCTCCCGGCCATTTTCTGAAACAGCAGGGCAATCAGGAAAGAAGAATGCTGCTCTCTCGAGGTTAACAGCTATATTCATATGTTACTCCCAGTATCTCATTCATTTCAGACTTTTTTCTGCATTATTGTATGTATACAGAAAATATATTACAATACAACATATATATAATATTTTAAATAATATAAGGACTATGTCAAGTTAATATTTTATATATATTTTAATATTTTTGTTTGGTTTGATGTTTTTTTAAAAAAAGTTTTGCTGATTATGACAACCTTCAAACTAATCAAACAATCCCGTGTAATCGATGAAGTCACTAAGCAAAGGAAACGCCCAATCTTTTTAGGCAATTTCAAGTCAGGAGATAAATTACCTTCTGAGCGCGACCTCGTAGAACAGTTTAAAGTAAGTTGTGTTAATGTCCGAGAGACTTTATGTGTTCCTGAAAATACAGGGTTTACAATTACCCGGCAGGGTGTTAGCGGCGGTGTACTTGTCACAGAGTTAATTTTTGAACATTTGTGTAAGTGGGGATATGGGACATCCTACATTCCTTTTGTCAAGAATTTTTACTAATAAATAATTTATATAAAATCATGCTGTTATAAAGCACCACTTTTTAAAGGCGAACCTCTCCTATAGGTTTCTTTACAGAACTTTATATATATCCGGTAAATAATTACAGGTTGGGCATGGAGGCAATATAGTCCCTTTCTTGAAGCTATAGCCTGTTTTTGTCCTATTTCTACATTAGCAGACATGGAAGGTGAGCTGCCAAATAACATTTTTTATTTGCCTTTATTATAAGCAAGGAATACCATAATAAAAAGCCTGAAAACAACGAGCACCGTATATTAATTGTTGGACAGTAAAAGGAGGAAAAAATATGGTTCGACATGTAGTTCTTTGTAAGTTTCATGCCTCAGTATCCAAAGAAAAACGCGAGAATGCCATAGATAAGCTCCGTGCTTTGTGGCAATCTATTCCCGAGGTGCGAGAATGGAGTATTGGCAAGCAAGCTTTCCCTTCCAGTACTGCTTTTGATCTGGCGATAGTGTCAGGTTTTGAGAATGCGGAAGCATTAGAGAAGTACAGGAATCATCCCGACCACATTGGAATAAAGAATCTTCTGACTGAAATAGCGGAGATGGCTGTCGTTGATTATGAATGTTAGTTAAAGCGGGAAGTTTAAACACGCCTACTAAGAAATGACATGTATTGAAGCCCACAAGGTTTTCTGGATAGCCAATTTTTTATCCGCCGGAAGACTATTTTTCCTGTATGACCTTTTCGTGAAGCCATATTTTGATAAGAGCGCCTCGATCAACGCCTATTTTTTCACGGATTGTGTCGATATCCCGTACAAGAGATTCAGCAATATCCAGCGTTATACGTGTCTTTCTGTTGGAACTGATTATTTTGGCTTTAGATATATCGATGAGGCCTGTCACATCTTCTCCTGCATCGGACCTCTTATCAAATTCATCTGTTGTTTCAGCCAAACGTTTTCGTGTCATAAATTTTTTCTCCCTGGTTCTTGATCGCCGTACTGATATAATACGGATAGCATCGTTCCGAAATTGCTAACATTTTAATGCAAACCCTTTACACACCAGCGGCGTGGAATGGGCGGTAATAGAGTTATAAAAATAACTCTGCCGTTGTAAATTACAACTGTTTTTCCAAATCCAGTAGGTCATCGCCCCCCTGCCAAATTGGTTACACTGAATACTTCTTGCTGAAGTGAATATCTAATTGTCCTGTTATTCCAAGAGGTTGTCAAGTGATTTTTTTATTCATTTCCATTCGTAATAGTATATGAAATAGGGAAATTGAGAAATTAAAACTTAAGGAAGTTCTACGCTTCAGAACCATCATCCACGTTGTTACCGGCAAACTGGATTGTAGTAAAACAGGATTACTTACCATGCCGCTGACCGGCCAAGTGAAAAAGTCGGACTGCAAAGCTGTTCAAGGAAAAAAACAATCAATACGGTAAAAGCTTTTAGCAATTCCACTGAAACACCAAAAAAAGGTGGGGGATGAAGATGAGCCTTTTAAGGCTCATCTTCATTGTGGATTAAAAAAAGAAGGTAGAGAAGAAGCAGGAATTATTTAACAATTTGAACAAATCGTTCATATACCAAATCTGCAAAGGATTTGTCATTGATATGAAAATCGTGTTCCGTAAGATGGATAGAAGGCAGTATATACTTTTTTATTGTTTCAATAAAATATTTATCAGCTTCGGGATCATAAAATTCTTTTCCTTCTTTATCCCAGGCAGAAAAACCCTTAAGAGGAACCATTATTTCTACTTTGCCTTTGGATTTATTAAGCTTCTCAGCGATCGTCCTGGCAATAATCTCCATCTCGTCCTTCGCCATTCTCATAGTAGTAGCCTGTGGCGTGTGCCAATGGAGTTTTCTGTTCTTATACTTTTCAGGGACCGTATCCATCCCAAGGTAGTTAATAAAATCAACAGCTCCGAGAGTAACAATCTGGGGAATCCCAAGCCTGCCCGCAGCCTCCAGCCTTTCCTTTCCTGCTGAAGCCATTCCTCCGAATATTTCGTTACCTATTTCTTCCAGCGAAAGCTCAATTACACAGGCAAGATCGGCTCCTATATCATCGATCCATTTTTCCAGAGCCTTGCCACCCCCAATCGTATGAAAAACAATAACTTCATATCCGTCTTTCTCAAGTAACTGTTTAATACCCAGGCAGCAATTGTTGACTGTACCATTCATAGTCATTACTATTGGACGTTTATCCGGCATGGGCGGGAGTTCGATGCTTGCCATACCCATAACAGCCCCGGCAGCATTACCAAGAATCTTTCTCGTAATCCTGTTCAAGCCTGCTATGTCGCACACCGATGGTATTATCGCCACATCTTTAGGCCCCGTAAAACCTTTAATACCAGCCTGTACTGCCTTAGTCGAGACAAGGACCTTAGGAAAACCCACAGGCAACCACTTCAAGCCGGCAGAAGCAATTGCAGAGCCTTGGGCACCGCCTATTGCTGCAACACCATCGATCTTGCCTTCCTCATAGAGTTTTTTCACCATAGACTCAACACAGGGAGACATGAATTGGATAATTTTCCCCCCATCCTGCAGAGAAGTTAAATCTTCCATCTTCTTGCCGGAATTAGCCAAAATTTCTTCTGTCGCAATATCCGGCTTAAATTTAGGTTCACCAACCCCCGTATCCATGACAATAGGATGATTATGTGCTTTCTCTACAAGATCTTTCATAAATAAAAGTTCATTTCCTTTTGTATCAAGGGTTCCTATCAGTAGAATATTCTTCATTTTTCTGACCTCAATTTTATTGCAAAGGCTGTTAACCTTTTTTGGCTTTGAGAGCCCCTGCCTTTCGTTGGGCATGAGGCTCTCACCTTTTATCCATTATATTGCTAAAAAAGTTCCTTGAACTTTTTCATTACTCTTTCCCTCGTTGCATCCGAGGCCTTGTTGACCAACGGAAATTCATGCATCCAATGGTATGGCCTACAGGCATTTATAAAAACTTTTGCAGTTGTAAAATCGCCTCTTTCCCTCTTTTCAGGCCTCAGCATAGGCTCCAGCGGGCTCGTGAGAAATCCTGGAACAATATCAATTGCCGTTTCAGGATCACATCTCGTGCAAACAGCCCATAACACCTCATCCAGATTCGAAGCATCGATGTCTTCGTCAACAGTAATAATATATCTGCCCGTACATGCACCACCTATCAGAAGAGCACCCGCTACCGAGGCTACCTGCTTGGCATGGCCTAGAAAACGCTGCTTCATCGAAATCACACATATAACCCTGTTACCTGGCCCATGTACATATATGCCTTTTATGCCCTGCATCCCAAGCTTATCCATTTCTGTCCACAACATAGTGGCAGTATGAAGAGGCACAGGATACCATGTGTTAACCGGGGGTTTTACCGGCGGCTGTCCGTGAATTATCGGATCATTCCTGAAATATATCGCCTTAATCTGAACAACAGGTTCATCTCTTCTGCCTGATGCATAGTAGCCTGTCCATTCTCCAAAAGGTCCTTCCGGTCTTCCATCAACTGTCGGAGGAGGAGAGAAGCCTTCCACAACAAGCTCACAGTTTGCCGGAATGGGCAGACCTGTATGTTTACCGATAACTACATCGACCGGCTTGCCTTGCATGTAGCCGGCCATATCGAGTTCAGACTCGCCCCAGGGGAGACCCATTGTTGCAGCGCCAAAAATTAAAGGCTGTGAACCATAGCACATGACTACCGGACATTCTTTGCCCTGTGCCCAATATTTTTCTCTCATTATTGCACCGTGTTTGCCCTGTGATGAATAATAGGCAACTGTTTTTTTGTCCTGGATCATTACACGGTATGTACCAACATTTACCCAACCCTCATCAGGATCTTTTGTAATGGAGGAAACGCCTGTTCCTATATACCTTCCACCATCATGTTCATGCCATTTTGGTGCAGGGAACTTTAAAATATCTATATCATTACCTTCCAACACATTTTCAAGAATAGGGGCTTTTTCGACCACCCTTGGTTTAACAGGCTTGAAACTATTCCATTTTTCCTTCCAGTATTTTACCGTGTCAAGATTCCCTAAATTTTCAGGTATACCAAAGGCTATCTTCTGGAAATCATCCCTGTGAAGTATGTTTGATGCAACCCGGAATCCTTTAGGATAATCTTTAATTTTATCAAATAACAACGCTGGGCCTTTTCTTTCAGCCATCATTTCATTTATTGTTCCTATTTCAAGATTCCAGTCTGCTCCTTCCACAACCTTCAAATCCCCTCTGCTTTCAATGATATTTAGAAATTCTCTTAAATCCTGAGGTATATCGTTACTTTTTTTCATTCCAATCCTCCGTTTT
Organism: uncultured Syntrophorhabdaceae bacterium; assembly: GCA_964429485.1. Taxonomy (GTDB): domain Bacteria; phylum Desulfobacterota; class Syntrophorhabdia; order Syntrophorhabdales; family Syntrophorhabdaceae; genus JAPLKB01. The sequence continues at coordinate 9,808 of CAYSBW010000009.1, forward strand.
ATAATGTGTGTTTTAAGTCACGCTCCACTACAAACAGCGCGGAGCGTGACCGATGTTTCTATGGCACTTATCAATAACTGTATGCTGTCGGTATTTTCTTTGCTTTTTCCTGACCCTTCCAATATTCGATCCGTTCCTTCACATATGCCAACCAGGTGTCTATCTCAGCGGTTTTAAAACCTTTTTTCATCAGGTCTTTTTTGTAATCTGCAATAACCGGCTCTACTTTTTTAACCCATTTGGCACTTTCAGTATCGGAAAGTTGGATAATTTTTCCACCCTGTTCCTTAAAGAAATTTATACCTTCAATATCAATTTCATTCCATGTTGTTCCCCACTTTTCATTGTAATCATTTGTAACATCGCTGATTACCTTTTGAATATCAGCAGGAAGCCTGTCCCACTTATTTTTGTTCATTATTACATAGAAGGCAAAGACACCGCCTATCTTCCATGATGCGGTTGTATATTTTTGTACTTCGCCTACCTTCCATCCCTTCATTTGTTCAATGGGCCCCAAGTTACCGTCAATTACTCCCCTTCTTAAAGAATCGTACAAATCAGCCATCTCAAGCGGCATTGGGGTAGCACCAAGAGCTTTCAAGATATCTGCAATTCTTCCAGTACCTCTGATTTTTAAGCCTTGTAATTCGTCAAGATTTCTTACCTGTTTGCTCTGTGTCTGTATGACATTTGGGGGACACCCGCTAAACATCAAGACTTTAAAGTTACCCCATTCTTTTGGTTTGAATTTGGCATAAAAGTCATTTGCCACATGACTTGCTATCCAACTGCTTGGAAAACCCAAAGGCAATTCCATAATTTCCATAACAGGGAAACGACCCCTTGAATAAGCGCAATGCGACAAACCGATATCAGCAATTCCGGAAGACACTCCTCCTGCTATCTTGGGGGCTGTAAGCAATGTACCACCCGCATAGTGTGTAACCAAAACTTTACCAGCCAGTTTTTTGTTCAATTCATCACAGTACTGACCCATAAGTATGGAATTTCTGTGCATGGGCGGAAAGAAATTAGCAAACTTTAGCTTTATCACATCAGCAAAAGAGTAAGTTGAAAAGAGAAACAGAAAAATGAATACCCAAAAAACTGTTTTTTTTGCCATTTTTGAAACCTCCTTGATTTTTTGTAAAAACTGAAAATTTATTTCGTTAATTCTAATAGCAAACATTGTGCCGCTCTGCAACCACGATATGAGAAGCGGCTTTTCCCAAGACATGACAAGCGATAATATAATTTTAGGCCTTTCAACGAAAAGAGCATCCGGTGGAAAGTATCTTTCCCATTCGAAAAAAATATTTCCAATCCTGCACACAAATCTATCCGGATTATTTTCTAACATTCTTTTAATCCAGCGACATCATGAAAATGCTTAAGTTGGCATGGGCTTTGCTAATAAGTTAATAACATTAAAAAAGAAGAAGGAGGTATTATGAATAGTATACTTGACAGATTTCTTACGAAACTGAGCAAGCTTTTGAACATCATTGGAGGCACAGCTCTCACTTTTATGATGTTTCTTACTGTTTCCGATGTTGTTATGAGGGCATTTGGCCATCCAATTCTTGGAACCTATGAGATAGTAAGTCTGATGTTTTGTCTCGTCATCGGTTTTGGAATCCCGGCAGTATCCATGAATCGGGGCCATGTATATATGGAATTTGTTGCAGAGAGGCTCCCGAAGAACGGGAGGGCTGTGATGAACACCATAACAAGGATAGTATGTATAGGCCTTTTCGCTATTATAGGCTATAACCTGTTCCGCTTGGGAAACGAGTTCCACTCAACAGGAGAAGTTTCCGCAACTATACAAATCCCTTTTTTCCCTATGATTTATGGCATCGGAATCTGCTGCTTTGTCGAGTGTATTGTATTTATTGTTGATATCATGAAAATCTGGGGAGGTCACTATGAATGAAGTTACAGTAGGTATCGTTGGTCTTGTGGCTCTTATTCTTATTTTCGGAACAGGTATTGAACTTGCTTTTGCTATGATCCTTGTCGGCTTCACAGGTTTTGCCTATCTGAATGGTCTTAACTCTGCCATGAATCTCCTTGCCAGAGATTTTTTTGAGGTCTTTACCAATTACGGATATACAGTCTTCCCTCTCTTTATCCTTATGGGGCAGATAGGTTTTAATGCAGGAATCGCAGTACGTCTTTATGAATCAGCTAACAAATTCGTGGGACATATCCCGGGCGGTCTTGCCATGGCCACTGTTTTAGGGGCTACCGCTTTTAAAGCTATCTGCGGTTCATCTGCTGCAACTTCTGCAACATTTGCCAGCGTTGCCATACCACAAATGGACCGTTTCAATTATGACAGGAGGTTATCCACAGGTATAGTTGCTTCAGTAGGAACTTTGGGATGTATCATACCGCCAAGCGTGGTTCTAATCATCTTTGGCATTATCACTGAACAGTCCATAGGTAAATTATTCATGGCAGGTATGATCCCCGGATGCATGATCGCTCTGTTTTTCCTCGGGATTATCTATGTCTGGGCAAAAATAAATCCCGATATTGCCCCCAGGTCCAACCGTGCCACATGGAAGGAACGGATTCGTTGTCTCCCTGAAGTTGCCTGGGTCAGCATGATATTCATCCTGGTCGTAGGGGGCATCATGATGGGGTTCTTTACCCCTTCTGAAGCAGGAGCTGTCGGCACCTTTGCAGTACTCGTTCTTGCCATATCCAAGAAGGATCTAAACTTTGCCGGATACACAAAATCAGTGATCGAATCTCTTCTCACTGCCGGAATGCTCCTCATGCTCATCGCCGGTTCTACAATACTGGGCCATTTTATAACTGTCACCAATATTCCTCAATATTCCGCAGACTGGATTGTATCTCTCCCTTTTAACCGGTATTTCATTTTATTTCTTATTTGCCTTATCTATCTGTTGGGCGGTTCCTTTATAGACGATCTTGCCTTTATGATTCTCGCAACCCCCATTTTCTTTCCAGCTATTTTGAAGCTTGGATTCGATCCTCTCTGGTTTGGCATAGTCATCGGTGTTGTTGTCATGGTCGGTGTTGTCATCCCGCCGGTAGCTGTTTGTGTCTTTGTTGTAAAAAACATCACAAAGGAACCTCTGGGCAGGATTTACAAAGGTGTGGCCCCCTTCCTTATTTCTCTCTGCGTTATGTGGGGCCTTTTGTTCATCTTTCCTCAACTTGCTCTATGGCTTCCCTCTTTACTATATAAATAAGGATTCAGGCAGGACTCATTCCTTACAAAAAACCCTGATGATACAGAAAAGAACAAAGCCATACTTTCCGTTTTAAAGACAACGGAGGTATGGCTTATGATTTTCTACAAAAGTATCAAATACAGATTTTAGCAGACAAAAAAATAGAAAATTTCCGGTTGATAAAATCTTATGTTTCACAACCTTTTTTAAGGTAAATCCTTATTCCGTCAGCCACATATTGAACGCCGGATAATACAGATAAAACTGCCGTAATATAGAAAAAGTACTCTGAATATATTCTTTCGCCAGGCCACAACATATAGATGACTGTGCTCATTTGGGATAGAGTTGTGATCTTGCTTAAAATAATTGGCGTAGGCTTTCCTTTATATGAAAGTTTGTAAAGGATAAAAAATCCTGTTGAAATAATTATATCTCTCATTAAAACTACGAATGTAACCCAGAAGGGTATAATATTATAAACAGAAAGCACAGCATAGGATGATACGATCATTATTTTATCTGCCATAGGGTCGAGAAAGGCGCCAAGGTCGGTCTTTGTCTTCATTATCCTTGCAAGAAATCCGTCAAGAACATCGCTGAATGCCTGGATAATAAACAGCAGAAGAGCAATGTCATACCTTTCGTAATTGATTGCAAGGACAAAAAAGATGGTAAGAAAAAGACGAAAAATTGATAGAAAGTTAGGCAGGTTCATTCTCTATAAAGATTCTTAAAGGTCGTAAATTTGTCCAGGAAGGCAAGCTCAACAGTATCTGTCGGACCGTTCCTCTGTTTTCCAATGATTATTTCTGCAATGCCTTTATTATTCTCCTTATCTTTATTATACACTTCATCCCTGTAAATAAACATTATAACATCGGCATCCTGTTCTATTGCTCCTGATTCCCTGAGATCCGAAAGCCTCGGTCTCTTATCCTCTCTTTGTTCAACCATCCTGTTTAACTGAGATATGGCAATTACAGGTATATATAATTCTTTTGCAAGTGACTTTAAAAATCTCGATATTTCAGATATTTCCTGTTCTCTGCGCTCAATTGATGTTCTTCCACCTCTCATCAACTGCAAATAATCTACCACAAGAAGCCCGAGTCCATGTTCTTTTTTCAATCTCCTCGCACGGGCGCGAAGCTCAAGAACGCTCATTGCAGGGGAGTCATCAATAAAAAACAGGGCTTCTGAAAGTTTTCCTGCAGCATAGGCAAGCTTCGGCCATTCTGCACTTGACAGTGTGCCTGTTCTCAGCTTGGAGTGTTCCACTTCTGATTCAGAGCTTAAAAGTCTTGTGACAAGCTGCTCCTTGGACATTTCCATTGAAAAAATACCGACAGGAATTGCCGATTCCTTTAGCATGGCAACATACTGAGCAATATTCATGGCGAAGGCTGTTTTCCCCATGCTTGGCCTGCCTGCAACAACAATCAGATCAGAAGGCTGTAAACCGCTTGTCAGCCTGTCAAGTTCAGCAAAACCCGTGGGCACACCTGTTACTGATTGCTTTTTCTCATAGAGTTTTTCAATGGTTTTTACACTATCCATTACAATGTCTTTAACAGACATAAAGGAAGGTTTGAATTTCTTTTCAGAAACCTGAAAAATCATCCTTTCAGCGTTATCTATGTAGTCTTCTACAGCATCAGATTCATATCCTTTTTCAATAATCTCCGTAGCAGCATTCATGAGATTTCTCAAAAGGCCCTTTTCTCTGACCATCTTTGCATAATGCACAATATTTGCAGCACTCGGCATATGATCAACAAGAGTGTTTAAATACGTTACACCCCCTATTTTGTCAGCAATGCCCTTGTCTCTTGCAACACTGCTCACAGTAACAATATCAATCGGCTCGTTTCTTTCATACAAGCCGACCATGATATCATAGATTCTGCCATGGGCATCTTTATAAAAATCCTCGGCACTGACCATGTCTACTATCTTGTTAATTGCTTCCGGGTCTATAAGAATGCCCCCAAGAAGAGATTCTTCTGCTTCAATGTTTTGAGGCGGAATGCGTCCTGCAGGTTGACCTTTTTTTTCCTGAATATTTTTTGATGTCCTTGCCATTCTCCCTGTTTTTCTAATCCTGTTTTTCCACTTCGAGCTTTACAGTGGCATACATATTTTGTTCGAGATGAATTTCCAGTTTATGGGTTCCTGTAGACTTTATTGGCTCGTCAATCCTTACACTTTTTCTGTTTATTTCAACATTGAGAGCTTCTTTTATTGCATCAGCCACATCTTTGTGAGTCACAGAGCCAAAAAGTTTTCCATCTGCGCCGGCTTTTTTCTTTATAACAAGGGAAATTTCTTCCAATTTTTCTTTAATATCTGCTGCAGCCTTAAGAACCCTCCCCTTTTTGTCCTGAAGATTTTTAATTATGTTTTCAAACCTTTTCTGATTGCTTTCAGTGGCAGGTAGAGCAAGGCCCTCGGGAATTAAATAATTTCGTCCGTATCCTTCTTTAACATCTACGGTTTCACCTCTTTTGCCTGTACCTCGTAAGTCTTCCGTAAGAATAACTTTCATTCAGCCCCCTGTCATTTTGCAAGTGTGGTAAAAGGAAGAAAAGCAATATGTCTTGCCATGTTTATAGCTTCTTTAAGTTTCCTCTGATGATTAGCACATGTTCCCGTCATTCTTCTGGGCATAACCTTTCCACGCTCAGAAATAAAGTATTTAAGCATTTTAGGATTCTTGTAATCAATCGGCAGATTGGGGTCCTGGCAGAATTTACAAACTCTTTTCCTCATATAAACTCTTTTTTTCTGCCCATCCTGTCCTCTTGCAGGTCTTGTTGGTCTTGGCATCTACATCCTCCATCAATAAATTATTATTTTAATTTTTTTTGTATTAACCATCTTTAAGCAAATTCACCTTCAAGTTCATCAAAAACAACATGATCAGGTGCTTTTTCAAGGCCCTTTTCTTTGTCGTCAACCCTTACAAGCATGTGTCTCAAAACAACATCCAGCGTCTTATAGAACTTGTTAATACTTGTCATACTTGCTTCATCCACATCAAGTAGCAAAAAGAAATAATGGCCTTTGTCCTTTTTCTTGATCGGGTAGGCAAGTTTTCTTATACCCCAGTCATCCATCTTAAGTATTGTACTGCCAAATTTTTCCAGATTAGCCCGTATTCTTTTGAGTAACTCCTCTTCTTCCTCTTTTGCACACTCCGGGCTTATTACTATAATATTTTCATACCTTCCCACTTTATTCTCCTTTCGCTGTATTTGCGATTGCGCCTTTTAATACTTTTACTCTGATTTTGTCGGCAATTTCCAGTGTAACTGTGTTGTCAGTAATACCTGTTATTGTACCATAGAGACCACCTGAAGTTACAACTTTATCACCTTTTTTCAAGTTTTCAATAAACATTTTTTGCTGTTTCGCCCTTTTCTGTTGAGGTCTGATCAATAAAAAATAAAAGACAACAAACAAAAGTACAAGGGGTAATAAACCCATCCACTGCGATGAACCTCCCTGTCCAGACCCTGCCTGGCTACCCAATGCATATGCTATATTCATATTACAATTCACCTCCCTTCCATTTCATTTTAAACTCTTCATAAAAACTGTCAAAAAAACCTTGACTTATGGTCTCTCGTATTTTTTTTAAAAACATAGAGTAAAAATGTATATTATGAAGAGTATTCAGATAAAAACTCGTCAACTCATGTGAGACAAGAAGATGCCTCAAATAAGCTCTGGAGTATGTTCTGCATGTATAACAGTTACATTCATTATCAATTGGACCTTCGTCACGGGTATATTTTGCATTCTTGATATTGATTCTCCCGTTCCATGTAAAAAGATTTCCGTTTCTGGCAAGCCTTGTTGGAATAACACAGTCAAACATATCTATGCCTCTTTTTACTCCCTCCATTATATCTTCAGGAAAACCCAGACCCATGAGATATCTCGGTTTATCATGGGGTAAAAGATCAACAACCGCATCTACCATATCCCACATAAGGCTTTTTGGTTCCCCGACACTTAAACCGCCAAGTGCATAACCGTCAAAGTCCATATCAACAAGTTCGCTGGCTGACCGCAATCTTAAATCTTTGTAAAAACCTCCCTGAACTATTCCGAAAAGCAATAAACCATCATCTTTTTTGACATTTAGACATTTTTTTGCCCATCGCGAGGTAAGTCCCACAGATGCACTGGTGTATTCATACGATGATGGATATGGAACACATTCATCAAGGCACATACATACATCTGCACCTATGTTCTCCTGTATGGCTACAACTTTCTCAGGAGAAAGAAAATGTCTTGAACCATCAATGTGGGATTGGAATAAAACACCATCTTCTTTTATTTCACGCAAAACACCAAGACTGAATATCTGATATCCACCGCTATCTGTTAAAACAGGTCCATCCCATCCTGCAAATTTCTGGATACCTCCCATTTCTTTTATAAGACCGTCTCCGGGTCTTAAATAAAGATGGTAGGCATTTGCAAGTATCATCTTTACGCCTGTCTCCTTCAATTCCTTATTGGTAATAGCTTTGACAGTACCCTGGGTTCCTACAGGCATAAATACCGGCGTTTCTATATCTCCATGCATTGTTTTTATAATGCCGAGTCTTGCATTGTTGTTTTTTTTCAAAAGTTCCATGGTTTTCATATTATAAACATCGAATCTCCATAGCTGTAAAATCTGTAATCACGCTCTATTGCCTCTCTGTAACAGTTCAAAAGATTCTCCCTGCCGGCAAAAGCTGAAGCAAGTAATAGCGGTGTTGACTTTGGAAGATGGAAATTAGTAACCAAAGCATCTACCATTTTAAATTTGTATCCCGGATATATAAAAAGCTCAGTATAGGAATTCAGCGGGGTTTCTCCGCCTGGTCCGTATACTGATTCAAGCGTTCTTACCACACTTGTACCACAGGCTATAATCCTTCTCCCTTCGTTTTTTGCGTGTTGAATATATTCTTTTACATTTCCATCAATTTGATAATATTCCCTGTGCATTCTGTGTTCTTCTACGCATTCCTTTTTTATCAGAAAAAAGGTTCCGATACCTATATGAAGAGTAATTTTTACTACATCCACACCTATATTTTCAATGCTTTCAAGTAATTCATTTGTAAAATGAAAACCCGCAGTCGGTGCAGCTATTGAACCCACTGTTTCAGCATAGATCGTTTGATATCTTTCAAAATCAATGTTGTTTTTTTCTTTCCTTTTTATATATGGCGGCAGAGGCATTTGACCGTGTTGTTGTATAACATCATATTCATCATCAGGACATAAAAATTCAATTAACCAGAAATCATTGTTCCTTATGAGTTTTGCCTTATTGCTACCAATAGCAACTATTAATTCATCTGTTCCTTTTTTTATACTACCGGCGAGACAATGCCATTTTTTTCCCCCTATTTTTTCCAGTAAAAGAATATCTATAATACCACCACTGTCTTTTACAGCCTTGAGCTTTGCAGGAAAAACCTTGCTGTCATTCAATACGAGAACGTCTCCTTTACGGAGATATCCAGTGATGTCCCTGAATAAACAATGTTTTATCGTTCCATCGTTCCTGTTAAATACAAGAAGATTAGAAGAAGATCTCTCACCTGCAGGGTGCTGGGCAATCATTTCTTTGGGTAGTATATAATCAAATAATACGGAATCCATAATCCTCAATAGAAAATATGGTTAAATTTATAACAGATTGTGAAAATATAAGCAATTCAATTTAAATTACAGCCCGTTATCAATGGAGCCTCATCAACGGGAAAAGGCTTTTTTAATGCTTCAAAAAAGCCTTCACGATTTTGGCTTTAATAATTGTGGAGAAAAAAGCCCAGAGGTTGTATTATATCACGTCAATTATTTGGAGGAGGATTCGTGAGCGGAATTTTCGGAATTGTATCAAAAAATAACTGTGCAAGCAGTCTGCTCTATGGGACAGACTACCATTCACATATGGGAACGGAATATGGCGGGATAGCTGTCCTGGGAGATAAAATTTATCGTTCTATCCATGATATCAGTAAATCTCAGTTTAAATCAAAGTTTTTCGAAGAATATAAAGAAATGAAAGGAAATTTTGGGATTGGAGTCATCAGTGACAAGGATGCACAACCGCTAATCATAGGATCAAAATTCGGAACCTTTGCCATAGTATTTACAGGTCTCGTAGAAAATAAAAATGAATTAACCAGAGAATTTCTCGAACAGGGCGGCACTTTTGGCGAAATACAGGCCGGAGGCATTAATGCTGTCGAATTACTTGCAAAACTTATCAATCACGGAGAGACTCTTGTTGACGGCATCCTCGGACTCTATAACAGAATCAAGGGTTCCGCCTCAATTCTCATAATGAAAGAAGATGGAATTTATGCAGCCCGTGACCGCCTCGGCAGAATGCCTCTTGTTGTTGGAGAAAAAGACGGTGACTATGTAGTTGCCACTGAGACATGCTCTTTTCTGAATCTGGGATATAGAATCACTAGATACCTGGAACCCGGTGAGATTATCCATATAGGAAAAAAAGGAATTGAAAATGAGGTTCAAGGAAAAAAAGAAAGCCAAATTTGTTCGTTCCTGTGGATATACACAGGATACCCTGCCTCAAGTTATGAAGGGATCAACGTTGAAATTGTAAGAGAACGATCCGGGAGATTCCTGGCCAAAAGGGATCATGTTGAGGCGGATCTCGTTGCAGGTGTTCCTGACTCGGGAGTTGGACATGCCATAGGATATTCTATGGAATCCGGACTTCCACAAAGAAGGCCGCTTGTAAAATACACTCCAGGATACGGTAGAAGTTATGCTCCTCCAACCCAGGAAATCAGAGATCTTGTAGCAACAATGAAGCTTATCGCTATCAAAGATGTCATTGAAGGAAACAGAATTGTATTATGTGAAGATTCTATTGTCCGTGGAACACAGCTTAAAAATAATACCCTCAAAAAGTTGTGGGAATCAGGCGCCAGGGAAATACACGTCCGGCTGGCCTGTCCGCCTCTTATGTTTCCCTGTAAATACGCATTATCCACAAGATCAAGCGACGAACTTATCGCACGTCGTGCTATATGGGAAATCGAAGGAAATCATACAGAAAATATTACAGACTATCTCAATGAAAGTTCAGAAAAGTACCAAAAAATGGTAGACTGGATTGCCAGAGAAATCGGGGTAACAACATTACGATTTCAGCAAATAAACGATATGATAGAAGCAATAGGACTTCCCAGTGAAAAACTTTGTCTTCATTGCTGGAAAGGTTGATCAGAATTGTTTCGTTTTATTATTGATTCCTTTTTTTATTATTTCAGAATACTTTTCTGCGCTTCTCTCAAAAGGTCTATAAGTGTATCTATTATTTCCGGTGCTAGAAAAATACCTTCCTGGGTAGGAGACAGTTCTCCATCATTAATAACCTGGTAGGCCCGCAATTCAATAACTTTGACACCTTTATGTGCCTCTGTTGTAACCAACAATCTCTGTTTTCCGTTTCTTGTAATTTTACCTATTAACACTGGCAGGCTCTCCTTCTCAAGTTATTTGGTCTGTTTGTAAATTAAGCAACCGCATACAGGTAATACGACATCCCCTGTATACGGCCTTTCAATCAGGTTCTTTGCAATCTTTTCAGATATTTCGCTTTTTTATTTAATGCTGTGTATTGCCCTGTTTTAGATCTTAAATCAAAGTATCTTACTGTAATGCTACTGAGTACTGAGGCGTGAAGTGAAGTTATAATATAACACATGACAAGCCTTAATACCACAGCAAAAAAGTTTCTTTTAATCCCGAAAACATATGAAGGCAGGACTGCTGATTCTTATTCCATCATAACGATTCCTGTGATACAGAAAAAAAATGGAATCAAGATCTATATAGTCAAAACCGCCTGCGCCCAGGGCAAAATATATGCCTGCAGACAATCCTGTCATTGTTTCAGTCATACACCCTATCATTATTCTGAGCCCTTCCTTTTTTCCAATCTCATATATTTTTGCTGATTCAGCAATTCCACTTTTTGCAACCTTTATATTAACACCCCTGCATAGATTTTCTGCAATAGCTATCTTAAGATCCTCACTGGTAAATATGGTCTCATCAAGAATAACAGGAATGGACGAGAATCTGTTTATCTCTTTCAGGCCCTTGTGGTCATTTTTAAGCAGGGGTTGTTCGATAAGTTCGATATTATAGGCTTTTTCTTCGATAAAATTTACCATTTTCATAAAGGTTTTTGTACTGTATCCCTGATTACAATCAAGGCGCAAACTAAAATCTTCAACTTTTCTTTTCAATGTTTCATGGACAAAAGATATGATTCTTGCATCTTCTTCAAAATTTCCTCCTATCTTCAGTTTAAAGATTGAAAAACCATTTGCTACACAATATCTCAGCCACCTTGTAATAGAAGTTTTGTCCATACTGCAGGGTATTGTTATATCTGTCTCAATTCGATTTATTTTTCCTCCCTGATAATTCTGTTCCAGCATCTGTTCATCATTTAACCAGGCCCTGAACAGGGCCACTTCCAGTCCTGATATTGTCATCGGATTTAACGGATATTTTTTTCGGAGATATTGGATTTTTTCATTGTAATCCCTGATTGGCGTGTTCAAAAAAATTGGTATAATCGATGAAAGAATTTCCTTAATCGATTCTGTTGTTTCATTTCTCAGGGTAAAACTGGTAGGGCACTCACCTGTGCCGCATAAACCATTTTTCAGTTTCACCTGAATAATAATGCTTTTTATTACATCCTTTCTGCCCAATGATGTGGCAAATGTTGTTCTGAGAGGTTTTGCAATTTCATAAAATCGAATATACCTGATGCTGTTCACTGGTTTTTTATAAAACTGCCAAAGCGGATATGCCTATTACGAGCAACAAAATTATGTTCTGCAAATTTGAGAAAGCTGACTCCAAATTTTTCTGTAAAATTATTAATTTTTACAACGCCACCTGTTTCCAATGCTTCAATAAATCTCTCTCCATCAATATTCAGCATAACATGGCTAATTATATCCGGTCTCTCCTCCATTGACACAAAGATCAAATCTCCTGGTTTAAGAAATTTGCTGTCTATCTTCCTGGCTCTCATCCATTGTTCCCTTGCATCACGAGGTATTTTTATATTATTTATCAGATATACAAGATTGACAAGACCAGAACAATCTACACCGGTAAGCACTGGTGGCAACATTAAATGCCTTGATCTTCTGAATATGGAATCAACATTTCTCTGTTTTTTGTTGTTTGACTGATACGATACTTTTAAAAATTCGGGCGTGTATAAACTCCTGCCTCCCCAAAGATAGGGTGTTCCCAAAAAAAGTCTGCCTGTTTTGATTATCTTCCTTCTTATCATAGGCTCTACAGGATTGGTTTCTATTCTGTTTACCTTGTCCTTGCTTACATATCCTTCTCTACTGTCAGCAAGGATTACAGAATAATATTTTTCATTTGCCGTTTCATGTACCGGGAGTTTTGTTCCCATTAAAACTTTCAGAAGCGAACCCTTTTTTCCTGATAAGTCTTTCAGTATTCGCGCTGTCTTATTTTTTACTATCACATTATATTTCAAAGGTTCACAGGCAAAAGAAACACTGTGCTTCCTGATCCACCCCGAATAACCCTGCCAGATGTTTTTTGAGGTGTATTTCTGCTGCTCTACCGCTTCAGCGTAATACCAGTCCTCGGTTTCATCCAGGTAAAGGAGTTTCTCATTATAAAGGACCTGAGTTTGCTGCAGGTCATCATGGATATATAGCGGCTTTGCATCAACCGGTTTAGCCCTAAGATTTGCAACAGGTACTGACACAATTAGAAACTTGTCGGTTTTTTGCATTGTTATCTTTCCGGTAGTTTTCACTTTTTGTCAAAAAAAGTGCTCCCTCTGTAGTCTTCTTTATTATTTACCGTCTTTGTTACTATAAACTTTTTCTTCGTCAAAAACCTTTGTTCCAGAAACAATCCAGCCATTGTTCTCCCATATTCTATAAAAACAGCTCCAATAACCTGTATGGCATGCAGCAACCTTCTGATCAACTGTAAGAAGCACTGTATCGTTATCGCAGTCGATTCGAACTGATTTAACATCCTGCGTATGTCCTGACGATTCTCCCTTGAACCAGAGTTTCTGTCTTGACCTGGAATAATAATGGGCCTTTTTTGTTTTTAAAGTCATTTCAAAGGCTTCATTATTCATATAAGCAACCATCAGTACATCCTTCGTCTTCTCATCCTGCACTACAACAGGTACAAGCCCTTTTTCATCCCATTTAATCTCTTCCATAATGTTCTCCTGAAAATATTATTTTTTTAGCTGTTGCTGATAATGTTCCTTCTGTCGGGATTAAAAAATATCTGGATCAGATATAAAAATTAGAGTCTTACTGCCACACCCCTGTCTCTGAGATATTTTTTTGCATCAACAATCGTATGCTCCTTGTAATGAAATATTGATGCGGCAAGTATTGCATCTGCCTTAGCATCAACAAGCCCTTCGTATAAATGCTCAAGCGATCCAACCCCGCCTGAAGCAATGACAGGGATATTTACAACTTCAGAAATTGTTCTTGTCAATTCTATGTCATAACCTTTTTTTGTTCCGTCTCTATCCATGCTCGTAAGGAGGATTTCGCCGGCTCCAAACCTTTCTACATCCTTTGCCCATTGTACGGCATCCAGTCCTGTTCTCTTCCTTCCTCCATAAGTGTATACTTCAAAATTACTGCCGTTTCTCTTTGCATCAATTGCAATACATATACACTGGCTTCCGAAGATCTCGCTGGATGCTCTTATAAAATCAGGTGATTCCACAGCTGTTGTATTTATTGTAACCTTATCTGCTCCGGCAAGAAGGAGTTCCCGGACATCCTCTAAATTTCTAATTCCACCCCCCACAGTAAGGGGCATAAAAACTTCGTTGGCAACCCTTTCAACAACATCTATAATAGTTTTTCTCTTCTCATGAGATGCAGTAATATCAAGAAAACAAAGCTCATCAGCCATTTCTTCTTCGTAAATCTTTGCATTATCAACAGGGTCACCTGCATCTTTAAGCTCCAGGAAGTTTATACCCTTTACAACTCTGCCCTCCATCACATCAAGACATGGGATGATCCTCTTAGTCAGCATATTTAACAGCCTCTTCAATCCTGATCAGCCCTTCGTATACAGCCTTTCCAAGTATTATTGCCCACACACCTATATCTCTTAATCGCTTTACATCTTCAATATTGGTCACACCACCACTGGCTATAACAGGAAGCTCCGTCCTTTTTAAAAGATTCTCCAGACCTGTGTAATCAGGACCCGACAACATTCCATCCCTTGCTATGCTCGTACAAAGTACAGCCTTAATTCCTACATTTTTCGATGTTTCCAGGATTTCCCCTATATCTCTATGTACCGTTGTTTTCCATCCTCGTGACATGGGCTTGCCTTCAAGGAGATCAAGACCAAGAACAATGTTACCGGATACAGACAAATTCTGAAAAAAAGTTTTATCTTCAAGAGCTCTGGTACCTATAATTATACCATCTACACCCATTTCAGAATAGTAGCTGATATCATCTTCGGTCCTTATCCCTCCTCCTGCTTCCATATAACCCTTTACCCTGGAACGGATCTTCCTGATAATATCGCGGTGGACAGGTTCTCCTGTTCTTGCCCCATCAAGATCTATTATGTGGAAATCACGGGCACCTTTTTCGATCATGTTTTCTATATATGATACAGGATCTTCGCTGTAAACTGTTACCTTTGTAAAATCACCCCTTACAAGCCTTACAGCTTTATTACCAATTAAATCCATTGCAAAAAGAGCTTTCATAAAAATACTCCGTTTTATAAATCTTTTTATCGCAGCTCTTCTTCAAGCGCATTTAAAGCCTTTTCCACCCCTTCCCTGGACAGAACATCGGCAGTAATCCACTTTCCGCCCCTGCGCAAAAACTTTCCGATATCAAGTATATTTTCACTTAAAGAATGCTGATCTTCATCAAAAACAAAAATATTTTTAGTATTGCCCTTTTCAATTAAATGCACATGGAAACCAACTCCAGCAGGTTTCTCAACTGCGAAATTACCACCCCTTCTTTCTTCAAACCTGTATATATAAACATGGAGATATTTATCTCCCTCCCTACCCCATTCATACTGTATATTCCTGTAATCCAGCTCTTCTCCAATCTGGTTTCCTATGATTGTTTCAGCATCTGAATGTATTGTCCCGGCCTTTATAAACTTACCACAATACTTGCATCTGTCGATTTTTCTCGTGTCTTCGTTAATTTTCATTGTTTCCACAAAAACACCTATTGGATTCTCCTGGGAAAAAAGCTGATCAACACAAAACAGTGTCAAGAAAAGTGTAAGGCAGAAAGGCAGATACTTTTTGCTATATTTTCTCAAAAAGAACATAGTGTTATAATTCTATAGAAAAACATTGGTAAAATAAAGCAGAAAAAAATTACAGAACTGCATGTCCTGCAAAACCATTCCATTTATGGCTTATTACATAACTATTTATTATTAAACTTAAATTCTGACAAATAGAAAAGATTTCCGAATCTGCTGAAAAAACAAGTAAATAAAATTCATTTAGCATTACATCTTGAAAATAAACTCATTTTCTCTCAGAGAACCATCTTTTCAGCCATCTTGTAGGATTCTATCAGGCCCGAGGGATTTGCCAGATTCTTACCGGCTATATCATAACCAGTCCCGTGCCCTGGCGAAGTACGGACAAAGGGTAACCCCAGAGTAATATTAACTGCTTTTTCAAAACCAACAGTTTTTACAGGTATAAGTCCCTGGTCGTGATACATGGCAATAAATGCATCACAGTCTATTCTGTGAAATAAGGTATCTCCGGGAAAAGGACCATAAACTTCCATATTCAAAGCTTGTGCCATGGAAATAGCTTTGGTAATAATATTTTCCTCGCTTCCCATAATTCCCTGTTCACCTGCATGAGGGTTGAGTCCGCTTACTTTTATAACAGGGTTTTTAATATTGAAGCAGTTTATAAGAGACTGTCGGGTAATGCAGATACAGTTAAATATATTTTCAACATTTAGAAAGGAAGGGACATCTTTAAGAGGGATGTGTATGGTTGCAAGTGATACGCGCATGTTGCCACTGACCATCA
>CAYSBW010000009.1:26197-53315 GCA_964429485.1 uncultured Syntrophorhabdaceae bacterium
ACATAATCCCTAATTCCGCTGAAATGGGCAAGAATTTCCGTGTGCCCTGGAAACATAATACCTGCAGAACGTATTGACTGCTTATTAATGGGGCATGTAACAATTGCAGACACATCCCCTGAAAAAACAAGTTTCAGAGCCTCTATGACGTACTGATAAGACGCCCTGCCATAGCAATGATCGGAAACTCCAAATTGCACATTATTTACCAGGCCAAGATCGATAAACTCAGCGTCACCAGGTTGGCCATGTTTGAACTTTTTTAGATTGAACAAATCACTGTTTTTAAATATATTTTTTTTCACATAATCAACAGGAACAGAATCGCCGATAAGGACCGGAATACTTTTTTTACTTATGTAACGCAAAGATTTCAGGGCGATTTCTACGCCGATTCCTGCAGGATCACCCATTGTTATAGCGATTCTTTTCAGATTTTAACCTCAATATAGGAAGATTTTCGCAGTTTATTGATATATTCTCTGTATTTTTTTTCCGATTGTTCCTGTATGATTCTATCGCGGATTTTATCTTTGATTGCTTCAAAAGGAATTGTGTCTCCCTTTTTTGTTTCAACAAGATTCAGGATAAGAAATCCGTAGGGAGTTCTGATAATATCCGTATAAGACCCCGGCGCTAAAGATCTTATGGATACTTTTAACTCTGGTATAAGGTCTTCACTTTTAACAAACCCTATATCGCCGCCATCAAGCCCTGAAGGATCATCAGAGAATTCTTTTGCAACAGATTCAAAGGGCTTTCCCTGTTTTAACTGATTGTAAGCAGCTGCTGCT
The DNA here is from genome assembly GCA_964429485.1 of uncultured Syntrophorhabdaceae bacterium. Classification (GTDB taxonomy): domain Bacteria; phylum Desulfobacterota; class Syntrophorhabdia; order Syntrophorhabdales; family Syntrophorhabdaceae; genus JAPLKB01. The sequence goes on from CAYSBW010000009.1 coordinate 26,992, forward strand.
TTGATTTGTGGATCAATTTGATTATTTGAAATAAATATCTGCTTCAGTCTGTAGACTTCTTCTTTGTAATCATTGATATTTTTATTGTAAACTTCAATCAGGTCCTTGTCTGAAACAAGAACTTCAGGTGAAATTACTTGGGAAAGCACTTTGTTCCTCATTGTATTTGTTCTAAGACCTTCAGTGAAATCCTTAAAACTGACATTATCCTTTTTGAGTTGCTCCTTTAATTCGTCTTCAGTTATAAGATACTGTTTTTTAATATTATTTATAATAGAGTTCACTTCTTTATCAGATACATCTATTTTCATTTTTCTTGCCTGCTGTTTTATCAGCAGATTTTCTATAAGAGCATCTATCCTCTCACGCAATTTAATATTCCTGAAGTACTCGTTTACCGATACATACTGTCCATGTTTCTCAACATGGACATATTTTTCCACTTCCATCAGGGTTATTATATCATCATTAACAATGGCAATAACCCTGTCCACTATTTCACAATTAGAAGAGTGTGGAATTGTAATTGTCAGAACAAAAAAGAAAACTGCAATAAAATGTTTCATTTTTTATCTGGCACAGTATCCTTGTTTTGTTGTGGCTGCCCGGCTTTTTCTCCGGGAAGTTTTATTGAACCTGCCTTTTCAGGATTCTTTTCTGGCTCTGGTTTGGATTCCTGTTTAGTTGTTTCACCAGGTTTTTCTTCTTTCAGAAGTTCTTCTTTTATTGTTATGTTAGCCTCTTTTTTCAAAGTGTTTATATATTTTTCAATAAGCTCAGCCTGTTTTTCCTGGGCCATCTTCTGTTTGATAAAATCCCTTACCTCTTCAAAAGAAACATATGCGGGAGGCTTGACACCCTCCAGCTTTATTATATGATAACCAAACTGTGTCTTCACTATGCCGCTGACCTGACCTACTTTTGTAAGCTTCATAGCTGCCTGTTCATATTCTGGCACAAGAGCCCCTTTAGGATGATAACCCAGTTCTCCACCATTGGTACCTGCCTGGGGATCAATTGAGTATTTTTTTGCAAGTTCCTTAAAATCTTCACCCTTTTGAATCCTAGCCTGTATCTGTTTTGCCTCTTCTTCTGTTTTTACAAGAATATGCCTGGTATTTATCTCTCTATCCCTTTTAAAATTTTCCTTATTTGTTTCATAATACTTTTTCAGGTCAGCATCCGTTAAACTTGTATCAGCGCTGAGCTTCTTTTTTAAAAGTGATTCTATAATAAGCTGCTCTTTAATGTCTCCGAGCCTCTCCTGAAATTCTTTTTCACCTTCAATTTTCTCCTTCTTTGCTTCGCCAAGAAGGAGTTTTTTGATAATTAATCTATCAAGGTAATTCTTTTTTCCAGTCTGGGTGGCAACAAGCATCTTCATGTTGGTCGGAATTTTATCAAGTTCTTTGTTAAACTCCTCAACAGTTATTTTATCTTTACCGATAGTAACAAGAGTAGTGCCATTATCCTTTTTTGAACAGGAAAAAATAAAAACAAGCATACAGATAAAAATGAAACATTTTTTCATTAAATCACCCCATCAGGTTTAGACTCTCAGTGATCAGTTTTCATCATACGATTTTCATCGGACAGCCAATAAATTTACCAAAAAAATATATGTTGATTAACTGATAGCTGGATATTGTTTCTCTTATATCATATTGAAATTATTTCCTTCAAGACATTTCTTGTCAAACTTATAATATCTACTGTTTTTTTGTCTACCGGGAGAATAATCCGGCCGTCAGGCAGTAGTTTCAGACCTTGTCGACCATCCTGCACAACACGCATCATTTTTTTCATATTGAAGGGCGTCTCTGTTGTAGTTTGTATAATAAGTTTTTTTACAGAATATTCCAGCTTTCTGATTTTCAAAGTTATCAGGAAAAGTTTAAGGGATATGATTTTAAGAAGATTCCTTAAAGGCTCCGGTATTTCACCATATCTGTCTCTTAGTTCTTCTTCCATATTGTCAAGTTCGGATGTTTCTCTTAACCTTGAAAGTCTCTTATACAAAAGAAGTTTGTGGGCTGAGTCTTCAACATAATTGTCAGGGATAAAAGCATCTATTGGAATGTTTATTTCAGCTATAAATTCTTCTTCCTTTTTCTCGTTCTCATTTTTTAATTCATTTACAGCATTTTCCAGCATACTGCAGTATAGTTCAAATCCAATGAGGTTTATATTCCCTGACTGTTCCTTGCCAAGAAGATTTCCTGCGCCTCTTATTTCAAGATCATAATTTGCAATATGAAAACCTGATCCAAGATCTGTCAGCTCTTCTATCACTTTCAATCTCAACATCGCATCTTTTTTGAGTGTCTCATCTTTTGGAACTAGCAAATAAGCATAGGCCTGCTTTGACGTCCTGCCGACCCTGCCTCTCAACTGATATAGATCAGCAAGACCCATCCTATGAGAATTATTAATAAATATTGTATTGACATTTGATATGTCGAGACCTGATTCAATAATATTCGTTGAAAGAAGAATATCATATTTTTTATTAATAAAATCGAGCATAATCTTTTCAAGCTGTCTGCCTTCCATCCTGCCATGGGCAACAGCTATTCTTGCATCTGGCAGAAGCTCTGCCAGATGATCATGCATCATGCCGATATTATGAATATAATTATGCACAAAAAATACCTGACCGCCCCTCTCAATCTCATTGATTATACCTTTTTTTATTATATCATCTCTGGATTTTACAACAAGGGTTTTCACGGCAAACCTGTCAAGAGGGGGCGTGTTTATAATACTTAAGTCACGAATGCCAGTTGTTGCCATATAAAGGGTACGGGGAATGGGAGTTGCGGTTAGGGTAAGAATGTCTATATTTTTTTTTATCTGTTTTAATGCTTCTTTATGTTTGACACCGAACCTGTGTTCCTCATCAATTATCAGCAGTCCAAGATCTTTGAATAAAAGATCTTTCTTAAGCAACCTGTGTGTACCCACAATGAGATCTACGGAACCACTGTTCACCCCCTCCACTATCTTCTTCTGTTCTTCTCTGGTTCTGAACCTGCTGAGCATTTCAATATTTATAGGATAATCTCTGTATCTTTCAACAAAGGTTTTGTAATGCTGTTGTGCAAGTATTGTCGTTGGCACAAGGAGTGCAACCTGTTTACCATCCATAATTGCTTTGAAAGCTGCTCTTAATGCAACCTCTGTTTTTCCAAAACCCACGTCACCACACACAAGCCTGTCCATGGGTCTTGTACTTTTAAGATCATTAAGAACACTTTCAATTGCTACAGATTGACCCTCTGTCTCTTCATATTCAAATCTTGATTCCATTTCTCTGAATATTTCATCTTCCGGGGGATATGAATGGCCTTGAGCTGTTTCTCTTTCGGCATATATCCTGATCAATTCCTTGGCTATATCTTCAATATGTTTTTTAACCTTGCTTTTTGTATTCTTCCAGTATTGAGAACCGAGTCTGTCTATTTTAGGCTTATGTTTTTCACCTCCCATAAACTTTTGAACAAGTCTGAGGTCATCTATGGGAACATAAAGTTTATCGCCATCCTGATATTCAATCAGGAGAAAGTCCTTTGCAGACCCTTCCACCATCAATTTCATTATTCCTTTATAAATACCTATCCCGTGTTCAAGGTGGACAACCCACTCGCCAACATTCAGGTCTCTGAATGAGGTGAGCAGGCCATCAAGGTTATTCCATCTTTTTTTAGCAACCCTTTTTTTTGGTCCTGTTATATCTTCTTCAGTAATGACTAAAATATTATCAACCCTGAAGCCTCGCCTCAAGGGAGCTATAACAATAGCCCATTCCCTTTCATTGCCAGAAGCAGCAATTCTATCTGTTATAGGCAGAAGAATATCGTAATTTTTTAGAATCTCCTGCAGTCTTTCGGCTTGCCTGAGGTTATTTGCACATATATAAATAAATTCGAGATTCTTCCAATCTTTTTTTATTTTATTTGAAAATTCTTCAAACGTAGCGGTTTTTTTCAATCCCGAAAGGTATTTCAAGTCTTCGTTGGAAAAGGCATCTATGATCTCCCCTTCGTCTTCGCCCTCTATGCCAGATACATCGATATTGAGACTTGAATATAATATTGCCTTCAGTTTATCCGAGCGAAAGTCTGGAATACCACTGTCCGCAATTACATGGAGTGTAAAGTCAATACCTTTATGAACAAAAATCATATCCTTTTTCAGATAATCAAGAAGCGTAATCTTTTCATCTTTCAAAATTTTTGCAGGAACAATATTGATTTTTTCTATCTCTTCGAGAGATCTCTGGGTCACAGGATCGAATATGCGTAGAGAAAATATCTGATCACCGAGAAATTCGATCCTGACAGGCATGTCCTTTGATGGTGGAAAAACATCTATAATGCTCCCTCTTTTTGCATATTCACCTTCTTCTCTTACCAGTGATGTTATTTCATAACCATTCTCATCAAGGCTTAAGATCAGTTCTTCCTGAAAAATAGTATCTCCAAAGTTCAGGTCCTGCGTGTGAGAGAGTATGGTGTTCTGTGCTGCTAAAGGGTGTGTTATAGCGCTGTATGGAAATATACCGATAAATTTATCATCAGAAGAAAGATGGTATAAAAAACTGACCCTTTTTGTTTCATCTTCTTTTTCAAAAACCTTGTCAGCATATACAGGGAAGACGTGGACTTCTCCTCCTTTAAAAAACTCTATTTCTTCCTTTAACAAAAGTGCTTCGTCTTCTGTGTCATAAAATAACAGAGTTTTTCTATCAGTTTTTGAAAGAAGGAAGGAAACAAAAGAACCTATCTTGCCTTTTATATATATAAAACCATTTTTATCAAGCTGATACATAGAAATTTATTTTAAGTTATGTTTTATGGATTGGATTAGTCAAACAAGGGTCCACGTGTGCGGCTATAAAGCACTACGGGTCAGGCAGCAGGGTTATATTCTTCCTGTATTCCCTTAGAACAAGCTTTGAAAAACCGCGTTCCTGTCTGGTTCTTTCCGACATTATTTCTCTCAGTCTTGTAGGACCCATATTGTATGCATGCAGGGCCAGATTTATATTGTCAAAATCTTCCATAAGGCCTGAAAAAAAATGGACTCCTATTTTTATGTTTTTATTGGGCTCATCAAGAGTTTTTGGTCCTTTCCATGAAATACCTATGTCGCGAGCGATATATTTTGCATGAGAAGGTTTAACCTGAAGAAGTCCTCTTGCTCCTTTTGAAGATACAGCATTATGTTTAAAATTGCTCTCAATCTTCATAATCGCAAGAACAAGTCTGTAATCCAGACTGTATTCGCCCGATGCCTTGTATATCATTGTTGCCACATCGTGCAATTTATCCTGACTTATTGTTGCATCTTCCTTCTCCATAAATTCAACTATTTTTTTGATGATTTTTTCTTCTCTGACAGTTTTCTTTTCGGAGAATTTGGCATCTGAGTTCATCCAGCCGTACGTAAATAAAAACATAATTACAAAAAAAGCTACCGATAACATTTTAATTTTTCGTATAATTTTCATGGGATATATTTTACAACAATGCAATATAATTGTCAAATTAGCACATTCTACTGTTAAAGCCAATCAAACCGAAATGTCTCCTTGTAGCCTGATAAATTAAGATTGTACAATGGTACTTCCAACAACAACCATAATTTTTCAGGCTGTCTTCCGCATTGAAATTCCATGGTTAAGGCAATGGATCCGGTATGCTTGACATAATTCCAGTACAATGCATAAATTATAGGAAAATTTGAGTTTGTGCTGCAAATTTCGGCATTTTTCTAAGTACCTGGATAGATAATAATTCCTGGTGTATAAGATAAAAAGTAATGTTAACCGGGGGTGTACACTTTATTATGACTGATGTCTGGTTTGCAATTGGATTGACAGTTTTTGCGGGTCTTGCTACAAGTGTAGGCAGCATAATTGCATTTTTTACCAGCAGGACGAACTATCGTTTTCTGTCAGTGTCAACAGGCTTCTCGGCAGGAGTAATGCTGTATGCTTCATTTGTTGAAATCTTTTATAAAGGCACTGAGGCCCTTGTAACAGTATATGGAAACTACTGGGGACACTGGATCAACGCAGCATCATTTTTCAGCGGTATGTTTCTGATCGGCATTATCGATAACCTCATACCATCAACTGAAAACCCCCACGAGATACATACGGAAAAAGAATTTGAGCCACTTCACGGGGCATCTGTGTCGCTGGAAGATTCAAAGCAGACCATCCTGATAAATGCTGCCGGTCACAATCATGTTGATCATCATAAAAAGCTTATGCGTATGGGATTATTCACAGCACTTGCCATTTCAATTCATAATTTTCCTGAAGGACTGGCAACCTTTTTTGCAGCCCTTTATGATCCAGGTCTGGGTATTGCAATTGCGGTAGCCATTGCAATGCATAACATCCCGGAAGGAATAAGCGTATCAGTACCAATCTTCTATGCTACTGGAAATCGCAAAAAAGCGTTTATTTATTCTTTGTTGAGTGGTTTATCCGAACCTGTAGGTGCAGGAATAGCCTATCTTATACTTAATTTTACACTGTCAGGGGGTAACGGTATTCCTCCTCAAATACTCGGGATTGTTTTTGGCGGGATAGCAGGTATAATGGTTTACATAAGCCTTGATGAATTGCTTCCGACAAGCCAGGCTTATGGTAAGGGACATGACAGCGTATTAGGTTTAATCGGAGGGATGGGAATGATGGCACTGAGTCTGCTTTTGATGAAATAGCAAAAACAAGTGTGTCCAAAAATAACAGGTTTGGCATTTCACATATTAAAAAATAAAGGGAAGAATGTTCAAACTATACCATTCCAATTCCAGGAAATAGAAGTTTGTAGCCTTTAAATATAAAGTAACATCCGAAAAACATCAAAAACATGCTGCATACAAGCAAAATTATCCTGATCACTTTTATGCTGAAAAATTTACCTCCGAACTGAATGCCATAGGATACAAAACTGTACCACACAAGATCTGAAAGTATGTGACCAACAAAAAAAATAAAAACACCCTTAATGCCCGATTCCCTGGCAAACATAACATATCCCATACCTATCGTAATCCACCATATAAACCAGTAGGGGTTTGATAGACTGACAACAATACCGGATATAACAGGGTGAAGACCTTTATGCAAGTCCGGCGGGTTTACAGATAATTGATAATTTTTCAGATCCCTGATTGTCCCGTAACCCATATATATAAGTATAATACCTCCTCCAAGGGCAATGCTGGAAAATATTATCTCATTATTCAGGATACTGCCCAGACCAAATATGATCAGTATAAGCAATATAAATTCAAGAATACCATGACCGAGAACAATCATGGGACCAGTTATACCACCCCTTTTTGCTGATTCACCTATTGTTATTGTTAAAAGAGGACCTGGAGCCATTGCACCGGTAAGTCCAAGTATAAATCCTATGGAAAAGAGGCTCAACATACTCATGTTGTATTCTCCTGTATACTCGAAACAAGGTCTGTCAATTTTCAGCCTTACGATTTTTGATGCTGATTTTGAAAACTTTAATCCCGCAGACAAATGCAAGAAAAAGAAATGCAGCAAATATAAAGTAGTCTCCTCGATTTACATAAAAGGTTTCACCATTGTGCAAGGAAAAATTTCCCTTCAGGGAATCTTCGGTAAATATGCCGGTATTCTGCACAATACGTCCCCTCGGGTCTATTATTGCGCTTATTCCAGTATTAGCAGCCCTTAAAACATATCTGTCGGTTTCAATTGCCCTGAATACATAAAAAGTCAGGTGCTGGTAAGGAGCCGAGGTTTTACCGAACCATGCATCATTGGTAATGTTTACAAGAACCTGCCCTCCTTTTCTTACCGTATCATTAGTTATATAAGGGAATGTGCCTTCGTAACATATGAGGATACCTATACTTCCTGCCGATGTCTTAACGGGTCTGTGATTTTCGCCTCTTTTAAAATCACCACCGGCAGCAGTGAATTTTGTCAGGAAAGGTAAATATTCTATAAGCGGGGTATATTCGCCAAAAGGTACCAGATGAACCTTGCTGTAACTACCTGCTAATTCTCCTGTATTATCGTAAACATATGATGTATTGTAATATTTTCCTTCCTTGTCTCGTGAAACTGTTCCAAAAAGAAGGCTTGTTTTAAGCCCGCAGGACAATTCTTTTACAAATCTGTTTACATGTATGTCTTCATTGAATACAAAGGGCATTGCAGTTTCAGGCCATATAACAAGGTTAGCGCCCTTTCCTGCTTCAAGGGTTTTTTGATAGTAAGTTTTTACAATATTAGCCTTGTAGGCATCATCCCACTTGAGATTCTGCAATGTATTACCCTGTATTATCGCAACTTTCAAATCTCCCTTGTCTTTAAAATTCATCCTGTTATAACCATAAAAAAGTGTGGCCGTAATAAGAGTTGTTACTACTGCCACATAAAGCAAAAAAACAGGCTCTCTCTTACTTTTGATTTTTCCGGTCATGATTATAAAAATATGATAAAGAATACAGTTCATGGATACTATAAGAAAAGATACAAAATACGGTCCTGTTATTGACACGATCTGTATTGCCGGTAGAAAATTATGCTGAGAATAGGCAAAAAGATACCAGGGGAAGCCTGTCATAAGAATCCCCCTCAAATACTCGAGAAGCACCCATAGAACAGGCGCAGATATGTAAAGAGGAACGAATAGCTTTGTTTCAAGAAAGGATACGGACAAGGCAAAGACTCCCGTATAGCAGGCCAGGTATAGAACAAAAAGAAGAAGTATCAGAGAACTCGTGTATATATCTATTCCGCCATACCTGTTCATTGCGATGACTACCCAGTAAATAAGCCCGAGATATGAGACAATACCGGTAATAAACCCTGAAATAAAACTATGTCGCATATTATTTTTTTTCAGGGAACTAATTAACGGTATGAGCGCAATATAAGCTACAGGATACAATGAAAGAGGGGGTTGACTGAGTATTATAAGAACACCTGAAATTACAGAAAAAAACCAATTGTCGTAGAATGTTGAATTTTTGATGCATGATACTGTATTCATTTGATTTTTGTTTCCTTCTTTTTTAGCTCACTGTTCATCTTTTGCAGATCCTTCCTCACCTGAAGAAAGAAGTTTTTCATAAAGTTCATGTGACCTGACATAATTCAGCAGTTTATCTTCTCTGTATTTCATTCTTCGGGCTTCGTTCTTTCCTGTTTCATGGTCATAACCTAAAACATGGAGAAGGCCGTGTATAATAAGAGCAAAGACTCTTTCATAAAATGGGCAGTCAGCGTTTTCCGCTTCTTCTTTCGCTCTTTCCAGAGATATGACAATATCTCCTATAATTTCATATGAAAAAGCGCTTTCATATGAAAAAGATATAACATTTGTAGGCTTATCCCTGCCAAAATAATTTTTATTCATCTTCTTAATCATATTATTATTAACAAACAGAATGCTTAAAGATTTATCCTGCAGATCTAAATATATCAGCAAGTCTTCTATGATTTTTTTTGTAAGTTTTTTGTCTGTCTTTAGAGTCTTTTGGGAATCCTTTATGAGTATCGTCATTTTCCGCCCTTTCAGGATATTCTATACGGTGATGGAATATACCCAGCAATATTTTTATGAAGCTTTTCTGTATAGCATGTAAATCCTTTAAAGTAAGCTCACATTCATCAAGCTGTCCATCAAGAAATATATTCTCTATCATATCCTGAACATGACTTTCTATTCTTTTTGGTGTAGGCTCATTGAGCATTCTCGAAGATGCTTCAACGGAATCAGCCAGCATTACAATTCCTGCTTCTTTTGTCTGAGGTTTAGGCCCGGTATATCTGAAATCCTGTTTATCAATAACATGCAGTTCAGGATCTTCCATTTCTTTCGCTCTGTTATAAAAATAACTTACAAGGCTTGTTCCGTGATGTTCTTTTATAATATCCTTTATTTTTGTGCCTAGCCTGTATTTTTCAGCAAGCTCAACCCCTTCTTTCACATGTGAAAGTATAATAAGTGAGCTCATATTCGGGGATAATGTTTTGTGAGCATCTTCAAAGCCCTTCTGATTCTCAATAAAATAGTGAGGCATCTTCAGCTTGCCGATATCATGGTAATAAGCGGCTACCCTTGTAAGAAGGGGATGCGCTTCTATGCTTTCTGCCGCAGCCTTTGAAAGGTTACCTACTATTATGCTGTGATGGTATGTACCAGGAGCATTAACCATCATTTCCTCAAGAAGAGGGTGTTCGAGATTGGCCAGTTCCAATAATTTTACATCAGTTGTATAATCAAATACATATTCTATTACAGGCAGAAGGCCCAGTGCAATAAAACTGCTACCTATGCCACTTAGAAGTATAAAAGCAATTTTTACAGGTATGTTGGAAGGGTCTGCTCCAATAAAAAAATGAAAAAGGAGCATAATAAAACTCATAATAAAGGCTGTGTATAAACCAGCTTTGAGAATCGTGTTCCTGTTTTCACACTTTCCTGAAAAATATGCTGCAAGAATATTTCCAATAAATGCATAAAGAAAGATCGGCATACTGTTTTCAAAAGTAAAACCCATGGCCATTGCAAAGAAAATTGAAAATATAATGGCTGCCTCAGAAAAAAGGGATACACGCATTATCATTCCAAAAAGAAATATGGGGACAATGTAGAAAATATCAGGGGCATATTTTTGAGTAAAATACTCAAAAATAAAAAAAGGTAATTTTACCAGCACAGTTGTAAATATCAGCAACACAGCACCAAAAATAAGATCCTTCTCCGAGAGCACAAATTTCTTTATATTCCTGTCTGCATATTCGTAGATTATCGACATAAAAAGAAACAGTAAAAATGAAAGGTAAAATAGTTTTATCAATGTCGGAGACTTTTCTTTTTCAAGATTTTTAAGGGCATAAAGTTTATTAAGATGATTTTCCCCGACTTTTTCTCCTTCTCTTATTATTATTTCACCTTTTTTAATGGTAATATCCATCTGAGGTATATAGGTATCTACCGGGGATTTTATATTTTCTTTAGCTATATCACCATAGTGGTATTCAGTAATGCCATATTGATTCCTTACGCTGATAATGAAAGATAATAGAATTGATAAAACAAAAAATATAACAAACTTATTGTATTTTGAATAAGAAAGAAACTTATTCTTTCCGCTTTGCATTAGCTGCATCCTCTGCCATTATTTTCTTCTTTTCGTAGGCCCTTATGATCTTTTGTACAAGGGGGTGTCTCACCACATCTTTTCCAGTAAAATGTACAAACTCTATCCCTTTGATCCCCCTGAGAATACTCTGAATTTCCACAAGACCACTTGCTTTTTTATCCGGCAAGTCAATCTGGGTAATGTCGCCTGTAATAACTGCCCTGGAAGAAAAACCAAGTCTTGTGAGAAACATTTTCATCTGCTCTGAGTTGGTATTCTGCGCTTCGTCAAGGATTACAAAGGCATCATTGAGAGTTCTGCCTCGCATAAATGCAAGAGGGGCTATTTCTATTATTTCTTTTTCTATGAGCCCCGATGCTCTTTCCATATCCAGCATGTCATATAGAGCATCATAAAGTGGTCTTAAATAAGGATTTATCTTCTCATACATTGTCCCTGGAAGATACCCGAGTTTTTCCCCTGCTTCAATGGCCGGCCTTGTAAGAATTATTCTTGAAACTTCCTTTTTGTAGAAGGATGAAAGGGCCATTGCCATGGCAAGATAGGTTTTGCCTGTGCCTGCAGGACCTACACCTATGACAATGTCATATTTTTTTATAGCATCAATATATATTTTTTGATTTTCAGTCTTCGGAGCAATTGTTTTTCTGGAAGAAAATATGTAAATTCGGTCTTTATCAAAATCATCAGGACTGCTAATGTTCATACGGGTAATGTATGTAGCTGCATGGTCAATATCGGAAGGTTTTACAGCAAGCCCTTTTTTTGCTATACCATGAAGCTCTGTTAAAACTTTATTCACATTTTCAAGTTTTCTTTTATTTCCAATAATTGTAAGGTTATTGCCCCTGATACTTGCCTTAATATCAAAACACCTTTTAAGATGTTTTATATTCTCATCTCCAGGACCAAAGAGATTGCGGGCTATATTTATATCGTCAAAGGACAGTCTTAAATACTCTTCTTCAGTATTGTTTTCCAAAAAAGTTCGATTTACCTCCTGCCATTGAAATATTCAATACAAGTATAACATATACATAGTTTTTCACTATATGCAAATTGTCAGCACATGAATCTCAACTCAATCTAGTAATTCATTATAAAATCAAAGGATTGATAAAGCTCTATAAAATAATATCTCCTTGAACAGATTCAATGGATACCTCTTTTGCTTTTGCGAAAAAATGCATCCATTGCACAATAATAATAACCTCCGTGAATTCCCATATGTCCTGCAATTGTGGAAAAACATTTCAGCGCCTTTTCAGCATAGTCTTCATATCCCTTTACACCTGAAAGGCAGGACAATCTTACAAGATTCATAATGGCTACAGAATTAGCTGAAGGTTGGGGAGTGTCTACCGCTTCTTTGAGTCTTGTACCTATCACATCTTCTTCAGTATCAAAAAAACCACCCTCCTTATTGTCCCAGAATTTATCGATACATGCTCCCATAAATTGATCTGCACTGTTGAGGTAGCATTTCTCTCCAGTAACCTCATATGCTCCTATAAAGGCCTCAATAATGTGCACATAATCGTCAAGCATAGCTCTTACTTTGTCAGAATGAAAAAGATCGTTCCCGGTAGAGTTGATATTCAATACCCTTTTTAGACTTTTTAATGCAAAATCTTTTATTTCAATTTCTTTAATTACTTTATATGCTTCAAAAAAAGCCGATATGAGCATACTGTTAACAGAAGTATACAGAGTTTTGTCCACAAAAGGTTTTCCCCTCTTTTCTCTCTCCATCAACAATTTTATCCTGGCTGTCTCGATTATTTTATTGGTTTTTTCAACATCCATACCGGACTTTTCAGCAATTTTCTCTACTTCAACGGTAATATAAAGGACTTTTTTTGAAGCATCATGCCGCATAGCACCCTTTTCGTGGAGCAGGTATTGAGAAAGCACATTATATTCATCGTTATTCAGTATTCTTCTGAAATCCTCATCCTTCCATAAAAAGTAGCCACCTTCATCGTCAGCCGAAATATCTGCATCCTGGCTCGAATAAAATCCTCCATCAGGATGAGAAAGCTCTTTTAATAAAAAACCGATGATACCTTCCATGATATTTCTGAAGGATTCATCACCTGAAATTTTATAAGCTCCTGCATAATTGCGCAGGAGCCATGCGTTATCCTCAGCCATCTTTTCAAAATGTGGAATGATCCATGCTTCATCTGTAGAATATCTATGGAAACCGCCTCCGAGTTGATCATAAATACCGCCCTTTGCCATAGACGATAAGGTCTTCGTAATAACATTACCAATGCCACTGTTCTTGGAGGAAGTATATACGGCCATAAGAAACTCTATTGCACCGGGCATAGAAAATTTTGGTGATCCTCCAAAGCCTCCATGGATCTCATCAAAATCAGAAAGAATGTTTTTTTTCGCCTCTTCAAGCATGGATTTATCAATGGGACCGGGCATATAACTTTCCTGTTTCATCTGATTGAAGAATGTTCGGCCATATTCATTGATTTCTTCCCTCTTCTGCCGATACATTGAACTGATCGCCTTTATTATGGATTTAAATCCAGGTCTGCCAAAACCTTCAAAAGGTGGAAAGTAGGTGCCGCCATAGAATGGTTTTTTGTCGTATGTCAGGAACATACTTAAGGGCCAACCACCATTTATGCCCATGACTGCAAGAGCTTTCTGGTATCTCCTGTCAATATCCGCTCTTTCATCCCGGTCTATTTTAACTGCAATAAAATAATCATTTAACAATCCTGCTGTTTCTTCATCTTCAAAATTCTCTTTTGCCATAACATGACACCAGTGACACCAGATAGCTCCAGAGCTGAGAAAAACAGGTTTATCTTCTTTCTTCGCCTTTTTGAAAGCCTCTTCACCCCATGGATACCAATTTATTTTTTGATTTGCTGCGTGTTGCAGATAAGCAGATTTTTCATTTTTCAACCTGTTCATATTGCCATCCTTTTTTCATGGTATGTGCCTGTCAGTTTTCTCTATTGCAATAATTAGGAGCCGCATCAGTTCATTTAACTGTAAAAACAATACAGATATATTATCACTTATATTATCACTGAAAAATTTCCTGTCAACAATTACCGATAGATAATGGTTGCACATAGTGTTATCATTATGGAACAAGAAGTCCGGAACATCAATTAAATGTCCTTCAAAGTCTTGCCGTTTCCATGTTCTTTTGACCTTCTTGGATCTTAATTTTATGGCTGGTGAATTAATATGGGACTTCAAAATGTATTATCAGCATATACAAAACTCATCATGGTAGGTGGAAAGGGTGGGGTAGGCAAAACAACCTGCGCTTCGGCAATAGCAGTAAGGATTGCTTCTAAAGGAAAGAAGGTTCTTATTGTCTCAAGCGACCCCGCACCATCTTTGTCTGATATTTTTGAGATTTCCATGGGGAGCAAAGAAACAAGGATTACCAGTAAATATGAACTTTACGGCCTTGAAATATCTTCTGAAACAGTACTGAACAAATGGAAAGAACGCTTTGGCACTGAAATATATGAAGTTATTTCCTCCTTTGCTGATATAGATTACGATTTTGTTGATTATATTGGAACAGCACCGGGCATTGAAGAAGAGTATATGCTTAGTTTCGTCATAGATCTTGTAGAAGACAATAAGTATGACATTGTTGTGTGGGATACGGCACCGGCAGGACATACATTAAAACTGCTTCAGTTGCCTCACGTCTTCCTCAAACATCTTGAGGCTGCGACAAAGTTTTATATTAACATGTACAGCTATGTTGAAAAACTGAAAGACATGGCCAGACAAAAGAGCTCAAAAAGAACACTCCTTGAAATAATAAAAAGCTGGGAAATGCTATCTGAAAAAATTATCCGTTTTATAAGGGACCACAGTACAACCAAATATGTTATTGTCACAATCCCTGAAGCACTGGGGGTTAAATTAACCAGCAGGATGATAGAAGATTTCAGCAAAAATGAGCTGGAGGTGGAAAGCATCATAATAAATCATGTTGTAAAAGATGCTGATTGTGAATTTCACAGAATCAGGAAGGAAATGCAAAAACATTATATTGACTTTATAAAGAACAAATACAGGAATATAAACATTGTTACCCTTTATCTGTCACCCTTTGAGGTAAAAGGAACGAAAAGGATAACAGAGGTAGCAGACGAATTGTTTAGCAAGACTTGCTGTTATTTAAGAAAAGATTTTTAGCAATATTAAACAGGCTCCATTATGAATAAACTGAGAATAACCGGTGGATATTTAAAGGGAAGGAATCTTGCACTGTCAAAGAATGGAACTGCACGTTATACATCAGCCAAGGTAAGAGAAGCTGTCTTTAATATTTTAAGTAATGTAAGGGGCCTGAAGATTCTCGATCTTTTTGCAGGCTCAGGATCATTTACTATTGAAGCTATGAGCAGAGGAGCTTCTTTTGCAACTTCTGTTGAAAAAGATCAAAATATGGCGATTCTTCTTCAAAAAAATCTTTCCAGCCTTTCAATAGATAAGCATTGCCTTGTATTGAATATGGATGTAAAATATGCAATACCCTTTCTCTATAAGGGTATGAATAAATATGATATTATTTTTATGGACCCGCCCTATGAAAAGGGTCTTGTAACTGAAACACTGTTTCTGTTAAAAAATAATGCTGTTTATGATGAAAATACTGTTTTTATTGCTGAATATTCAAAAAAAGAGACAATAGAACCATTTGCCGGGAAAAGTTTTCGTGAAATAACTACAAGAGGGTATGGAGATACAGTAATCAGTATCTTCAAAATAGATGAGTTATAATAAATATTTTACCAAATTAAATAATTGGGGAGTTTTTGATGAAACGCAGAGTTGCGGTATATCCTGGATCTTTTGATCCTATCACTTACGGCCATATAGATATTCTTCTCAGAGGCCTGGAACTCTTTGACAAAGTTATTGTGGCTGTGGCAAATAATATTGAAAAAAAATCCCTCTTTACTGTTCAGGAAAGGAAGGACTTGATAAGAAAATCCGTAAATGGCAATGAAAAAGTGATCATAGACAGTTTTGACGGATTGCTGGTAGACTATGTAAAACAGGTTAATTCACGCTTTGTAATAAGAGGCCTTCGGGCAATGAGCGATTTTGAATATGAATTTCAGATGGCATCGATGAATAGGAATTTAAATCAGGAGATGGATACCGTATTTATGATGACAAGCAAGGATTATTTCTTTGTCAGCTCAAGGACCATCAAAGAGGTTGCAGCATTCGGCGGTCCTGTGGGGAGTTTTGTTCCAGAAGCTGTTGAAAAAAGTTTGAAGGAGAAATTTTCAATTTAATGAAAAAAAACCCTGAAAATTTAAAGTCTTTTTTCTCCAGGATTTTATTGCCTTTTTGCTTTTTGTTGATCTTTGCAGCAATTTCTCTGTTTGCATTAGAAGTACACGCAAATTCAATTTACACTATCAGGGTCCAGGGTGCCATCCATCCTCCTGTTGCAGGATTTATTTCAGAATCTATCACAAAAACCGAAAGGGAAGGAGGGGAAGCTCTTGTTATCCTTCTTGACACACCGGGCGGCCTTGACACATCAATGAGAGAAATTATAAAAAACATAATGGATGCAAGCATACCTGTTATTGTTTATGTTTCACCGTCAGGAGCAAGGGCTGCATCTGCCGGATCCATTATTCTCCTTTCATCTCACATAGCTGCAATGGCTCCAGGAACAAATGTTGGAGCTGCTCATCCGGTAAGCATAGGAAAAGACAAACCGGATAAGGATATGATGAAAAAGGTTGTACAGGACGCCGAAGCCTATGTAAGAAGTATAGCTGCAAAAAGAGGTCGAAATGTCGAATGGTCGGCAAAAGCGGTAACTCAGAGTTCTTCAATAACAGCAAGTGATGCTTTGGCAAAAAATGTTATAGATATTGTTGCACAAAATATGGACGATCTTATAATCCAGGCTGATGGTAAAAGAGTTGAAACAAAAAAAGGCATGGTGATCCTTAACTTAAAAGGCAAAAATAGAGTCGAAATTGAAATGCCCTTTAAATATAAGTTTCTTTCATATCTAAGCGACCCTAATGTCGCATATCTTTTAATGATGGTAGGTATTTATGGAATACTTTTTGAGATTTACAGTCCCGGTGCCATATTCCCGGGAGTAGTAGGAGGAATTTCCATTATACTTGCACTCTATGCATTTCAGACAATACCAATAACATTTGCCGGGGTTTTTCTTATCCTCCTTGGCATAATATTTTTTATACTTGAGTTGAAAATCATCAGTCACGGGTTACTTGGTGTAGCAGGAATTGTATCAATTGCAACGGGCTCGGTAATGCTTATTGACCTTCCTAAAAGTATTCTATCCATATCATGGCAAAGCATCGTTGCTGTTACAATGCTGTCTGGTATATTTTTTTTCGGAGTGCTGTCGTATGCAATCAAGGCTCAGCTTTCAAAGGTTAAAACCGGCAGGGAAGGGCTTCTCAGGGAAACCGGTGTTGCAAAAACAGATATATTGGACAAAGGGAAGGTATTTCTTCATGGAGAACTATGGAATGCAAAAAGTAGGGAACTGATCAAAGAAGGGGAGGAAATTTTTGTGACAGACATTAAAGGACTTTCGCTGATTGTCAAAAAAAGGGAGGATAAAAAATGACAATTTCTATTTTTGTTGTGGTCTTAATAGTTTTTTTTCTTGTTAGCGCAATCAAAATATTAAATGAGTATGAAAGAGGTGTAATATTCAGGCTTGGAAGGGTTCTGGGCACACCAAAAGGTCCTGGATTGATAATACTTATACCTGTTATTGACAGGATGGTAAAGGTGAGTCTGAGAACAGTTGTTCTTGATATTCCCCCTCAGGATGTCATCACAAGAGACAATGTATCCATAAAGGTAAACGCCGTTGTTTATTTCAGGGTAATAGATTCACTGAAAGCCATTATAGACGTTGAAAATTATCTCTATGCAACAAGCCAGCTTTCTCAGACAACATTAAGAAGCGTACTGGGACAGGCTGAACTTGATGACCTGCTGGCTCATAGAGAAAAAATTAATGAAAGATTGCAGGAAATACTGGACACACATACCGAGTCCTGGGGTATAAAGGTCTCCAATGTTGAAGTTAAAAACGTGGACCTACCACAGGAAATGCAAAGGGCTATTGCACGTCAGGCAGAGGCGGAACGTGAAAGAAGAGCCAAGGTAATCGGCGCTGAAGGTGAATATCAGGCAGCAACAAAACTTTCGGAAGCATCTGAAATACTGTCACAAAATCCAATGTCCCTCCAGTTGCGTTATATGCAAACCTTGATTGAAATTTCAACAGAAAAAAACTCCACAATAATATTCCCCCTACCAATTGATCTTATAAAAATGTTTATGGAGAAAGCCAAACAATGAAAAAAACGCTTGTAATCATATTAACGCTTTTGCTATGGGTTGGTTTAGCTTACGGAAAGGCCAACAGCCCTAAAAAACATGTAAAAACAAGCAATAAAGACAGCACAAAAGTACAAGCAGCAACAAAAGATGTTTCACCCTACAAAGCCTATGTTGTTGTTGAGGCAAGTAGCGGTAAGGTTATTGAAGGAGAAAACACCAATGTGAAAAGGCCGCCTGCGAGCGTCATAAAACTCATGGTTGCATGTATAGTCCTGGATAAAATTGCGAAGGGAGAACTTAAACTTACAGATAAAATAACTGTCTCTGCTGAAGCATCAAGGATAGGTGGCAGCCAGGTTTATTTGAAAGAGGGTGAATCCTTTACGCTTGAGGAATTAATTAAGGCAACCCTTGTTGCTTCAGGTAATGACTCTGCCTATGCCATCGCCGAACACATCGCAGGGAGCAAGGAAGGTTTCATCGTTTTAATGAATGAGAAAGCAAAGGCGCTGGGCATGATTGATACACATTTTAATTCAGTTCATGGGCTTCCCCCCTCAAAGGGAGAGGAAGGAGACCTGACAACATGCGCTGATCTTGCACTCCTTGCAAAGGAATTACTCAAACACCCCAAAACTCTTGAGTGGACATCAATAAAATCAGAGGGCTTCAGAGATGGAACATTCATAATGAACAATCATAATAAACTTCTTATGAAAATGCCCGGTATTGTGGATGGCATGAAAACCGGGTATTTCAACGATGCAGGTTTCAATCTTGTGGCAACAGGGAAAAAGAATGATTTACGGTTCATTGTAGTGGTTCTGGGGAGCCCAACAGCAAAAATACGTGACATGGTTGCCATGGAGAAGTTTAAGAAGGCATTTGCATATTATCAAACAATAAATATTGTAAAAAAAGGAGACTTAATTGATAAGGACATTTTTCTGGTGGATGGGAAAAAAAGAAAAATAAAGGGTGTGGTAAAGGAAACACTTTCCTGTAGCATTCCCAATGATAAAAAAGAAAATGTTAAAAAAGAAATTGTCCTTCCTGACAAAATACAGGGAGAGATAAAAGAGGGTCAGAAGCTTGGAGAGATTATTGTTAAACTGGATAATGAAACTATCGGAAAGGTTGATATAGTTTCGCCTGCAAACATACCAAAGGCAAACCTGTTCACACGGCTTATACGAAAACTTGGTTTTAATATTTAAATTGGACAATATCATGATAAACAAAATATTTACAATGTTGAATGGCAAAGAAATTATAGTAGGTATTACGGGCGGTATTGCTGCATACAAAACAGCTGAACTGGTAAGAGAACTCACAAAAAGGGGAGCCAACGTTCATGTGGTAATGACCAAAAACGCTATGGAATTTGTAACACCTCTGACTTTTCAGACTATTTCCGGCAATCCTGTGATACATGAGATGTTCGAACTTTTCAGTGGTTCCAAAATAGGGCATATAGCTCTTTCAGATATTGCAGATCAGATGGTAATTGTTCCGGCCACTGCAAATATCATAGGAAAAATTGCCAATGGAATTGCTGATGATTTCCTTACAACCATGGTTATGGCAACGACGGTACCAATCCTTTTCGTGCCCTCCATGAATACAAAAATGTGGGATAGCAAGTTTGTCCAGATGAACATGCAGAAGCTGAAGGATGCCGGATATGCTTTTATGGAACCGGGAACCGGCGACCTTGCCTGTGGTACCACCGGAAAAGGAAGATTGCCTGCTATTGATGCAATAGTTGAAAAAATGGAAGATATATTCACTGAAAAGGATTTGATAGGAGAAAGAATACTCATCACCACAGGACCTACAACTGAATTTATTGATCCTGTAAGGTGTATTACAAACCTTTCTTCGGGCAAAATGGGCTATTCAATTGCAAAAATTGCAAAAAGAAGGGGGGCTGAGGTTTTAATCATTACAGGAAGAACACAGATACCTATCCCCAGAGATGACATTGAAGCGATTGAAGTTACTACAGCCTGTGAAATGAGAGATGCTGTTATGCAGCATTTCAAAGATTGCACCATTATCATTAAAGCTGCAGCAGTTGCTGATTTTAAATGCATGACAGAAAATTGCCAGAAGATAAAAAAGAAAGGCAATGAAGACATAATGACACTGAAACTTGAAAAAAATCCTGACATAGTAGGCGAGCTCGGCAGGATAAAGGAACACAGAATACTGGTAGGTTTTGCAGCAGAAACTGAAAACCTCATCGAACACGCTGCAGAAAAGCTGAAAAATAAAAATCTGGATTTAATAGTAGCAAACGATGTTTCAAAAAAAGGAATAGGTTTTGGTTCAGATAATAACGAAGTTACAATTATTGAGTCAAGCGGCAGAATAAAACAGGTACCTATCAGAAACAAAGATGAAATAGGGCATATAATCCTTGACTCTGTAAAAAAATTGATGAAAAAAAGAATTAAATCTGAAGATGACTGGTATTAAAGTTAGCGGAAATGCTGAAAGTGAAAAACAAGATGTTCGATTGTATTATAACCCAAAGAAATGGAATTAAAAAAATAATACAATATAATCACAAGCACTCCTTCAATTTTATCAACCTTCTTTTATTTACAGGCATTTTACTCACCACAACTCTGTTTTATCCTGACTCAACACATGCTAAAAACGACAAGACCACAGAAGTTGTGGAAAGGGTAAGCAATATGATTGTAAATATAAAAACTGAAGAACTTTCCAAAAATGCAGGCGAGGAAAATAAAACAACATTTTTCAAAAAATTTATCTCAGAAGAGGAAGGAGAGGAAGAAGAGACATTTGAAAACATAGGTTCTGGTGTTGTGCTGGACCCGAGGGGAATTATAGTTACCAATGAGCACCTTATTTCCAGAGCTATAAGTATAAAGGTAAAATTTATAAACGGCAAAGAATATGATGCCTATGTGCTTGGCAGTGATCCGGAGTTTGATATGGCTCTTTTAAAAATAAATGACAAGGTAGATTTCCCCTACCTGAAAGTAAACAAAAATAAAAAAATCAAGGTAGGCGAGAAAGCTATTGTCATTGGAAACCCTTATGGTCTATCAAGTTCTGTTACAATGGGTGTTGTGAGTGCTCTGGGGAGAAATCTGAAAATTGATAACAGGGTCTATATAAATCTCATACAGACAGATGCCTCAATAAATCCGGGGAACAGTGGCGGTGCCCTCCTTGATACAGATGGAAATCCCCTTGGCATTGTAACCGCAATTTATGGCGAAGGCAGAGGTATTGGATTTGCAATCCCCATAGAAGATGTCATGAATATGCTTTCAGAATTCCTTGAAAGCAACATCAGTAAACCTATTTTCGGTTTATTTATAGAAAAAAGAAGGGATGAAAAGAATACCTATTTCTATGTAAATAAAGTAATATCGGGTAGCCCTGCTGAAAGATATGGAATAAAGATTGGCGACAGGATAATAGAATTTAATAGAAAAAAAATAAGAGAAAGCATAAAAATCCATAATGTTTTAAGAAATGTTTCAAAAATGGAATCAGTCCAGTTCAAGATAATAAAGGGACAAAAAGCATATCAAATCAATGCCGATATGAGAGAACTTCTTAATTATAAGCCTTCTCCACTTGATGAAGCACTGTGTGGAATGAGGGTATCTGATATAAAGGGCTATCCTAAAATGAAATTCAAACTCAAAGATAAAAACGGTGTAGTGGTTACAAAATTGTATAAGACCGGTATAGGTGAAAAAAGTGGACTGAGGGTTGGCGATGTAATAATAAAAATAAATAATTACATGGTTTCAGATAAAAATGATTTTGATAATTTCATGATAGAAGGTTTGAAAAGAAATTATATTTTGTATCAGATAAAAAGAAATGATAATATCTTTTATCTACCTGTAAAACTCGACACACTATTTTAGGGGGTTGTAATAATGGATGACCAATTAACTTTCAGTACATTTATGCTGTCTTTATCTACTTCTGTTCTTGTCAGTCTTGGAGAACTGCCCGACCCTTCAGTTAATGAAAAAAAAATAAACCTGCCTCTTGCAAAACAAACAATAGATTTAATTGAAATACTTATTGAAAAAACCAAAGGGAATCTCACAGAGGAGGAGGAAAGACTGATAGGCAATATGCTTTATGACTTAAGAATGAAATACATAGAATCAGCAAAGCTCAGTTAAAAAACTTATTATCAAGTCATTATATTTCGGAGGTCAATCGGATTTTTAGCCAAATACCCTGTTAAAAATGTTATTTATATATCTGAAGTAGTGGTCGTTACTCATGATATCAATGATCTCATCTTCGTTCATATATCGTCTGATTTCTTCATCATTCCTCACTTCTGTTCTGAAATCAAGGTTTTTTTCATAGCAAAGCATGGCAATTCGCTGCGTTATTTTATAGGCCTCCTGTCTTGTATGCCCCTTGTGTATAAGGCTTAGAAGTATGGCTTCAGAGTGATACAATCCCTTCGATATTTCCATGTTTTTCTGCATTCTTTCAGGGTATACAATAAGATTTTTGTACATATTTTTTAATCTTTCCAGCATATAGTCGAGAAGAATTGTAGCATCAGGAGCAATAACCCTTTCCACGGAAGAATGGCTTATATCCCGTTCATGCCACAACGGGATGTTTTCAAGAGCAGATAGAGCATATCCACGGAGTAGCCTGGCAAGACCGCACAGATTTTCTGAAGCAATTGGATTCCTCTTGTGAGGCATAGCTGATGAACCGGTTTGGCCTTTCCGGAAAAATTCTTCTGCTTCTCCAACTTCTGTTCTCTGGAGATTTCTTATCTCAAGGGACATCTTTTCAATAGAAGAACCGATTATTGATAAGGTTGTAAAAAATTCTGCATAGTAATCACGGGGAATAATCTGAGTTGATACAGGAGCAGGCTTTATGCCCAGTTTTTTGCATACGTATTCTTCAACAAAGGGTTGACTATGGGCAAAAGTCCCCACGGCTCCTGAAATTTTTCCATGGCTTATACGCTCCTTTGCTGCCTTCATACGTTCGAGATTCCTCCTCATCTCATCGTAAAAATGCACCATTTTCAGACCAAAAGTAATTGGTTCTGCGTGAATGCCATGAGTTCTGCCAATCATGGGGGTTGTTTTGTATTTATAAGCCTTTTCCTTCAACACATCCATAAGGGAAAGAATATCCTCTATCAAAATATCGGCAGCTTCCTTCAAAAGACATGAAAAGGATGTATCCAGTATATCCGAGGAGGTTGCTCCCATGTGTATATATTTTGAAGAAGGACCTATAAACTCTGCCACTGATTCTATGAAAGCTACTACATCATGCCTTGTTCTCTCTTCAATCTCCTTGATTCTCTCTATATCAAAAGCAGCCTTTTCCTTGATGTTTTTGAGATCTTCCTCCGGAATAACAGAGAGTTCTCCATAGGCTTCACATATTGCTATTTCTATCTCGAGCCATTTTTGAAATCTCTTTTGGTCTTCCCATATGTTTGCCATTCTTTGCAGAGTGTAACGCTCTATCATTTTTACCTCGTACCTTTATGTCAGGGAACCCCCCGCTTTTTTTTCTTTTCTGCAATTGATCCATCATAATTATATAGCTTAAAGGTTATATAATATTAAAAGCAAAAGGTATTGTCAACATTACCTGACATGCTCCGGGAAATAAGAGTTGCTCATTACTGTCAGGCTATAAAACAATTGACAGATTTTTTCATACAGGATAGATTTCAGAGAATAGAACAAATTTGGAGATATGAATTGCACAAAACATCGCGATTGATTGAACCTGTTTATATGATAGTTCTCACAGGAGGACCGTGCTCCGGCAAAAGTTCCTCACTTGCATTTTTAACGGAAAAACTATCCAATAATGGTTTTATGATATTTGTAGTACCTGAAACAGCAACATTAATTACCAATAGCGGCATAGACCGCAGGAAAATGCATAAATCAAAACAGGTTAATGCATACGAAGAAGCTATTCTGGATATGCAACTTGCCTTTGAGGAAACATACAAGCAAACAGTTATGAAGGTTTTTCCGGAACGCAGAAAGGTAATTCTTCTTGACAGAGGGATCATGGACATAAAAGCCTTCATGTCCAATGACGAGTTCAAGGAAATAATAAAAAGAAAGAAGCTTAGCGAGGTAAAACTGAGAGACAGATACAACGGGGTAATTCATCTCGTTACTGCCGCAGATGGAGCGTCCGGATACTATACAGGTGACAATAATCCTGCCAGAATCGAGACTCCGGAAGAAGCAATAAATATTGATCAGCGAATACGTGAAAGCTGGCTTGGTCATCCACATTTTAAGATTATTGACAATACCACAGACTTTGAAGGCAAAATCAACAGGACTTTTTCTGCAATTTCTCAGTTTCTCGGGCTTCCCGCACCTCTTCAGGTATCGGAAAGATTTCTTGTTGAAAATATCCAATATGAAAAGATACCTGCTCATCAGATAATTCAGATAGAACAGATGTATCTTAGATCTAAGAACAAAAATGAAGAGATCAGGATCAGGAAGCGCGGGCAAAACAGTTCCTATATGTACTTCCTTTCAAGAAAAACAATAATTGAAGAAGAAGGTCTTATTGCTGAACAGGAATATATTCATCTCACAAAACTCATAGATCCCAAAACAGATATTATTTTAAAGGAACGCACCTGTTTCCTGTGGAACAACCAGCACTTTGAATTGGACCAATACAAGGGAAAACACGAAAACAC
Organism: uncultured Syntrophorhabdaceae bacterium; assembly: GCA_964429485.1. Lineage (GTDB taxonomy): Bacteria > Desulfobacterota > Syntrophorhabdia > Syntrophorhabdales > Syntrophorhabdaceae > JAPLKB01. The sequence goes on from CAYSBW010000009.1 coordinate 52,277, forward strand.
TGCTATACTTAAAATTGAACCATTTGAAACTACAAAGAAAGAAGGTAAAATACACATACCGCCCTTTATAAAAGTAAACAGTAATATTACAGGTAATCCTTTATATGATGAACGCCGTATGGCAATAAAAAAGAAAAGGAAATGATGCGATACAATCCTCCTCTAAATAATTCCGTTGTTTTGCCTTTTAAAGAATGTCGCCATTAGTTTTTCTTTGGTCATTCATAAAATCTGATTTTTTAAATCTCTTTGGGTTCTATTCCCCGCCTCTTACGGTTTAGAATACATATTTGAGCGAATATGTCCATAAAGGCCATAATGTCAATGTACTTATTCATCACCTGGTCTTTCCGGCGAAGTATCGACGTGCAGTGTTCGATAAGTAAATTGACGAAGCTATTAAAAATGTTTGTGTAGAAATTGAAGATAGATACCAGATGAAATTCCTGGAAATTGGCACAGACAAAGACCACTTATATTTTCTCGTGCAGTCTGTTTCATCGTACAGCGTGACCAAGGTATTATCGATCATAAAAAGCATTACAGCCCATTAGATATTCAAGAGGTGCTCACAGCTAAAAAAACAGCTTTAGGGCGGAGAGCTCTGGACAGATGGATATTTTGCAAGTACGATATGAAAACATGGCAACGAAAACACTGTAGCAAATTATTTTAAGCAACAAGGAAATAGTTATCACAAATTGCAAGAAAGTGATCAGCTGATGCTTTTTTTAATACCCCCGCTGCCCTTTTCAGGCTGTCCGACAATTATGATGCCAAATATAGCAAAATAATTGAAAACCAAAAGGATCAGGAATAAGCCAATGGCATATATACAATCTTATAAAGGACAGACATAGCTTCTACCGCCAAGTATAGAAGACATTACACCAGAAGATCATGCATGTTATTTAGTAGAAGTTCTTGTGGAATGACTTGATTATACAACATTTGACATAAAATATTCAGGAGCAGGCCATCCGCAAAGAAGAACTGGATAAAATGATATCTATAACAAAAAGCGCCAAAGCTAAAAGAG
>CAYSBW010000010.1:0-48939 GCA_964429485.1 uncultured Syntrophorhabdaceae bacterium
GCTGGTTGAGATTAACAGTGGATCGCTGAACTCTAAATACAAAGGCAAGACAAAAGAAGCTGGTACAATTTATGATGAGCTTGCAATGGATTTAAAGGAGAGAGGTGTTGACGTTTCTGAAGCTGTTATGGTCGGAGATAAGTTATGGACAGATATTATTCCTGCAAAAAAAAGAGGTTTTTGGACAATTCAGTATACAGGCTATATTGATATGGGTTTTTCTGAATACGCTGATTTCAGGGTGTCTGATTTCAGACAGATAAAAAATTTAGTTAAAGGAAAGGAGTAATAAGGAAAATAAAATGGACAGACCAGAACATTTAATATTACAGTTTCAAGATGGTTCTAGAGAAGAAATTGAATTCAATAAGTTAAGCAAACAAACCCAGAAAGATCTACTGGAATCATGCACTTCTTTAAAATTTGCTGAGCCTGATGTCGCAAAAAGTTATGTTTTACTTAAATGGCAGAATGGATGGCAGGAAGTAATCGGCATAAAAAAGGAGAATGTAGAACTTATGAGGTTTTACATAATTGAAAGAACAGAAAAAATAGGCAGGATGTCAATGACAGCAGGAGAAAATTACCCCCTTCTCTTTTATGTCAGAAGACTGCCCATGGAAGTGGAAAGCGCCCTTTTTACAGATAGTTCAGGCGCCAAAATCTACAATTTTACGAAAAAAACAACAATAAAACAGGGTGAAACAACAGAGCACATGCTTTATGACAGTAAAAACCCTGAATTTACTACGGACAATAGCAGACAAGCTGAAGAATTTCTTAAGGAAATGGCAAATTCGGCAAATCAAGAGCTTGAAAAAAAGGGATTTACAATTGGCAAAGTTTTATCTATGAGTCCAGATGGAAAGAATTCTGTCTATTTACAAATTGCCGGGTCTCTCGGTATAAGGGCCATGAATGCCGGCGATGATATATATGGATTTATAGAACTATTACTTAAAAAAATACAGGACAGGCAAAACCAACTATGATACGCTAAAATAGCTGTATAAGTCTCCTGTAATGTCCTATTTTTTATATACGCTCCTGTATATACTGTCAAAACTTTCTACCAGTTTTAAAGCAAAATCAGGTTCTTCAAGATTGCAGTCAACTTCTTCTATATCTATTCGTACTTTTAACAATTTTTTTAAAACATCTAAAAATATCCGATCCTCTTCCGGATTATGAAGAACAGTACCTTCTTTGTCTATGCTTGACCAGCCTCTAGTGGGAAAAAGAACTTTTACAGGGCCTGTTGCCTTATTTAATTTTTCAGAATAGAGTCTTGCCACCATTCGCAATTCTTCAATATTAAAACGTACATAGGACCTGAATTGGTCAACCTTATGGCTTGGTCTTGAGGCAAATTTTTCATAGTTTTTACTTGCAGGACCGGCGCTGGTCAAGTTTAAGCAACAGGGGGTGAGTACGAGGGGAATGCCTCTTTCGATAGCCGCATCCATTCGTTCCATGCCGGCTGCCCTTGTTCCCCCGAAATGTTCTTCCACAAGTCCTGCAGGAACAATATCAATGACACCGGAGAAAAACCCCTGTGCTATCATTTTATCCATTACCCTGTCGCTGATTCCCTGGGCATGAAAGGAAAATACCTGATAACCTCTCTCCTCCAGCAAAAGTTCTACTGATCGTGCACAATTCTGCGAAAAATTCAACTCTGTTATGGCAACAGCAGAAGGAGGTAAAAGTAATGATTTATAATGACGACTTTCATCAACCATGCCTGATACTGCACCTGCAACCTGTTCCACAGCGTGATAAACGAGATCGTTTTCGCTGCCCACCTCGATTAAAAGCTGCATAACCGTTATATCGCTTGCATCAAAGTATTCCTTGACATAGGCTGGTTGTGCTGCAGTGGTCCCCAACACTTTTGGAATTCCATAGGGAAGTCTTTGCATAATCTGTGATGCGAGTATTGACATAGTTGTACCACCCAGAGCTACAATTCCGTCAACTTCTCCTTTTGATAAAAGCTCCATGACTTTATCGCCGGCCTTGATGGCCATAATCTTTTTCAATTCAGAAAGACCTTCTTTGTTTCTGAATTCTTCGATACCTTTTTCTGAAAGAGAAAGTATTTTACAGGGGGTAAAATCCCCTTTAAAAGAGGCTATTTTACCCATGCTCAAATCAATTACTATTGCTTTATGACCCCGTGCCTCAATCCTTTCCTTGAGGTGCATCAGTTGCCGTCCTTTTGTATCCAAAGTTCCTAATACTACGATTTTTTTCACAATGCGCCTCCCTTTCAATCATTTCCTGTATTTTCTACATAGGTTGTTAATTATGCCAAAATTCTGGTCTACCAATTTTTTTCACCTTCAGGAGAAGTTAAAGCCAAAGGAACTATATAAAAGTGGGGAGCTTCAAATCAAATCAAATTATTTTATGAACCTATTAATTTGCTTAATAGATCCATAAAATAATTTGATTTGATTAAAGTTTATTTGGCTTATATAGTTGTTGATATGAACAAATTATTAATTTGAATCCCTATTTAGCCTGAAGAATGTGGAAAAACTATTATGTTTAATTTAATTAAAAAAAGAAATTTAAAAATACAGAAAATGAATTTTAATCTCAAAAATGTATTAATTAAATCCGCAATTGATGGAGCAGGAAGCGGTAAATGAGGGGAGCAAAAATGGAGACAGTAGCGCCATTTAAGGATGCTGTTGAAATGATCAGGGATGCAGGTGGAGAAACATTTCGCAAGTGTTTTCAGTGTGGCCTGTGCACTGCCAGTTGTCCCTGGAATAATGTGAGCACCTTTATGCCCCACAAAAAGATTACCGAGTCAAAGTATGGACTGGTGGAGGTTGATGAGGAAGACTGGTGGCTATGTTCGACATGTAATATGTGTGTCAGCCGCTGTCCCCGTGGAGTAGCCATTACAGATGTTATACGTGCTGTACGAAACATTACCCTCGAAAGTGTGCCACGTGCTGTTCCGGCAAGCCTGAAGAACGCTATTGGAAGTCTGAAAAATGCCGGTAACCCATGGGGCGGAGCAAGGGAGGAAAGAGCTGAATGGTCCCGGGATCTTGATGTTCCATATATAAGTAATGGAGATAAAACACTGTATTTTTCATGTTGTACTCCGGCTTTTGATCCCAGGATGAGCAATATTGCCCGAGCTACTTCGAGAATATTAAAAAAAGCTGGTGCAAATTTTGGAATTCTCGGATCTAAAGAAAGCTGTTGTGGTGAAAGCGTAAGAAAAGCTGGCAATTATGGAGTTTTCGAAAGTCTTGCAAAGAGCAATATCAAGGCCTTTAACGAATCGGGAATCAGAGAGATAATCGTAACATCACCTCATTGTTATGATACTTTTAAAAAGGAGTATCCTCTGTTAGGCGGTAACTTCAGTGTAATACACATTACACAGTATATTGACAGTTTGATAAATGAAGGACTGTTGACTTTCAATAAACCATTTCCGAAAAAAGTTATCTACCATGACCCCTGTTATCTGGGACGTCACAACGGGATTTATGATGAACCGCGGAATGTACTCAAAAGTATTCCCGAACTGACGCTGATAGATGAAATAAATTCAAGAGAAAACAGTCTTTGTTGCGGAGGCGGTGGAGCCAGGATCTGGATGGAAACCAAAAAAGGGGAACGTTTTTCAGATACACTGGTGGAGCAGGCCATTGCATCAGGAGCGGAAATTCTTACAACAGCCTGTCCTTATTGTCTCCTGAATTTCAAAGACAGTGTCATGACAATGGGTAAGCAAAATACCCTGGAAATTCTGGATATTTCAGAGATAGTTGATGAAGTTATCTGATAATTGAGGAGCTTTTGCATCTGAATATAGGATGAGAGCAGGAGAGATTATGCCTGACGATAAAAATGTCAGTGAATTTCCCTTAAGTTGCGAAAAAATAGGGGCTGTTATGGTAGTAGGTGCAGGCGTGGGTGGCATACAGGCTGCACTGGATACTGCAGCTGCTGGATTCAAAGTTTATCTTGTTGATAAAGGACCTGCAATAGGTGGCAAGATGGCACAGTTGGATAAAACATTTCCAACAAATGACTGCTCTATGTGTATTCTCTCTCCGAAGTTCATAGAATGTGCGGAGAATCCGAATATTACAATTATAACTAATACAAGAATCGAGGATATTCAGGGAGATGCAGGAAATTTTCAGGTACAGTTACTTGGCGAACCCCGTTATGTTGATGAGGAAAAATGTACTGGCTGTGGTACCTGTACAGAATATTGCCCTGTCTTTGTTCCTGATACTTACAATGAAAGCCTTTCATCTAAAAAGTGTATTCATATCCATTTTCCTCAAGCCGTTCCGGCAGCTTCTATAGTGAATGGTTCCGCATGTCTTTTTGTGAACAGAAAGATATGTCAGATTTGTGTTCCCGCCTGTAAAAGCAAGGCTATTGATTTCAAAATGCAACCGAAGAGAACTGTCGTAAATGTTGGTAGCCTTATACTTGCACCTGGATATGAGATATTTGATCCACTTTCACAAAGTCAGTATGGGTATAATAGATTTCCCAATATAGTGACAAGTCTTGAATTTGAAAGGATTATCAGTGCATCAGGGCCTAACGGAGGGGAAATACTTCGTCCTTCGGATAAAAAAACACCCCATAAGATAGCATGGATCCAGTGTGTCGGTTCCCGTGATGAAACAGCTGATTGTTCATACTGCTCGGCAGTATGCTGCATGTATGCTACAAAACAGGTTATTCTTTCAAAAGAGCACCATCCTGAAATTGAAGCAGTAATTCTTCATAATGATATTCGTGCTTATGGTAAGGGATTTGAAAGATTTTATGAAAGAGCCAGAAATATGCCGGGAGTCCGTTACCAGTGGGCAAAAGCATCAATCCTCGGCGAAGATCCTGAAACAGGAAACATCAATCTCAGGTATCGTGTAAATGGCAGTGAAGTAAAGGATGAGCAATTCGATCTTGTCGTTCTTTCAACAGGACTTAATTCAACAGAAAATAACAGGGAATTGTCTGAGAAATTATCGATAGATTTGAATCAATATGGCTTTTGTAAAAGCCCTGTTTTTTCACCTATGGAAACTTCAAGAAAAGGTATTTTCACATGCGGTGTATTCCATGCTCCTATGGATATTCCCGATACTGTTACAATGGCAAGCGGAGCAGCATCTCTCGCTTCCCAATTGCTGGATAAAGAGCGTGGATCTCTTGTAGAAGAAAAAATATATCCCGAGGAACACGATATTACCGGTGAACCGCCGAGAATAGGAGTATTTGTGTGTCACTGCGGTACGAATATTGCTAAGATAGTGAATGTGCCTCAGGTTGTAGACTACGCAAAAAAACTGCCAGGTGTGGTTTATTCAACAGAGGAAACTTTTGCCTGTTCAATTGATTCTGTAAATCACATGGTTGAAACAATAAAGAGGGAAAGCCTCAACCGTATAGTGGTGGCAGCATGCACACCAAGAACCCACGAACCGGTATTTCAGGGCGCACTTTGTGAGGCTGGTCTTAATCCTTATTTATTCGAGTTTGCCAACATTCGTGAACAATGCTCTCTTGTGCATATGACAGAAAAGGTAACAGCAACAGATAAAGCAAAAGATTTGTTGCATATAGCAATCTCACGGGCAGCTCTTTTGCAGCCACTTTATCGTATTTCCTACAGTATTATAAAATCAGCGTTGGTCATCGGTGGAGGCATTGCAGGTATAAAGGCTGCACTGAGCCTTGCACATCAGGGTATTGAAGTCAATATTATAGAAAAAAATAATTTTCTTGGTGGTCTTGCCAGAAAGATTCCTGAAACCCTTGAAGGCGAAAATGTGCAGGTTTTTATTGATGATCTTATTAAGAAGCTTTCCGAGAACAGCCTTATTCATGTTTATATGGAGGCTGAACTTATAGACCATTCAGGTTATACAGGAAATTTTCTTTCTGTAATAAAAATAGGGAAAGCAGAGGTTTTAAAGGAAATAAAACATGGCGTGACCATTGTTGCCACTGGGGCTGATGAGTTAAAACCCCTCGATCTTTATATGTATGGAGAGGATAAACGCGTAAAAACCCTGCTCGAACTTGATGAAATACTGGAAAAAGACAGCGACAAAATAAAAAACTGCAATACAGCAGTCTTTATTCAGTGTGTGGGATCAAGAAATGACGAAAGGCTCTATTGCAGCCGGGTCTGCTGTTCCCACTCGGTGATGAATGCTCTTAAACTCAAGGAAATGAAAGCTGAAATGGATGTTTACATCCTTTACAGAGATATGAGGACATACGGTTTTAGAGAGGATTATTACAGGGAAGCTTCTGACCGTGGAGTAATATTTATCAGGTATGAGCCCGAAGATCCGCCTGATATTAATACTGTAGAGGATAAGGGAAGGTCTTTTCTCAGAATAACTGCCACTGAGCCTATTCTCGGCCGGAGGCTTGAAATAGAGGCTGATCTGGTATGCCTTGCAACAGCATCAGTTCCTCCGGCAGGAAATAAGACTCTTTCAAGGATACTCAAGGTTCCTCTTAATGAAGATGGTTTTTTTATGGAAGCGCACATGAAATTAAGACCTGTGGATTTTGCAACTGATGGAATATTTATGTGCGGTACAGCTCATTATCCTAAGTTTATTGACGAAAGTATTTCTCAGGCAGAAGCTGCAGCTTCAAGGGCAATGACAATACTTGCACGGGATGAGCTATCAGCCGGTGGGCCCGTGTGTGTTGTAAAAACCTGGAAATGCAGTGAGTGCGGTGTGTGCTGGATAATTTGTCCATATCAGGCTATTACCCGCGGTACAGATGGTAAGGCCAGTGTAAACCAGGCTCTCTGTAAAGGCTGCGGCGTCTGTGTATCTTCTTGCAGAAGTGGTGCACTGGATTTGGGTAGTGTAAGTAATGAACAAACATGGTCCGCAATCCGGGCTTTACAGGGTGCATAAATGAATAGATCAGATCAATGGGAACCCAAAATAGTTGCTTTTCTCTGTAACTGGTGTAGTTATGCCGGTGCTGATCTGGCAGGAACAAGCAGGATTCAATATCCCTCCAATATTAGAATTATCAGAGTTCCCTGTTCAGGAAGGATCGATCCATTTTTCATTCTTTCAAGCCTCCAGAATGGAATTGATGGAGTTCTTGTAAGCGGTTGTCATCCGGGAGAGTGTCATTATCTGAGTGGAAATTACAGTGCCAGGAGAAAGTTTGCTCTTTTGAAAAATCTTCTTGAATTTATAGGTCTCGAAGAAGGCAGAGTTCAGTTCAGTTGGGTGTCGGCATCAGAAGGGGTCCGTTTTGTCAGGTTGGTCAGAGAGATGACTGCAAGGATCAAAAACCTTGGGCCTGCAAAAATATTAGTAAAAAATAACCCTGGAGGTTTAATTAATGTCTCAGATCACCCGTGAAATCAGAGAAATAGCATATGGACTTCTTCGTGATGGAAAGGTCAGGGTCGTTATTGGTTTTAAAAACGGGAGCCTCCTTCTTCGGAGCAGACCTTGTTTTATTAGAGAAGAAAGTGATGTCAAACAACTTGTCTGGAACGGGTATTGTGAAAACAATCTGAGTAAATATCTCCCTAAAAGAAAAGAAAGCATTGCTATTGTAACCAAGGGATGTGACGCCCGAGCCATTGTGGAATTGATCAAGGAAAACCAGATCACGAGAGAGCAGCTTTTTATAATAGGTATTGACTGTAATGGTATTGTGGACCGGAGACTTGTAGAGAATGTCATGGGTAATGAATCAATTGTTGCAGTCAAGGAAGGTGATGAAATTCTGACAGTAAAGGGATCAAATTCTGAAAAAATTCTGAACCGTCATGAATTCCTTTATGAACATTGTAAAGTTTGTACACATCCTGTACCTGTTATTTACGACATACTTCTTGCAGAGAAAAAATTACAGTGCCTGCAAGCTCCTCTCATTGACACATTTTCCGATGTTGAAAATTTCAGTTACCTCGGTAATGAAGAAAGATGGAAGTACATATCAAAGGAAATTAGTAAATGTATCCGTTGTTATGCCTGCCGGAACGCCTGCCCCATGTGCTACTGCCCTGAATGTTTTACAGATGCATCAAAACCTCAATGGGTTGGCAAATCAAAGGATCTGTCTGATACTGCAATTTTTCATCTTATGCGTGCCTTTCATCTGGCAGGGCGTTGCACAGGTTGTGGATCCTGTGAACAAGCCTGTCCAATGGGTGTTGATATACGTAAGCTGAACAGAAAATTACAGAAGGATGTAATTGACCTTTTTCATTATGAAGCAGGATGCAGCACAGAAGAAATAACTCCACTTGCCACTTTTAAAATCAATGATCCTCAATCATTTATGGTGGAACCATGAATAATGAAGACATGAGATTGTTAAAGAAGGAATATTTAAGCATTTTTCTTGAAAATTTGTTTCAGAACAGCATTGTTTTTGGTCCTGTTGTAAAGGACGATAAGCTCTTTTTCGACCGGATGGAAACTTCAGATAATCTGTTTTCTGGTCTGGGGAATACAGTAAACTCTGCTAAGGATGCTTTTTTCCCTCAAATGGAAAATCTTTTAAACTATAGCCTGAAGGAGAAAGAAGTTGTAATAAATTTACCCTTCCCGGAGAAAAAGAATCTGGCTCTATTCGGGATCAGACCCTGTGATGCACAGGGACTCCTTCTTTTAGACAGAATTTTCGGAGGTTTTCAACAGGATACATATTACAGTGATAAAAGAAATAGTTCGATTGTTATAAGCATTGCCTGTAGAAATCCTGATCCAGCCTGTTTTTGCACAGCCCTGGGTGGAGGGCCTTTTTCAACAAAGGGCTCTGATCTTCTCTTAATAGATTTGGGAGATCAATATCTTGTTAAGGCAGGAACACATAAGGGTAAAACTTTATTTAATAATGAACTGTTCGGAAAGGCAGATGATAATGCCCTTGACCAGGCTGATATTTTTGAAAAAAAGGCATTAGATTTAATGGATCTTACAGCCCTGGGAAATGCTGATATAAATGAAGATCTTGAAAGGAAACTGGAAAGACTCTTTGATGATCCTTTATGGGAGGATATAACTGAATCCTGTCTTGGATGTGGCATATGTACCTATCTGTGTCCTGTATGCCATTGTTTTGATGTTCTGGATGAGGCCGGACAATCAGCAGGTCAAAGAATAAGAATATGGGACTCCTGTCAGTTTCCATTATTTACACGTCAGGCTTCGGGCTTTAATCCACGTCCAACCGTTAAAGAACGTTTCAGACAGAGAATAATGCACAAGTTTTGCTATCTTCCAATGAATGAAAATATGACTGGATGCACAGGGTGTGGAAGATGTGTTACGCAATGCCCTGTTAATCTGGACATACGTGAAGTTATTCAGAAAATCTCTGCGAGAGAGGCTGTATGATGGAAAATCCCTATGTCCCCTTTTTGATGAGAATCGAAGATATTGTTCTTGAAACACAGGACCGTAACATAAAGACATTCCGACTTGCTTTTATCAATGAAGAAGATAATAAGAAGTTTTCCTATGTGCCGGGCCAGTTTGCAGAAGTTTCTGTTTTTGGAAAAGGAGAAGCACCATTTGGAATGGCATCCACTCCTACACGGCCGGAATACCTTGAATTCAGTGTAAGTATAATCGGTGTTGTCACTGAAGCACTGCACAATCTGACAAAAGGAAATATTGTAGGGGTTAGAGGGCCCCTTGGGAATGGCTATCCCATTGAAAAATTCAAAAATAAAAATCTCCTTCTTATCGGCGGTGGTTTCGGGTTTTCAACCTTACGGTCACTTACCAATTACATACTTGAAGATACCAACAGGAAATCCTTCGGGAATTTGACGGTCATTTATGGAGCGAGAAATCAGGGCCTGCTTCTCTATAAATCTGATTTGGAATCATGGAAAACAAGGGAGGATGTAAACCTGAATCTTACTGTGGATACCGGGATAGAAGGCTGGGAGGGACATGTAGGTATGGTTCCTGATGTAACAAGAATTCTGGCACCGGATCCGAAAAACACCTTTGCTGTTGTATGCGGACCGCCTGTAATGATGAAATTTACCTTACCTGTGCTTGAGGAACTTGGATTCACCGGGGATAACATCCTTTTCTCCCTTGAGATGCGGATGAAATGCGGCATAGGAAAATGTGGTCGCTGTAATATAGGAAACAAATATGTCTGTACTGACGGGCCAGTTTTTTACCAGTCGGAACTGGCTCAATTGACCGGGGAAGCTCATTTCTGAAGGAGGATCATTATGTTTGGCTGGAACGGAAAAATATTGAGAATTAATTTAACGCGGGGAACTTTGCTTGCAGAAGAAATGCCGGGGTATCTCATGGAGGACTACATAGGAGGCCGCGGTATGTGCAGCAGAATACTCTTTGACGAGGTTGATCCCCGTATTGATGCCCTTAGTCCTGAAAACAAACTTATTTTTGCTACAGGACCTTTGACAGGCAGTGGCGCTCCGGCAGCAAGCCGGTTTGTAGTTTCTGCTAAATCTCCGCTCAGCAACTGTGTATCCAGCCCGTGCTGCGGAGGCTATTTTGGCGCTAATTTGAAATATGCCGGCTATGATCTTCTTATTATTGAAGGAAAATCAGAAGAACCTGTATATGTAACTATCTGTAATGACCGGGTGGAGATAAATGCTGCAAAACATTTATGGGGAAAAGTATCTTCAGATACAGAAAATATGATCCGGGCAGATATGAGGATAAAGTACGATCTTGATGCTTGGGCACTGAATACCATGGGTATAGCTAATATCGGACCTGCAGGTGAAAACATGGTTAGATTTGCCTGTATTATGTCTGATGGTGGACGAGCTGCCGGTCGTTCAGGCCTGGGGGCAGTTATGGGTTCGAAAAACCTCAAGGCTGTTGCTGCACTTGGAAAAGGACAGGTTAATATTGCTGATGTGGAAGGTTTCAGGAAGGCGGTTATGGGAATCTATCAGGAAGGTCGTGATAATGGAGAACTTTATAAGCGCCGGAGATACGGTACCTGGGGATTACCAGGCAGAGCCAATGCAAGCAAGACTCAGGCTGCATTCAATTTTAAGGAAGGATATTTCGAGGCTTTTGTAAAGTATGAAGATCCTGAAGTAATTCGTGATCTTATACGGGTAAGGGATGAAGCCTGTTTTTCCTGCCCCTTTGGTTGCAGTAAAAGAAGTCGCATAGATGACCCGGAATATCCATTGACTGCTAAAGGCCCCGAGCATGAGACGATGGCCCTTATTGGATCGAATTGTGGATTGGGAGACATGAAGGATATTTGCAGGGCCAACTACATCTGTAATGAACTTGGAATGGATACTATTACCACAGGAGCCATGGTTTCCTGTGCAATGGAACTTTTTGAAGAAGGTTATCTTCCGGAAAAAGATCTTGGCTTTCCACTGGAATTTGGCAATACAAATTTATTCAAACTCCTTAAAAATATAGCATACAGGGAAGGCATTGGAGACCTCATGGCTGAGGGTGGAGTAACTTTCGGAGCACAATACGACCATCCTGAGCTTTTCATGGGTATAAAAGGTATGGGGATACCTGCCTGGCACCCGCAGGCTCTTGATGCACTTGCTCTTCAGTATGCCACATGCAATACAGGGGGTTCCCACACAAAATCCACAATGCCCTTTTATGAGGGGCGGAAGGACCCGGCTTACTTTGTCGAATTTACAAAAAAAGATCAGGATTATCTTGCAAGTGCTGATTCAGGTGTACTTTGCTGGATTATCTATCATGGCCCTTTATGGGGAGAAAAATTGTCCGAGTGGCTTACGTATGTGACAGGCAACAGTTATTCACCGGTTGGTCTTGAGAGAATGGGAGAAAGAATATGGAATCTCGAACGGCTTTTCAATATGAAATCAGGCATTACCGGAAAAGATGATACCTTGCCGCCAAGAATACTTACAGAACCTCGTGTAAAAAACCGAGTTGTGGTCCTTGATAAACTTATGTCTGAATACTATTCAATGAGAGGATGGGATCAGAACGGGATACCTACTATGGAGAGACTCAAGGACCTGAACTTGGAAAATGAGGGTGCCGGGGTGATATGATGAGAATCAAGATAGATCACAAATCATGCACAGGGTGTAAACAATGTGAAGTTATTTGCTCTCTGGCGCACACAGGGAGTGTTAATCCCTGGAGGTCAAGGATAAGGGTTTATATAGGAGAGGAATTCTGTTATCCCGTTATAGCAGGCCCATATACAGAAGCAGCTTGTAATTCCAAAGGTACAAGGGTGGTGGATGGCATAGAGATTGATGAGTGCATTACATGCCGGGCATCCTGCCCTTCAAAATCCATATATAAAGAACCTGATACAGGTATTGCTCTTAAATGTGATTTTTGTGGAGAACCACCGGATCCACAGTGTGTTCAGTGGTGCGCTACGAATTGTCTGACTCTTGTAGATGACTAATTGCAGAAGATGAAGATTAAATATACCCGAAAGAAGGATATGTGGAAAAATTCAAAATATAAATGTTGCCTGAATAAAAAAGGTTTGAAAAAAAGGAGGCGTAATTATGAGGGAATTGGAATATGATGGCATCATTATCGGCGCTGGACCTAACGGACTTACCGCTGCAGGGTATTTGACGAAGGCAGGATTGAAAGTTGCCATCCTGGAAAGAAGATATGAGATTGGTGGAGGATTGGCAACAGAGAATCTTCTCCTTCCCGGTATGCTTGTGGATAGCCATGCTATTTACCACATGATGGTGGAATATGCTCCTCCCATGAGGGACTTTGAACTTGAGACAAAGTATGATCTAAAATGGATCTATCCTGATCTTCAGGTTGTCATGCCCTTCTCGGATGGTACGTATATGGCTTTGTACAAGGACCCTGAAAAGACGGCAGCATGTATTGAAAAATTTTCCAAGGCTGATGCAGAGTCATTCAGAAACTTTGTAAAAATCACCGATGAAGCAATGGATCTCTTCCTGGCACCTGCAAGTTATGTAAACCCCATGCCGAGCATCGAACAGGTAGCCAAACTGGAAACCCATCCTGTAACAAAGTGGGATGATGATCTTGCAGGATACACGCCCAAACAGATCATAGATTCCTGGTTTGAAAACGACAAAGTAAGGACAATGATGCTCTACTGTGCCACCATGTGGGGACTTGATTATGATCTTGAGGGTCTGGGATATCTCGTTCCTCTGATGATAAACAGGGCATGGCATTTTCGTCTTTCCCATATGGGTTCCCATCACATAGCGCACCTAATGGGAAAATACATTTCAGAGAACGGAGGCAGAGTTATAAGCGGATGCGAGATAAACAGAATTGTCATTGAGAATAATGAGGCAAAGGGAGTTGAACTTAAAGATGGTACCATTTTAAAGGCAAGCAAATTTGTCTGCAGTACTCTCAACCCTCACCAGACATTTTATGATCTTGTAGGAAAGGAACATCTCAGTCCTGAACTTATTACACGGCTTGACCAGTGGTGCTATTCAGACATGAGCTTTTTCACCACACACCTGGCGCTTACAGAAAAACCTAAGTTCAAAATATTCGATAAACATCCTGAACTCGAAGACTCTCTTATTTATGTAATTGGATATGAATGCGAACAGGATCTTGTAGATCACTTTGAAGCTTCAAAAAGAGGAGAGCTTCATGGTGGCGGGTTTAACTGTTGCTTCCCCTCTGTTCATGACCCGATTCGTGTGCATCGTCATGGAGGAAGCTTTGTAAAGCATATAGGTCTTATATCCATGGAATGTGCCCCTTATAATCTGAAAGATGGAGGACCTCTGTCCTGGAACAGAATGAGACGTCCCTATGCGGAGCGCTGTAAAGCTACACTTGAAAAATATGCACCTAATATGAATAAGGATACTATTGTGTGGGATTATATAAGCACCCCTCTTGATACTGAGAACAAGTTTCCGGATATGAAACAGGGCTGTTTTAAACAGGGTGCTTACCTGCCTCTCCAGATGGGGTATATGAGACCCAATGAATACTGCTGCCAGCACGATACACCTATAAAGAATCTTTATGTAGGTGGTGCAAGCACCCATTCAGGAGGTATGATCACCTATGGTCCCGGTTTTAACGCAGCTGAGAAGATCGCAGAAGACTTTAATATCAAAAAGTGGTGGCCGGAACCACGGGGTGTCAAAGAAGCAAGAGATGCTGGATTATTTTAATAGCTGAAATATAAGGAGGTTTATTATGTTTATGCGATCAACCGGTTTAGGAAGAACATTGCTGACCGCCAAAGTGGCGAATATTTTAGCTACCACGATTGTACCTTCCACATTGGAAGAACCGAAAGAAGGAACTACCGAACCTATGCGCATGATTTTAATGATGGAAGTTGTAGACCCTGTACACTGGACAGTGCGAGCTTTTCTTGATCCATCAGATTTGAGAAAAATGGTTAAAATAATCCTGACAAATCCAATACTAATCCTTAAAGGTATAAAATTCTTTTTTTCAAAAGACCCTGTATACGAAAAAACAGCGAATGCCCATGCATCTGCAGCTAAACAGGATGCGGGAAAAGGTTCTCAAACAGGATCAGGACCCGGAGATGTACCGAAAACTGCGTCTAAAACAGGACCCGGACCCATACCATCGAGGGCTTGAAATTAATGAAGATATAAGAAAGGAAGAGGAGGTTATTATGCCGGATAAAAAATATGATGCGGTTATAGTGGGCGGTGGGCACCATGCCACGATCATAGCCTGCTATTTGCAAAGGGCAGGTTTAAAGACAGCAATGTTTGAACGGTGGCACGAAATGGGTGGTGGAGCCTGCGGTGAAGAACTGCCTGTGCCTGGTTTTATACAAAATGTATGTGCTCACTTCACAAGATTTTATACAAACCCTGCTTACAGTGACTTTGATTTGAGAGACCACGGTCTTGTCTATCTTTTTCCCGAGAACAATGAGGCATGGATTTATCCTGATGGTAATTACATACTGGGCAAAACAATATTTCCTGTAGTTGATCCTTTTACAGGAAGAGCTGAATTTTCTCAGGAGGCAGCTGATTATACAATCAGAGAAATTGCAAAAATCAATAAAGATGATGCAAATACTGTTGAGGATATAATACGAAGGTTCAGGAACAAGTGGAGAAAAGCATTTGGAATGTACCGTTATACAGGCCCTGATGAATGGGGGGATGGGCCCGATCCTCTTGAAGCTCTTTTTGATGATCCCAAGGATGGCCTTGATCGGGATATCGCCCTTGGTACAGTAGGCGAAATTGCTACCAGGATATTTAAAAGCCCTGAAATGCAAACATTTTATATGAGAGCTATTCAGACTTCAAATGGATTATTTCCACAGGATAGACCAGGACCGTACTGGCATATTCACGCTCTGGGCCTTATCCTTTCAGTTGATGCTGCAGCAATAGTAACAGGCGGTACTCACAGTATTACCCATGCACTTCTTCGTGCCTTTGAGAAATATGGAGGAGAATTTTTTGTACTTAATGAGGTCAAGAGAGTGCTGAGCGACAACAAAAAAGCATGTGGCATTGAACTGTTGAATGGTGACAGGATTCTTGCCGATATTGTAATCAGTGATTTGAGTATAGAACTTACAATGGATATATCCGGCAAGGATAACTGGCCTGAAAATCTTTGGGCGAGAGGTCAGAAGCTTAAAGAAAAACCACCTACACTTGATGATAAGGGCTACGAGAGGACCCAGCTTCTATGGGGCAATATTGCTCTTATGGAAGCTCCAAAATATCCTCAGAACCCTGAACTTGGTTTGGTTCCGAGATTGTACTTTGGTGAAGCAAATCCGGAATATTTTCTGAGTGGGCAATACCAGAGAGATCGCTGGGAAAAAGGAATTGCTGACAAGTTATATCTTCTTGTAGCTCCTGATGTACAATGGGACAGAACCCGTGCTCCTGAAGGCCGTTTCGCAGCCCTTGTGGAGGAATTTACCTGCCCATGGAGGAATTTTTCGGAAAAAGAATGGCTCAGAATAAAAAAGGATATAGAATTCAGAATGGTTGAAGAGTGGGGTAAATATGCTCCAAATGTAAATATGGAAAATTTTATATCTGCATGGATTGCTACTCCTGATGATGTGGTAAACAGGAACCCCTGCATGCCGCAAGGAGGATGGGGTGCATTAGATGCTAACTACGAATGTCAGGGTAGATTGAGACCGTTCCCGGAAATATCCGGATACCGTTTACCGTTAAAAAATTATTACCTTTGTTCTTCTGCGGCGCACTCTGCCCACGGTATAGGTCGAGGAAGCAGCTATGCCTGTTATAAAACAATTGCACAGGACTTTAACCTTAAGTACAAACCCTGGGAAGAACGCGGATGGTAGAAAGTTAATATTAAAAATTTGTTGGAAAATTGAAAAGGAGGTTATTTTATGAAGCCTCATCAGGAATGCGGGGCCTGTCTTGTTCACTGGGTATTTGAGAGAGCAGCACCCTACATTCCAGAAGGGAGAGCAGTTGAACTTGTAAGAAATATTGTGAAGATTCTTCTTCGTGATGTGTCTCCAGAAGCCAATGTCGGTCTTCTATGCAACAACACGGTCCATGCAGTTTTTGATACAACACCTGGACTTTCAGGGTATTATGAGGATTTAAAACAGAAAAGTAATGAAAATGCAAAGAAAATTCTTCCTGAAGCAATAGAATATATCAACAAAGAAAGAACAATGGAAGGCAGACTATCCCAGGCATGTTTTCTTGCTGCTGCGGCAAATGTTGCGCCCCTTAATGCACCATTAAGCCCCTATACATTTAAGGAAATCCGTGAATTCATGCTCCATGATAATTTAAGGAAAGCCCTTGTCGGTAACTTGCTTGAAGCGGTAAATGGTTCAAGCAAGGTTCTTTATGTAACTGACAATGCAGGTGAAATAGGATTTGATTCTCTTGTTATGCACCTTATAAAGGAAATCGGCGCAAAAATAACTCTTGTGGTGAAAAAACAGACCTTTTTTGAAGATGCTACCATGGATGATGTTCATAATTTTCAGCTTGAAGAACTGGTTGACGATATAGTGACTGTCCCCGGATTTATGGTGCCCGATGGAATTGATTCAAATACAAAAAAATATTTCCAGTCATCCGATCTTATTGTTGCCAAGGGCACTGGAAGCTATGAAGCATTACATGGAGAAATTCCTCACAAGAAAGCTGTTTTCATGCTCAAAGTCAAATGCAAACCAATTGCAAGAGAATTGGGAATGGATGAAGGCAATATTATTGTAAATGTTGAATAAAATTCTATGAAATTTTCTGAATCCAGTTCAAGGAGGTTGGCAAATGTTAGATATGACTGGAAAAGTGGCAATTGTTACAGGCGGTGCCAAGGGACTCGGAAGAGCGTTCTGCGAAGGTTTTGCCAGAGCAGGAGCTAAAATATTGGCTGTCACCCGTAAAGATCTGAATGGCCTTGAGGAAACTGTAAAATCAGTACGAACTATTGGAACTGAAGCAGAATATCTGCAAATCGATGTAACATCAAGGGCTGATGTTGATAGGATGGCCAAATTTGCCATGGACAGGTTCGGCAAAATAGATATTCTGGTAAATAGTGCGGCATTTTACTACGGGGTGGAACGCAAAGCCTTTAATAAAATCGGTGAGGAAGAATGGGATAGTATGATGGAAGTAAATATTAAAGGAACATGGCTTCCCATTGTTGCTGTTTTTCCTTTTATGAAAGAAGCTGGAAAAGGAAAGATAGTAAATATGACATCAGAGGTATTTTTTACAGGATCCCAGGGTTTTGTTCATTATGTGGCAACAAAGGGAGCTGTTATAGGAATGACAAGGGCTCTTGCCATAGAACTCGGTCCTTACAACATATGTATAAATGCTGTTGCTCCAGGTTTTACAGACACAGAAGCAAGTCGAACAATAGCCGATATTGCAAAATATGATACATCAAAAACACCGCTAAAAAGACTTGGTGTGGCAGACGATATTGTGGGAGCAACAATCTTTCTTTCTTCAGATGAGGCGAGCTTTATAACAGGACAGACAATCCTGATAGATGGTGGAAGGGCAATGCATTAAAAAAGGGAAGTATATTCAAAAAAAGGGGAGGTATTATGAAGATTTATGATTGTGTTCCGGGGCTTGAGTTTGATGAAAGTATGGATTTTGATGTCTCACCGTGTTGGTTTCAAGATGCCACTCATTCTGTGCCACCATGGACACCCATGTTTGGTTGGTTCTGGGTCAATTTCTGCCGGCATGGTATGCAGTATGGAGCAGAAAAGCTGTCTTTGCCGACAGTCAAAGGATGGGATTGGCGTTTCAAGGATGGAGGCGGTTATCTTGCCTTGCTTCTTGTAAAGGATCCTGAAGAAAGAAAAGCCCGGGAAGAGCGCTTCAAAATTGCTATCATGCCTTTCGTCAAGGATTTTAATGGTATGTGGAAAGGTTTTGTTGATGAGATTATGAAAAGATACGATAAATTAAAGGCTCTTGATCTTGACTCGGCAACAAATATTCAGCTTCTCGATAATTTTGAAGAAACTATTAATGTTTGTAGAAGAATGTGGGAAATCCACATGTATATGATGTACGGTGTTTATACTGCCTTTGTTCTTTTCGAGCAAATGACAAAACAAGTTCTGGGTATTGATGATACAAACCCCCAATTTCACAAACTGACCAGTGGTTTTGACAATAAAAGCTTTCAGGTTGATAAAGGCCTCTTTGATCTGGCAAAAAAAGCCGTAGATATGGGTCTCAAGGAAATATTTGTTTCCGCGGAAGCTTCTGAAATGAGGAAAAGTCTTAATGTATCACAGAAAGGTCAGGAATTTCTCAAGGCATTTGATGAATTTATGGAAAAAGAAGCAGGCTGGAGACTTGAGAGAATGGCAGAAATAAATGTTCCTACCTGGCTTGAAGATCCAACACCAGCATTTAATGTAATCAAAATGGCGATAGGTAAAAATATTAATTATAACCTTGAAGAAGAAAGAAAGAAGAATGAAGCAGAAAGACTGGCAGCAGAAAAGGAAGTGCTTGAAAAAATTGCTCCGGAGCAGAGGGGCTGGTTCAAGACAATTCTGACCCTTGCCCAGAACAGTGCATTGTTCAGCGAGGAACATAACCATTATCTCGATCTTTACACACACGCAATGATCAGACGGAGCGTCATGGGCGTGGGAAAAAGATTTGTAAGGGAAGGAGCAATCGACAGTACTGAAGATATTTTTTATCTTATGCCTGATGAAATAAGAAGATCAGGTATAAACCCTGACATGTTCAATATGCGCAAGATTGTCAACCGAAGAAAGGAAGAATGGAAGGGGTGGTGTGAGAGGGGCAATGCACCTATGCTTCTAAAAGATGGTTTTACAGTTGAAGAAGCAATGAAGCTTCTGGTGGATTCACTCGATCCCATTGCTCTGAAAGTGGTTGTAGGTACCATGCCAATTGTAAGACCCGAGCTGAAGGCTGATCTTTTTGGTGTATGCGGTTCTCCCGGTGTATCAGAGGGTACTGTAAAAGTAATCTGGTCAGAAAGTGAATTGTCAAAAATTGAACAGGGAGACATCCTGGTAGCACCTACAACTTCTCCAAGCTGGACACCAGTTTTTTCGTTGCTGGGCGGCGTTGTAGTTGATAGAGGAGCCAGCCTTTCCCATGCTGCAATCGTTGGAAGAGAGTTCGGTATCCCAGTTATAATGAACACCTTTGAAGGCACTAAAATTTTGAAAGATGGAATGAAGATAAGAGTAGATGCTAATATGGGAGCTGTGTACATCCTTAAATAAACTGGATTAACAAAAATTATTTTATTAGGGAATGCTCAAGCCATGCCGACTTCATCGGGATGGTGGCTCATTAGGAGACCGCTATGGATCTTAAAGAAATCTATTGGTTGGATGAATTATCAAAGGATTACAGAGAAGCTGTCGGGAATAAATGTGCAAATCTGGGAGAGCTGATAAAAATCGGTCTTCGGGTTCCCTACGGTTTTGCTCTTTCTACCAAAGCATATGAAAATTTTATGGAGGAGACCGGGCTTAAGAATAAGGTTATACAGATTGTTGAGAATGAAACAAAAACAGGCCTTGATACAGACAAGGAAATTGGCAGAATGATAGACATGAGTGCAACAATCAGGAAGTCTATTGAAGATTGTGAAATGCCGCCAGGACTTGCCGCCAGGATCGGTGAATATTATGTGGAACTTCAGAGAAAAACCGGTATCACAAATGTGGCATGTGCAACAAGGTCAAGCGGAGCGGTCAGCATGCCGGGACAGATGGAAACATATCTTAATATCAGAGGTGAATCTGAAATAATCAGCCATGTAAAAAAAGTCTGGGCAAGTGCTTTTACAACACGGGCAATGGTCTTCAGGATAAAGAACAACATGCCTGTTTCCTGGGCACCGATTGGAATTGCAGTAATAATGATGATTGAAGCAAAAAGTGCAGGTGTTATTTTAACGGTTCTGCCCAGCGCAGGAGACCTTGACAGAGCAATAGTCGAAGGCAATTTTGGCCTTGGAGAAAGTGTTGTAAGTGGTGATATCACGCCTGATTCCTTTATTGTAAACAAGGTTGATATGCGTATAGAGTCAAGATCCGTGGCTGAAAAATTAAAAATGGTAGTTTTTGGTGAAAAGGGAACAATAATCGGGGAAGTGCCTGAAATGTTCAGAAAAGCACCGTGCCTTGAGGATAAAGAAATACTTGAAATAGTAAGAATTGCCAAGGATGTTGAAAATTACTTCGGTTTTCCTCAGGATATGGAATGGGTTGTTGATAAAAGATTTTCCTTTCCGGAAAACATATTCTGGGTTCAGGCAAGAGCTGCAAAATATGCAAAAAAAGAAGCCGGAAAAGATGAAGCCTATGCGGTAGACCTGATGCTTCAACTTTTCAGAAAGTAAATAAAATAAAGCATATATGGAAGAATGACTTTTATTAGAGATTGAAAAAGGTCTGGAGTTTAAGGTAGTTTCAAGGCCTGTAAGCTTTCAAACACTATAGGAGGTATTATGGCCATACTCTTTGTACAGCACTGGGATGTTGTGAAAAATATGGATAGGGAATATGAAGATTTTATTCTTAAGTCGCACATTCCTGCTACTGAGAAAATGGGATTGAGGGTTGTAGGAGGATTCTATGTGGTAGTGGGGGCAGGGCCAAGGATAGCTGCCATATCTACAACAGAGAATCTTCAGGAATTTCAGCACATAATAACATCTCCTGCATATACACAGCTTCTTGAACAACTATTCCCGCTCATTAGGAATTATTCCAGCAAGTTATATGTGTCTTATGGTCCTATTGAGGTAAAAAAATATGATATACAGTTCGGTGCCTGGAGATTTAATCATTATTTTGATATTATTCCGGGCATGGAAGAAGAATACAAAGAATTTTTACGGGATGAATTCATATTGAAAATGCAGGATATCGGCATAAAAATAACCAATATATGGAAAGTTGCAATCGGTTCAGGTCCTTTTCTACAGGTGGAAGGGAGCAGTCCAGGTTTGCAGGATATTGCCAGATCAGTTGACACGGATGAATACAGGGCACTTATGAGAAAATTGAAATCAAAATACATAATGAATTATCAGAGTCGAATAATGGCTCCAACAAGAAGAGTTGAAATGCCCTATTTTGTGAAAAATCTTACTATGGGGCTTTAAAATTAACAGTTATATGTGACTTTACTGCCTAAAATTTATACATCTATGCTCAAGCCCGGGCGGTTAAATAATTATCATTTGACCGCCCCCTCCCAGAGTTTTTAAATTCAGGCTGAAAAAGTTGAACGAATAATTTCAACAAATTGCCTGGCGCTGGGATTTAAAAGGTGTTCTGACAGATAGATAAGCTGGACATCTATGTATATGTTAGAATTGTCGGTGGTTAAAATTTTCAGTTGCCCGCTTTCCAATTCGTTTTTTACCACTGCAGGGAACATTAGAGTAATACCTTTGCCTGTTAAAAGATATTGCTTTATCATTTCAGGATTTTCTGCCTCAAATACAATATTTGGAATCACTTTGTGCTTTTCAAATTCATTCAAAAGAGCAAGCCTTGTAGCTGAACCTTCTCCTGCTATCAATACCGGCTGCTGAAGTATTTCATTTATTGATACATGTTTTTTTAGAGCAAGGGGGTTTTTGAAACCGACCAGAAACTCTATCTTTTCACTTGATATTGTATAAGAGGTGATCCTGTCCTTTAAAGGAACTTTAGGGATAATGCCTATGTGGTATTTGAATTGCATTATTTTTTTAATAATTTCATGGGAAGGACCTTCGGTAACCCTTATCTGTGTATTGGGGTGATGGTCGCTGAATATGTTTATTAGCAAAGGAAGATAAGTCTGGGAAAGAGATCTTGATGCGCCGATATGTAAAATACCCTTATCTGCGCTTTTATACGAGGCGAGAATATTTTCAACTTCTTTTGACATTGTATAGAGTTCCTCAACAATGGGCAGGATCTCCTGCCCTACATCGGTTAGCCGGAGTTGTTTTCCTGCGATCTGAAAAAGTTTTGTGTTGAATTGTCTTTCCAGACACTTAATTTTTGTGGTTACTGCAGGTTGTGTGAGGAATAATTTTTCAGCAGCATTACTGAAACTGTTTTCTTTTGCTACGAAAAAAAAAGCTATGAGATTGTCAAGATTTATTTTTATATTTTCCATGAAAAATTATTATATCACTTTCATAAAAAATAACATCTAAAAACAAGTCTTTTATCTGTTATTTCATGTAATTAATTGCTGTTACATCAAAAAACAGAGTTTATGCAAACTCTTATTTATAACAAAGAGAAGCATGATTTTTTATATGTTTTATTCCAGGAAGCAGGCAACTTTATGTTTGTCTGTTCCGTCAAGAATCGGCTTTGCTTCGAGACACATCTGCATCCTGTTTTCACATCTTGAATAATATGAACATCCACTGGCTGCCGTCCTTTCATCCTCTGCTATTTTTGAAAATTCACCTTTTACGGAATCAATGAGCATTTTTGTGTACGGATGTAGAGGACTATAGAAAACCTCATTGCCCCTGCCTGCTTCAACCACCCTTCCTTTATACATAACTATGATTTCATCAGACAGAAACCTCACAACATTTAAGTCATGTGATATAAACAACATTGTTATTCGGGATTTTTCCTTTATATCCATAAAAAGGTTTATTATCTGAGCTTGAATTGATACATCAAGAGATGATACCGGTTCATCAGCGACAATTAATGACGGGTTCGTTGTAAGGGCTCGGCCGATTGCCACCCTCTGTCTTTGACCGCCGCTCATTTCATGGGGATATTTATTGAGAAAATCATTACTCAATCCGACAACCTCAAGTATTTCCTCAACTTTATCAATAACACATTCTTTTTTTACAATTTTATGGAATAGAACAGGTTCTGTGAGAGTTTCAACAATTTTCATTCTCGGATTCAGTGAAGAATAGGGATCTTGAAATATAATCTGTATTTCCCGCCTTAATTTTCTTAAATCTCTGTTATTAATATTATTGAGACAGGCTCCCTGAAATACGATACTCCCGGAATCAGGTTTTTCAAGGAGCATAATGCACCGTGCCAGAGTGCTTTTCCCTGATCCGCTTTCTCCTACAATGCCGAGAGTATTTCCCTTGTTGATACAAAAAGATATGCCGTCAACTGCCTTGATTATTTCTTTTCCGTATGAGAAGACATTTCTTTTTACTTCATATGTTTTTTTGAGTTCAGATACAGCAAGAACCTCATTCATAGAGAAAACACCTGACCGATCTTCCTTTATCTCTTTCCTGTATTAACGGCTCCCTTTCCCTGCAAACAGGCATTGCCTGTGTACAGCGGGGATGGAATTTACAACCATCAGGAATTTCAGACAATTTCGGAACAAAACCCGGGATTGTGGTCAATCTTTTTTCTGTTTTTTCAAATCCGAAAATAGAATCCAACAGTCCTTTGCTGTAAGGATGAAGGGGGTTTTTAAAAAATTCCTTAACAGGACTTTGTTCCAGAATACGCCCTGCATACATGATGCATATTGTGTCACATAATTTTCTTACAATATTGAGGTTATGGGTTATAAACAGCATTGAGGCATTGTTTTTTATCACCGATTCTTTGAGAAGGAAGAGTATCTGTGATTCTGTGGCAACATCAAGGGCTGTAGTGGGTTCGTCCGCTATTATCAGTAAAGGATTACAGGATATTGCAATGGCAATCAACACTCTCTGCCTTTGCCCGCCGCTCAGTTGATGGGGATATTGCGTATATCTCTTCTCCGGATTGTCAAAACCTGTTTGTCTCAGAAGCTCTATCGAAAGTTTTTTGGCCTCATCATGTTTAACCTTTTTATGTATAATTATGGTTTCGCTGATCTGCTCTCCTATCCTTATAACAGGGTTCAGAGCAGTCATGGGTTCCTGAAAAATCATGCCGATCCTGTTACCTCTTATATTTTCCATCTCTGTGTCTGACAAATGAACAAGGTCTTTGTTTTCAAAAATAATTTGACCTCCCACAATCTTTCCCGGATAGGGTACAAGCCGTATTATTGAAAGAGATGTTATTGTTTTGCCACATCCGCTTTCACCAACCAGTCCGAAAATCTGACCTCTTTTGATATCAAAGCTGACGTCTTCCACGGCTTTTACAGTATAAGCATCCGTTATAAAAGACGTATGCAATCCTGTCACTTTTATTGCAGGTTCGTTCATAAAAATCCCTTTGATTATTTCAACCCTATGCATTATACTAAACCAATAAAAAATGGCAAGCCTTTTATAGAGCCGTAACATTTATCTTCTTTTGTTTATACACACAACAAATACATTAAGTTATGAAATTAATAAAACTGCCGGTACCTATTTTATTAGTAGAAAAAAATCATATTCCTGAAATGCAATAACAATAAGGAGTTATCATGGATGAAAACAACATAAAAGAAGGCCTTACATTTGACGATATCCTTCTGATACCGTCATACAGTGAGATAATGCCGAATAGTGTAGATGTATCAACATACATTACAAGGGAAATAAAGCTGAACATCCCTCTTTTGAGTGCTGCCATGGATACTGTTACAGATTCCAAGGCATCCATTTGTATTGCCCAGGAAGGCGGCATAGGCATTATACATCGCAACATGAGTATTGAAGAGCAGGCTCATGAGGTGGAAAAGGTTAAGAAATCAGAAAGCGGAATGATAGTTGATCCGATTACCATATCACCCAAGCACAAGATAAAGGATGTTCTCGAGCTTATGTCAAAATACAGAATATCCGGTATACCTGTTACAGTAGGTAAAAAGCTTGTAGGTATTATAACAAATAGAGACCTTCGTTTTGAAACCAATCTTGATGAAAGTGTTGAAAATGTCATGACCAAGGAAAACCTTGTAACCGTTGAAGAGGGTATAGGCCTTAAAGAATCGAAAAATTTGCTCCATAAACACAAAATTGAAAAACTCCTTGTTGTTGACAAGAAATATAACCTGCGCGGTTTGATTACCATAAAAGACATTGAAAAGATGAGGAAATTTCCTAATTCCTGCAAGGACCACCTGGGAAGACTTAGAACCGGTGCTGCCGTTGGTGTCAGCAAAGACAGAGATGCCCGCGTTGATGCGCTCTTGAAGGCGGGATGCGATGTTATCATAGTTGATACAGCTCATGGTCATTCAAAAAATGTTATTGAATCCGTGAAGGATATAAAAAAGAATTTTAAAAATGTTCAGTTGATTGCCGGAAACATAGCATCTGCCGAAGCATGTGAAGCTCTTATTAAGGCGGGATGCGATGGCATAAAAGTAGGTGTAGGGCCTGGTTCTATTTGTACAACGAGAATAGTTGCAGGTATAGGCGTTCCGCAGGTAACAGCCATTATTGAGACATCGCGGGCAGCAAAAAGACATGGAATACCGATTATCGCAGATGGCGGCATTAAATTTTCAGGAGATTTAACAAAGGCGCTTGCTCTGGGTGCTGATGCAGTTATGATAGGCAACCTTTTTGCAGGGACTGATGAATCTCCGGGAGAAATGGTGCTGTATCAGGGGCGTACATATAAAGTTTACAGAGGTATGGGTTCTCTGGAAGCAATGAAAGAAGGAAAGACAAGAGACAGATACAACATTGCAGAAGATGAAATGGAATCAAAAATCATACCCGAAGGCATAGAGGGCAGGGTGCCTTACAGGGGATCCCTTTCCGTTTGTATTCAGCAACTTATTGGTGGATTGAAAGCTGGTATGGGATATACGGGAAGTACCAATCTGGAAGAACTGAGAAACAAAAGTAAATTTGTGAGAATAACTACTGCCGGATTGCGTGAAAGCCATGTCCATGATGTAATAATTACTAAAGAATCACCTAACTACAGGATTGAATGAGGTGTTATGGATTATCATAAGGAAATTGTTTTAATACTTGACTTCGGTTCGCAGTACACCCAGCTCATAGCAAGGAAAGTCAGGGAGCTTGGCGTATACTGTGAAATATACCCTTACAATCTGACTCTTGAAACGATAAAGGAAATAAAACCAAAGGGTATAATTTTATCCGGCGGTCCTAAAAGCGTGTCCGAGGCTGATGCTCCAAACTGTGATAATGGAATTTTTGGTATGGGCATACCCATACTGGGAATATGTTATGGCCTTCAGTTGATAACCAAAGTCTATAAAGGTGAAGTAGACAAATCAGAAAAGAGAGAATACGGGAAAGCACATATAATTATAAAAAAAACGGATAATCTGCTGAAAGGAATAAAAGATAATGATATTATATGGATGAGCCACGGGGACAGGATATTTAAAATGCCTGAAGGTTTCATTTCAATTGCTGGATCGGATAATTCTCCCTATGCTGCCATAAAAAAAGAGGATGAAAAAATATATGGAGTTCAGTTTCATCCGGAAGTTCATCATACACCAAAGGGAAAACGCATACTTAAGAACTTTTTGTATAATATATGTAAGGTGAAAGGCCTTTTCTCACCTAAATCCTTTGTTCAACTTTCCATAGAAAAGATTCAAAAAGAGGTAGGAGATAATCAGGTAATATGTGGTTTGAGCGGTGGCGTGGATTCGTCGGTGGTTGCCACGTTAATTCATAAAGCTATTGGTGACCGGCTTACATGTGTTTTTGTAAATAATGGTGTGTTGAGAAAAAATGAGGCGCAGGAAGTGCTTGACCTGTTTAAGGACAGGCTTCATCTTAATCTAAGGTATGTTGATGCAGAGGATAAGTTTATTGATGCATTAAAGGGCGTAACAGACCCGGAAAAAAAGAGAAAAATTATCGGACGGCTTTTTGTTAAGATATTTGAGGAAGAAGCCTTGAAAATAAGTAATGCAAAATACCTTGCACAGGGTACACTTTACCCGGACGTGATTGAAAGCACCTCTTTCAAGGGTCCCTCGGCAACAATAAAGAGCCATCACAATGTAGGAGGGCTTCCAAGAAAAATGAAGCTCAAACTGCTGGAGCCACTGAGAGAGCTTTTCAAAGACGAGACAAGAATAGTGGGAAAAGAGCTTGGACTTCCCGACAATGTTGTTTTCAGGCAACCCTTTCCAGGCCCCGGTCTTGCCATCAGGATAATCGGGGATGTGACCAGGGAAAGACTTCACACATTACAGGAAGCGGATGATATTGTCAGGCAGGATATAGAAAGAGACAATCGCTTCCGTCATATCTGGCAGTCCTTTGCTATATTGATACCGGTAAAGACCGTAGGTGTTATGGGAGATGAAAGAACATATGCCCATGTTATAGCACTGAGAGTTGTAGAGAGTGAAGATGCAATGACTGCCGACTGGGCACGCATTCCCTATGAAACGCTTGACAGGGTGGCAAGAAGGATAATAAATGAGGTTCCCGGTGTGAACCGTGTAGTCTATGATATATCATCAAAACCACCAAGTACCATAGAATGGGAATAGATAATGCCAATTTCAAATTTCAAATTTCAAATTTCAAATTTCAGAATCCATGCAGTTATAAAAGCTCCCGACGGTAGCGATTTATGACGGATTTTGTACATCTTCATCTCCATACACAGTACAGTCTGCTTGACGGTGCAATCAGATTTGACCGGCTTTTTGAGCTTGCGCGAACATACAAGATGCCGGCCTGCGCTATAACAGACCATGGAAACATGTTTGGTGTTGCGGATTTTTATTTTGCGGCCAAACAATATGGTATCAAGCCTATCCTTGGCTGCGAGGCGTATATAACGACTAAATCACGCTTCGATAAAAAAGGCAGGGGCGAAGACAATGCCTATCATATAGTCCTTCTGGCAGAGAACAATAGGGGATACAAAAATCTCATCAAGATGATAAGCTCTGCCCAGCTCGAAGGTTTTTACTATGTTCCGAGAATCGACAAGGAGCTTCTGAAATCTCACCATGATGGGCTTATATGCCTTACAGCATGCATTAAGGGCGAGATACCTAATGCAATTCTGAAGGGCGATGAAGACAATCTCAAAAAACTAATAGAGGAATATCACGCGCTCTTTGGTGATAGGCTTTTCTTTGAATTGCAAGACAATGGTATGAAAGAGCAGGAGCTAATCAACAATCGCCTTGTCGAACTTTCTTCTTATTATGGCATACCCTATGTGGCGACAAACGACTGTCATTACCTTAGAAAAGAGGAAGCAAAAGCTCATGAGCTGCTTTTGTGTATCCAGACGGGCAAAACCATGCTTGATAAGGACAGGCTCAGTTTTAAAAGTGAGGAGTTCTACTTCAAAAGCGCTGAGTACATGGCGTCGGCATTTGCAAATTATCCTGAAGCTATTTCAAATACAATTAAAATTGCTGAGATGTGCAATGTTACTATAGAAACAGGTGTATACCACTTTCCTGAATTCATACCTCCTAAAAATATGGAACTCAATGAATACCTTGAAGATCTCTGTCATAACGGCCTGACGGAAAGAATACCGAACATCAAGGCTCGCTATGATTCTTTCTCGGATGAACTTTTTGAATCGTATAAAAAAAGACTTGAATATGAACTGGAAGTTATTAAAAAAACTGGATTTTCAGGATATTTTCTTATTGTTTCGGATTTTATAAATTATGCAAAATTAAACAGCATTCCGGTAGGACCCGGAAGAGGCTCTGCCGCAGGCAGCCTTGTGGCTTACTGTCTTGGTATTACGGATATTGATCCTATCAAATATGATCTGATATTTGAAAGATTTTTAAACCCTGAAAGGATCAGTATGCCTGATATCGATGTTGACTTCTGCAAGGATAAAAGAGAAAACGTCATCAAATATGTGACCGAAAAATATGGCAAGGACAATGTTGCCCAGATTATAACTTTCGGAACAATGCAATCAAAGGGAGCAGTCCGCGATGTGGGCAGAGC
The DNA here is from genome assembly GCA_964429485.1 of uncultured Syntrophorhabdaceae bacterium. Lineage (GTDB taxonomy): Bacteria > Desulfobacterota > Syntrophorhabdia > Syntrophorhabdales > Syntrophorhabdaceae > JAPLKB01. The sequence goes on from CAYSBW010000010.1 coordinate 29,391, forward strand.
TCTGGGAATGCCATATGCGGAAGTGGATAAGATTGCAAAGCTCATACCTTCAACAAGCAAGGATATTAACAGCGCCATGCAGGATGAGCCGCAGCTTCAGGAGTTGTATGACAAAGATGATAAAATCAAAGAACTCATCGATAATGCCGTAGTGCTCGAAGGACTTGCAAGACATGCTTCCACTCATGCGGCAGGTATTGTTATATCCAATAAGCCTCTTACTGAGCATCTCCCTCTCTACAAAGGTCAGAAGGGTGAGACAGTTACACAGTTTACAATGAAGACTATTGAAAAGATCGGTCTTATAAAGATGGACTTTCTCGGTCTTGAAACCCTGACATTAATAGATAATGTTATCGGATTATTGAAGTCTGACGGTGTAAACATAGATATTTCAAATATTCCCCTGGACGACAAAGAAACATATGAGCTGCTTTCTTCCGGTGATACATCAGGTGTTTTCCAGCTTGAAAGCAGGGGCATGAGAGAGCTTCTTGGAAAATTAAGACCTTCTACATTTGAAGATATAATGCCTCTTATTGCGCTCTACAGGCCCGGACCATTGAAAAGCGGAATGGTTGATGAATTTATTAAAAGAAAAAATAACCCTGCTCTTGTAAAATATGAAACACCGGTTCTGGAAAGTATTCTTAAAGATACATATGGAGTTATTATATATCAGGAACAGATAATGAAAATTGCCTCTGTTCTCTCAGGATTTTCGCTGAAAGATGCCGATGCCCTGAGAAAGGCCATGAGCAAGAAAATTCCTGAAGAGCTTGAAAAATATAAAGAAAGTTTCATAAAGGGTGCTGAAGCCAATAATGTATCCTCAAAAATAGCTTCAAAAATATACGACATCATTCTTCGGTTTGGAGAATATGGTTTTAATAAATCACACAGTACAGCCTATGGCCTTATCTCCTATCAGACGGCTTACTTGAAAGCCCATTACTATGTTTATTACCTTACGGCAATGCTTACCGTAGAAATAAATGATACGGACAAATTGTTCAAGTACATAAAAGAGTGCAGGGAAGCTGGCGTGGAAATTCTACCCCCTGATATAAATGCAAGCAAGAAAGCATTTTCCATAGAAAACAACAAGATCAGGTTTGGTTTATCAGGTATTAAGAATGTTGGAGACGCTGCAATAGACCAGATTATCAGCGAACGTGATAAGGTCGGTAAATTTGAATCCTTTGCCCAGTTCCTAACCCTTGTAGATTTAAGGAAAGCGAATAAGAAGGTTTTGGAAAGTCTTGCCAAGGCAGGATGTTTTGACAGTATTGGTTTGAATAAATCCCAGGTTCTTACCCTCCTGAAGGAGAAACTGGACAGATTTCAAAAGAAGGAAGAAAAAAACAGCTATCAGCAGATGGATATGTTTGGTGATAATTTCAGTATGAGCAATAATATTGATATCCCGGATGTGGAAGAACTTTCCCGGGAAGAATTATTGAAGGCCGAGAAAGATGCCTTTGGTTTTTATTTCAGTTGTCACCCCTTACAACATCTTGAAAATGTTATAAAAACAGTTACACAATATAATACTCAAAATATAAAAGAAATTGATATTACAGAAGATGTTGATATTGTGGGGGTGGTAAGCGCATGCAGAGAAGTTGTTACAAGACGTGGAGACCGGATGGCATATATAACCCTGGAGGATACGAACGGTACTGTTGAGGCAATTGTTTTTCCTGATCTGTTATCCAGATGCGGAATTGTTTTGAAGGAAGACAATCCTGTTATATTGAATGGATCAGTTGAAAAATCAGAGGATGGCAATGTAAAAATAAGAACAAGGAATATTACGTTATTTGAAGATATTGCCTGTGACCTTGGCAAGACAGTTAAAATAAAAATTGACTGTGGAATTTTCCCAAAGGAAGGATTGAGGCACCTGAAGGATATACTGTACGGTCTGAAGGGCAAATCAAAGGTGTCAATTGAGTTGAAAATGAACGGGGACAGGAGGCTGCTCGACATACAGGAGATATACGTTGACCACAATAAGATGGATATTTTATATAAACATTTTACTAACGGCATAAGTTTTGAGGTGGAAGATGAGATTTTATCTTGATTTTGAGAAAAGACTGGAACCGTTAGAAAGAAGAATCAATGAAATTGAAAGATTTTATGATATCAATGATCCTCATTACTCAAAAGAAGTAACCTCTATTTCGAAAAAGATTTCAAAGGTTGAAAAGGAAATATATGGCGATCTCAGCAACTGGCAGAGGTCACAGATATCAAGACATTTAAACAGACCACATACGCTTGATTACATAAATTATCTTTTTACCGATTTTACTGAACTTCACGGGGATAGAAAATATAAAGATGATCCGGCAATTGTTGCAGGTTTTGCAAGATATGAAGAAATGGGAATTGCTGTAGTGGGCCATCAAAAAGGCCAGGATTTAAGGGAAATGGCAAGGAGAAATTTCGGTATGGCTCATCCTGAAGGATACAGAAAAGCCATGAGGATCATGGATATGGCAAACAGACTTGGCAAACCGATTGTTACCTTCATTGACACGCCCGGAGCCTTTCCCGGCATAGGAGCTGAAGAAAGAGGACAGGCAGAGGCAATTGCCACAAGTATAGAGTTCATGTTTTCCCTGACTGTTCCATTGATGTGTATTGTAATCGGAGAAGGGGGCAGCGGTGGAGCGCTGGCAATAGGTGTAGGCAACAGGATTCTCATGCTTGAAAATGCAACCTATGCAGTAATATCTCCTGAGGGTTGTGCAGCCATTCTCTGGAGGGACGGATCAAAGGGCGCTCTGGCTGCGGATGCCCTTAAACCCACTGCACCTGAACTCAAAAATTTGAATGTAATTGACGATATCGTAAAAGAACCCTTTGGTGGTGCGCACAGAAATTGGAGGGAAACTTTTTTTAATACAAAGGTTGTTTTTGCAAAATACTTCAAGGAATTGATTGGAATTTCCGGAGATGAATTACGAGAGGATCGATATAACAAATTCAGAAATATGGGTATATTTAAGGAGGGTAAGTGAACAATATATATTTTGACATGACGAATGTGCTTTCGAGTGCTGTTGGTAAAGAAGGTCTCGAAAATGCATCCATAGCAGCTGTCTCTGAAAAACTCCAATCCTATAGCAGAGAACTTTGGATTAAGCCTATCCCTTTTATGACTTTGCCTTCAGATAAATTTCAATTTTCTGAAATGAAAAAACTTTCTGATGAAGTAAAGGCAAAAAATCTGAAAAACATTGTAATCCTCGGCATAGGAGGTTCTTCTCTGGGAACGGAGACTATTTTCAATGCCCTGTTGCATCCCTTTCACAATATTAGTGATTCTGCAAGAACCAATAAACCGCGATATTTTATCCTTGATAACATAGATCCTAATAAAATTAACAGCATTATAGAAATCATCACACCCGAAAAAGAAGATACTCTTTTAATTGCAATTAGCAAATCAGGTGAAACCCCTGAAACAATATCCCAGTTTATGATATTCAAGGAAATACTTGGCAACGCTTCAGGCAGAATTGTAGTAATAACAGATAGAGATAAGGGAATCCTGAAGGAAATAGCTGAAAAAGAAGGTTATCCAGTATTAAATGTTCCTGAAGGTGTGGGAGGAAGATTTTCCGTTCTTACTCCTGTCAGCATGTTTCCTGCTGCCTTAATGGGTATCGATATAGATAAGATCATGGAAGGTGCAGATGACATGGCCGCCCATATAAAAAACAGGAAATCCGATGAAAACATAGCTGTCATTCTTTCCGCAGTCCTTTATCTTATGGATAAACAAGGCAAGAATATCCATGTTATGATGCCTTATTGCGAAAGACTTTCCGGTTTTGCCGACTGGTTCAGACAGCTTGAAGCCGAAAGCATTGGGAAAAATATGAATGGTCCCACGCCTTTAAAGTCAATAGGAGTCACAGACCAGCATTCGCAGCTCCAATTGTATGTTGATGGTCCCAAGGACAAATTTATAACCCTTATGTATAGCGCTGATGATGACCGCACCATTGCTGATTCATTTCCTTACGTTGAATCCATAAATTATCTTGCAGGCAAAAACTTAAGAGAACTTTTTTATGCGGAATTTCTTGGAACAACCCTTTCAATTACCGAATCCAAAACACCTAACATCAACATCATTATTGATAAAATCAACGAATACAATCTCGGCGCTCTGTTCATGTTGTACGAAATGGTTATAGCATATCTCGGTTATCTTTACGGAGTAAACCCCTTTGACCAGCCCGGTGTTGAGCTTGGCAAGATATACACCAAGGCTATTATGGGTAAAAAAGGCCTTGAAGAAAAACATGAGGAAATTAAAACTAAACTTTCCACAGTAAAGACAGTTATAAAGTTTTGAGTACATATTTGCCTTATACCTGAAACTATGTAAAATAAGAAATCAGGGCTTATAAAAAAACCGGTGAGATTTTATAATCTTACCGGTTTTAGTTTTAATTATTGTGAATAATCTACTTTGCAGGTTCCGGAGCTGGAGCAGCTGTATTTTCAGAAGCAGCCGGTTTTGCTTTTTTCTTGGTTTTTTTCTTGGTATCTTTCTTGCCGATAATCGATTTTGCAACCATCTTTCCATCTAATTCTGTATACTTAATATATAATTTGTCGCCCTGTTTCGGTTCGGATTTCATTTTTGCATCGGTTATGTCGAAGGTCATATCTCCCTTTTTACCCTTAACTGTAAGAGTTTTGGCAGCCATGTCAACGGCAGTGACTTCGCCTGCGTATTTCTGTACTTTGACCCTGGAAGGAGTTTTCTTTTCCTGTACCGGTGCCGCCTTTTCTGTTACTGCCTTCGTGGCTTTTTCTTTAGCTGCATCTCCCGTAGTCTTTGCCTTGTCTTTGGCTATATCCGTAGCTGCTTTTGTGGCTTGATCTGTAATAGTTTGGGCAAAAGATGCTGTTGATAGAGAAATGCCTATAATTACTGCAAATGCGATCATAAAAAACTTTTTCATAACCTTGCTCCTCCTGTCGAGAATTTTATTGAACTGCCTGTACAGTTCTACAGCATGAATTATGCCATAGTTGTGAAACTTTGTAAATACTTAATAATTATAAGAAATAAAGAATTTCATCATGTTTGTCAGTCCGAAAAATCCGATGTATAATCTTCTTTACAGGCGGAAAAATCCGATTCCGTGGTGTTTTAGAATTCAGAGACATAGTTCTATTTCGATTATACGGTCTATACGAAAGGACCGTTCATTTTTACGGAGACTGCAATAGGCTTTCAGGCCTTCAAATGCCTTTCCTTTATATTCCATATTTTCAATTGAAATGGGACGTATTGTGCGAAGTGATTTTGTATCATCCGGTTTCAGATAAAGGATTTCAAGATTGATTTGCCTTTTTATAGCATCTTCAATAATTCTGCGTTTTTCAGTGTAATTTGACCTTTCATCAGCTTTTTTATACTGGAATTGCGTCAGAAACCTGACTATGCGCCAGTCAGTTCTTATATGGGATTTAGTTATTTTTTTATTTAGAATAATACCACTAAAACTTGTACACCGGCTTAGAGCCACATAAACCTGGCCGTGAGCAAAAGTACCACGCCCAATATCGATGACTACTTTATCAAAAGTTTTCCCCTGACTTTTATGAATTGTAACAGCCCAGGCAAGGCGGATAGGGTACTGGGTAAATGAGGCTGTTTTTCTTGTTGTAATTTGCTTTGTTGTCCTGTCGTAATCGTATTCGAAGAGTTCCCATGTATGCGGGGTTACTTCAACTGTTTTGCCTGACTGCAGTCTGACAAAAATACATTCATTCTCATAGCTTTCACTTTTCCCCATTCTTGAAATCACACCAAGAGATCCATTTACCCAACGTCCGTATTTGTCATTATTGACGAGCATGACCTGCGCCCCGGGCTTAAACTTCAAAATTTCGTCAGCAGGAAGAGATGAGCGGTCAAAGGCTCCCTTGAGTATTCCGTTATAGCGAACTTCAACGCCTGGAAGGGCATCGAGTTTTTCAATATTCCGGGTTGTTGCAAGTTCATTAGTGCTGGTCAGTGTGATGTAGAATTCATTGTCAGGCAATATGAAATCGGGCTGATAATTCATATTCAGTTTCTCTATGTCCTGATTGGTGCACGATCTGTTGCGAATGGAATTCAACAGGGAAATGAAATCAGCTTCAGTCTGACGATAAACCTTTTCCAGTTCAATAAATTCCATATTGAAAGTCTCTTCCTCGAATACCTTAGCTGAGAAAAAATAGGGAGTCTCGTATTTATGTGAGAATATTTCCTTTTCGGCCGAAGTTACAACTGGTGGGAGTTGGTAAAGGTCACCAATGAAAATCATCTGGATGCCGCCGAACCATTGTTTTTGATAAGGTCCATTAAGGCGTAAGAATTTTTCTATGCAATCAAGAATATCAGCCCTGACCATTGAGACTTCATCGATTATTATAGTATTGAATGCTTTGTAAATAACACCTTCACTTTTGACAATTTTTTTTATTTTTTCAGGTGTTATTCCTGGTTTGAAATTAAAAAAAGAGTGGATTGTCTGACCTTGTATATTCAGTGCAGCAACACCGGTAGGTGCAATTACAGCTACTTCTTTCCCTGTATTGTTCCGGAAGTAGTCGAGAAGGGTTGATTTTCCTGTTCCGGCCTTCCCTGTTATGAATATATGACGGTTTGAGTTTTCCATTATATCTAGGGCTTTACGGAATTCAGGATTGATATCTATAGACTGTTTTTTCATTTAAATTATTAAGCTCCACAAAAAGTTGCCTTGTGATAATAGCGAGATTTACAGCATTATTTTTTCTGGAAAACCATTGAGGAGCTTATCTTTTTCTGACAAAATCATCAGGGGAAGCAGGCATCCTGCCTGTAACAATATCCTTTAATTTTTTGATTATGTCATGATCTTCCCCTAAATGGGGCAGAAGGGATTGTATTGCGCGACCTATTGTGCCGTCGCATAAATCCTGAAACTCCTGTTTTGCATCAGGTGGAAGGGCATTGTAGTCTGTTACGATATGATCCACCCAGGGTATCAGAGATTCCATATTGTCCTTGTCCCTTCTGTAAACATAGCCTTCCAGTGACCCTGCCTTTGCTGCAAAGTCATATATTTTTCTGTATAATCCCATAAACCCTCCCTTATCCTTATTTATTTAATAAGTATATTTAATAGAGTAGTGAAAAGTCAAACATAACAGTAAATTCAATTAATTTCCTGATAAAAGCAGGATTTATTTGTTCCCTTTATTCGCAGGGAATATAGCCTGGAGGTAGAGGAAGGGGGGGTATTTTATTAGGTCATTTTTTTCTTTCAATTTGATAAATTATTTGATATTAATTCCGTTTAATTTATTATATAAATTGCGGGATTGATTTAACTATTTGTATTAACTGGAGGAAAACGAATATGATAAAAACATTGTTTCTGTACCGGAAGAAAACGCCCGGAATATTTCAACATATGTTTTATGGAACCCTGTTTTTCTTTTTCCTAATACTTTTATTTGATATTAAGTTTCTTTGTGCTGAAAATGAATTCCATATGTCCAATGAATTCAGTTATACCTATAATGAAATATCCGGCTCGGGAAGGGAGCAATCTGCATTAACACCCGGGTTTAGATACCTCAATGTTTCAAGTTTTTACGGAAATGGGAATGTAAAAGACATTGATTATAATTTCAACATCGGTATAAAAGCAACCGACGACAAATCAAATGATATAAAGACATTGTCATTAACGAACCTGCAAGGAAGGGCAACAAATAAGATACATACCCTTACTCTTGGAGATACATTGGAGTCTTTCTCTCAATATTCTCTAAGTTCTGCAATAAAGGGAGGATCGTATAAATATTTCAATCAGGATAAAAATACCCCTGAAATCACATTTGTGTATGGTTATGCATATCCGAGGTGGGACAATTTTGGCCCCCTTTATGCAGGCGCTGAATTAAGTGCAATTGAACGTCAGGTTATCGGCGGAAAGATTAAACAGAACTTTACGCCTGATTTTTTTATTGGCCTTAGCTATGCGGAGTCATCAGACAGGGATAGTACAAGGGTTTATGATACGGATCAGATCTTTCAAAACAGGCAGTACACTGTTGATGCAGAATATAAACCAATACAGGGGCTGACGCTGCGTACCGAACTTTCTGCATCGTTGACAAGGGAATCCCCTCAGAAAGATGCTGCCGACAAGGAATATGCAGGAAATGCTTATAAATTCGAAGCGATAGGAGACGGGGGCCCCAGCAGGGTGTCACTTGAGTATGAAAGGGTTTCACCGAAATTTAATACTCTTGTAGGTTCGGCAACACCTGACAGGGAAAAGGGAAAGGGAAAATGGAGATACAGATATGATAAAAACCTTACATTTAACTTTGGCTTTCTCTGGTACCGTGATAACCTGCATGGGAATAAAACTGCAGGCAGAACAGATACTTTTAGGCCGGATATCGGTGTTACCTTGACAAACTTATTTAAAAGACAGTATGCCATACTCGATATTGTTTATAATTACAACAGACAGTACAGTTCCTCACAAAGCACTGTAGATAATATTGTTAACCTCAACTACAAAGACAGATTCGGTGTTTTTGACAGTGATACAAGTCTCGGATATTCTCTGTATTCTACAGAAGTATACCAGCGTAACAATAAGGAATTTCTCTACAATACCTCCCTTAGCTCCCGCCATTCACTGGATACTTTCATACTTAAACCGCTTTTGTATCTTGGCGGACGTACGCTGCAAGATGAGCTGAACAGTGAGACAGACAAGATATACGAATATTCACTGGGGCTTGGAGTGGATATTCCGAGCTATAACATTACGTCAAATTTAAAGGCAGGACAGAATTATCTGGAAAAAGGTGGAAGTGGTGACAGTACAAATAAGACTTTTGTAAACTTTAATTTATATTATAGGCCAAAGTTTCTTTCAAAGCTTAATCAGGGGATGGTCTTTGTAAGGGCGTTTATTAATGATTTTGGTTATTCAACGCAATCCAGGAATTTCAGGGAAAACAGTATAACAGGTGGGCTAAACATCGAATTTTAGGAGGTTTATATGAAAACAGTTTTTAAATGCACCCTAATTTTATTGCTTTTTATTATGTCTGTTATGTTTACGTCAAAGGCAGATGCAAAATGGTGGATTTTTGGGCAATCAGAGGGATCGACAGAATTCAGATATTTGTATTTAAACGGTATTGCCTATGATGAAAGCGGACCGAAGGTAACCATGTACAGAGACTCGGTTCCAGGAGGCCTGGTTACAATCAAGGGCAGGGCAGCTACCACAAATAATAAGATAGGCGCCGTACAGATAAGTGTTGACAATAAAGCTAAATGGGATAAGGCACGTTTATCTGATGATGGGACTTTCGACTACAGCTTCAGACCTGAAATAGGCAAGGAATATGTGGTGTACATCAGAGTCATCGATACAACGGGAAAGACTAATGATATCGAAAAAACACGCAAGGTAATAGTTGTCTCAGGAGAAAATATTCAGGCATTAATCAGGAATACACTTAACAACCTTATTACAGCCTATCAGGATAAAGATCCCATGAAATTCATGTCACAGGTGAGCGAAGGTTTTGTCGGTGATAGAGCTAACCTTGAAAGAGCCATCAGGAAGGATTTCACATCTTTTGATAATATAATGCTGAAATATACGCTTAATAATGTATCATCGGATTCAAAGTCGAAGATATTTGTTTCTATCAACTTTGTCAGGATGCTTACCTCGGTTAAAAGCGGTAAAACTCTAAAAGATAATGCTATGACAGAATTTGTATTTCAATTGGGTGATCAACTGCCGAAAATCTTCAGTATGAAATACCCGTTGATTTTTGGGGTAAGCGATTCTGAAAATGTGGCGACAGGAACGGTTGCGCAACCAGCCAATCAGAATATTATAATAGTAGACAACAAAGGCGATGTAAACGAAGCGCCTTATAACGAAGCCAAAAAACAGGTTCAAGGAGAACAGGTCGGATCTGTCGGTTCAATCACTGCAAAAGATGTATCTCTTAATGAATGGGAGTCGTTTGTATTTGCCGATGAAACATCTCGACAGGGGCCTGGTGATATCAACTTTTTCTTTCACGGAATGCGTTTGAAAAACGGAACCCGATATAAACTGCTCGGTCAACAAAGCGTTGATGATATTAAAGAGGTTCCGGACCAGGGCAGCTACACACAGTTTAGTGGAACGCCAGTTCAAAATATTGCAGAGGGGCAGGTATATGCGCTTTTTCTTACATACAATAAATATGTAGTTTTTGAAGTAAGGCGTGTAAATATGCCGAATGTGACAATACGCTATAAATACCAGCCAAACGGATCCAGATATTTCTAAGATAAAATAACAGAGAATGTTGCGGGCGCTTATGGATCGAAAATCTGTAAGCGCCCGCAACAGCTTTAACCTCGTTGACTGTCAAGCTATCAAACGCCCTTTGGTTTTCTGCATAGATGTTTTTTCTGAGTAACTTAATTCTTTTAATACCTTAGGGTAGATTCCCAGTTCCGAAGGGCATGTGTCGCGAATTAGTGCTGTTGAGCGTGTTGGAAGACAGTGGCCTGCCCCGAGTTTCTGGGAAAGTCCTACTCTTTCCTCAAATGTGCTGGAGGAAAGCAAACTGATGGAGAATGAAGGCAAAGTAAAAGAGGATCTACGGGGATTGCTTGGATGGCTCAACAAGATACGAAAACGCGAGGAAATCGCGGCGCGGTTCAGGTGATTTTAAGGGCATTAAGAAGGTTTGTGCTTCTATGGAGGATCTAAAGAAACAATTTGTAAGTTTCCTGGAGGACCAGGTTGTTGAAATAAAACGGTGGCCTGAAGAGCTTGGGTACAGCGGACTCCCGGAATTATCGTTCACAAAAAGCTTGCTGAATTATGGCGGGTATAATCCGGCAAATAGTTACGATTCAAAAAACCATAAGCGGCAGGTTTTGGTATATAAAGGAAAATTATGTGTTTCAGGCATGTTGTAAAAAGATCATTCGGAGGTATGTTATGAAGAAGCTCATTTATTTTGTTGTTGTGCTTGCCATGCTGGCCGGTTCCCCGTGTGCAATGGCCCAGGAGGGGTCTGAGTCAAAATCAGCTCCAAAAACAACAAAGGAATACTTAAAAAAAACAACAAAGGACCATTTAAACGAAACAACAAAAGAGTATGTTAAGAAAAAGGTTAAAGAACAGGTTGAGAAAAAGGGCCAGGAGCTGATCAACATTGCATACAAAAAATATCCTATCATTTCCAAGTTCACATATTCTAAAGGCTTCACGGAAATGATGAATGATTACAAGTATTATGATGATGTTGTAGGAAAACTTACGACTCTGAACACGGCGCTCACGCAAATAGCAGGCGGCGATTCGAGTGGCGCCGCGTACACAGTTACCAAGGAAATAATCAATAATGTTTTTCCGCCTGCCAAGTACGTTTTCCAGTTTGCTGAGGCATGGAACAAAATGCTCACCTCTGTTTCGGATGCAGTAAGGGAGCAAAACCTTGATTATATAAGACAGGAATACTTCAAAAACGTTCTGCCGAAATGTAAAGATACCTGCCCGAGAGAAGTCGAGATTGCCTTTGCTAACAACATGGCCGAACGTCTGGGCGAAGGGGGAGAGTATGGTCTTGTGGCCTGGGTATGCAAAGAAGGTCTGGACTCAGGCAAGCTTGCCGGGATATGCGTATCCGGACCTTTTGACTATACGAAACATAGAAGTTTTATCAATGCTCCGGGAGGCGAAAAATATGCCGTATACTCCTTTATCAGGATGGACCAGAAGATACAGCAGGCCGTATCAATGCGCTATCAACTGCTCCAGGCCATTGAGGATGTGGGGGAAATGAAGAAAGCCATCGGATTGGCTGCCGAATATGTAAAGAAAAACCTGGCCATCTTTGAAAATCAGCAAGAAAAGATTTTGACAGAAAAAGAGGTTTTGAAACAGGAACAGCAAAGAGCTGCCACTGAAAAGTTGCCCGTGGCAAAATTTCCCGATAAGTGTGATGAGGGCTGCTCTAAACAGTACAGCGCCGCCTACGAGAAGTTCAAAGCCGTAGGGTTGCAGATTGAAGAAAAGCGGAAGGAGATAAATTTAAAGACAAAAGCCCTCCTTAATGAAAAATGGGCGAAGCAGAATGAACTGAAACCTTATACTATATCAGGAGAGATGAAGTCTGATCCCGGCACTCCTGCAATAGATGAGGACAATGTTGATTTTAACGGTAAACAGGCTGAGAACCTTGACAAACATATCGCGAACGCTGAGAAATGGCTACAGGTGGAACAGATGCAGGTGAAGATATATGATGAGCAGATATCCGGGCTTCAGGGGCTGTCCGGGCTTTACAGTCAGCAGCAAAGTCTTGATACCCAGTATGGCGCCGGATTCTATTATTATCGATACAGACGCGAAAATACCGTCAATTATTCCTTGATCCTTGAAAATGAAATTAAGGGCGTAGAATTACAGAGACAGGAGCTATTAGATGAGATAAATCTTGTCCAGTCAAACCTCTCCAAATACAAGACGATCCAGAAACGGTATCAAACCGCATTTGACGAAGGCACAAAGAAGGCAAAGGAGGTTTTTGAGAAGGAAGTAGAGCCTGCATATAAAGAATACGAAGAGACTGACAGGGAATTCGAGAGCGTAGAGAACGAGATTAGAACATATGAGCAGGAGAAGCTGGTCCAGATTAATGGAGTTATGGCAAAAATAAGAAATGCAAAAAACCAGTCCGAAGTGGATGAAATATTACCCAGGGTAAGCAAGGACATGGCTGAATACAATAAGCTGCTTCAAAAGCAGAAACAACTTGCAGAAAAACTGAATGAAAAAAGGCAAAATATTTCAGCTGTTTCCCGATCCTCCAGAATACAGCGGGCGCAAAGCACAATTGGTTACAATACTAATAAATTCGGGTCAATGTCCTCCAGAAAGGTCAAGACGGATTTGAGCGGTTCGAGATTCAGCCTCTCAGAATACCTGAAGTACATTTCAGAGGCAAATCGCTATGTTGTTAAAACATGCGCAGAGTATTATGACTCTGCCCTGAAAAAATTATCCGATGAATCAAAGATTCTGGTCATGCCGGACAGCGATCTTAAGCGGATTACATCTGAAGTATATTCATCCACAGGCGAGGGTGCTGTACAGTCTATAAAGGGTAAGGCGGCAAGTATTGCCAAGCTTAAAGACTTTCAGGGGGCGTATAATGCATACATGGCCGACATCGGATCATCCTCCAGTGGAAAATGGAATATAGAAGGCGTTCTCTCTGAAGAGGCAACAGGGGCATTGCACAAACTTGCTTCTTTCCGTGATATGTATTTATATCCTCTTCTTAAGAAACGATCTCTAAAGATGAAGGAGGATATTATATTTGTCGGGCCGAAAATCGGAAGAAGTTTAGAGCCTGTCCACGGCAATGTGCAATTGACTGCACAGGACATTAAAGACGGTTTTGTGCCTGTCCAATTTACTGCAACCGGTTGGGGTATAGCCGGGGCAAGGGTAAAAGTTTCAATGGAAGGAAAAGACCTGCCTGTTGAAATAGAGACCTCTACAACAGGTGATATACCTGATGCAACTTTTACCTCCATGATTCCTGTCAGGGGTGAAGGCAAAATTAATATATCCTATAGCGCCTGGCAGAGCGGACGGCAACAATGGGTTTATTCTCTTGAGCTGAGTGTCCCTCCGATGACTCTTGCTGCTCCACAGAACATAACAAAAGAGGTACAAGGTTTTTATAAAAAATTTAAGAATGCATACGAATCCAAAAACGATTCAGTTGTTATGAGTTTAATAAGCGATCAATGGGAATCAGGTGATGGCACTACTATTGCCGATTTGTCCAAATCACTGAGAAACAGTTTTTCCATCTTCAATCAGATAAAATATGCTATTTCCAACCTGCAAGTGACGAAAAAACAGGAGGGATATTATACGGCATCATATGATCTTATAATTACTGGCAGAAATTATGAATTGAATCTCAAGCATGAGGAAAAATCGAAGATAAATGAAGAGTTGAAAGTTGATGAAGGTGGAATAGTTAAACTCTATAGAACATTGAGCGGAAAATTCTGGCAGAAGCAATGATGAAACCATCAAACAGGCTGGATTATACAAGGCTTGGCCAAGACGTGTTGTATCTGAACTGTAAATTAAAGATGAACAAAATTTTATAGGAGTGCTGAAATTTGAAAATTATAACAGTGATAATAATCATTGAGCAGTGTCAGGATCTGCGATATAATTGTTATTTATCGGTATAAAACTGCTTGGATATCGATAAAACAATGATAAATAACAGGGGTACGCTATATGAAGAATAATAAGACTATGCTTTTAATGCTGCTGGTTGTAGTTGCAGTGTTTTGCTTACCATCAATATCTCATACCCAAACAGCTAAAGACGATCCCCCGAAGAAAACAATGTTTGAACCAACGGAACAGAAGGATGTTGATACATTTTTTAAGGATGCTGCATCCATGGAAGTAAAAAACCCTGAAGAGGCCATAGGACTTTACCGCAGCGCACTGCAGTTAAAACCTGATGCAATGGACAAACGCCTGAAGTTTGCACAGCTCCTTGAAAAACAGGGAAAACTGAACGAAGCCGCCGGTGAATACGAGACAATAAACAACAGGATAGGTTCTGTAGAAAGTTTCACAAATCTTGCACGGGTACTTGATAAGGCAGGACTCTTTACTGCTGCAGCGCCTGTTGCCTTAAGCGGTGCGATTAAATTTCCCGACAATGCAAACCTGGCTGTGCTCGCAGGGGAATTGCTTTTGAAGGCCAACAGGATCGACATGGCACTGGGCTTTCTCGAAAGCGCATCTCAGAAGATGCCCGGCAACAGGAAAATATCCTTCCTGCTCGGTCAGGCATATGAAAAAAGTGATATGCCATCTAAAGCATATAAGGCATTCCTTAAGTCCTCGGGAAGTACCGGACAGGATGCCGAACTGAAGGAGGCAATAAAAAGGCTGGATGCAAAGGCCGTTGTGATTGGTGATATCAGGGTGTTCATACCAAAGGGATGGGAACAGGACAATAACAGCCTTGTCAATATTATTAAACAACAGAAGGTGATTGTCGAAAAACAGCCAGCAGGCAAACTTGAAGATATTGCATTGGGTGCGGCAAAGAAGTTCATGCCTGTTGATATGTTCAGTGCGGAAAAGGTTAAAACATATGAAGAAACAAGGCGTGTCAGGGCAGAGATGCTCAAGGTATCACCCGATCTTGCAGGACAGATGAAAGGTATACATATTCCGGTATTGTTGACAAAACCTGTTACAGATAAAATAAATGGTGTGATTGCTATTGCATCGACCAGTGAAGAAGATTTACCGGTTATGCAGTCTGTCTGTGTTTTTGCTTTTCAGACAGGCAACAATACTTACACTATAAGCCTTGTTGTGCCGGGAGCATATATTGAAGGGGAAAAGGCGCTTCTATCTTTTCTTGATAATGTTATATTGCCTGTTTAATAAGGAGAACTGCAAATGAAAAAGAAACTGTCATCCAGTTTTTGGTTTTATATGTTTATGATCGCCATAGTTCTTTTTTCCGTCACATCCTACGGTGAGGACTATGATGCATTCAAGAATGCTGCTAATGCTGTTGAGAATGCAGCGTCAGAGATCAGGATGGGGGAGGGCGCTGTCGGACAAACCTTGAGTGAGGCTATGAGCGGTAAACATGGCGAACTTTATAAATGGAACGCCCTTGATGCAAAGATGTCTGAACTTGATAAGACAATAGCTTCATCTTTGTCTGTTATTGGAAGTAATGCCGGTACGATCTTTAAATTTGATGCGGCTTATCGGCTTCCCGGTATTGAACTTGGCAATCCTTTTGAAGGTAATTTAAATCATGCACGGAACAAAAAACAGGAACTCCTGAATCTGGCGAAAGAGGAGAACATAAAGATACAGAAACTTAGTACTATGATTGCGAAAGTAGACAAGGAAATCCTTAATGCTGCCCGTGGGTTGATGGGCGCAACTGTAGAGGGGTTCCTTCCTGATGAGGTATCCTTAGGTGGTGAAGCAACGGTAATTGTTTTAGGCGCGTGGTTCGGTCCTCCCGGAATAGCTGCTGCGGCTCTCGCAGTGGGTGCAACATATACCTTCAATTCATTGATCAATTTGTACTACAACTCAAAGGCAGCGGCAGAACAAACAAAAGCCCTGGCAGAGATGAAACGTACGCTTGAACATAACAAAAGAACAGCAGAACAGAACCTGAAGGTCTTAAACGACGGGGCGCGCGAAATGCTGGCGATAGAACAGGTCCTTGATAAAAACCAGAAAAAACTTGAAGAGATGAAGGCAAGGATTGAGAAAGCATTGAACGAATGGGATGGACAGGCTCAGGGAGCATATCAGGCAAAACAGGCAAAGCTTGTCGAAGAGGCAAAAAAACGTGCATCTGAAATGAAAAAAACAATAGAGATTTCAACATGGGTTTATGGTATGTCGCCAATTCCGCCTATTCAGCCTGGTGAATATGCCGGAGAGGTTGATTCTTTCGTTTCTCAAATGGACTCTTACAGTAAGGCTGTTGAAGAAGGCGGGGAGCCGGACAATTTTTCTGAACTTTTATCGAATTGGAGAAATAGAATCAACGAAAAATATATGTCACAGCGATCTAACTATAATGAAAAATACAAAGCCTATGAACAGGCATCAGAAAGATGCTGGAAACAACTTGATGAGATAGGCCAGCGTTATGGTGCAGCATGGAGCGCACTCTGGGAATCATTGAGAGCTGGAAGCATTAATTATGATGAATATCGCTCACGCTCTGAATCGATTCGGACATCTTACAATGCAGCTTGTAAAGCGGCTTATGATGCCCTTAAACAATACGGACAAGCCTTGATTGCCCCTTACAGAGAGATGAGCAAACTTAGTCAGATTTTTTACTGTGTGGAAGACTCTTTCTATTCATATCGCTCACGCGTTGAATCTGCCGTTTATTTCCGAACCCGTGAATTCTGGAGAGAGCGTGAACAGTGGAGCAACAAATTTAGCGAAGTTGCTGTAAAGGCCAGCCAGTCTTTATCAAAAGTGCCTTACTATACCGAAGGATGGAAGAAAAATGCAAAAAACATCGATTCAAATGTAGAATATGACTTGAGATGGGGAGGCAATGTTGCGTCAGTAAGAAGCAGCCTTCTTGCAACAGCAGAACAACTCAGGCAGATTGACAAAGATGTTAAGGAGGGAGTAAAGGCTTACGATAAAGCCATGATAGAAGTACACCGTGTGATGAATCAGGGCAAAAGTGCGATGGAAGGACTGATTACAAGATATGGCAAACTCGTGAATCATCCGAGAGCAGGCAGGTATTATATCTACTGGATAGGCCATGATCAGGAGGATTTCGTGCCTGATACCGGAGAAACTTCAGAGAGAGTGAAAATACTTTCGAATTATGTAGATGAAGTGTTTAGGTATAAAGAACCTTTCTATCTTGACGAAGCCAAAAAGACTGATTGGCTGGGGCTTGCTTCAGTTTATGAAGCAAAAGCAAAGGAGCTTGAATTTTATGTGGACTGGGCTGATAAATATCGTTATGTGTTATCCAAAGCAGTTGCACAATTGAATAATATCAGCAAAAAACTCACCGACCAGGGTTTTTACGCAGCGCGCGGTGGAACCCCGAGTGAAGTTCTTGCAAAGGAATGGCTCCAGCCTCCATGGGTATCCATTTCACAGGGAGCATCGAAATATGTGGATGCTGAAGGTTTTAAACAACTTTCGTGGGCGGCAAATCAATCCTGGGAAGGCATGACGCCATGGCAGAAGCTGTATGCCGGCCAGACTATTTTTCTTAATAAGATAAATGATCAGATTCAAACTTATGTAAATTCAATCAGGAGCGGTTCTTTTCAACCTGTTGCTGAAGGTACAATCAAGCCGATAGAGGACACATGGAAGGGACTAAGGGCCCTGTGTGAACGTTATGACAAAGCTGCAAAACCAATAAGGGATAAGATAGGAAACTCGAATGAGGAGATTAGCAAAGAAATACTGGCTGTATGGGAAGTATGGAACAAAATGCCACAGCCTTCCAGGAGCCTTGTAGCCGAGAGCCACGGGCGTTTCGCAGATGCCTCGAATTGGCTCAAAGATTATGCATACATGAAAGCAAATGCACTGAAGACTTCACTTGTACCTCCGAACAACGGGGTGGCGGAGCAGCTTGATAATTTGATTCTAAGTTATAGATCTGAACTTGCAAAGTACAAAAAACAGCAGGAAGAGATGCAACGTAGAATGGAAGAGGAGAGGAAAAAACGTGAAGCTGAAGAAAAAAAGAGGGCAGAGGAAGCAATCAGGAAAAAACTGGAGGAGCAAAAAACAGCAGAGACGAATCTTTCTGCTGTGAGAAACCTGTACAGTGCTTTCAAAAATGCTTATGAATCAAGAAACGAATCACTTGTTATGAGTTTGATCAGCGATCAATGGGAATCGGATGATGGTACAACAATAGCAGAGCTTGGCAGGCATATGAGGAATAGCTTCACAGTATTCAATCAGATCAGCTACAGCATTACAAATCTTAACATTACAAAGACAGGCGAGAAAAGTTTCAATGTGAGTTATAATCTGAAGATTACAGGAAGGATATTTGACATAAACGTAAAACATGAGGAGACTTCAAACATAAATGAGAGGGTAGCGATAGACAAAAACGGAAAGGCAAAGATTATCAGAACTCTTTCAGGAAGGTTCTGGCAGGTTAGATAAAAGTGCGGAATAAGAGTGTTTAAGCGGGATGGTCTGATACCATACTATAAAAAAAGAATGGACATATCCTTAAGCAGACTAATACACCTAATGAAACAGGGATCCGAAGAGGATCGTATATTTCAAAAAAGATTATTAAAATGCAGGGGTATTTAAAGATGAGGAAGCCATTAATAGGACTGATATTTTGGATTGGAATTTCGCTGACAGCAGGTTGGATTGGTTCAAGATTTTTACCAGGCGAGTGGTATGCCTCCTTAGTCAAACCGAGCTGGAATCCTCCGAGTTTCGTGTTTGCTCCAGTGTGGTCGGTATTGTACGTGCTAATGGGGCTTGCAGCATGGCTGGTCTGGCGGCGGTCGGGCTTCATGGGGGCAAGTGGTACCCTGGGGCTCTTCTTGTTCCAATTATTCCTGAATGCCCTATGGTCGTATCTTTTTTTTGGTCTGCACCGACCGGACTTGGCGTTTATCGATGTCGTTGCCTTATTACTGGCGATTCTGATGAATATTTTAACGTTCCGCCGAGTTTCAAAGCCGGCAGGTTTGCTTATGTTGCCCTATTTGTTCTGGGTTGGTTTTGCAAGTGTACTTAACCTGCAGATATGGAGGCTAAATTAATATCCTATTTAATAAAAAATGTGTTTATTCCATTAAAAATTTATTGATCAATATCTGCAACTTTCTTGAAGTTTTTCAGAATAATCGTTT
>CAYSBW010000011.1:0-48680 GCA_964429485.1 uncultured Syntrophorhabdaceae bacterium
TGCATGAAATTGAGTTTATCATTCATGGCAGGCAAGTTACTTACAACAGATAAAAAACCTTCTTTTCTATCAAGAAGAGTTTTTATCCCTGCTACTTCTGCAAGTATTTTTTGATTAACACATATGGCATTGATTTCTTTGAGCAGATTTTCGTTGTCTGAAATAAATTCAACAAGAAGATCTTTTTCTCTGGTCAGCTTTTCAAGGTTACGCTCCAATCTTTCAATTCCATTCTCTGGAAAATTCTCCACTTTTAAAGGAAGTTCAGAAAGTTCTTTTTGACAATCTTCAAGCGAAATCCAGTTATTCCATAATTTCAGATATGTTTCTATTTCATTCTTCTTTTTGCTGACAAATTTATATTCTTTTTGTAACTCCTCAATTTCATGTAAATTTTTTTCAAGAGCGCTGCAGGCAGCATTGTACTGCTCAATACCTGTACGGGCATTGCGGAGTTCCGCCCTTATTATTTCAAGATCAGTAAGTTTCCGGTTTATCTGAGGGTTTCTGCCGCCTGGTTTAAACAAATTACCCAATTCAGTTTCAATTGATGCAATTGCAGTCGGCAGAGATAGCATTGCCGTACCGGTTCCTGCGCTGTAAAGAACATTTTTTATTGATTCATTGTCCAGAGTATCCATTGATTGAAGTTCGTTCAAGCTGAACGCATAAACATTCCTGAAAAGTTCACGCGTTGTATTGCCTAATATCTTATGGAGTTCTTCTTCAGTACCCTTATGGCCATCAGAATATACAACCGTTACTAATCCTCCTCTTTTGCCAGATCTTCGTTCAATAACAGCTTCTCCAAAATAATTTCCGTCAACAGTAATTCTTCCTCCCTGGTAACCTCCTGCAAGGGATGGAAAACTGTTTTCCTTTGTCCTCTTGTCACGGAATCCAAAGAACATATCTCTTATAAATGAAAGGCAAGTTGATTTGCCTGTTTCATTGTCTCCAACAAAAATTGTAAGCCCCGGTATCAGCTTTCCAACTGTAACATTATGAAAAATACCATATCCTTCTATTGTGAAATTGATAATTCTCATTCTTTTCCTTCAAGTATATCAACACAGAGAAGGGCTGCTCTTTGAACAATTACGTCCATTTCGTCCTGTGACAGTTCTGCCAGGGCTTCTTTTATGCGACGATTCTCAAAGAGATCCGAGAGAACAGGCTTTATTAGTGTCGCTGCATCCGTTTCCTGAACATTGATATTTTCTGCGATCTTCAACACCTGACTTAGAAAATCACCTCTTTTTTTCAGGATTTCCATATCAATTTCAGGCCGGCAATTTACGTTCATTCCCTGCACCCATATATACGGATTATCAGAAATAAAAAATTCTCGCATATGTTCAAGAAGATCCTGGACAGTATTTTCCTTTTGAAGCTCCTTGTATAATGGACCGCTTCCATTAATATTTACCCTTAAGACAAAAGCCCTGACATTATCAGAGTCCACACAAATTTTGATAATGTTATCATACAAAGCTTTTTCAAGCTCATCAATTGTCTCCATATTTTCTATATTTACATCAACCCGAAGCCACCTCACCGCGTCAAGGGCACAAAATCGGATATCCTCCACAAACATATTTCTTACAGAAACAAGATAACAACCTCGCTCACCCTGTTCACGGATGTTCCGTCCCTGCGTATTCCCTGAATAAACAACATAAGGGTCGGTACTGAGAATTTTTCTTTCGTGCACATGTCCAAGCGCCCAGTATTCCATGCCAAGCTCTATCAATTCAGAAAGTTCGCAGGGTGCATAGGGATCATGACCGGTGTTCGAGCCTGTATTGCAATGGAGAAGTCCAATGTGAAAAATACCGGCATCTTTTCTGGAAAACTTCTTTGTCAGGTTCTGTATTTCATTACTTTTTCCATGGCTGATGCCTGATATAAGAGCTGTTGGTTCATCGTTATTTTCTCCGTTAAATATCTTTGATTCTGCTTTGCTGCTATCGAAGATATGTACCTTGTCAGGCCATTCAATGGCCGCAGACTGGCTGTTTGCCGGATCATGATTACCCTGGACTACAAAGGTGTAGATATTATGTCCAGCCAGTCTTGCAAGACCGTCACGGAATTTCAGTTGAGCTCTCAGGCTGCGGTCAAAACCATCATAAACATCTCCTGCAATCAGGAGGAAGTTAACCTGCTCTTTAATACAGAGGTTTATCAGAGCATCAAAGGCATCGAATGTTGCCGAATGGAGGATTTTGCCTATTGCTTCATTGTCGGTTGTTATCCCTTTAAAGGGGCTGTCAAGGTGCAAATCTGCTGCATGAACAAACTTGAAAGAATTAATTTTTGTCATAGGGAAAGCTTTATAGGCCTCTTACATCGTTCTTTTATTTTCCGAATACTTTTTTAAGCAGATCGGTAACCTGTGCAGCAGGATCGGTTCTAATCTTCTTTTCTTCCTGGCCAACCATAAAAAAAAGTCCGTCAAGAGCTTTATCAGTTACATACCTGTCAAGATCAAGTGAGTCCATTTTTCCAAAAGGGACTACTGCAGAATATTTTCCTGTCATCTCCTTGTATGATTTAGTTACACCTGTTTCATTCATACTTTTTGAAACAACTGGTTTGAATGCATCGTATAATTTGTTGAAGGTTTTTGATTTAAAGTACTCTGTTGCAGCAGTATCTCCATTACTTAAAATATTTCTCGCATCCTGTATGGTCATTGCCGTAATAGCATCAACAAAAATTTTCCTTGCCTTAGGAGCAGCTTTTTCTGCAGCACGATTCATGCTTAAAATAAAATCATCCACCTGTTTCTGATAACCGAGTTTCCCCAGAATATTTGCGGCATCCTGTATTTTGTCCGGGAGCAATATCCGGATCATCTGGTTTTTTAAATATCCGTCAACTTTTGAAGTTGACAGAACCGCATTGCCAGTTCCAATGGACAGAGCTTCTTTCAGGCCTGATACAATAGTGCTGTCATCAATACTGCTTTTTCCAATTTTTGCTGTTGCAGGTAATTTAATACCCTTAAGAATATCATCAAAGGGACCTGCATAAGAAAAACATGCCGTAACTATAAGAAACATAATTGACAATGAAAACATTCTTTTTTTCACAAATCCTCCTTTGTTTTAACTCAATTTATTATATTCCTATAAATATGCCATTGTAGAATTTAAATAACAACGTTTTTTCACAGCATTCCCACAACTGCTTTTTGAACAATTTTACATCAATAAACATTAAACAAAGATTCCAGCCAAGGCAAAACCGTTAACAGGCAAAGTGTTTAATTTTTTTATAATTTATGTCATAATATCTGATAGTCATGAAAAAAGACAATCATATAGTCTCTAAAAAAATACTTAAAAATCTGACTATATACGATCCTGACAAACTTCCCTATGATAAACAGTATCTTTGTGTTTATTTAAGGGAACTTATCGATGAAGCTGAAAAAGATATTAACAATGAAAGTCTATAGAACCGGGAGGATATAAATGAAGCAATCTCTTGGTGCAAAAACTGTTGTTTACCCGGCACCTGTTTTTATTGTCGGCACCTATGATAGAGAAGGAAAAGCCAATGTTATGACCGTTGCCTGGGGGAATGTATGCTGCTCCAAACCGCCATGTATTGCAATTTCCGTGAGAAAGGCCACACAATCTTATAGTAATATTCTTGAACGCAAGGCATTTACCATTAATATTCCTTCAGAAGATTATGTGAAGGAAGCGGATTACTTCGGTATTGTAACAGGCAAAAAGATCGACAAATTAACAGCAACAGGTCTTACTCCGGTAAAAGGTGGTCTTGTCGATGCTCCATATATTGAAGAATTTCCCTTTATCCTTGAATGCAAACTGATCCATATAAACGAATTAGGACTCCATATTCAGTTCATCGGGGAAATCCTCGATATCAAAGCCGAAGAATCCGTCCTAGGGAAAAACAGGACAATTGATATTGAAAAAGTAAGGCCCATGGTCTATGCACCTGAAATCCGCAAATATTTCAGCATAGGCAGATATCTTGGAAGGGCTTTTTCTATAGGTAAAGCCATAGGTAAAAAAATAGAGGGTTAATGGAAAGTTTTTCCGGTATCAGCAACAGGATTGTAGCTTTCTATCTTGTTCCATATGTTTGTAGAAAATAAAACATATTCATGATAAACTATCATTATAAAAGTTTATCATGAATATCAACAAAATAAGACCATTTAATCTTGAGGATTATTAGGAGATTATCAATAATCCGTTATTATATAAAAAGCAGATTTTTTAAGGGCTGCCCCTTAATTAACCAAGCGTAACTGGTCTTTTATTCTATTAAAATCATCTGCATAGATTTTTTTTGGTTTAAAGGCTGCAAGTTCATTTTCATCGTAAGCAGCATATGTTGCTATAATGATAATATCGCCTTTTTTTGCTTTATGGGCAGCTGCACCGTTTATACAGATTACACCTGAATTCTTTTCCCCCTTTATGGCGTATGTAGTAAAGCGTTCACCATTCGTGACATTATATATCTGCACCTGTTCATATGGTATAATATCGGCAGCTTCCATAAGAGTTTCGTCTATTGTAACACTTCCTTCATAATCAAGATTGCTCTCCGTGACCTTAGCTCTATGGATTTTTGATTTCATCATAGTCTTAAGCATTGTTTAAGCCTCCGTCAAAATAGTATTATCTATAAGCCTTGTCCTGCCGATACGGCAGGCAATTGCAAGAACTGCCTTTTTTTCTATTTTTTCGATTTCAACAAGCGTTTCAGCATCTGATAAAGTTATATATTCTATTTCAATACCTTCTTTTGAACTTAAAATCTGTTTTACCACTTTTACGAGAACAGACACGTCTCTCTCTCCGCATTTAAAAAGAGATTCGACTCTTTTCATCGCTGCATATATGAGGAGCGCCTTTTCCCGTTCATCAGGACTCAAATAGGTGTTTCTCGAACTCATTGCAAGGCCATCAGGCTCTCTTACGGTAGGATAAGGAACAATTTCAAGATCCATATTAAGGTCTCTTACCATCCTTTCAATAATTTTCAGCTGCTGATAATCTTTCTGGCCGAATACAGAAAAGTGGGGTTTTACAATATTGAACAGCTTTGCAACAACAGTGGCCACCCCAATAAAATGGCCCGTTCTTGTCCGCCCGCAGAGATAGTCCTCTAAACCCCTGACCTGTACATATGTAGAATATTCAAGAGGGTACATTTCATTTACATCAGGAGAAAATATAATGTCTGTCTTTTCCTGTTCAAGAAGTTTCCTGTCCCGTTCAAAATCTCTCGGATATCTGGCAAGATCTTCAGATGGTCCAAACTGAGTAGGATTGACAAATATACTGGCTATCACAACATCACTTATCTCTCTTGCCTTTTTTACAAGAGCAAGGTGCCCTTCATGGAGATATCCCATTGTTGGCACAAAACCGATTTTTTTGTCCTTCCGAAGCTCATCGGCAACTTCCTGCATCTCCTTTACTGTCTTTATAATTCTCATGTAAGTCCCTTATATTATAATGATTAAAAATTCATAACAGCTAATTTGAACATCACAATCACTAATCGTTAACATCAATGAAAAGAATACGAATCGTCAGGAAATATATTTCCTTTTACTTCTTCAATATAACTCTTTACCCCTTTTTCTATCTCTTCATGCAAATTCATATATTTTTTAACAAATTTAGGCCGGAAATCACCGAGTATACCAAGAAGATCGTGTATTACAAGAACCTGGCCATCACAATCAGGACCTGCCCCTATACCTATTGTCGGAATGGACAGCCTGTCTGTTATTTTTTTTGATACATCTCTCGGCACACATTCCAGTACGATTGAAAACGCGCCGGCATCTTCCACAGCCAATGCATCTGCAATCAATCGCTCCTCTTCTTTTTGTACCTTGTAGCCACCCATCCTGTAAACAGATTGTGGAGTAAGCCCGATATGCCCCATAACAGGAATGTCTATATCTACTATGGCCCCGATCACTCCTTTCATTTTTGTACCACCCTCGAGTTTTACCGCCTCAGCCCCGCTTTCTTTTATCATTTTTCCGGCATTGTGCCTTGCCTGCTCCAGGCTTACCTGATAAGACATAAAAGGCATATCAACAACAACAAGAGCATTTTTTGCAGCTTTAGCAACAGGTTTTGTGTGATGTATCATTTCTTCAACTGTTACAGGTATTGTATTGGAATAACCGAGCATGACAGAACCAACAGAATCACCCACAAGAATTATATCAATTCCTGCATTATCTATTATGCTTGCAAAAGCATAATCGTAGGCAGTAAGCATGGCAATCTTTTCCTTGCCCTTCTTACCTCTTACTATGGGGACAGTCATCTTGTCCATTCAGCCTCCTTAACAAAAAAGCCCTCTGAACGCAATTCAGAAGGCTTTGAATTATTCCATCTCCTTCCGTCCCGGTCCAAGGTCTGGATCCAAGCGGTATGTGCCACTATTGAAACAGTATTTCAGGATAATGTCAATATATTTTAACAGGAATTAATATTTATAGAAATACCTTAATCCAGGGTTATATCACCAAACTGGAGACATTGCTTAAAGGCGCTGTAACGCTTGCTGATTTCTTTGTAATCAAGAGATTTGAGCCTGTTGATACTGAAATCCTCCACGTTGAATGATGCCATTACAGTCCCCATGATAATAGCCTGTTTCAAGGTTTCAGGAAGAGTATTACCAATATTAGCAATATATCCCATAAACCCACCAGCAAATGTATCTCCTGCTCCTGTAGGGTCAAAAACTTCTTCCAGGGGGAATGCAGGGGCCAGAAACACCTCTTCTCTATTCATCATTAGCACACCATACTCACCCCTTTTTATAACAATACAGGACGGGCCGTATGCCATTATCTTACGTGCGCCTTTTACAAGATTATACTCCTTTGAAATTTCTCTCAGTTCTGCCTCATTAATGACAAGCATATCGACTCTTTTTATAACATCAATAAGTTCTTTAAGTTTATTTTCTATCCAGAAGTTCATCGTATCAAGGACGACAACTGCAGAGGGTTTCCTGATTTGATCAATAACAGAGGATTGCAATACAGGATCGATGTTTGCAAGAAAAATAAAATCAGCATCCCCAAAATCTTCGGGTAAAACAGGTTTAAAACTTTCAATAACATTGAGTTCTGTTTTCAGCGTAACAGCCTGGTTGAGATCATAGCCGTATTTTCCTTCCCATCTGAAAGTATTACCTTCATCAATCCGTAATCCGCTCAAATCAACATTCCTGGACTTTAAAAAATCTATATCCTGTAAAGCAAAATCTTTACCCACTGTTGCTACAATACCAACATCAGTGAAAAAACTGGCTGCATTGGTAAAATGGAGGGCTGATCCTCCAAGAACATTATCTACTTTACCGAAGGGCGTCTCAATGGAATCATAGGCAACAGTCCCTATAACAAGAAGCTTTATCATGTACCCATCTCCCAGGAAGCAAGGTACAGTTTCTGCTCTTCTGTTAATTCATCAATGGTTATACCTGCTGAAGCAAGTTTTAAAAATGAGACATTTTCATCTATTTCCTTGGGCACACTATAAACCTTCTTTTCAAGTTTTTTGCCATTCTTCCACATATATTCAGAGCACAGTGCCTGATTTGCAAAACTCATATCCATAACATCCGAAGGGTGTCCTTCTGCACAGGCAAGATTAACCAGCCGTCCTTCACCTAAAAGAAAGAGTTTTTTATCACCTGGCATAGTATATTCTTCTATAAATTCACGTATTCTTCTTTTTTTCGTCTTCATTGACTCGAGGGCGCCTATATCAATTTCAACATTAAAATGTCCGGAATTTGCAATTATAGCCCCGTCTTTCATTTTTTCGAAATGTTCTTTTCTCAGAACATGTATATCTCCGGTGGTAGTAACAAAAATGTCGCCTTGTGGAGCAGCGTGGGCCATATCCATAACCTCAAAACCATCCATGTGTGCTTCCAGCGCACGAAGAGGGTCAACTTCCGTAACAATAACATGTGCACCAAGGCCTTTTGCCCTTCCAGCAACGCCTTTTCCACACCACCCGTAACCTGCCTGGACAAAAGTTGCACCAGCAAAAAGAATATTGGTAGCTCTTATAATTCCATCAATGGTGCTCTGACCGGTACCGTACCTGTTATCAAACATATGCTTTGTATATGCATCATTTACCGCTACAATTGGAAAACATAATACATCCTCTTTTTCCATACTTTTCAGCCTTATAACACCCGTGGTTGTTTCTTCAGTTCCGCCGATCAGATTATCAATCAACTCATTTTTCCTTTTTTCATCGAGTTTCAAAATCCAGTTTTTTACAGAACCGTGAAGCGCATCATATCTGTTCAATGCAATCATGTGAAGCGCACCCACAAGATCAGCGCCATCGTCCATTGTTATATTCGGCATAAAAGAAAGTGCTTTCATAATATGCGTATAATATTGGTCTTCATTTTCACCTTTTATTGCATAAGTGGAAATTCCCATATGCTTTGCAATGGCAGCAGCAACATCATCCTGTGTACTTAAAGGGTTTGAAGCGCAGAGCGCAACTTCAGCGCCGCCTTCCTTAAGTGTCATTGCAAGGTTTGCTGTTTCTGTAGTAATGTGAAGGCAACAGGATATCCTTACACCTTTTAAGGGTTTTTCTTCTGCAAACCTTGTGCGTATCTTTCTCAATACAGGCATTCTTCTTTCTGCCCACTGGATCTTGTCATAGCCCTGATCTGCAAGGCTTATATCTTTAACATCATATTCCATATTTCCTCCTGGATTATTCAAGGTTTCCGGTAAATTATACAGTTAAACCGGGTATTAAGGTTACAGCCAATATTTTGCTTTGCAGGCAGGACAATCTAATATATCAAGATTGAATTGCACTGTTTGAACAAAAATTGAACCTTCGGGGGCAGACTATTTCTTATATACCCGATTTCTTTCTGATGGCTTCAACCATATCAAGCCGTTCCCAGGTAAACTCTTCCTCGCTTCTTCCAAAATGTCCACAACATGCTGTTTTATTATAAATCGGTCTGAGCAGGTCAAGTTTTTCGATAATTTTCCTGGGTCTCATATCAAATAATTCATTTACTATCTGAGCAATTCTGTCAGGGGGTATCTTTGCTGTCCCCTGAGAATCTATCATAACAGAAACAGGCTCCGCAACGCCTATAGTGTAGGCAAGCTGAACTTCAAGCTTGTCAGCAAGTCCTGCGGCGACAAGATTCTTTGCAATATAACGTGCCATATATGAGGCGCTTCTATCTACCTTTGAAGGGTCTTTTCCTGAAAAAGCACCGCCACCATGGCTGCTGAACCCTCCATAGGTATCAACAATAATTTTCCTTCCTGTCATACCACAATCACCCTTTGGGCCTCCTACAACGAACCTTCCCGTGGAGTTTATGTAGATCTTTGTTTTATTATCCATCAATTCGGGCGGCATAATTTTGTTTATCACTTCCTCAATAATGCCTTCTCTTATAGCAGATGCGGATACATCCGGATTGTGCTGGGCTGCAATTACCACAGCATCGGCTCTTACAGGTTTTCCATCAATATATTCAATAGTTACCTGGCTTTTTCCATCAGGCCTGAGAAAACCGAGTTTATTGTTTTTTCTCACCTCTGCAAGCTTGCTTACCAGTTTATGAGCATACATTATGGGTGTGGGCATAAATTCCGGTGTTTCATTGCAGGCATACCCGAACATTGATCCCTGGTCTCCGGCTCCCTGCTCGTGATCCTCTGATTCATCAACGCCCATTGCAATATCAGGCGACTGTTCATCTATTGCTGTAATGACAGCACAGGTTTCCCAATCAAACCCCATTGACGAATTGTTATAACCAATATCCTTGACAGTCTGTCTCACAATATCGGGTACATTTGCATATCCTTTTGTTGTTATTTCTCCACCAACAAGGACAAGCCCTGTTGTGACCAGTGTTTCGCAAGCCACTCTTGATTTTATATCCTGCTCTATTAATGCATCGAGAACTGCATCAGATATTTGATCAGCCACCTTGTCAGGATGTCCCTCTGCTACAGATTCTGATGTAAAAAGATACCTGCTCATTCCCATATTCTATATTCCTCCAAATTTATTAAAATAATCCTGATAAATCAGGATTTTATCATAAAATAAGTGGTTTTTGTATCTTTATATTAAAATCTTCCGGAAAAAACCTCGCCATCTCTTTCCGAAGCAGTAGTTCGCCTTCCTTGGCAGAGCCCATATTTAAAATTGTATCCAGTAAATCTTTACAATAACTGTGCTCGAGTTTACGGATAATTTTTTTGATTTTTGGAATAGAATATGAATTCATGCTAAGCTCATCAAGCTCCAACCCGAGCATGATAGGCGTGTAAAGAGGTTCTCCGGCAATCTCCCCACACAGGGCAACCTCTATTTTGTGAGCATGGGCACTATCTACGGTCTGCTTTATTATTCTAAGTACAGCAGGATGAAGGGGTTCGTAAAGATAAGACACATATTCGTTACCCCTGTCTATGGCAAGTGAATATTGAATAAGGTCATTCGTACCAATACTGAAAAAATCTGCCTCAGAAGCAAGTATATCACTTATCATGCATGCAGAGGGAACTTCCATCATAATGCCAATTTTTATATTTTCATTAAATGGCGTTTTTTTATAAATCAACTCTTCCATACATTCTTTGATAATCTCTTTAGTTTTTCTGATTTCGTCAACACCGGAGATCATTGGAACCAATATTCTTAAAGGACCATACGCGCTGGCACGCAAAATACCCATTATCTGAGATTTAAAAAGTTCCGTTTCTTTCATGCAAAGTCTTATCGCCCTTAATCCCATGGCAGGATTTATTTCTTTCGGAACATTAATATTTGACGACAATTTATCCCCCCCTATATCAAGGGTTCTTATCGTTACATATTCCAATGCTTTATTTTCTGCAAGTTTTTTGTATATTTGAAAATGATCCATTTCAGTAGGCAAAGTCTCGTTTGAAAGATATATATATTCTGTTCTGTAAAGACCTATCCCCTTTGCACCATATTTCTCGATTACTTCCATTTCTGCGAGAAATTCAATGTTTGCGCCGATTTTGACTCTGAATCCATCCATTGTTTCAGGCCGTAGCTTTGCAATCCTCAGCAATTCCCTTCTCTGGTTTTTTAAATGAAGGTGTTTCGCAATATATATTTTCTGTTCTTCCTTTGTAGGATTAATTGTTACAACACCTTCATCACCATCAATAATAACTATATCATTATTTTTCACAAGGCTTGTAATGTTGCCGGTACCGGCAACTGCCGGGATCTCAAGGGCTCTGGCAATAATGGAGGTATGCGATGTACGGCCGCCCACATCAATGGCAAATCCCGATATATTATTGAGATTCAGTTGAATAGTATCTGCAGGTGAAAGATCGTGGGCAACAATAATTACTGCTCTGCCTTTTATGCCAGCGTTATCAATATCCGACGCTTTGCCTTTTATAAGTATTCTTAAAAGCCTTTCATATATGTATTTGATATCCTGACCACGTTCTCTGAGATAGGAATCTTCAACTTTCTCAAAGCTTGTCAGAAACTTTGATACAACCATGTCAAGAGCCCACTCAGCATTGATTTTTTCTTCTTTAATGGAATCAATCACAGCATTTGAAAAGAAAACGTCCTGCAGGATCATCATATGGGCATCAATGATAAAGGCATGTTTTCTTATTTCATCATCGAGTATTGTTTCTTTAATGCTCTTCAATTCTTCTATGGCACTTTTTATTGCCTGACGAAACCTGTTAATTTCTTTTTCTATTGAGTCAGCTTTAATGGAACGTCTGGAAATAGATATCTTCCCTCTTTCAAGAAGGCGCACTCTGCCAAGGGCAATTCCGGATGATGCTCCTATGCCACGCAAGTTTTTATTGTAAAGAACATCTTCTTTCATATTTCGTAAAAACCATCCTCAATCAATTTTCCAAGCTCTTCGAGGGCTTTTTTCTCATCAGTTCCATCAACTTTAATTTTAATTTTGCATCCAAACGGACATGCAAGCATGAGAAGACCCATAATACTCTTTCCATTAACCTCTGTTCCATCCCTTTCAATCCAGATGCTGGAGTCAAATTCAGCTGCTTTTTTCACAAAGATTGCTGCAGGGCGAGCATGAAGACCTAGTTTGTTCTTGATAACAAAAGTACTTTCCACCACTTTACCCTATTCCTTTTTTCTTGTATTTAAGATATCTGTTGCAAGATATATGTTGCTTTGACCATATTTAGTAATAAATTCTGCAAGATCTTTCAGTTCCTTCTCTTCCCGGTAAGTGGCAAGTTTAATAACCATGGGCAGATTTACACCAGCAACAACTTCAATTTTCCCTTCATTTAGCATAGAAAGACTTAAATTTGAAGGTGTACCGCCAAACATATCAGTCATTATCAATATTCCATCGCCGCTATCAACTGCGCTTACAGCATCTGTAAGCCTTGCTCTTATTTTATCAACATCTTCATCAGGAAAAATATCAACTGATCCGACCTGTTTCTGTTTGCCTACTATAAGTTCCGCAGCTGCCACCATTTCTTTTGCAAGGTTAAAGTGGGCTACTATCACAATGCCAATCATCATGCCTCCTTACCATACCATTTCCTTTTGCCCTTATTTGTCAATATCCCTGTGAATTGTCGAAACGTCGTAATTCATACACAAAAGTTTCTCAGAGAGTTTGCTCGCAATAAAGACAGACCGGTGTTTTCCTCCGGTACACCCGAAGCATATGGTTAAATAACTTTTACCCTCTTCTTCAAATAACGGTATAAGATATAACAAAAAATCCAAAAGCAAAAGAAAATATTTCTTATAAATATCATTGGACATTATATATTCAGACACTTCTTCAGAAAGACCTGTTTTTTCTTTCAAGGTATCAACAAAAAAGGGATTGGATAAAAATCTTACATCCAGCACAATATCAGCCTCAAGTGGTATCCCGTAGGAATAGCCGAAAGACATAAGGTTGATCTTCATCTTATATTTAGTATCACTATATGTTTTAAGTACAAAACGCCTTAGTTCATGGGGGGTAAGATATGATGTGTCAATTACTTTATCTGAAATTTTTTTTATCCAGCCTACGAGCTCCCTTTCTTCTTTTAATGCATCTTTTATATTTGTATTGCCGTATAATGGGTGAAGCCTTCTTGTTTCTCTGAATCTCTTAAGAAGAGATTCGTCTGAACTTTCAAGAAATATCAGCTCTGTCTCAAATTTTTCTTTGATATGGCCCAGAGAATCATGACCCATATCAAAAAATTCCTTTTCCCTTATGTCAATTACAAGTGCACACTTTTGAATTTTATCGCCTATCATTTTCGACAGTGTTGAGAATTTCTTCAGTAAAATCAAAGGAAAATTATCTACACAAAAATAACCGATGTCTTCAAGCGCCCTTAGAAATGTTGTTTTTCCTGATCCTGAAATACCGCTTAGAATCTTAATTTTCAATATTTTTTTCTGCCTTCATGGATTTTAAAATCTTTTCCTCAAGTTCAGCAGCAGTATTAATCCCCTGTTTTTTAAGGATGTAATTCCTGCATGCAAGCTCTATAATTGTAGAAACGTTCCTCCCAGGACTGATAGGAATTCTTACCATCGGCAAATCAATGCCTAAAAGCCTGTATTTGTCCTCCCTGAAACCAACTCTGTCATATTCTTCCTTTTCATTCCAGTCAACCAGCTCAACTACAAGGTCTATCTTTATCTTTTTTCTTACAGAAGAGACTCCGAAAAGACGACCGATATCCACTACTCCAATACCTCTTATTTCCAGTAAATTTTCAATCATCTCAGGCGATTCACCATAAAGATCAATCGCTCTTAGTTTTTTTACATATACAACATCATCAACTACAAGTCTGTGTCCTCTCATAACAAGCTCGAGGGCGTTTTCGCTTTTTCCAATACCCGGTCTTCCAATAATAAGAACTCCAACACCCATTATATCAACAAGAACGCCGTGAACATTTGTGGAAGATGCAAGTTTTTCTTCAAGTAGTTTTGTAATCCTTTCAATAAAAACAGAAGTCATGAGGCTGGAGCGCAACAAAGGTATGCTTTTTTCTTCTGTTTCCATAAGAAAAAATTCCGGAACTTTAAGATTTCTTGTTACTATGAAGCAAACCACATCGTTTTTGCAGAGTTCTTTAATGATCTTCATACAATTTGAATTATCAAGGGACCTCAAATATGAGATTTCAGTACTGCCAAGGATCTGGATTCTGTGGGGATGGAGGTAAACCATATGGCCGGTTACAACAAGGCCTAGCTTTTGTATTCTCTTGTTGTAAATCTTCCTTGAAAGACCTTTGAATCCAGACAGAACTTCCAGCTCCAGCCCATATGATTTGTTGTCGCTGAGCTCCTGAACTGTTACGCCTTTCATCAGATTTTATTTCTAATTTTTTTGATTTTATATTCTTTAAACACAGAGGTGAAGGTCAAATCTTTCTGTCCTCTTCAATAATATTATCATATATATCCCGGGAATCGTTTAAGTCCATAAGCCTTTTTTTAAAAGAAGGGTCTCTCAACAGTTTTGAAATACGGGATAATGTCTTAAGGTGCAGGGTTGCCAGATCTTCAGGTGCAAGAAGGAGGAAAAAAATATGAACAGGCTTTCTGTCAACTGCATCAAAATCCACACCATTCTTTGATTTCCCAAAAACACAGAGAATATTGTTTATACCCTTCATTTTGCCGTGAGGAATTGCAACACCATCTCCGATTCCGGTACTACCCAGCTTCTCCCGCTCAAGAACAATGTCAACTACTTTTTCAGTGTTCTCAATAAGATTTGCCGCTTTCAGGGTACTGACTAACTCATGGAGCACTTCCTTCTTACCCTTACTTTGTATATTGGACACAACGCAGGATTCCCTGAGTATATCTTCGATTCTCATGCAGGTTTTCCTGTTGTCTCTACAAGTCCGAAATTACCATCTTTTCTCTTGTATACCACACAGATATTGCCCATTTCAGTATTGCTGAATATTATAAAACTATCTCCAGAAGCTTCAAGCTGCATAATGGCTTCTTCAGGGTCCATTGGTTTTGCATTGATAGCCTTGGTCATTATGAGTTTAGACTCTGTTTCTTTGTCGGTTGCAGAAACAGCACGTTTTGGTTTGTTCTCTCTGTATTTTTTCAGCTTATCCTTATATCTTGTCAATCTTCTTTCGAGTTTATCAATTATTTTATCCAGAGCTGCACGCATGTCATCCATAACCTCATGGGCGTTTATAACAACCCCGTTCAGGGTAAACATTACATCTACTCTGCATCTGTATTTTCTTTCAAGGGAAAGCACTGCATGAACATCAAGAGGCGATTCTACAAATTTCTGCAATCTTGCAAGTTTTTCTTCAGCGTATTCTTTCAGATTATCGTCCGGCTCGAGATGTCTGAAACTTATAGTTATATCCATTTTGCCTCCAATGATAAAATTCAGCTTCCAGTCTTCAATTACCGGCAAAGAATCTGAAATATATCAAATTTTTGCTGATGATTGTCTGTTGCCTTCAGCTGTTACTTTAGAAAACAAGACCGGTAAAAACCCAACCTTATATATCAAAGTTAACAGATATAGCACACCATGTCAATCCAATTTACTCCTGCACTTTTCTCTGTCGCGACGAGCCGATGTTGAGTATTTCTCTATACTTTGCAACTGTTCTTCT
This sequence comes from uncultured Syntrophorhabdaceae bacterium, assembly GCA_964429485.1. Classification (GTDB taxonomy): domain Bacteria; phylum Desulfobacterota; class Syntrophorhabdia; order Syntrophorhabdales; family Syntrophorhabdaceae; genus JAPLKB01. Next base: position 15,740 of record CAYSBW010000011.1, read on the forward strand.
TGCAATTTTTATGTCATGTTTTGTCTTTAACAACAGCACCAGTTCATCATCAGTTAACGGGCTTTTCTTGTCTTCCTTTCCGGTATATTCCAAAATTAAATCCTTTATAACATTTGTCGAAAGCTGATCCCCCTCATCCTGATATATGCCTGTAGGAAAGAAGAATTTTAATTCAAAAACTCCGAATTGTGTACTCATATATTTGTTCGTAGTTATTCTGCTTACAGTAGATTCATGAACACCTATATCCTGGGCAACATCCTTGAGTATCATAGGTTTCAAATATCTCACACCCTTCTCAAAAAAGTGCTCCTGGAATCTTACAATACTGTTCGAAACATTATAAAGGGTTTTTTGCCGTTGCTTTAAGCTTTTGATAAACCATTCTGCTTCTTTGGTTTTTGACTTTATGTATTTCTTCGTTTCATTGTCCACATCACCTGTCCTGTAAAGATCCACATAATATCCATTCAACTTAAGTTCAGGTATATTTTCATCACTCAGATACACTTCAAAACCATCTTCGCCTTTTATAACGTAAACGTCAGGGGCAATATAAGATGTAAATTCATCAGAAAAATTCCTCCCGGGCTTAGGGTCAAATTCTTTTATTCTGCTGATAATACTATGTATTTCTTCCTGGGAATATCCAGTTTTCTTTACAAGTTCACTAATGGAGGCTTTGGGATATAAGTCAAAATATAAATTCATTACATCTTCAAAGACAGCGTCCCTTACACCCTGTGCCTCATATTGCAAAAAAACAGATTCTCTAAGATGTCTTGCGCCTACTCCCGGTGGATCAAATTTCTGAATCTTTTTAAGAACATTTTCAAGCAGTTCCTGTGAATAACCTGAAGCCTTTGATATCTCAGCGAGGGAATCAACTAGATATCCATTATCATCAATATTTTCAATAATCCACTCTGAAGCAATACGCTCATTTGAATCAAATGAAGAAAATCCGGTCTGCCAGCGAAGATAATCTCTCAGGTTATATGTTTTTTTTACAATATTTTCATAGTCAGGATATTCCTTGTCCTCTCTGTTGATAAAATCTTCTGAAGATGTATATCTTTCAAAAAGCTCCTCTGTGTTATCCTCTTCCTTGGGCTGTGCTTCTGCAGGCTCCTGTTCCTTTGCTTCCAAAACCGGGTTTTCCTCAAGTTCCTGTTCAATTGCCTCAGCCAATTCCAGCTGCGACATCTGCAAAAGTTTTATTGCCTGCTGGAGTTGCTGGGTTAATACAGGAAGAAGCTTCTGAGTCTGTTTAAGTTCCAACATCTATCTTAAACTCCTCGCCCAGATAAACCTCTCTAACCATCCTGTCTGCGGCCACACTCTCCGGCGAGCCTTCAAGGAGAACTCTGCCATTATTAACAACATAGGCTCTATCGCATACGGGGAGAGAGTCCCTTACATTATGGTCCGATAAAAGTATTCCTATATCCTTCATCCTTAGTCCATTTATAATCTTTTTCAAATCAGCAATAGAAATAGGATCTATACCGGAAAAAGGCTCGTCAAGCAACATGAATTTGGGTGAAATCATGAGAGCTCTGGCAATCTCCAGCCTCCTCCTTTCACCTCCTGAAAGAGAGTCGGCATTGTTACGGGACAGATGCTCGAGCTTAAAAGCTTCAAGCATTTCTGCTACCTTATGTTTCATCGCAGTTCCAGTAAGATCACTGAATTCAAGAATTGATAAAAGATTGTCTTCCACGCTCATTTTTTTAAAAACAGACGGTTCCTGAGGCAAATAAGTAATGCCCTTTCTCGCTCTCATGAACATGGGTAATGTTGTAATATCTTCGTCATTAAGAAGTATTCTACCACTGTCCGGTTTTATAAACCCTATAATCATATAAAATGTGGTTGTTTTGCCTGCCCCGTTCGGACCAAATAAACCGACTATCTCGCCTGTTTTCATATATATTGAAATCTCATCAACTACCTTGCGAGAATTATAGGACTTAGTAAGAGTTTCAGCAAAAAGTTTCAGTCTTTCAGGCATTATTTCTCCATTCTCATCTTCGGCATATTTATAAAAAATATTCCGCTGGAAAGATCATATATAATTGATTCTCCATCCATTTCTACATTGTCTTTTAATATTTTTGGTCTTTCTGTTAAAACAACTTTGTCGTCTTTAAAATGATATACTGCTTTCTCACTTTTCGCAACAGTCCCTCCGGAAATTAGCTGTACCCGTCCTCGTGCATCAATTCTTTCCAGGTCATTTTCCTTGCTTAGAAGATACAGCTTGTCACAGAACATGCTTATATCCTGGCCCTTCATAATAACTTTTCCTTCAAGCACATAGGCGTTGTCTTTCATATTGTATGTAAAATTGTTTGACTGAAATCTGTATTTTCCCTTATCGGTTTCTATGTATCCGGTAACATCTTTTTCAATTCTCACCCTTTCTTCTTCTGTGTTGGCGGTCAAGCCAACACCGTTCAGGGTAAGCTTCTCACCTTCAATATCAACAGGCGCATCTGTATATGTAATACCCTGCCTGAAATCAAAATTCATATATCTGCTCTTGAGCCTGTAAATGTTCTTATAGATAAAATCAACGTTTTCTATTGTACCCTTCTCTTCTTCTGTGTTCATTGTACCCTTTGTACCCTTGAACGAAACAATAACACCTTCCTTTGGCATATATTTGCCTTCAAGGTCGTCCATTTCTATAACCGGCTTATCAATATATTTGCGCGCAACTTTTGCAATTATTTCCCAGTCTATAATCCCCTTTTTTTCTCCAGAGTAGGTAACATCCTTGAAAACAATCACTTTTTTTTCTTCATCAAATACGGGGATGGATATTCTTGCAGGTTTTTTAACAAAAAAATAAAGGGCTAAAAGGAGGGTTACAATTATAAATCCTGAAGCTATAAAAACAATGATCTTTCTGTCTTTCATCTATCACCATAGTTACCTTGAAATCTCGAGATCTAAGGGCTTAATGTAAGATATTGCCGAGGTTGTTTTGCCTTGTTCTGCACTTTTTGGTTTTGTGATCATACTATTTTTGCCTTAAGAAGATCGTGAATATGGATTATTCCTACAGGACTTGTTTCACCTTCTTTTTCCAGAACAAAAAGTGATGTTATGGAAAATTCTTCCATTTTTTTCAATGCATATACTGCAAGAGAATCTTTCAGTATTGTTTTGGGCTTACCTGTCATCACATCAAAAGCCTTTTTTTCCAGTATATTTTCATATTTTTCAATTGCCCTTCTCAAATCACCATCAGTTATAATACCGGTAAGTTCTTCTTTTTCATTATAAATGCCAACAACTCCAAGTCTTTTTGAAGTAATTTCAAGGATTGCATGTTTCATAAAAGTATTCTGATAAACTTTCGGTATAGCATCACCGATATGCATAAGATCTTCAACCTTGAGCAACAGCTTTCTTCCCAAGGCTCCTCCGGGATGGAGTAAGGCAAAATCTTCAATTTTGAAACCACGCACTTTCATAAGTGCAACTGCAATAGCATCTCCCATTGCAAGTGTTGCGGTGGTACTTGACGTAGGTACTATGTTAAAGGGACATGCTTCATCAACATTAACATTCAGAACAACATCACCGTATTGAGCTATTGACGACTCTGTATTTCCGGTAATGACGACCACGGATATATCCATCCTCTTGATCCAGGGAAGTATACTTATAATTTCCTCTGTCTCCCCGCTGTTGCTGACTATAATCAATGCATCTCCTTTTTGCAGCATGCCCAGATCTCCATGAAGCGAGTCTGCCGGGTGCAAAAACATGGCGGGTGTTCCTACGCTTGATAATGTAGAGGCAATTTTTTTGCAAACAAGTCCTGATTTACCTATACCCATAAGGACAACTCTTCCGGAACACTTGAACACAACATCAACAGCCCTTTCAAAAGCATTATCAAGTCCTTCCACTACCTGGAGAATCGCCTTTGCTTCTTTTCTCAATACCTCTCTGCCAATTTCTATTATTGAATTTCCTGTTGTTGTATTTTCAGTTTCAAGCTTAAATTTCCCCTTTCCCTGAAACTCTGAATTGACAAAATCAGACCCCTTTATCATAGAGCTTCCTCTATTCTTTTCAAAGTCTTCAGTATAAAAGGCAGATCATCAAGGGCGACAGAGTTTTCGCCATCACACAAAGCCTGCGAAGGATCAATATGCGCTTCCATAAAAACGCCATCAACTCCTACAGCAACAGCTGCTCTTGATAAAGGAAAAATAAATTCTCTTTCTCCACCTGAAGCGCCTGATGCTGCTCCGGGTTTCTGAACACTATGGGTTGCATCAAATATCACAGGATATCCAAAATCTTTCATAATGGGTATTGACCTGAAATCATTTACCAGAGTGTTGTAACCAAAACTCGTACCTCTTTCAGTGATCAATATCTGCTCATTTCCGGTAGATTCGACTTTGGCTATTGCATATTGCATGTCATAAGGTGAAAGGAACTGACCTTTTTTTATATTTACAGGTTTGCCTGTCCTTCCACATGCAACAAGTAAATCTGTTTGTCTCGATAAAAGAGCAGGAACCTGAATAATATCAACAACTTCTGCAGCAATAACAGCTTCTTCAGTGCTATGCACATCAGTCAACAGAGGTACACGAAAGATATTCTTAACTTCATTAAGAATATCAAGTCCCTTTTTCATACCTATTCCCCGGAAATTTCCTACTGATGTTCTGTTCGCTTTGTCATATGAGGATTTAAATATAAAAGGAACATTCAAGCTTCCGGTTATTTTATACAGAGTCTCGGCAATTCTTAATGTAATATCCCTTCCTTCAATAACACAGGGGCCTCCTATAAATACAAAAGGTTTTTGCCCTATAGTTATGTTGTTCCCAATATTTATTTTTTTTTGCATTTCAGTCTCTTTTGACTGTATTCAAGGGATGCTTTAATAAAATCCCTGAAAAGAGGATGGGGATTAAATGGTTTTGATTTAAATTCCGGGTGGAATTGACACCCTAAAAACCATGGGTGACCTTTAAATTCAACAATCTCAACAAGGGTTTCATCAGGGGATATCCCTGTAACGTATAAACCACATTCCTCGATATTTGTTCTGAACGACATGTTAAATTCATATCTATGTCTGTGTCTCTCGTGGATCAAATCCTTCATATATGCCATCCTGGCAAGGCTTTCCTCTTTTAACTTACACGGATAAGCTCCAAGTCTCATTGTCCCGCCTTTGTTCGAGTCCTTGTTTCTTTTTTGTATTTTATTTTCCCGGTCTGTCCATTCTTCAATAAGATATATGGAAGGACAACTCGTTCTTTCATTGAATTCAGTGCTGTGGGCATCTTCAAATCCGGCAAGATGTCTGCATATTTCAACAACAGCAAGCTGCATTCCAAGGCATATTCCGAAAAAAGGAATTTTATATTCACGGGCATGTTTTATAACAGCGATCTTTCCTTCAATGCCTCTATCCCCGAAACCTCCAGGCACCAGTATGCCATCAACGTCTTCAGGTATGGGAACCTGGCCTGTTTCGATTTCTTCCGAGTCTATATATCTGATTTTGACCCTGCAATTATTAGCTATTCCTCCGTGGATAAGAGCTTCGTTCAAGCTCTTATAAGAATCTTTCAGCTTAACATATTTACCAACCAGTGCAATTTCCACCTGATTCTTGGGATTTCTTATCGTATCAACTATGCGTTCCCAATCTGAAAGATCGGGTTTTTTTGACCAGATATTTAAAAGGCTGGTTATTTTTTCATCAAGTCCCTCTTTGTGATAAATAAGCGGAACTTCATATATGACACCTACATCTTTGGCCATTATTACAGCATCTTTTTCAACATTACAAAAAAGAGCAATCTTATCCTTCATTTCCTGGGAGAGATCACCCTCTGTTCTACATAATAAAATATCAGGTTGAATACCAATTCCCCTGAGTTCCTTGACACTGTGCTGGGTAGGCTTTGTCTTCATTTCATCGGCTGTCTTAATTAGAGGGACCAGCGTAAGGTGTATGAACAACGAATTTTCTTTACCCAATTCATTACGGAGCTGTCGTATGGCTTCGAGAAAAGGCTGGCTTTCAATATCTCCCACTGTACCGCCAATTTCCACTATCACCACATCCGTAACATCATCAACATCGAGAATCCTCTGTTTTATTTCATTGGTTATATGAGGTATGACCTGAACAGTTCCACCAAGATATTCACCCCTCCTCTCTCTTGATATGACAGCATCATAAACCTGGCCTGTAGTAAAGTTGCATTTTTTTGAGCCTGTAGCATTTGTGAATCTCTCATAATGGCCAAGATCCAGATCAGTTTCTGTACCATCATCAGTAACAAAAACTTCTCCATGTTGAAAGGGACTCATTGTCCCGGGATCAACATTAATGTAAGGATCTAATTTCATAAGCATTACAGCAAGACCTCTTGATTCGAGCAGTGCTCCTATGGATGCAGAAGCAAGACCCTTGCCAAGAGAAGATACTACACCGCCTGTTACAAAAATGAATTTTTGCCTCATGTTTGTTTTCCTTTTGTGAAAAGCTTAATTAATGTTTCACCATCCAGAACAAAATCGCCTGATCTTTCATCATACCCTGTTTCACATCCGTTCACTTTATTACCTTTCTCAAATATAACAAAGGGTACAGGACATGCATAATGTGTCTTCATAACAATCGGCGTTGCATGATCTGTGACAACAAGAATTTTTACATTTTCATCAACATTTTCATATATCCTGCCCAAAACTTCCCTGTCGATATATTCAATTGCTTTTATTTTTTCTGTAATATTTCCATTATGAGATGCCTCGTCAGGAGCTTCTATGTGAACATATACTATATCGTAATCCCTGATAAGTTCGATAGCCTTTGCTGCTTTTGCACTATAATCAGTATCATAATAACCTGTAGCCCCCTCCACATGGGGGGTATCAAAACCTATAAGTCCGCTTATCCCCTTTATAAGGTCTACTGCTGCAACAGTTGCTCCCCTTAAACCATATTTATCGAAAAACAGTGGAAATCTGGACTTCTTCCCCTGTCCCCAGAGCCATATGCTGTTTACCGGGACCTTGCCTTTATTTTCTCTTTTTACATTAACAGGATGCTTTTCCAATATATTCCAGGATTTCTTCATTAAAGAAACGACTTTCTCTGCACCTTTCCCTTTCGGGATATACGATGCTATGTTTTTTCCTGTAATATCGTGAGGAGGAGTTGTTTCCATTTCAGAAAAACCGTTCTTCCAGAGCAGAATATGTCTATAACTTATACCTTGAAAAAATGTAAATTCACTGCCTTCTGCTCCCTTTTGTAAATCCTCTATTATAGTTATTGATTCATCCGTTGTTATGTGTCCTCCGCTGTAATCTTCCATAATTGCATTGTCATGAATATCTTTAAGATAAACAAGATTACATCTGAATGCAACATCCTCATCCCCCATTTCAACGCCTATGGCAGAAGCTTCGATAGGGGCTCTTCCAGTATAGTAATTTGCAGGATTATATCCAAATATGGACATGCAGGCCACATCACTGCCCGGGGGTAGTCCATCCGGTACAGTCAGAACCTTGCCGCATATTCCTTCCCTTGCCATCATATTCATATAAGGTTTATTTGCAATCATGAGGGGGGTTTTATTGCCAAGTTCATTAAGCGGAAAATCGGCCATACCATCGCCGATAAGAACAATGTATTTCATTAGTTTGCCTTTATTACGTTTTTATTAAAACCATTATAGACCCTATAGGACTTATAAAACCGATAGCTTTATGTTTTAAACCGGGTTATTCCTCGATTCTGATATGTACGCTCTCCCCTTGTATAAAAGAAAGCTTATCAATTTTAACCTTTGCTGCCTTAAGATCCTTTTCTGTTGCTCCATGGGTAAGCATCACAATAGGTACATAACCCTTTTCCTGCCTCCCTTTCTGGATAACAGCAGAAATGCTTATATTGTATTCTGACAGGATTCCGGAAATTTTTGAAAGCACTCCAGGGCTGTCCTGGGCTGTAACTCTCATATAATAAGGAGAGGATATTTCTTCACTTTTCCTTATTTTAATATCACTTCCTCTATGTTTTGTAATCCATGTTTTTGGTTTATTCTCCCTGACCCTTGATAACATATCGGCAATATCGCTTACTACAGCACTACCGGTAGCATCACTGCCGGCTCCTTTTCCATAATAAAGATTGGGGCCCACCCGGTCACCCATAACGTAAACCGCATTGAAAACACCATTTACACTACTCATCAGATGTTCTGCAGGAATCATGGCAGGTTCAACACGTGCATCTATAAGACCATTCTCTTTTCTTGCCAGAGCGAGGAGTTTAATCTTATATCCAAATTCTTTTGCAAATCCTATATCGATGGGATCAATCTTTGATATTCCACCTGTTGCAATATCATCCATGCCTATAGGACAATTGAAGGCAAGACGAACCAGAATAGAAAGTTTATGGGCTGCATCAATGCCTTCTACATCCAGAGTCGGATTTTGTTCTGCAAACCCGAGTTTTTGGGCATCCTTCAACGCACTGTCAAAACCCACTTCTTTTTCAGTCATTTCGGTAAGTATATAGTTGCTCGTACCGTTTAATATTCCAAGAATATAACTGATTTCATTCCCTATAAGACCATCCCGTATAGCCCTTATCACCGGGATTCCACCACAAACGCTTGCCTCAAAACCTATCTCGCAACGTTCTTTTTCTGCAAGATCAAATATTTCATCCCCTTTTTCTGCAAGGAGGGCCTTGTTGGCAGTTACTACCCACTTTTTATGCTTTATGGCAGAAACAATGTATTCATAGGCAGGGGTAATACCACCGATAAGTTCAACAACAATATCAACATTTTTATCTTCTATAACTTCAAGGGCATCTCTGGTAAGGATGTTCCTGTTTATGTAAATACCTCGATCACTGTCGAGATCAACGTCTGCAATCCTCACAACCTTTACATCCAGCCCTGTCCTTTCTTTTAAAATGGAATTATGTTCTGTAAGGATTTTGTATGTCCCGATACCAACAGTTCCGAGACCTATGATACCAATACCTATCATTTCTTGTTTGCGGTATACAGCAGATTTTTTATGCCCTTTACTGCCTGTCTGGTTCTGTGCTCATTTTCCACAAGGGCAAATCGAACATAGCCCTCTCCGTATTCTCCGAATCCTATACCAGGAGAAACAGCTACTTTAGCCTCTCGTAATAAAAGCTTCGAAAACTCCAAGGAACCCATTGCTGCAAATTCATCCGGAATTTTTGCCCAAACAAACATCGTTGCCAATGGTTTGTCCACTTTCCAACCATAGCGGGTCAATCCTTCGCAAAGAACATTTCTTCTTCTACGGTATTTTTCAACAATTTCCTGGACATCCTTGTCACCTTCGTTAAGCGCAATAATAGATGCAATCTGTATGGGCTGAAACATACCGTAATCAAAATAGCTTTTGATTCTGCCAAGAGCGGATATCATCTTCCTGTTGCCGACAGCAAATCCAACTCTCCAACCTGGCATATTGTAGCTCTTTGAAAGGGAAAAAAACTCGACACCCACATCTTTTGATCCTTCAACCTGCAAAAAACTCGGCGCCCTGTATCCATCGAAAACAACATCTGCATAAGCCAGATCATGCACTACCATGAGATCATATTCCCTTGCAAAATCAACTATTTTCTCGAAAAAATCCATTTCAACAATCTCAGTGGTAGGATTATTTGGAAAGCTTATAATTAACATTTTAGGTTGAGGCCATGTTGTTTTAATGGCGACACTCAGTCTGTCAAAAAATTCTTCTTTGGGAAGTATGGGGATAGTCCTCAAATCTCCGCCGGCAATAATCACAGAATAAGTATGTATGGGATAGCTCGGGTCAGGTACAAATACAACTTCTCCATGGCTTATTGTAGCAAGTACAAGGTGTCCTATTCCTTCTTTTGCTCCCATGGTTACAACTATTTCTGTTTCAGGATCAACATCCACGTTGTATCTTCTTTTGTACCATTGGGCAATTGCTACTCTTAATTTGTAAATACCCTTTGTTACAGAATATCTGTGGTTTCTGGAATTTCTGGCAGCTTCAATAAGTTTTGCAACAATATGTTTTGGTGTTGCCAGATCAGGGTTACCCATGCCGAGATCAATGATATCCTCATTCTGTCTTCTTGCCTCTATCATAAGATCTCTTACAATGCCGAGTCCGTAGGGTGGCAATCTTGATATTCTATAGAATTCATCCATTTAGATGATAATTACCATATAATTGTATGAACAATCAACATTAAAAATTCCGCATCAAAAGGACTGAGGGCTCATACCTAAGTTTATAACTGTTGAATAATATTCAGATATTGTATTCCTAATTATAGACGAAATAAGCCATTTCATAAGAGAAAAAGGTTTTTTGCCATAAACAAGAACTGGTTTGTCCTTCATGTTCAGGGCTTTTTTCATGTCATCCACTGTATCATACAAAGTGCCTGTTGCATCAACAAGTTTTAATTCCTTTGCACGGGTTCCAAGAAAAATTCTTCCATCTGACAATTTCTTTACATCATCAATGGATATTTTTCTCTCGCGGGCTACAACATCCATAAATTGCTCATGAATGCTCTCCAGTATACCTTGAAAATAGACCTTTTCTTCTTCCTTCATTTTTCTGAATGGAGTACCTGCATCTTTGAATGCACCTGACTTGATAGTGTTCGACTGCAGCCCTATCTTTCTGAAAAGATCTTCCATAATCATATGCTCCATAATTACGCCTATACTTCCTGTGATTGTTGCAGGCATAGCATATATTTTTTCGCCTGCAACAGCAATGTAATACCCGCCTGAAGCACAGACAGAGCCCATGGACACATAGACTTTCTTTTTGGACTTCAGTTTGACAACTTCATTGTATATTTCCTGGCTGGGGCCGACAGAACCTCCTGGAGAATTTATCCTTATGATTACCCCTTTAACACTTTTGTCTTCTTTAAATTTCACAATATCTTCCATAATATCCCTGGATTCTGTGATGACACCGTTTATCTCCACAACACCTATTTTATCTTTAAACATTCCTTTACTTATGGCCATTAGCATGGACCCAAAAAATACAACAACAACAAATATAAGAATTATCAAAAGGGTATTTCTCGCTTTTTTACCCGGCATCTCTGTTCCTCCTTTGATTATAAAAACAGGAATTTTTGAATCTATACAATCTTTTTTACATTTTTCTTCTTTTTAAAACTATGCTTCCAAAAGGTTTTCGCTGGGAAATTGTCGCCATTCTTATCTTTGTAAGTTCAAGCATTCCGAGCAGGGTGGCAACTTTATCAGCCTGTTCAACAGGATCCTGTATTGACCAGATATAAAAACCTGGTGACTCGAGAATCTTTTTCAGCACATTCAATTTTTCCTCAAGAGTCGGTTTTATCTCTCTGATTACAATAAATTTCTCCTCATTATTTTTCAGTATTTCAAGGAATGTATTACTAAGTTCAAGAAGACCATAATCGACCTGCCTGTCAGCTGTTTTTGTTACTCTCACAAAAGTGTCCCGCCCAAGCAAGGGAAGACTGTCTAATCTTTCGGCCATATTCCTGATTTTTTCGTATTCTATAATCCTGTCTATGAGCTTCTCTTCGGGATCCTCTCCCTCTTCCATAGCAGGTGCAGGTAAAAGCATCCTTGATTTAATAAAAAGCAAAAGAGAGGCCATTTCTATGAAATCTTCCGCTATCTTAAGGTTCATATCACTTGCAAGCTCAACATACTTTAAAAATCTGTCCGTAATCATTGCAAGAGGTATCTCCCAGATGCTCACTCTGTTTTTTTTTATAAGATTAACCATAACAGCAAGAGGTCCTTCATAACATTCCATTTTTATTTCAAGAGACGGGATTAAAAGGTTCATTATTCTTCCTAATTTATATTCAGATTTAAAATCCTTTTTTTATTTCTGCACAATCAGGTTTTTTTGTTATGTATTCTGCAATAAAATTTATCTCATCTTCTTTTGTTTTGAGGCCCAGATCTATTTTGGCCTCCTTTAGTGCTTCAAGAATGTTTTTATAAACAGGTCCTTCTTTTATGCCCATTTTTTTAAGATCTTCTCCTGTAAGGATGGTATTAAAGGTATCAGGGTAGGTAATGTAGTTTGAAATAGCTTTTTTTACTGCGTCGGATCTGGTTTTAGCCATTATAAAAAGTTTCGCCTCCTGAGAAATAGGCTCCAGTTGCCTGAAGATTTCGCTTTTTTTCATAGAGTTAAAGTAAATGGAGAATTTCGACATTGTTTCTTTGATCTTGTTTGAGTTATCTATTGTCCTTCTCTTTAGTGCCTCCGGCATCTCCATGATTTTACAGAATTCAGCAACATCTCCATCTTTCAGCTGAACAATAAATCCAAGAAGGTAATACTGGATCCTGTCGCATTTTGCGCTCCTGTAAAGTAGTTCATACCATTTAAACACTGCATGCATATGCCTGAAAAGTCTTTCCTGTTCCTTATCAAAAATAATATCGGGGTGTATAAATTTCATAAGACCAAAATCCTGTATTTTTTTCAACACCCTTTCCGGTTCTTCTTCAAGGAAAATATGACTTACTTCAGTCCATAGCCTCTTACCCCTTATTTTAGAAAGGAAATTCATCTTTACAGCATTTTTTATAAGATTCATGGTATGTTTGCCTATTTGAAAACCAAATCTTACTTCAAATCTGATTGCCCTGAACACCCTTGTAGGATCTTCAACAAAACTCAAGCTATGCAATACCCTGATCATCTTCTCCTTTATATCTCTTTGCGCCCCGAAAAAATCAAGCAATTGACCGAAAGTATTTTTATTAATCGATATGGCAAGCGTATTTATGGTAAAGTCCCTTCTGTGAAGGTCAAGCTTTAATGAGCTGTGTTCCACCGTGGGAAGCGCAGCAGGAGCTTTATAATATTCAAGTCTCGCTGTTGCAATGTCTATTTTAAAACCATCCCTGTAGACAACCTTTGCTGTGGCAAATTCTCTGTGGTGTCGAACTTTCAAACCAAAACTACGTGCCATTTCTTCTGCAAAAAGTATCCCATCACCTTCTACAACAATGTCAATATCATTGTTTTCATTGCGAAGCAAAAGATCTCTCACAAATCCGCCAACCAGGTGAACATGGTAGCCCATTCTATCTGCCAGATTCCCTATCTCAGCAAGACGGTCAAGTGTTACCTCGTCAAGTCTCTCCTCCATAAGCTTTCTGACATTTTTCTTTTTTTCGTACATGTCGTGTATTTCCAGCTTCCCCATAACCGTCTTTGAAATTTCATCTTCAAGAATCCGCAAAAGATCAGTTCTCGTAATAGCCCCCACAAGTCCTTCATCGCTTGTTACGGGGAGAAACCTCTGTCCATTGCCGATTATAATTTCTTTAACCTTTTCCAGTGGATCATCTGGTTTAACAGTTGAAGTTTCTGTTGACATGTATTCCTTTACCGGCAAATTCTCAAGTTTGTGGAAAGCCGCCTTTTCCACAATCTGACGGGTAATTGCTCCTGCAACTTTTCCATTTGATAGAACAGGGAGTGCATTTATATTGTATTTTACCATGATATTGTTTGCTTCATTTATGGGACATTCTGCATCCACTGATTTTACGGGAAAAAACATGATGTCCTTTGCTTTCCAGAGAGATTTTATATTGTGCTTCAGTAGTTGAATTAGTTTTTCTCTTGTTTCAATGATTGTCATATTCTTTACTGTTGAAGAAGCAGCTTCTTTATGGCCTCCACCTCCGAAAAGGGAAAGAATATGACCCACATCAACCTGGTTTATCCTGCTTCTGCCTATAATATAAACTCTGTCTTCCATTCTGAAGATGGCAAAAATAACATTTAAATTTTCCATATCACGGAATTTATGAACAATAACAGCGAGGTCTCCTACATAGTCTTCAGTGCTTACCTCTGTTATTACTATATCAATACCATTGATATTATATATCGATGCATTGCTTATCAAATCATTGAGGAGAAACACCTGTTCAGGAGTAAGCTCCTTGACAAGCATGTCAGACACGATATTAACATTTGCCCCCTTTGAAAGGAGGAAAGATGCTGCGGCAAAATCATCCACAGTAGTGGAGGGAAATTGAAAGCTGCCTGTCTCTTCGTATATACCAAGCATCATAACTGTTGCTTCTTCAGGGGATATGGCAATATTACGGTCTTTAATCATGGCCACAAGCATCGACACAGTTGCCCCTATGCTTTTTATATGTTCCACATTACCCCTGATGTCATCATCAGAGGCAGGGTGGTGATCATAAATATGAATTTCGGCTTTTTTTAAATCAATAACCTGTGCAAATTCCCCGATCCTGTTTCTTTGTCGCGTATCAACAAGAATCAGGGTGTCTATGGCACTATGGTCAATATCCTTCATTTTTGCAATATCGAATATATAGATAGTTGAGTGGATGAGAAATTCTCTGAGAGTTTTTTCCTGTGATCCTGGAAAAGCAAAAATAGCATCAGGGTATAATTTTTTTGCAGCAACCATTGATGATAACGAATCAAAGTCGGCATTATTATGTGAGGTTATAATCTTCACTATCCTCTCGGATGATATTTTTTATGGACTTCCTTAAGTCTTTTTTTATCGACATGAGTATAAATCTGCGTAGTTGATATATCTTCATGCCCAAGCAATATCTGTACTGAACGTAAATCAGCTCCCCCTTCTAAAAGATGGGTTGCAAAGGTGTGTCGTATTGTATGGGGAGAAATATGTGTTTTTTCCATTTTATCACCGTATTTCCTGATCAGCTTCCACACTGCCTGCCTTGTAAGTTTTTCACCTCTTTTGTTTGGAAAAAGGAATATCCCTTTGGGTTGTTCTTTTTTAATATACTCTTTTATTGCCTGTCTCGAAAATTCACCGATAGGCACAACTCTTTCCTTTGATCTCTTGCCGGAAGCAATAAGGAATCCACCTTCAAGATTGACATCGCTCTTCTTCAATTGTATCAGTTCTGATACACGTAATCCCGTAGCATAAAGCAGCTCAAGTATTGTTCTATCCCTAAGGGATTTACTTGATTTGTCAGGCATATCAAGGAGTGTGAGCATTTCTTCTTCGCTCAACACGTTGGGAATGGGCATCCTGAATCGAGGAATCTCCAGTTCTTCAAGGGGGTTATGGGTAATATTACCTTCTGACAGAAGGAAATTTAGAAACCCCCTGAGCGATGAAATTGCTCTTACAATACTTCTCGTTTTTTTTCCGCTGTCTCTGAGAAAGGCCATATACATCTCAAAAGTGTTGGTTGTCCAAAGCATAAAAGCTTTGTCCTTTTTTTCATGCTTATCGTTGTCAGGCAAAGATTCTTCTAAATCAACACCCTTATTATCGAGATATTTTATAAACTCCACAATATCCCTGTTATAAGCTTCAATAGTGTGAAGCGACGATCCTCTCTCTGCTGTTAAATAGCTTATGTAGTTGTCAAGCAAAGAATATAAATTCATCTATAATAGTTACTGTTGTTATATTTAACAGGCAGAATTTATTTATCAGTATTTCCAGCATCGGGGTAGCCAAATGAAATTTGCAGGTTTTCAGAAAAATTAATGCCTGTTGAACCAAATCCCCCTTCTCCTCTCCCTGTTTGAGGCAGTTTTTCAACTTCTATCCAGTCCGCCTTTATAACACGTTTAAAAACCATCTGAGCAATTCTGTCTCCTTTTCGGATTGTATAAGGCTCCTTGCCTAAATTTATAAGCAGAATCTTTATTTCTCCTCTGTAATCACTGTCTATTGTCCCGGGAGAATTAAGAATTGTAATGCCGAATTTATGGGCAAGTCCGCTCCTTGGTCTAATTTCTGCTTCATATCCTTCGGGTATGCTCATAAAAAGGCCGGTGCCTATTAATATCCTTTCAAAGGGCATAAGCACTAAAGGTTCATCTACAAAAGCGGACAGATCCATACCAGCAGAAGCATCTGTAGCATATTCGGGAAGTATGGCATTTTTCTTAGTTGTAACTAAGACTTTCAGTTTTTCCATACGTCTTTAATATTCTTTTTATCTGTTTTTTTGAGTTTTCCAAGGACTGTCAATGGTATGTTATGTGGTTCCTCAAAGATTTCCCTTGCTATTTCATCCACTTCAGATTTTTTAATATTCTCTATCTCGTGAATGGTTTCCTTCAGTGGAACATATCCGCCAAAATAAATCTCATTTTTTGCCAGCCTTCCCATCCGTGCTTCAGAACTTTCCAGTGATATAAAAAGATTACCCTTTATGTATTCTTTTGAAAAGGCAAGCTCGTCTTCAGTTATCCCCCTATCTCTTATCTGCTCTATTTCCTCTTTTACAAGGGATAGAACTTCTGTCATGGATTCACGGGACATTGATGTGGATATTCCGAACGTTCCTGTGTCATGGTAACAGTTAACATAAGAATATATGTTATACACAAGGCCTCTTTTTTCTCTTACTTCCTGAAAAAGATGAGAGCTCATACTCCCCCCCATGACAGCATTCAACACATAAAGAGCATATCTCCTTTTATCAAGTTGGCTCACTCCTTTGGTTCCGATGCAGAGATATACATGTTCCAGGTCTCTTTCATAAATATTTATATTATGATTCGGTACAGGTCCAACTTCAGGGCCATCCTGAATATTATGTTTTTTAACATCAGAAAAAACCTCTTCTACTTTTTCTACAAATGCATCGTGGTTAATCCTGCCTGTAGCTGTTATAATCAATCTATCTGGTGAATAATACTTTTCAAGGTGTTTTACCAGATCATCTCTCGTAAACTGCTCTATATTTTCTTCTTTACCAAGAATGGGTAACCCAAGTGGATGGCTGCCAAAGTAAGATGCATTGAACATATCATAAATGAATTCTTCAGGATTGTCTTCTATCATTTTTACTTCCTGCATAACCACATATTTTTCCTTTTCAATATCATCATAATTAAAAAGAGAATGTTTATGCATGTCAGATAATATATCAAAGGCAAGGTTCATATCTTTTCTTAACGTCCTTGCATAGAAACAGGTATATTCCTTTCCTGTAAAAGCATTTATCGTTCCTCCGACTGCGTCCATATCTTTTGCTATATCAAAGGCAGTGCGTTTTGAAGTGCCTTTAAAAAGCATATGTTCTATAAAATGGGAAATTCCGTTGTTCAGTTCGTTTTCGTGCCTGCCTCCTGTTTTCAGCCATAATCCTATGGATACAGTCGGAAAATACTGAATAGACTCTGTTATTATGTTAATACCGTTTGATAAAGATGTTTTTTTGTACATTTATTCTATTGTCCTCATGTTTAACATGATATTCGGGGGGGATATTTCCGGCAGGAATAAGAATCAGGAGGTCAGGAATCAGAAAAAATTTAAATCTCCTTTTCTAAAGACTTGCTTCTGATTCCCGAACTGCATCCGGATAATTATTGTGTATCCCTATCCTTATTCTTTGGCCAGCCCTTTTCTTCGTTTAATAACGCCTTCCTTGACAGTTTGATTCTGCCATTGGGCTCAACTGCTATAACTTTTACCATAAATTCATCGCCTTCTTTAACAACATCTGATGTCTTTTTTATGTAGCCATCAGCAAGCTGGCTGATATGAACAAAACCATCCACTCCGGGAGCTAATTCAACAATAACACCTGCATCCAGCACTTTTACAACTTTGCCAAAATATGTTTCGCCTATTTCAACTTCCTTTGTAAGCTGTTTAATGATTTCTATTGCCTTTGCTGCAGAGTTTTCATCAGGAGATGCAATTGTGACAACTCCCGAATCTTCAATATCTATTTTTACACCCGTCTGTTCTACAATACTCCTTATCATTTTGCCACCGGGACCTATAACATCCCGTATTTTGTCCTGGTTTATTTTGATAGTGAACATCCTCGGCGCATATGGTGATAATGAGTTCCTTGGTTCAGGCAATGTTTCGGCCATAATGTCAAGTATCTTCTCGATACCTTCCTGTGCCTGCATAACTGCCTTTGACATTATTTCCCTGGTTATGCCCTTTATTTTTATATCCATTTGAATTGCATTTACACCTCTCCTGGATCCTGCAACCTTGAAATCCATGTCTCCAAGATGGTCTTCGTCTCCAAGTATATCGGTCAGAACAATTTCCTTTTCTTCTTCCTTTACAAGTCCCATTGCTATACCTGCTACAGGTTCTTTTATAGGAACGCCGGCATCCATAAGCGACAGACATCCACCGCAAACAGTTGCCATGGATGATGATCCATTTGACTCAAGAATTTCCGATACTATTCTGATTGTATAGGGAAAATCATCCTTCAGAGGTAATGTCGGCGTCAGGGCCCTTAGCGCAAGGTTTCCATGGCCTATCTCACGCCTTGATGGTCCTCTAAGCATACCTACTTCTCCTACTGAAAAGGGAGGAAAATTATAGTGCAACATAAATGTCTTGAATATTTCTCCTTCCTGTAAAGATTCGACTTTCTGTTCATCATCTGATGTCCCAAAGGTGGTTATCGCAAGAGCCTGGGTCTCCCCTCTTGTAAAAAGAGCTGAACCATGAGCTCTTGGAAGTAAGCCTGCTTTGCAGGTAATAGTTCGCACTTCACTGGTAGATCTACCATCTATCCTTTTTCCAGTCACAAGGAGCTGGTGACGCATTATATCTCTCGTTATATCTTCATAAACCTTATTCAGGATACCTGGCTCAGTATCTTCATAATCCTTTACCAGTTTATCTAATATTTCATTTTGTCTTCCATATCTTTCGAGCTTGCTCCGTATAGCAAAAGATTCCAGCAAATCCTTCTCAACTCTTTCCTTGATTTCTTCTTTTAACCCAGCCGGAATTTCAATTTCCTGGAATGTCCATTTTTCCTTTCCGCAAATTTCTCTAAGTTTTTCCTGACATTCAATCAGTGGTAAAAGATTCTGGTGACCATAATGGATTGCTTCTATCAGATCCTTGCTGGGTGCAAAGTCCGCTGCACCTTCGACCATCATAATTGCTTCCTTTGTGCCTGCCACTATTATGTCTATATCGCTTTCTTCCAATTCGGCAGCAGAAGGATTTATAACAAATGACCCGTCTTTTCTCCCTATTTTTACCCCGGCTATTGGACCGCTGAATGGTATCTGGGAAATCGTCAAAGCACAGGATGCTCCGACAATGCCAAGTATGACAGGATCATTTTCCTGATCAACAGAAAGCACATTGGCTATTATCTGGGTTTCGTTCCTAAAACCTTTTGGAAACAGAGGCCTCAAGGCTCTATCTATAAGACGGGATGTAAGCGTTGTTTTGTCTGATGTTCTGCCTTCTCTTCTAAGGAAACCACCGGGTATTCTTCCTGCAGCATAGGCCATCTCCTGGTAATTTACAGTAAGAGGAAGGAAATCTCTGTCACTGGGCCTTTTATCTGTAACTGCTGTTACAAGCACTACAGTATCGCCATATTGAACCAGCACACTACCATCAGCCTGTTTTGCAACACCTCCGGTAGTTATTGTTAACGGTCTGCCCGCATAATCAATAGTAATACGTTCTTCCATATAATATCTTCCTTTTCTATTTTATTTTCTCAATCCGAGTTTTTCAATAACACTTTTATACCTTTCCACGTTTTTCTGTTTCAAATAGCTGAGCAGCTTTCTTCTGCTTCCCACAAGAATAAGCAAGCCTCTCCGTGAATTATGATCTTTAGAGAACTTTTTAAAGTGTTCGGTCAGGGATTTAATCCTTTCAGTGAGAAGTGCAATTTGAACTTCAGGAGAACCGGTGTCTTTTTCATGGATTTTAAAGCCCTCTATAATCGTTCTTTTTTCTACAGTTTTTAATGCCATGTAAATCCTCCTTAATGATTTATCAATCTTTTGATTTTAATAGTTTTAGTAGACATATCCATTGTGCCGATTCCTATGAGATTACCTTCTTTATTAATCAGTTTTGCTGTTTCACCGTCTTTCCATTCCTTGTCATTGCCCAGCAGCGGAATAGGCATCCCATTTTTCATAAATCGTTCAAGGGCTTCCACCACCAAAATCTCGTTAAAAGATTTTAAAACATTTTCCATTGATATTAAAGAGTTTAATATATCATCCCTACTGTTAAATTTTTCTATATCCATACTCATTTCCTGATTGAATTCACCATGCCTGGTCCTTTGCAAAGAATAAAGTGTCGCACCACAACCAAGCATGGTACCAAGATCATTTGCAAGAGTTCTTATATATGTACCCTTGGAACATACAACCTCTATGTTCATATGTGGATGTACATACTCAATAAGATCTATGCTGAAAATCTCAACTTCCTTCTCATGAGGCTCTATGGCTATACCCTTACGTGCAAGTTTATACATTGGTTTTCTGTGAATTTTCTTGGAAGAATAAATGGGTATCTTCTGTATAATTTTTCCCTGGAACCCCTTTAGCAGAGATTCTATATATTGTTCATCAAATTTATCAGGAGTTATGGATGTAAGTATTTTCCCTTCTATGTCAAGGGTATCTGTTGTAACACCCAGAAGGAAATTTGCCTTGTATGCCTTTATCTGATTTTCAAAAAAAGGTATCAATTTTACACCTTCATTTATAGCAACAGGCAAAACTCCGGTGGCATTTCTATCAAGCGTCCCGATATACCCTATCTTCTGGAAAGCGCTCAATTTTTTCAGTCTTCTTATAACATCATAAGAAGACATGCCTGTGTTTTTATTTATAATTAAAAAACCATTCATATAAATTCCTTAAGAAAACATTCTTTCAGCTTATTTTTTACTTCTTCAAGCGTTCCTTCCAAAGAACAGCCTGCTGCGTTTTTGTGACCGCCACCACCAAAAGATTCACATACGGAGGCAACATCAACAATTCCCTTTGATCTCATGCTAAGTTTATACTGTTTTTTATTAATTTCCCTTATAAGTATTGCTGCTTCAACACCCCTTATTCCACGCAGATACTCCACAAATCCATCGGAGTAATTTTTGTCAGTATTTGTTTTTTTAAACATTTCCTCTGTTATGTACGCAATGGCAATCCTGTCCTGACAGTACATTTCCATTGTAGAAAAAACCATGCCAAGAAGAAGATATCTTTCTTTTGGATTATTTTCATAAACCATCTGGGATACAAAGGAAGGTTTAACACCAATCCTCAGCATTTCTTCACATATGAGAAACGCATCAGAGCCTGTATTATCATAGCTGAAAGAGCCTGTGTCTGTAAAAATTGCCGTGTATATATTTATTGCCATATCAGGAGTTATCGATATTTTCAGTTCACCTAAAAGCTTATATATTATTTCAGCTGTGGAGGAAGCATTCTCATCTATCAGATTAATATCTCCAAAAGTATCGTTTGTTCTGTGATGGTCAATGTTTACTATAGGACCCAGACTCCTTATCTCTTCAAAACCGTTACCAACCCTGTGCAGGTCACCACAATCAAGCACAAAAACTGCATCATACTTATTAACAGGAAATTCATGTGTGGTTCTTATTGGTTGGGGCAGGAATTCATACATATATGGAATCGGATCTTTTAAATAAACACTCGCTGATTTGCCAAGCCCCTCCAGGGCATAATACATGGAAAATGATGAACCGAGAGCATCTCCATCAGGGTCTATATGTGTGGTTATAAGAAATTGTTTTCCCTTGTTTATAAGCTCTCTAATCTTCTCTATCATTTGTTCCTTTTTTTAGGATTTCCTCTATCCTGGCAATGTTCTCATAGTAATCATCGACAACAAAAGTAATGTCAGGCATGTAGCGCAGTTCCAATCTTTCTCCCAGCAATGCTTTTATATATCCCTTTGCTCTTTTCAGGGCCTGGTCAGTTTTCTTTTTTTCCTCATCACTACCATATATTGAGTACAGTACCTTTGCATGTTTCAGATCTTCCGTCATTTTCACGTCAAGAATGGTGATAAATCCAATTCCCGGATCTTTTATGTCTCTCTGAATTATCAGGGAAATTTCTTCTTTAAGGAGGTCTTGAAGCTTGAGCTTTCTATATCTCATTGCCAATTACTATTATTTCTGTACTGGTATCTATTACTCTGCCGATATATAAAGATTCTATATATGAATAAATATTTTCAATAGCAGAATCTACATGGTCTTTTTTTACACCGACTATTGAAAACCCTATTTTTACCCTCTGCCACAGATTTGTCTGTTCTGTTTCCATAATGGATATGTTAAACCTTCCCCTTGTTTTTTCTACTATCTTTTTTACCACATGCCGTTTTTCTTTTAATGATTGATTTTCCGGTAAAAAGACTTCTATGATTCCAACACCAACCACCATGTTTTTAGCCGTCGAGAGTTTGTTTTTCCTTTTCCTCTATAAAAAAGACAAGGGAATCACTTTCCTGGATATCATTGAAATTTTCGACTGAAATACCGCACTCATACCCTGTCAGCACCTCTTTTACATCATCTTTAAACCTTTTGAGAGATGCCAGCTTTCCTGTAAACAAAATATTATTCTTTCTCATTACCTTAACAAAAGAATTTCTCGTTGCTTTTCCTTCAATCATATAACAACCGGCTATTGTTCCGAGCTTTGAAACAGTAAAAACTTTTCTTACTTCTGCTTTTCCTATAATTGTTTCTACAATTTTAGGAGCCAGCATTCCTTCCATGGCTTTTTTCAGATCATCAATCATGTCATATATAATAGAGTATGTACGTATCTCAATTTTCTCATGCTCTGCAAGTGATTGGGCTTTTCCTACGGGCTTTGTATTAAACCCTATAACAATCGCACCTGAAGCCATGGCAAGGTTTATATCCGTTTCTGTAATAGCACCAACACCACTATGTATAACCTGAATATCAACAAACTTGTTGGACATTTTGTTTATTGTTTCAATAATTGCGTCTATTGTTCCTCTTACATCACCTTTAACTATTAAATTTAAAGTTGTTTTTTCAGATTCATCCATTTTGGAATAAAGCTCTTCCAAAGTTGTTCTTGAATTTTTCAGTGCTCCCTGTTCTTTCAACTTTTCCTGCCTGAATTTAGAGAGCTCCCTTGCATATCCTTCCTCTGTGGTAACAATAAAGCGGTCACCAGCATGAGGAACATCATGAAAACCAACAACCAGAACAGGCGTGGAAGGAGGTGCTTTCTGTATCCTGCGGCCCTTATCGTCAAACATGGCCCGCACTCTTCCAAACATGCTTCCTGCAACAAAGGGGTCCTGAATTTTAAGAGTTCCTTCCTGGATAATAACAGTACCTACAGGGCCCTGACCTTTATCAAGCTCTGATTCAATTATAATGCCCCTTGCTGCCTTATCCGGGTTCGCCTTTAATTCAAGCATCTCTGCCTGAAGAACAATCAGTTCAAGAAGTTCCTGTATACCTATATTCTTTTTTGCAGATATTTTTGCAAATAACGTTGTGCCTCCCCATTCTTCGGGTAGCAGGCCAAACTCGGCAAGGTCCTTTATAACTTTATCAGGGTTTGCATTTTCTTTGTCGATTTTATTAATTGCAACAATTATAGGAACATTGGCAGCCTTTGCATGATTCATTGCCTCAATTGTCTGTGGCATTACTCCATCATCAGCAGCCACAACAAGAATTACTATATCCGTTACCCTGGCTCCACGAGCTCTCATGGCTGTGAAAGCTTCATGGCCCGGTGTATCTACAAAAGCAATTTCCTTACCATTAACATCGGCAACATATGCACCTATATGCTGAGTGATTCCACCTGCCTCACCTTCAGCTACTTTTGTATGACGTATTGTATCAAGAAGCAGGGTTTTTCCATGGTCAACATGACCCATTATTGTTACCACGGGCGATCTCGGTTTCAAATTTTCAAGGTTTTCCTTTTCATCTTCTTCCATTGCCGTAAATTCATCTTCTATTGAAAGAGACCTTTCTGTTTCAAAACCTAATTCAGTAGCAATAAGATATGCAGTATCAAAATCTATTGTCTGGTTGATTGTTGCCATTACGCCAAGAGCAAGTAATCTCGAAATAACTTCCTGAGCCTTTACGCCAAGTTTTTTCGCCAGCATGTCAACCTGGATTATACCACCTATTTTTATAGTCTTCCTTGCAGGTCTTGATTCGAGTCTCTTTTCCTCTTCAACCTTTTTTTCAACTTTCCTATCATGCCTGTCTTTTCTGAAATTTGATGTTTTAGCTTTCTGCTTTCTGAAAGCATAGAGATCCTCTTCTTTTATAATTACCTTTCGCTTTAAGGGACTTTTCTTTTTTAATTTTTGCTCTTCGAGTTCCTGTTCTTCGAGTTTTTTCAAAAGTCTTTCGGTTTTTTTCTTTTTACGTTCCTCTTCTTCTTTTTCCTTGTCACCAAGAGTTACATCTTTTTCAAGTTCGTGTTTGTATGCTTCTTCAAGCACCTTTGTGATCTCTTTCTTTTTTTCTTCTTCGATGAGTTCTATATCGCCCTTTAATTTCTCTTCCTGAATTTCCTCTGGTGTCCCTTCCTTTTCAACTTCCACCATAACTACTTCAGGTATAGTTGATGTTTTTTTCTTTACGGACACATCGTCATCGGCTTTCGTCAGTTCCTCTGTCATCACTACAGGTTTTTCTACAATCTCAGGCTCTTCTTTTTTTTCTTTGAACGGTTTCAACAGCTCTAATTCTTTATCAGGCAACTTTGTTGTTTCAACAGGCACCTCTGTTTTTTCAATATCTTTGGCCTGGGGAGGTTGCACCCTTCTCCTTATTATTGCTGTTGCTATTCTTTTTTCTATAACAGTCTCATTTAATCCTGTTGTTTTATTGCTCTTTCCTTCCTGAAGGGTCTGATCTTTGACTTTTTCTTTGTCTTTAACTTTAACTCTGCTGATATTTTTAAGCTTAGCGAGCACTTCATCATCGCTCATCTTATCAGTCAGGGTTGTTAGTTTTATTTTAGCCATATAATTACCTGCATCCTTAAATAATTCATAATTAACAATTCACAACAGCAAAGAAATGCTCTTTGTGAACCTTAAACTGTTTCTTTATTTAAACGATTTCCTTGCTTTTAGACGCGGCAGCAGTCATCAACAATTTTGCTTTGTCAATAATCCTGGTACAGTCTTCAACAGAAATACTCGTTATTTTGTTTAGCTCTTCAGGCGTCAACTTGGCTATATCTCTCATGTCCCGTAAGTACTCATCATGCAGGACTCGTGCAAGAATTTCACTTACCTCCAAGCTCTCCATAAGTTCATCAATTATTCGCTGAGATGTTTTTTCTACTTCAGACTCACTGCTTATATCTATTTTCCAACCTGTGAGTTTTGATGCAAGCCTGACATTCTGACCTTTTTTTCCTATTGCGAGTGAAAGCTGGTCATCATTGACAATAATTTCCATTGAATGTTCTTCTTCATTGATATATACCTTTGATACACGGGCAGGAGCAAGGGTATTGCATACAAATTTTGCTACATCCTTTGTCCACGGTATTATATCTATCTTTTCACCCCTGAGCTCCTGAACAACAGCCTGCACTCTTGAACCTTTCACACCAACACAGGCGCCTATAGGATCAACGTCAGAATCTTCACTGTATACCGATATTTTTGCCCTTTCTCCCGGCTCCCTTGCAGCGCTTATAATTTTTATAATGCCCTCCTGAATCTCCGGCACTTCAAGCTCAAATAGCTTCTTCAAAAAATCAGGATGGGTTCTCGACATGAGGATTTTACACCCCTTTTGATCTTTCTCAGTATCTATAATACAGGCTTTAATTCTGTCTCTCTGCCTGTAACTTTCACCAGGTAAAGTCTCTTTAATCGGAAGGAGGGCTTCA
The DNA here is from genome assembly GCA_964429485.1 of uncultured Syntrophorhabdaceae bacterium. Classification (GTDB taxonomy): domain Bacteria; phylum Desulfobacterota; class Syntrophorhabdia; order Syntrophorhabdales; family Syntrophorhabdaceae; genus JAPLKB01. Next base: position 41,552 of record CAYSBW010000011.1, read on the forward strand.
GTTTTTCCCAGGTTAACAACATAAATGTTTTTTTCCACCCTCTGTATCACGCCTGTTACTATCTCACCTTTTTTTGTTTTATATTCGTTATAGATAACATCGCTCTCGGCATTTCTTACTTTCTGCAGTATCACCTGTTTTGCTGTTTGTGCAGCAATTCTTCCAAGTGACGACGTATTCATTTTTATACCTATGCTATCTCCTACAAGACAGTCGGGGTCATGCTCTTTAGCATCTTCAAGAGCAATTTCTGAATCAAGGTCGTTAGTCTCCTCAACAACTGTTTTAAACTGAAAAACCTCTATTTCTCCGAGTTCTTCATTATAGCGCGCTTCCAGATCAAGGTGGTTACCAAATTTTTTCTTAGATGCTGAAAGGATAGCTTCTTCCAGGGTTGCAATTAGAGTATCCTTGGATATGCCCTTTTCTTTTCCAACCTGTTCAATAATGTAATTTAAATCAAAATACATAGTTACTCCTTAAATCCCAAAATCCAGATGTGCTTTTTTTATATCACATATCGGGATTGTAAATACACCAATTTTTCCCCTGATTTCTACTTTGTTTTCAGATACATTAATGATTTCACCTGAAAATTCGTTTATGTTCTGTAATGGTTTCAAGGTTATTATCCTGCACTGCTTTCCTGTGGATCTCTTGAAATCATTAATATTTTTTAATGCTCGCGTAAGACCTGGCGAGGAAACTTCAAGCGTGTAAGGATGGTCTATAATATCTTCAATTTCAAGAGATCGACCAAATTCTCTGTTAACCTTTTCACAATCTGAAATTGTTACTCCACCATCCTTATCAATATATATTCTCAACAGCCACCTTTTCCCTGACGGTCTGAACTCGATTTCAACAAGCTCTAAGCGTTCCTCCTCAAGGATTGGCATTAAAATAAATTCGATCTTTTCTATTGTTTCCCTGTCGGATCTCATTGTCCCAAAAATTAAAAAAGTGAGTTGAACCCACTTTCATGTATGATTTCTAACATAATACTAATTAAATTGCAAATTAAATTCAGAAGATAGAAACGCAATGTGGTACAAAAACCAGTTCGTTCTGAAATGAAAGTTCACAGGGATTCACCTGATGGGGATTGTCCTGTTTAAACACTTTTATTATACTGATATATACTGATTTCATTTACTGTTGACTTAAATGGATATTACAAGGTACAAATAAATAAAAAACAGGAGGTTTCATGCATATTTCCGTTGTTGGAGTTGGCTACGTCGGTCTTGTAACAGGGGCCTGTTTTGCAGAAACAGGCAATGATGTTATGTGCATGGATATTGACAGCAAAAAAATAGATAAGCTCAACCAGGGTATCATTCCTATCTATGAACCCCAGCTTGAAGAAATTGTAAAAAATAACATAAAAGAAGGAAGGATTGCCTTTACAACAGACATCAGAAAAGCATTTGACCATGGCTTGATAATATTCATCTCTGTAAATACACCCCAGGATGAGGATGGTTCGGCAGACCTTAAATATGTAATGGATGTTGCATCAAACATAGGAAAAATAATAGAAAAATACAGAATAATCGTTGTAAAATCAACAGTTCCGGTAGGCACTTGTGAAAAGGTAAAAAATATAATTGCTGAAGAACTCAGAAAGAGAGGGGCCGATGTTCCCTTTGATATTGCCTCGAATCCGGAATTTCTTAAGGAAGGTATGGCAGTTGAAGATTGTATGAGACCTGAAAGAGTGGTTGCAGGCGTGGAAAACAGCAGAGTAGAAGAAATTTTAAGGGAACTTTATGCACCCTTTACAAGAACAGGTGCTCCCTTTCTTGCCATGGATGTGAAGTCCAGTGAGATGACAAAATATGCAGCCAACTCAATGCTTGCAGCAAGAATATCATTCATGAACCAGATTGCAGAAATATGTGAAAGACTTGGAGCTGATGTAATGATGGTAATGAGAGGAATGGGAAGTGATTCCCGTATAGGCCCCAAATTCCTCTTCCCCGGTGTAGGATTCGGAGGCTCGTGCTTTCCCAAGGATGTAAGAGCCCTTATAAAAACAGCACAGGATCACGGATATGAACCTTCCATTCTAAAGGAGGTGATGGATGTTAACGAAAAACAGAGGGCTACCTTCACAGATAAAATAAGGTCATTTTATAGAGGCGACTTAAAAGGAAAAAAAATAGCCATATGGGGACTTGCCTTTAAACCCAATACAGATGATATGAGAGAGGCCCCCTCGGTTTATATAGTAAACGCCCTTACAAAAGAAGGGGCCTTCTGCAAGCTGTTCGATCCAAAGGCAATGGAAGTTGCAGCAACTTATTTTAAAAAAAATAAAAATATCAGCTTTGCAAAAAACCAGTATGAAGCCCTGGAAGATGCGGACGCCCTCATACTTGTAACAGAATGGCTTTCTTTCAGAGAACCTGATTTTGAAAGAATGAAATCCCTTATGAAATCCCATGTTATTTTTGACGGGAGAAACCAGTACAGCCCGAAAACCATGGCCAGACTGGGATTTCAATATATTTGCATAGGAAGAAGCATTGTACAGCTATTATAGCTATCATATACCGAAAAAAATACTTGTTACAGGAGGGGCAGGATTCATAGGCTCTCATCTTTGTGACAGGCTTATCAAGGACGGACATGAAGTCCTGTGCCTCGATAATTATTTTACCGGAAAAAAAGAAAATATAGCACAACATTTCAGTTGCCCCCGGTTCGAGTTGATAAGACATGATATTACCCAGCCGATCCATCTTGAAGTTGATTGGATATTCAATCTGGCCTGTCCTGCAAGTCCCATCCATTATCAGTACAATCCTGTTAAAACTACAAAGGTAAATGTACTGGGTGCCCTTAATGTCCTTGGTTTGGCAAAACGTGTAAAGGCAAGAGTTCTTCAGGCATCTACGAGTGAGATATACGGCGACCCTGAAATCCATCCTCAAAGGGAGGAATACTGGGGAAACGTCAATCCAATTGGCAGAAGAAGCTGCTACGATGAAGGCAAACGCGTTGCAGAAACCCTTTTTTTTGATTATTTGAGACAGAACAATGTTGATATTAAAGTGGTACGCATTTTCAATACTTATGGTCCACGTATGAGACCGGATGATGGAAGGGTTGTAAGCAACTTTATTATGGAAGCTCTTAGCAACAATCCCATCACAGTTTATGGAGAGGGTACACAAACTCGATCTTTCTGTTATATTGATGACATGATAGAAGGGATAATACGCATGATGGACTACGAGACTGGAAAATATAAAAGAGAAAGAGATTACACAAAATCATATTTTTCCGGATTTCCAGGGCCTCTTAACCTCGGGAATCCCCAAGAAGTTACAATACTGGATACTGCAAAGAAAATAATCGAAATATCCCATTCAAAATCAGGCATCATTTTTGAGAAACTTCCTGAAGATGATCCCAAAAGAAGATGCCCTGATATAACCAAAACGAACGAATACCTGCAATGGCAGCCAATAATATCATTGGAGGAGGGATTAAAAAAAACAATTGATTATTTTAAAAATCTAAACAGCAAGAGGGTAATTTAATAGAAAGGGAAAAAGAACTAATATCGGCAGGGTGGGAAAGAAGGCTTATTGCCTGCGAGCCGAAACTGTCCGAAATTGTTGAACTGTACAGAGAAATAGGTTTTGAAGTTCATCTTGAGCCATTACCTACAAAAAAAGAAATGAATGCTTGTGAGGCAGAACAATGTACAGTCTGCTTTGATGCTGATATTGAAAAATACAGAATAATTTTTACAAGAAAACAGAATAATCAGGAAGAATAGAAATACATTAACTTCTAAGAAATTCTAATCTTTCCACTGTTGCATAACGTATCCTGAAATAACGGACCCTACATCTACTCTTCCCAATGCATCATCGTAATGGAAATCGTTATTTCCGGTTTTCGTTATTGTTTTCCCCCTGACAGAACCATAAATCCCGCCGCCTCCAGCCAGTTTAACGTCTGTATAAGGAGCATAAAATGTACCAACAAAATCAGCACTGCCCTGCAATGAAGACGTCCCGGCATAATTGCTGAATAAATTTATCTTTGTTGCATCCTTGCTTGCACTTGATGTTATTATGCCCATTCCGCTCATATCAAGCTCCCCCTTGATATAAATATTAAGGGTTACTCCATCAGGTACACTTATATAACCATTAGCCCCTGTTATTTTAACACTGCTATCCACGAAAATATTTATCGTTGTTCCAGGTGAACCTGTAATATCTACTTTTTTACCATTTAACTGTATACTGTCATAACGATAAGAAGCTCCGGAAACAAGAGTTGTATCAGTATTTAAATTTCCTGCCGATGCTGGAGCAGAGGCAAATTTCTCCGACATATAGGAATTTATATCCAGAGGATCGCAGTTTGTTATTGCAGCATTTTCCGTTATTGTGCCTGTGGCCTGAGGGGCATAAACAGCGCCTGTGGCAGTGATATCACCGCCTACCACATTACTTATGGAAATATTTGCATTTGCATTACAGGTTCTAATATCACCATTTGAACCTATATTTGTGCCACCATAAGCCCCGTTTGCAGAATCGTAGCTGTCGATCTTTCCTGATCCTCCAACATTTATATTATTGCAGGCTACCATGGCTGAATTGTATGCACTTGTGATTTTTACAGAGACAATGGCTTCAATGGTCTTTTCCGCATTCTTTGAAGGGTTGTCCCAGCCAGTGGAATGGATAGCATAATACGGCCTTCCTGCCGAATCATTAACAACTGAAGTTCCAGTGCTATTTAAAAGATGTGTTATGGTAAACTCGTTTGAAAAACCTGATGAATAAAACTTCTGATTCACACCCCATGTTGTAGAAGTGCGGGCTGTATCTTTGACCTGTTCGTTGACCAAACGACTGATACCATCAAGTATACCTGCATCAGCAGCATAATAGGCCTTTCTTGTGAAATGATAATTGGAGGAAAGCCACTTCTCCGATGTAGAAAGTTTGGCTGCTGTAACAGCAAAAATGGTTACTACCAGAACCATAACCATAACGGCAATGAGAGCAATTCCTTTATTGTTTGTTGCAATATTCATTATATAATTCCTCAATTCCTAAACTGAACAGTCGACTTCATGGTGGTGCTCCAGGCTTTGCCCAGATCAGCCATTTTCCTCGGGGTTGTCAGTGTAATTTCAACATCAATTTTTGTTGGTGCTGCATCTTTGGTCAGTGTAAAAATTGTCACATTTTCGGTCATATCTTTAAGACCCGATGCATTTTTTCTATACCTGATCACATTGCCTGTTTGTAAAAACTGATGTTCTGCAACAATTTTGTAAACCGATGATGCAGTGGGAATAGGATCCCAACCTGGAGCTACAGTCAGTGTATCTGCAGTGTTGGAAGAAATGATTCTGCTCTGGCTGCTGCCTGTACCCTCGGTAATTATAACCTTGTAGTTTTGCCATTGATCAGTATCCCATCCTTTTTTATTATCCTTCATTGTTGTTCCTGTTCCGGTTTCACTGGCAATTCCAAAATCGTATGAAGACAAATATGTGATGTCTGATGCACCATTCAATGTTACAGTGGAAGGTATGGCTGATCTTAACTGTGCTGTCAGAAAATCCATGGCTGATCTTGCATTTTCCTGCAGGGCAATCCTTTCCTTCTGTCCTGTATAACTGTTGTGCTGGCCCAAAAAAAACCATGCAGCTGCTGTAAGCATAATGCCAAGAATGGCTAACGAGATTAATATTTCTATAAGAGAGAGACCCCTGTTATTAAGTTTCATTTCAATATATGCCCCGAAATAGCTACTTGTCCGGAAGGTGGCCATGTTACAATTATATCAACCTTTTTAAGCCAATCCGGCGTGACCGTGGCAATTGTCCATGTTCTTGCATATATTACGTTGTCAATTGATTGCGTGTCGTTACCGCTTGTCGCACCGGTAAAACCGGATGCTTTCAGTTCTTCCAGCTTTTTTTCTGCAAAAGTTGATGCAATGGTAGCTTTTCTTGAATTTGCATTCCCGGACATGTTTGATGTTAAAAAAGTAGCAATCCCAAGAAGAGCTATAACAAGAACAACCATGGCTGCTATAAGTTCAATTAAAGTAAAACCACGACATGATCTGAATAAAAATGGTGGATAATAGCCAATTTTACGATACACTCTCAAAACCTCCTGTCCACCTGATTTTGAATGTTTTTGTTCCGGCAGGATTCTGAACAGCAACTATTTTATCGGGATCTCCTGGAGAACCTCCCAATCCCTTACTGGAAAAGGTAACGCTTCCGCCTGTAACAGCTATTGTGGTAAGCTTGTATTCTTCTGAAATATTTTTAGAGTATTTGCGGTTCACTTTATTAGGGTCAACAAATGCGTATGAATAACTCGTGCCTGTAAAGTTTACAGTGACAGGTTTATTTGTTTTTATAGCTGTCATGCGGGCACTTTGCAGATCAGACCAAACACTTCTTATTGCTCCGTCCAATCTTGATTTGTTGACAAGCCCTATCATCGACGGAATAGCAAGCGCAGCCAGTATTCCCGCAATAATCAAAACCATCATCAGCTCTATGAGGGTAAAACCTTTTTCTCTATTTATATTTTTCATTTATTTTAATAATCTCCTGAATTATGAGTGGTAAGATTTTATAAAACAATTTATATCCTATTAATTTAACTTCTATTTAAGAATAGATATTATTATATAATAACTATCATTTGTAAGCTACAATAAAGTTAATGGTAGACAATAATAAATATATTATCATGATATGATCGATTATTGCCTTGCTTGAGATATACTTGAAAATTTTCTCTGAATGTAAAGTACAATTGAATTATCCTAAACAACAGAAAATGATACAATGAGCAGATTTTGATTTGCGTTCCCGAAAACATCGGGGTAATATAATTTAATAGTTTGATATTGTTCAATTATTTACATGAAAATAACTAATAAAACAGACAAGTTGTATCATTGGGATTATTGATAGTGTAAAATATGGACATTATCCTGATTAATAAATTAAAGATTTGGATATTCTCAAAAGTTTTATGAAAAGAAGTAAGCAAGATATTAAAGCAGGAACTTTAAGGATGTTGAGAAGGATTTACAGGAGGTTGGATACAGGGTTATG
>CAYSBW010000012.1:0-1824 GCA_964429485.1 uncultured Syntrophorhabdaceae bacterium
AGCCCCCACTCCGAGGCATTGAAGCGGCTCATCGCGACACATCCAGCGCCACCGGAGCGCCAACCTCGCGCACCCGCACCTGCTCGCCTTCGATGAGCAGGTGCACGCCGGCCACCACCACCCGCTCACCTGCCTGCACGCCCTGCACGACCTCCACGCCCCGTTCGCGCATTGCACCGATGAGCACCGGCCGACTGGCCAGCCGCTCGCCCTCGCCCACCACCCACACCGTGGGGCGCGACTCGATCGCGGTCAGTGCGCTCAGCGGCAACTCGATGCCGCCACTGCGCTTGCGCGCAAACAGCACATTGGCCGTCGCCCAATTGCGGCATTCGGCAATTCTGATGGCGACCTGCAGATGCTCCAGTGGACAACCACAGGAAGGGGTGGTGCCCGTTTGGCCCTCATTGTACACCATACTGATGCTGAGCGCGAATGGTCCTATGACCGTACATCCTCCGTCGGTCGATTAGACAAGGCGCTCGACGAAGCACGGGCGAAGAGCTGGACGGTTGTAGATATGAAAAACGACTGGAAGAAAATCTTTTCATGGGAAAAATGACATTAAAACCGATGATTACTGACAATGATTGAAAAAGTCTTTGAGAAAACCAAAAAAGGTTTAAGGAGTGGACAATAATAATGAAACATCTAATGAAATCTGTTGTGGTCTTTTTTGCTCTGTTTTTTGTGCTTATCGGGTCTATGACCTATGCCCAAACTGCTCCCTCCTCCGAGACCAGGACTGCATCTATTGATGGAAGCAAGTGGGAATTCCGTCTTATCCCCTATGCCTGGCTGATCGCTATGGACACAAAAGCGACAGTAGGTAACTATACTGCAGACACAAAAATAAGTTTTTCAGATATTTTTCAAGATATAAATTTAGCAGGCCAGTTACATTTTGAGGCCCAAAAAGGGAAATGGGGGTTCTTCATTGATCCGACCTATCTGAAGCTGTCTCAAAGCGGGACGCTTAGGGACGGCAGGGATTTGAGAATGCAGGTTGAGCAATGGCTGGTCGAGTTTGGTGGAACATACCAATTAGGAAAGTGGTCCCTTGAGGAAAAGGGAAAACAATCAATAACCGTTGATGCCCTGGGTGGAGGCCGTTTCTGGTACTTAAGCGCCAACCTGGATACAAGCAGCGCTATAAATCCTTCCAGGACAACCCAGTGGGTTGACCCATTCATCGGCGCCAGTCTCAAGGCAGATATCACAGAAAGACTGTTATTTAACATACGGGGTGATGTAGGGGGCTTTAGCGTCGGCTCTGATTTCAGCTGGAATGCACTGGGCATTTTTGGGTATCGTTTTACAGAAGATATTACTGGTTTGCTTGGATACCGGGCTCTATATGTGGACTACAAGGCAGGAACAAGCAGTGTCAGGTATAATATGACTGTCCATGGTCCCATAATGGGGCTGTCCCTTTCGTTTTAGAGAGTTAAGTCCGGAAATAGTATTTGGTTTTGTATTCTTTCCTGACCTGCTGCCCTGTGAAAGATAAAGATGTTCTCCTTACTTTCCATGATTTTCCTGCGGAACACTGGATACACATAAGGTCAACCAACCCTATAGAATCAACCTTTGCCACGGTAAGATTGAGAACAAAAAAGACAAAAGGATGCGGATCGCGACTTGCTACCCTCACCATGGTTTTCAAGCTTGCCCTTGAGGCGCATAATAAAATAAAAGGATATAAACTTATCCCTAAGTTTATTGAAGGGGCTAAAGTTGTTGATGGTAAATTAATGGAAATAACTGCCTAAAAGAGATGAAACAGGATATATTAAAAAAATGGTTAAACACAAGATGAGACAA
>CAYSBW010000012.1:1924-22483 GCA_964429485.1 uncultured Syntrophorhabdaceae bacterium
TAAAAGAGATGAAACAGGATATATTAAAAAAATGGTTAAACACAAGATGAGACAATAACTCAAAGGTTCCCCGACTGACAGGAATTTTAAATCCCTGACGTGAAAGAAGAAAACACGGAGCAAATCAAGCGCCTGGCTCTCAAATGGATCTCCTTTTATAATGAAGAGGATATGTCCTGGAGTGAAAGTCGATCCTGCCATCCCAAGAGAGCTTTCAATTACACCTTGGCAGAAACAGTCGGGATCGTTAAGTGGATTTAGGTATTATTTATACTTTGACGATCGATTCCAATTTATATATATTAGATTCACCTTGAAAAAACTCACGATCAAACAGAAAAGAATTGGCCCTCTTGGAGGATATCATCCGTGGGTTTTTTCTGGAGCATTCGAATATATACCTGAAGGTTTGGAAGCAGGTGAACCTGTTAAACTTTACTCTAAAAATGGAGACTTTCTTGCTTCAGGATATTTCAATTCTTATTCCCAGATAGCTGTTCGCATATGGAGTTACAATAAAGATGAGGAAATAGGAAAACAATTCTTTTTAACAAGAATAAGGAAAGCATTACATATAAGGAAAACATATGTAGAAAATCAATCAACTAATGCTTACAGGTTGATTAATGGTGAAAATGATCTCCTGCCAGGACTTATCGTTGATAAATATGCAGATTATCTTGTCCTTCAATTTCATACAGGGGGCATTGAAAAATGGAAAAATGAGATTATCGATGCTCTCGAAATTACTTTAAAACCCAAAGGAATTTTCGAACGTTCTGACATGAATGTAAGGAATATCGAGAAACTTGAAAAAACTAAAGGAGTTTTAAGGGGCGATATTCCGGATGTCATAAATATTCTTGAAAATGGTTTTAAATTTTTAGTTGATGTCAAGGGAGGCCAAAAAACGGGCTTCTTTCTTGATCAGCGCGACAAGAGACTGGCAATTAAAAAATATACTGAAAATTCATCTGTTCTTAATTGTTTTTCTTATACAGGGGGTTTTTCAGTGTATGCCCTTGCCGGTGGCGCAAACAGTGTTGTTAATGTCGACACCTCTGAGGCCGCTATTGAGCTTGCCAGAAAGAATGTTATTGCCAATGGATTTGACATTTCCAGATGTAAGTTTGTCTGTGAAGATGTTAAAAAATATTTAAAAAATGAGGAAAAAAGTTTTGATGTTGTAATACTTGATCCACCAGCTTTCATAAAAGATCGCAGAAAGAAAAAAGAAGGTGTTGCAGGTTATAAGAAAATCAATGAGATGGCTCTCAAGATAATATCAGAAAATGGCGTCCTTGTAACCTGTTCATGTTCAGCCCATCTAAGCATTGAAGACTTTCGCTACATACTTTCAGAGTCAGGTGGAAAGGCTCGCAAAATACTCAGTATTCTCGAATGTTATACTCACGGTATGGACCACTTGCAACTCCTGCCTTTTCCTGAAGGAGAATATCTTAAATGTTTTATTCTTTCAGTATACAATTGATCAGGATATAAATATTTTTATTTAATTTTCAATTGTAGTTTTATCAAGGTTATTCAAAAAACTCTAAATGTACTCTTCCCTTCAAACAGTCTTTTATGCTATTATAGATTCACTTCATGTGCGCCCATAGCTCAAATGGATAGAGTGTTGGACTACGAATCCAAAGGTTGCAGGTTCGACTCCTGCTGGGCGCGCTAAATATAAGAGTTTACATGGATTCAATAAAATTCTGATTTATGCAATTTTAAACACTACAGAGCCCTGCAAACCCAAAAAAACCTTTGGCAGTCCGAACCCGATGGTACATAGTAGATGTAGAGCGTCAATTTGCCCGCATACGTCTGATAAATAAGGAAATATTAATTCAAAATTTAATATGTGAGTTTAATGCAAGCGAGAGACAAATAAATTAACGACACGGATATGTTAAGTCCTGACCTGATATATAGAAAACTCCTGAACCACAAGAGATTTTATAATTTATTATGGTTTCATTCCACTACATAATCATTAATCTCATTGAAAAAAACAGATTTTCAGACTGACTTATGTTTTAAACGGAAACATTCATGGAAAAAAAAGAATATAAAATTTTAATACTTGTCCTAAGTGCACTTTCTGCTATAGGTCCATTCTCAATTGACATGTATTTGCCTGGATTTCCTTCAATTGCATCAGATTTCAAAACAGATATTGCAAAGGTAGGATTTTCACTATCAAGTTTTTTCGTAGGAATTGCTGTTGGGCAAATAGCGTATGGTCCAATAATGGATCGATTTGGAAGAAAAAAACCCATGATTATCGGATTAATTATTTATATACTCGCTGCTCTGGGATGTGCCCTTTCTTCATCAATTTATCTGCTGATAGGGCTTCGCTTCCTTCTTGCTCTTGGAGCAAGTGGTGGAATGACAGGCAGCAGAGCAGTCGTATTTGATCTTTTCCGAGGCAGTGAAGCGGCAAGGGTATTGTCTACCTTGATGGTGGTCTTCGGAATAGCTCCTGTTATTGCACCTACAATAGGAGGCATAGTGGTGGAAACACTCGGATGGAGATACCTTTTTGTCATTCTCGCTCTTCTTGCCACATCCATCACCGTAGCTGTAGCTATTTATCTTCGTGAGACCAAACATATGGATGCTTCTTTTTCTCTTCAGCCAAAATATGTTTTTTTAGAATATCTGACCGTATTCAAGGACCGCACATTTCTTAAATATACACTGATAAGCGCAGCAGGAATGGCAGGTTTTTTCTCATATATTACATGCTCGGCATTTGTTTACACAGGTCTCCTCGGCTTTACAGCTGCCCAGTTTGGCTGGATATACGGCATTAATGTTATAGGCCTGATAATTGCCAGCCAGGTTAATAGAATATGGCTTAAGAAGAGTACAGGTAAAAACATACTGATTATAACAACTGTTGCCCAATTTCTTGGAATTTGGATGCTTCTTCTTTTTGTATTTACAGGTTTTGGTGGAAAATCATTAATAATCGGACTTATTTTCTTCTATCTATTTTGTCTAGGTTTTATAAGTCCCAATGCAACATCAATGGCGCTGCAGCCATTTACGAGAAATACAGGCAGTGCGGTAGCGCTGATCGGTTTTCTTCAAATGGTGGCAGCAGCTTCAATATCAGGACTGGTAAGTTTTTTACATAATAATACAGCTATACCCATGGTGTTTGCTATGACAATTTGCACAACAATAGGACTTTTAACTTTATGCTGGAGTAAATTGAAAATAGAAAAGTAAAGGTCTTTCAAAATTCAAATTTTTAACAATTATTATTCCTTAAATAATACGGACTTGCAGCTAATGGTTACCGGCTTGTGAACCGGTAACCTGAGAAAAAGTCAAATAAATTATGACTGCCGTTGAATAATACGAACTTCTACACGCCTGTTTAACTGTTTACCGCTTTCAGTATTATTGCTTGCTATCGGCTTACTTTCACCATAGCCTATGGTGGTTAATCTTGTTGGATTAACTCCCATGCCAATAAGCGCATTTTTGACAGACTCTGCACGACTAACGGAAAGTTTTTGATTATAATCTTCCGACCCTGTGCTGTCAGTATGACCTGCAATCTGAATATCTGTTTCAGGATACTGCGTAAGGACTTTTGCTACACGTTGTACTTCATCATAGGCGCCGGGAAGTAATGCAGAAGAATTAACATTGAAAAGATAATCAGATTTAAAAGTTACTGTCAGAACATCAACTGTCTTTTTTGTACTGTCGCTTTTTGCTTCAGCCAAAACAGCTTGCTCCCGTTGTACACTTGCAGCCTCTGAATTTGCAATTGCTTGACGCATGGATTGTTCCTGTTTGTCCATGTAATGACCAATTGCAGTTCCGGTAAGACCTCCAACAGCTGCCCCAATTGCTGCGCCTATAAGAGTTGAAGATGTATCACGTCCAATTGCCTGTCCGGCAGCAGCTCCTACTGCAGCGCCTAATCCAGTGCCAACAGCAGCACCTGTTCCTGTCTGTGTTGCACAACCAGCAAAAGCTAAAGCAGTAATACATACAAAAATAAATAATTTTTTCATCACTTCTCCTTTTACAAACTTCCACTTGAGCCAGTATAATGAATTCAAGTAAAAAGTTAGTGTAAAAAATAATATACTTGATGTTTATGATATAGCACAGGGAAGATGTTTCTACAAGATTTTTCCATCTATCACGCAACTTGCCTGAGGTTAAATATAATGAAGGGTTCCCTCCAAAAGTCATATGATGCGACAAGGTTGAGGCTTTTAATCAATCCTGTTGATGTCGGCGCCTTACATTCTTCAAGGACTGAACCTTCCAGATCTTTTCTGCGTATTCAGTAATTGAACGGTCTGAAGAAAATTTGCCCATCCTTGCAACGTTGAGTATAGACATACGCACCCATCTATTGCGATCCAGATACGCCCTGTTTACATCTTCCTGACAATTCATGTAAGATTCATAATCAGCAAGCACAAAGTATTCATCCCGGTATAGAAGAGAATCTATGAGAGGCCTAAAAAGATTGCTGTCTCCTCTTGAAAAGAATCCTGAACCTACAAGATCTATAGCCTCCTTGAGTTCATGATTATTTCTATAATAATCCATAGGGCTATAACCCCTGCTCCTGATCTCTGAAACCTCTTTTGCATTAAGGCCAAAAAGAAAAAAGTTTTCATAGCCCACTTCTTTTCTTATCTCTATATTGGCACCATCGAGAGTACCGATGGTGATTGCCCCGTTCATCGAGAATTTCATATTTCCTGTTCCTGACGCTTCCTTACCTGCTGTTGAAATCTGTTCTGAAAGGTCTGCTGCAGGATATACCCTCTGACTTTTTTTTACATTAAAGTCCGGAAGGAAAACAACCTTCAGTCTGTCAGTCATATCAGGATCACTATTGATTACATCAGATATAGAGTTTATCAGCTTGATGATAAGCTTAGCCATAAAATATCCCGGCGCTGCTTTTCCGCCAAAGATAACAGTTCGTGGAGGCACATCCTGTTGGGGATTTCTTTTGAGGTTTATATAATGAGTTATTACATAAAGGGCATTCAGGTGTTGTCTTTTATATTCGTGAATCCTTTTAACCTGTACATCGAAAAGACTATCCGGATTTACCTGAATATTTGTACGTTCTTTGATAATTGAAGCCAGATGATTTTTGTTATTATACTTCATTTCATGCCAGGCCTGTCTGAAATTACTGTCATCAGCAAATTTTTCCAGGGAACGGAGATGTTCCATTGTGTTACATATCCACCTGTCGCCGATAGCATCGGTGATAAGCCTCGTCATTCCCGGATTACACAATACAATCCAGCGTCTTGGTGTAACACCGTTGGTAACATTATGGAATTTTTCAGGATTAAGTTCATGGAAATCTTTCAAAACAGTTTCTTTTAACAATTCCGTATGTAATTCCGATACTCCATTTACTGAATTACTTCCCAAGGTTGCAAGATTTGCCATGCGAACATATTTACTTCCTCCTTCATCGATAAGTGAAAGGCGGCTCAAGCGATCATTATCTCCAGGATATACCAGACTGACTTCATCAAGAAATCGCCGGTTTATTTCGAAAATAATTTCAAGATGTCTCGGTAGTAAATGACGAAATAAAGGCAAAGGCCACTTTTCGAGAGCTTCCGGGAGGAGTGTGTGATTAGTGTATGAAAAAAGTTTCTTTGTGATCTCCCATGCCCTTTCCCAGCTAATTTGGTACTCGTCAACAAGCAACCTCATGAGCTCTGCTATTGCAATGGAGGGGTGAGTATCGTTAAGCTGAACTGCAAATCTCCCGTCTATTGTGTCAGGTGTACCTTCTGTAATTTTGTGAAGACGGATCATATCCTGCAGGGAACAGGAAACAAAAAAATACTGTTGTAGAAGCCTAAGTTCTTTCCCGGTGCTCTGCTCATCATTAGGATAGAGAACCTTCGAAATTGTTTCGGAAGCCACTTTCTCCTCTACGGCGCCATAGTAATCACCAGTATTAAAAGCCTGAAAATCGAAAGATTCAGTAGCTTCTGATTTCCAGAGACGTAAAATATTGACAGTATCCACATTATAACCTGGTACCGGCGTATCATAGGCCATTCCCTTGACAACACGATCAGGGACCCATCGAACACGATAATACCCTGATTCATCATAATAATTTTCTGTATATCCACCGAAATGGACATAATATGCCAGTTCCGGCCGGGCTATTTCCCATGGATTCCCCAGAGCCAGCCACTTATCTGTTACCTCACACTGCCAGCCATCTCTAATTTCCTGATCAAAAATCCCGAATTCATAACGTATTCCATAACCTATTGCCGGAAATTCGAGAGTGGCAAGAGAGTCAAGGAAACAGGCGGCCAGCCTGCCCAGCCCTCCATTGCCCAGACCAGGCTCTTCTTCCTGTGCCATAATTTTGTCCAGATTGAGACCGAGTTCTTCCGTGGCTGTTTTGACTTGCTCAGAAATTCCGAGATTAATAATGGCATTACCAAGATGAGGTCCCATGAGAAACTCTGCAGAAAGATAGCAGACCACCCTTGAGCTTTTTCTTATTTTTTCTGTTGATCTTATAAAACGATCGAGCATGCGGTCACGAACAGTATACGCAAGAGCCATATACCAGTCATTCAAGGTTGCAACCTTTGGTACACGGGCTTGAATAAAGTACAGATTTTCAAGAATAGCACGTTTGATGGCATTTGAGCTCAGACCTATCCTGATATCCTCACATGGCTGCATTGCCTCTACATTTGTTCCCGAATTTTTCTCATTCATAACCGCCTCCTGATATACATAGGTGCCCGGAAATTATCATTTAAAATATTCCGGCTTTTAAATCCTCCATAAAAGAATAGAATAGTTTTGCAAGATGTCTGGTATCATCCTCAGTTCCCGAATAACCAAAAGACATTGAAGCAGTCACTAATGATGAGATTTTGATCACAGGAGTGCAAAGAGAAAGAAATTCCATTATTTCCAGGTCAGTCATAAGGTTTCCTTCATCCCACATTTCCGATTTATTGAAAAAATCAAGATCTATATCAAATATAACAGGTTTTGATATGGTGTTGGATATCAGGGATTCAATATTTTCATACATGAACTGTCTGGCATTATATTCCTTCATAAAAGGAGGATACAACCCTGGTCCAGCGCATGTTTCCTTGCAGAAAAAATGAATTTCGTTAATAAGTCCTCTAATGATTGCAGGAGCAATAAAAGAATCGTTTTTGATATTTGTATTTTCTTGGACCAGACAGTATATGTTGTTTATATCCTTTATTTTTGTTAGTTCTTCAACAGCAGAAGGATTTCCGTGAAAATCATTGACACCATTCCAGTGACAATCTAAATGTATCAGTGTCACAGGTAACAGGTTTTTTTTATCAAAAAAAATCTTTTCCCAGATATAATAGGCCCACCTGTGATCATCCATGAGCCAGACATCGGGGAATATTTCTTCAAAATAGCTGTCATTTGAACTGAAACTGTCAATGTCAGAAAATTTCATATTGTTTTTCAATTAGAACATTTTTCATATATTTTTAATATCTTCCAAACCACTGTTTTCGCAGTAGTGACATAATTTGTGACTTTTTTAAAAGAAAATAGATTTTTAAATTGGAAAATCCCTGAATTGTCCAATTTTTTTTATCACTTCATTCTATCCCAGTTCTTGTTGCCGGACAAGACTTTTTGAAAGAGAAACATATTTTTTTGTTAGACTTTGAATTGACATAATGTTTCCTTACCTGATATTTTGTTTATCATGTTAACAGATTTCCTTCTTTTTAAATCGATTAGAAGCAAACTCCTCATACTTGTGCTTGCTTCTGTTTTACCTGCCCTTGGTATTATTCTCTATTCAAATTTTGAACGTCAGGAACAGGACCTTAAAAAAGCCGAGGCTGAGGCCATGTTTATATTGCAGAGCCTTTCTTATGACCATGAAAATGTTGTGGAAGTCACAAGAAATTTTCTTATGGTTCTCTCCAAATTACCGGCTGTTCAAAACAGAAATGCATCTGCATGCAAAAAACTTTTCAGGGAACTGATAAAAGAGAATACCCAATATTCAACGATAATTGCTGCTGATACCAAAGGAAGGATTTTTGCCAATCCAATATCTTCCAACAGTATTAATATCGGGGAAAGCGATTTTTTTCAGGATGTGTTGGATAAAAAAACATTTTCAGTTGGAAATTATATTCTGGGACGATTCTCTAAAAGGGCAATATTACCCTTTGCCTACCCGGTACTTGATTCAAAGGGCAGGGTAACGGCGGTATTGATAGCCGGTCTTGACCTTGTTAAATATGGAAGAAATTTTGTAGTTTCTTCATTGTTAACTGAAGGTTCCACCCTCACAATTCTTGACCGCAATTTCATTCGCCTTTTCAGGCATACAGACCATGAAAAGTATGCAGGAAGATCTGATACACCTGAAATGGTAAAACAAATGATTGAAGGTCCTCAGAAAGGCATATTTACAGCTTTCGGTATTGATGGAGTTAAACGTCTTTTTGCTTATAAACGATTTTCACTTAGGCACATTTCTCCATCATATCTTTATTTAAGAATAGGCATTCCCTACGAACAAGTGCTTGCACCCGGTAAAAAAATCTTTCTTCGTAACCTGTGTTTTTTAATCGGTACTTTGTTTATCGCCACACTGGTAGCATGGTTCCTTGGAGATATGCTGATAATAAAAAGATTGAACAAACTTATATATACAGCCAGGCAGGTTGGATATGGCAAATTTACGACCAGGACCGGAATAGACTATAGAGAAGGTGAACTTGGACAGCTTGCCTGTACATTTGATAAAATGGCCAGCGCACTTGAACTGAGAGAATCTGAGAGCAGGCAGGCTCGACAGCGTCTCACAGAATCAGAAATAAGGTACCGGATAACAACAGAGCTTTCCAACGACGGGATAGCAATTCTGTCTGAAGGCAAATATATTTATGTGAATCGGAAATTTTTGGAAATATACGGATATGATAAAGAGGAGGAAATTATAGGAAAAACACTTGCTGTTACAGTTCATCCGGATGATTTGGATATGGTTTTAAGTTATAATCTGAAAAGAAAAAAAGGTGAATCTGTACCGTCAAATTATGAATTAAAGGCTTTACGTAAAGACGGCACTCCTTTTTTTACAGAAGTTTCAGCTGCTCAAGGCAACCATGAAGGAAAATCAGTTACCATAGCATCTTTCAGAGACACTACTGAAAGAAGAAACCTTGAGGAAAGGCTTAAAACCATATCAGTTATGGATGAATTGACAGGTCTGTACAACAGAAGGGGCTTTTTTAAGCTTGCCAATCAAAACCTGAAAATAGCTGGAAGGATAAAAAAACCCTGTTTGTTGTTCTTCATAGACCTTGACAAATTAAAGTGGATTAATGATACCTTGGGACACCAGGAAGGTGATAGCGCTATCTTTGAAACTGCTGTTATACTAAAAAAGACATTCAGGGAATCAGATATAATTGGCCGCATGGGTGGCGATGAATTTGCAGTGCTTGCTATTGACACGAATAATGAATCCCTGGATATTTTCTTAAAAAGGTTAAATAAAATCATTGAGGATCAAAACAAATCAAGTGAAAGAAAATACCTGTTATCTTTAAGTATTGGCACAGTTCAATACGATCCGGAACATCCCTCATCTCTTGATGAAATGATAGCAAAGGCAGATAAATTAATGTATGAAGATAAAAAAGCTAAAATATCTTTAACTACACTCGCGATTGAAAATGATAATAATCTTTAATTAAGGAGGTTTGCAGATGTATGATACACTTCATTTTGACCTGGATGGAGGCATTGGCACACTGACTCTCGATGTTCCGGGAAAATTAAACGCACATACCAAGACAATGCGAAAGGAATTGCTACATTTCTGGCGTGAACAACAGAATAATCTGGATAAATGCCGGGTTGTTATTATGACCGGCAAAGGTAAAGCCTTCTGCTCAGGCTCGGATATCAATGAAATGGATGATGAGCGCCAGCCATTCTATAAGCAGAACGTTGAAGAACTCTATGCTTTCCAGGATCAGATTGCCGAAGTAATACTTTTGATGAGACGGGCCCCTCAACCGATTATCGGCGCTATTCATGGATGGGCTGCCGGTGGCGGATTCAGCTTTGCGCTGGCATGTGATATCAGAGTTGCCGATCCCACAGCCAAATTCCTTGCTGCATATATAAATATAGGATTAACAGGTGCTGATATGGGAAGCAGTTTCCATTTTCCTCGCCAGGTTCCTCTTGGAATTGCTGCCGAATACCTTTTGACAGGTGAAGTAATGGATGCAGAGACAGCATACCGTTATGGTCTGGTCAATCATATTGTGCCTGAAGGTCAATTAATAATTAAAGCCCGCGAACTGGCTGATAAAATGGTTACCAAATCTGTTCTGGGGCTAAGGATGACTAAGGAGGCTATAAATCAGAATATTTCTGCCAGCCTGGAGGCTGCCCTTTACCTGGAAAACAGGAATCAGGTGCTCTGTCTAGGTTCAAAACCAATCAGGAATCCCTTCAAGAAATATTGAAAATTGAAGATTTTTGATTTATCAATGAAACCATGATAAGGAAACAAATGATTTTAAATAATTAAGGAATGTTTCTTCACGAATATATAAATGCAGAAAAAACTCTGGTCAAAGGAATTTATTTCCATTACAGCATCATCGTTGTTCAATGCCTGGGCTTTTTATGCCCTGCTGCCTACATTACCCCTGTACCTTCTGGAAACACTGAAATTCAGTCACAGCAGTGTCGGACTTATAATAGCAGCTTTTTCTGTATCGGTTATTCTTGTACGTCCCGTTGCAGGTTATCTGGCAGACAATTATAACAGGTTTGTGGTACTGGTCATTTCACTTTCTGCAACAACTGTCAGTTACGCTGTTTATCCTCTAACTTCCACTGTTGCAGGTATATTCATGATAAGACTCATTCAGGGCGCAATGTTTGGAATTTCCACATCCTCAAGCGTTACAATTGTTGTTGATATTGTACCTCCTCTTCAGATGGGACATGGCATAGGAATATATGCATTGACAATCCCACTGGGTATGACAATAGGCCCTGTTTTTGGTCTTAAGATTTTTCAGGATTACAGTTCGAATATGTTGTTTATAGCTATATTTATAATTTCCTTTATTGCAATACTATTTGCCCTGTCAGCAAAAACACCATTAAAAACAATAATAAAAAACAAATTTTCCCTTCCAAACCTCTTTAGCCTAAAGGCTTTTCCCATATCGATCTGTATGTTTTTTGTAATGATTGCTTATGGAGCGATAATAGTTTTTGTAAGTATTTATGCAAAACAAAAGCATTTTCACAACGTAGGCACATTCTTTATATGCTTTTCAGTGACAATTTTTATTTCAAGATTATTTGCAGGCAGACTTTTCGATAAAGGCCGTATTTATCAGCTGATACTATCCAGCTTGATTTTTATAGCCATTGGAATTCTCTGCCTTGGATATGCTGCGGATCAGATACAATTTCTGATAGCAGGCATGATCAATGGCTTTGGTTTCGGCATGCTCATGCCAACATGTCAGGCTGCTGTAAACAGTATCGTAAAATCAAGCGAAAGAGGCGCGGCCAATTCTACCTATTTATTGTCCTACGACCTCGGTATTGGAGTTGGTTCTCTTGTGATAGGTTTTCTTCTTGATAAAATATCTCTTGAAGAAATTTATCGTTACAGCATTTTTATGATTATAATCTCTGCTTTTGTGTTCATCTTTATTGCAATTCCCCATTATTACCGAAACAAAAAAACAATTTCCGATTTTCACGAAAACCAGAGTGCTGACTGCTGAACAGGCAACACTCTGGCTGAAAAAGCATCAGCGGGATTCACAATTTTTTATACATTCTTCCATAAAAGCAAGGGACTTAGCCATTGCCATTGCTCTAATCCCGTCAAAAGACATGCTTCCAACTTCTGATTTAGCCAATGAAACAACTACATTCACAAGGCTCAGTTCTTTTGAAAAAGATGATTTTTCCTCAAAATTTACCTGTACTTCAAGATAGGGGTATTCTGGACCACGATCAAATGTTTTTTCTACATTAGCTTGAATTTTTGACAACATTTTACTTCACCTCCTCTGCTCTGGTTTGTCCCGCAGCAAATACCGGGACATAAAAATCTTTTCTATTTATCTTTAATATAATGATTGTTTACTGCATCTGATTTATTTTTATTCTAATATAAATTTTTGACACTTTAAAAATACTTTAAAAAATAATGATTTATATCCAAAAACTTAAAGTAAGTTATAGACGCAAAAGTTAAGCATCTCAGGTAGAATCTGTCAATTAAAATGAGACAGTTTATAAAACAATCATCAGGGTTTATTTTTTTGAGAAAAATATTGATCTCTGTTAACAACCTCTATTTCATTTGATATAATCCTTGAAGGCATCATATCAAATGGTTTTTTACAAAAATCTATTATTATTCTGTATTTTCCCGTAGGAAGATCTTTAGAAAGCCAGCCGAACAATGATTGAGCCTCGCTTCTTTCATTGACAGAAATACAGTCTGATCCTTTTTTGTCATCTATTATAAAGTTTGCTTCTTTAGCTTCCCCTTCACCATCCCTTACAATTGTGGCCATTTTCTTGATTCCGAATCCAAAATTGCTTACCGATGTAAGATAGAATTTTAATTTATCCCCTGCATTGTATCTGTCATATTCAGTGGCCAGGTACATGCGCCTGTTATAGTCACTCTCTCCTGTTTTAGTTTTTGAAGTGGCTGCTTCCCAGAACCTTGGTCTTCCAGAGTCAAGATGAATAGATTTTCCTCCATAATAGCCTACACCACAGCAGTTTTTCTTTCTTATAATTTCCCAGAGTTTCTTGCCTTCAATTCCTTCAATATAAAAATCCAACGCCATTCCGTCCATATGAGTACTTGTTGGAGCTACATTGCGCTCTAAATCTCTCAGTTTTTTATTATAAACCGGGCTTCTGTAACCGGAAACAAGGTGGATCAGTTTACCTGGGGCAACAAGATCAGTAAAATAATCGAGCATAAATATAAGCCTTAAGGAAATATTGATTTCCTTTTCATCCTCTCCAAGACCAAAAGCTTCATCCACTTCAGATCTTGCAGATTCGTTGATTGATCCATCAGAGTTAAAAAGATTTACGTGTATTTCCCTGCCTGTCTTTTCATTTTTCAAGTCGAGTTTATTGTTACCGATGAGGAAAAATCTGTTCTCCATACTTTCCGATCCACAGGTATTGCCAAAAAATACAATCACAAACAGTATTGTTATTAATATCTTATATAAAGCCCCAATGTTTAAAAAACCAAGTATATTTCTTTTGTGCTGCACCCTATTAATTGTCTCCTGTGCTTTTATTATAAATATAACAATTAAACTTGGATTTTTGCAAATACTTGAATCACTGTTTGCAGATTGGATAAGAATGAGGTTAATCATTGCAGCATATTCACTGGCCGTGTTAAGATAGTTATTACAAAACAACAGGAGGCATTGCATCATGGAAAAGATTTTCTTTCCACAATCAATAGTGATTATAGGGCTGTCGGCAAAGCCCAACAATATACCGAGGCTTATACTTGAAAACCTACTCAGATGGGGCTACAGGGGTCGTATCTTTGGAGTAAATCCTGGTGCAGACACCAAAAATGTCAGCGGAATTAAGATGTACAGGAATGTTGAGGATTTGCCCGAAGTCCCCGATCTTGCAGTATGCCTTATACCGGCACGATCTGTACCTGAATCGGTTGAAAAATGCGGGAAATTTGGAATCACCCGCATGGCTATACTGTCAGGAGGTTTTTCCGAATTCGGAGATGAGGGAATGAAACTTTCCGATCTCCTTTTAAGCGCTGCCCGTAAATACGATATCCGTTTTGTCGGACCCAATGGCATAGCTGTGGCCAACACTGCAAACGGTCTTTGTCTTCCCTTTGTGCCACTTCACAGGCCAATCAGAGGTGGAATGTCCCTTATAACCCAGAGCGGAGGCGTTGGCCTCATGCTTTGGAATTTGCTTGATGATGAGAATGTGGGTATGTCGAAGTTTGTCAGCATTGGAAATAAGCTTGATCTTGACGAGGCTGACTTTCTTGAATATCTTGACAAAGATCCGGAAACAAAAACTATTTGCATGTACCTTGAAA
This sequence comes from uncultured Syntrophorhabdaceae bacterium, assembly GCA_964429485.1. Classification (GTDB taxonomy): domain Bacteria; phylum Desulfobacterota; class Syntrophorhabdia; order Syntrophorhabdales; family Syntrophorhabdaceae; genus JAPLKB01. The sequence goes on from CAYSBW010000012.1 coordinate 16,125, forward strand.
GTATCAACACCGGCAGACGTTTAATGGAAATGGCTAAAAAGGTAAAAAAACCTATAGTAGTTTATAAATCCAATACCACATCAGCCGGGAAAAAGGCTGCCCTAAGTCATACCGGCGCTCTCAGCAATGATGAAGATATTATCAATGCAGCTTTTGAAGAAGCCGGAATTATAAGAATCTACGATTATGGTGATCTTATAGCGGTTGCAAAAGCCTTTGAGCTCCCCCCTATGAAAGGAAACCGGATTATGGTAATGAGTCCTGCCGGAGGATTTGCCGTAATAGGTGCAGATTTATGTGAAAAAGCCGGTTTTGAATTTGCCGACCCTGGAAAGAAATTTTATGAAAGTCTGAGCGAGTTCGCCAACGCAGGAGTAATTAAATTTTCCAACCCTCTCGATATGGGAGACATTTACGATCCGCACATGGTAGCCCATGTAACTTACGAGGTAATGCACAATGACAATGTAGATGGAGCAATCTATATAGGTCAGAAACCTAATATGCCGGAGGGGGAAAATGTTTTCAAGGGTCTCTTCACTACTGATCTGTCAAAGGAAACTTACGGATCCATACTGTCATCGGGAAAACCTCTGGCGGTTTGTCTTTATGGAGTTTCGGGAAATATAAGGGCAGTCAAGGAGCATTCAAATTATCCAATATATAATAACCCCGAGGAAATGGTACGGGCACTTGCATTTCAAAAGGACTGGCACGCAAAAAGAAATGCCGATAAAGGTTCTTTCAATATAAATAACTCAAATTTCAACAAAGAGAAAATTCAAGAATGGATTAATTCTCATGGAAAAATTATAGGAGAAGATTCTCTTGAACTTATATCAATGGCTGGAATACCAATAGCACCATCAAGAGTTGCGAGAAACGAAAAAGAAGCAATTAAAATTGCAGGTGAAATAGGGTATCCAATTGTAATGAAAGTCGAATCTCCCGATGCTATCCATAAGACAGATGTGAGAGGGGTTGTAACAGGAGTTAAAAATGATCATGAAATTGGAAAATATTTTTTACTTATTCGTGACAATCTTGAAAAATACAAAAAAGGCTCCCGCTTTGAAGGAATAAGAATACAAAAAATGATTGATGAAGGCTACGATATGTTCATAGGGGGCAAATACGATAAATCCTTTGGTTCTGCAGTTATCTTCGGCTTCGGAGGAATTTATGTTGAAGCATTCAAAGACGTTCAAACCTGCCTGTGTCCAGCTGACACTGATTTTGTCAGGAAACAGCTCCAGTCTATAAAATCATATGCCCTTCTGGAAGGAATAAGAGGGAACAAACCAGCAGACATTGAAGGATACATCGATACTATCGTGACAATTTCCGATATTCTTTATCAATTCCCGGAAATAAGAGAGCTCGATATCAATCCCCTGAGACTTCTTAAGGATGGATCAGGGTTATGTGTTCTTGATGCACGTATGGTTATAAGATAATCACAAAAAATGTAATCTATGTCAAATAACCGGACATATCATCAAAAAATGCAAATAATATTTTATAGTTTAAACAAATATTTACGGGGGTAGAACTTTGCCTGCCCCCGTAAACGCTCTCGCTGAATCCTATAGTTTGAATATCAAAAGAAGAGAAACAACAAGGGAATATATTACAAGCGATTCGATCATAGCCAGACCAATAATCATTGGAGTGACTATCTTGCCTGCTGCGCCTGGATTTCTGGCTATGCCGTCAAGCGCTGAAGCAATACCTTTCCCCTGACCTATGGCTCCTCCAAAGGCAGCAATTGCTATGCCAACACCGGCAGCAAGTGCAATCATCTGCTTAACCTGTGGATCCAGAGCCTGCGCTTCTTCTGCAGCCATTGCGATACTGCAAGAGAGACCTATAAAGATCCCAAGTAGCATTGTAACTGTTAGTAGTTTTTTCATTAAATCTCACCCCTTTCCATTAAATTTTAATGCTCTTCATGTGAAATTGCCCCTGAGAAATACGCCATGGACAATAACATAAACACAAATGTCTGGACAAAAGCCACAAATAAGCCAAGGAACATAACAGGTAGAGGTACCAGCAAAGGCGCGAGACCAAAAAAGATTGCCGTCACAAGATGGTCTCCTGTAATGTTTCCAAAAAGCCTGAGTCCCAGAGATAATGGCCTGGCTAGATGCCCTATAAGTTCAACAGGAATCATTAATGGTGCAAGAGCCCACATAGGCCCTACAAATTGCTTCAGATATTTAACACCATGTTCTTTGAATCCATAGTAATGTGTCATTACAAAGACCGTTAATGAACAGGCAAATGTTGTGTTTACGCTGTCAGTAGAAGGCACAAAGCCCGGCACGAGCCCTGCAAGATTATTGAATAAAATAAACAGGGCAAGCGTTCCGACTATCAGCACAAACTCTTTGCCTCTTGGGCCCATACTGTCGGTTATAATACTGGAAAGGTTTTCAACAATCATTTCGATGAAATTTCTGAAGGACAATCTGGGTTCAGGAACTATTTCATCTTCTGTTTTTTTCAACTGTCTGTAACCAATAAATACAATAACAAGAAGGATTATTGATACAATAATTGCATTAGACACATGGGGCGGTAAATCCTTTAAAAACGGGAATAAAGAAGCCCATGTAAAAACTTCATGTTCCATCTCTCTGCCTCCTCTTTGCTGCGGGACCGAATAATGTTGTCAACTGATTAATTAAAATGGATATAAAAACTGTTGACAGACCGATTAGAAAAAATATTATGTCTATTTCTCCATATAACAAAACAATCACCATTAGACCTGCAAGTACAATAAATTTTAAAGGGAGTTTGATTATAAGGTCTTTTTTATTGATCTCAGATTTAAGCAATCCTGATTCTATAATTCTTTTCAGGAATCTGAAATTTAATGTCATTATAGAGCTTGCTATTGCAAAACTGAAAAGATATTTAAACTCTCTCATAACAAATATGGTTAATAAAGAACCAATTATAAGCACTATAACATTTACATGTTCTATATCGCTAATCTTTGTTTCTTTCATCTTCCTTTTTAACCTTTTTCAGCAGCACATATATTGTTTTAAATGCCGCTACAATGCCAAAAAGCATAAATATTATGGTTAAGTAAGGCGATGTCTTAAAATAATAATCAAGAAAGTAGCCAATTCCTATGCCTATTGCAACTGAAAGGCCCATCTCCAAGCCAAGTGAACTGAAACTCAGCAGAGATTTGACCACATCTTTCTTATCCTCAGATATAGACATACCTAATTCAAACCAATCTTTTTTATCATACAGATTTTCTTACGTCAACGTATTTTTGCCTATTTTACGTGCAATGGAGTCAGAAAAAAATATCCTCGACATAATATTTTTTAAAAAAAATCCCTAATTATCTGAATTAACAGGATGAAGTTCATAAATTCCTAATCCTCGATTCTAATTTCTGAATTTCGAATTTCTTTCCTGAGTTGCCCCGATCAAACTGGACACCCTTCTAATTTATTTCAATGCTTTCTGCCTTTACTTTTACTTTACTATAAAAGAATAGATGTTGAAATTTCTATTTGTTGCACACAACTTCCTTCAGGGCAGAGCAGTGAAGCAGCGGTCTGATTCAAAATATCAGAAATATTTGTTATCGGAATTGAAAGATGTGCCACGGCAAACCGCTCCAATGTTTTTTTGGGCCAACATTTTTTGTTCCTGCAAAGGAGAGGGCGGGTTGTAGTTACAATATCATATAAGGGTGCAAGAGCTATGACTATATCAGGTGAATTGTAGAGCATACTGAAATTTTTCAAAACAGAAATAAACCGGATCTTAAATTATAATTTTTTTTGACATGTTTATTATGATTATTGTAATATCATTATATCCGCTTAGCCGGTTATAATGATGAATGGAGAATAACGATGGAACGTTTAGCTAGGATGTATAAGGCGCTTTCTGAAGAAATGAGGCTCAGGATTATAATGCTTCTTACCCATGGGGAACTTTGTGTCTGTGAATTAATGGAAATTTTCAACGAAGGCCAGTCAAAGGTATCGAGACACCTGACATACCTCAAGCATTCCGGCATGGTCCAGAGCAGACGTGTAGGCACATGGATGCATTATTCAATAAAAGAGCATCTGGAACCGGAAATAGAGACACAGCTTGCCTTTATGAGGGAGCAATTTGCCGGATTACCGGTTTTTTCTGAAGATAATCGGAAACTAAAGGAAGTAATGAAACAGAAACTCTGCGGGAACACTTCCGGTCAGACTGATTGCAATGTTTGATTTTGAAGGGGGAAATTTTACGGGAGGGTATAACCTATGACAGAAGAACGAATCAGCAAAAGGCTTGCCTTTCTTGATCGATTTTTAACCCTATGGATCTTTCTGGTAATGTTTACAGGTATAGGCTGGGGATATCTTTATCCTGGTGTGGTTGATTTCTGGAATCATTTTCAGTCAGGGACAACCAATATTCCTATTGCCATAGGTCTCATATTGATGATGTATCCCCCGCTTGCCAAGGTAAAGTATGAAGAACTGGGAAAAGTTTTTAAAAATTACAAGGTTTTGATACTTTCACTTATTCAGAACTGGCTTGTAGGGCCTGTACTGATGTTTATTCTTGCTATTGTTTTTTTAAAAGGCCATCCTGAATACATGGTCGGCCTTATAATGATCGGCCTTGCCAGATGCATTGCCATGGTTATTGTCTGGAATGATCTGGCAAAGGGTGATACTGAATACTGCGCCGGTCTGGTTGCCTTTAATTCGATCTTCCAGGTTCTTTTCTTCTCAGTCTATGCCTATATCTTTATTACAGTTCTGCCACCAATGCTTGGTCTGAAAGGTGTTGTTGTCGATATTACAATAGGTCAGATTGCGCAAAGCGTATTCATCTATCTGGGCATTCCCTTTATTGCCGGGATTATAACCCGTTTTACCCTTATAAAGATAAAGGACAGGAAGTGGTATCATGAGAAATTCATACCCAGGATCAGTCCTGTTACACTTATTGCGCTTCTTTTTACAATCCTTGTCATGTTTTCCTTGAAAGGTGAATATATTGTAAAAATTCCTCTTGATGTGATTAGGATTGCCATGCCTCTTCTGATCTATTTTGTCCTTATGTTCATTGCATCCTTCTATATGAGTTTAAAGGCAAAAGCGCACTACGGACAGGCGGCTACGCTCTCCTTCACCGCCGCATCGAACAACTTCGAGCTTGCAATTGCAGTGGCTGTTGCAGTATTCGGAATCAATTCAGGACAGGCCTTTGCCGCCGTTATCGGACCCCTCGTTGAGGTGCCGGCGCTTATCAACCTTGTTCACCTTTCTCTATGGATAAAGAGAAAGTACTTCCCCTTTGCTGTGGAGACATCTGCAGGGGTTTGTTACGTAAGCTGCAACCCGAAGGCGGTCAAATAAAGGAGGTTTTATGAAAATTAATCTTGAGTCAAACTTTAAACTTCTCGGATCTCATGATATCGACAGTATCAATTTTGATTGTGATCAGATGCCGGTCAAGGATTTACTCAAAATAATGTCCGAAAGGTCAACGAAAACTCCTGAGTATCTCAATGACAACGAAACAGACCTCGCTGGACTTTTCCAGATACATGTGAACGGCCACGCGCTGATTTTTTGTAAGACCGGGATCAATACTGTCTTAAAAGATGGAGACACTGTATCCATTTATTCAAATGCCCACGATGGGTGACTGACATGATCAACGCCACCAGTATAGGTGGCTTAACCCTTGAATGCAAAATGGTGAGCTCTCAACAAAAAATGAAAAGATCGAGATGAGGGTTTCCGATGAAGAAGAGGTGCCAAATTTTTGATGCAGAAACATAAATTATAACCACGGGAGTTTTAAACATGCTCGATATTAATAATTTTGCTGTTGCCGCAAAATTTTTCCTGATTATTGCCGGCGAACTCATTCTTATCTTTGTTGCTGTTTCTTTTATTGTTGGATTGTTAATGGAATATCTGCCGCCCTCACGTATAAGAGATTTTCTTTCCGATAAACTGATATTGGTACAATATCTGCTTGGTTCGGGGCTCGGTGCAATAACTCCTTTCTGTTCCTGTTCCACAGTGCCTATAACATCGGGTTTGCTTAAAGGGGGAGTCCCTTTCGGTCCTACGATGGCATTTCTTTTTGCTTCGCCTGTGCTCAACCCGATTATCATCGCTTTGCTTATCTCGCTTTTCGGCCTGAAAGTTACAATGGTTTATGTTGTTGTTACCTTTCTCGGTTCGATGATACTGGCATATTTCATATCAAAACTTGGTATGGAAAATCAGGTTAAACCTCTGCTTGACTTTAAAGCTGCTTCCTGTTGTGGAAACAGCATAAAGAAAGAAACTGTTGTC
>CAYSBW010000012.1:22493-35549 GCA_964429485.1 uncultured Syntrophorhabdaceae bacterium
GTTAGTTTGCAACCTGCTGCCTCTCAACCGCTTATCATACTCAATAGTATTCAACCGGTGAACAACTGCTGTGCGCCTGAGCCGAAAGATGCTCAGAAGCAGGCCGATGTAACCTCTTGCTGTTCCGTTGATTTTGAATATACCTTTGATTCCAGGCATCTAACGTTCAAGGAAAAGATGAAAAATGCATCCATTTCAGCGCTGGACACCTTCAAGGGGGTTTTCTGGTATCTGCTTCTTGGTGCAGGTATAGGGGCCTTTATCTATGGGTTCTTTCCTCAGGATCTTGTGATAAGAGTGGCAGGGCCTGGTAATCCTTGGTCTATTCCTGTGGCAGCACTGATTGGTATCCCGATGTATATCCGTGCGGAAACTATTATCCCCATAAGCGCAGCCCTTGCAGGAAAAGGCATGGGGCTGGGAACTATTCTTGCACTTATCATCGGAGGTGCCGGGGCAAGCATACCTGAACTGATTATTCTAAATTCAATGTTCAAAAAGAAGCTTGTTCTTGCTTTTGCAGTAAATGTTCTTGTTGTTGCTGTTGCAGCCGGATACCTGGTTGAATGGCTGGTTTACTGATATATGAATGCCGGAATGCTTCGGGTTTGTTTTATAAAAAAACAATACAGAAATATTGAATAATTCAGGGGGTATAGATGGCACAGAATGCACAGATTGGAGGAGCCTGTTGTGCACCGGTTATGATCGGTGTAAGAACATTAACCTTTCCTGATGGTTTGAAGTGCAGTGTTAGCGGACTGGATGAGATAATGATTGCTCTTTATGCTGAAGGCAGAGAGGTCAATGAAGAGACTGGCAGGGAAATCGTTTTACGATTGGAAAGAAAAAATAACTACATACCATCATCAGATGAAGCACGTAAGGAATATGTAGAAGTTCTTTTAAAGGAGTATGAAAGGTTTGTCACCAGCAGGAAAAGCAATAACCGGTAACAGGATATACAATTAACAAAATAAACGATAGTTTTGTGCAAACTCATAAAGAAAGGGAAATGCAATTATTTCAGGAGGTATTTCTGACATGAGTATAATTATATGGTTGTCATCCAACCTGAGCCGTATAGCAAAAAGAGCTGAGGGTTTTGAGGTTGACGGCAGGACAGTGGGTGAGTGCATTCACGAACTCGTTGATCTTGTTCCTGCCATGAAAAACCCCCTTTTTTATGATACACAACTTAACGCTACAGTCCAGGTGGAGGTTAACGGGAGGATTGTGAGTACCGGGGATCGTTTGACAAAGACAGTAAAGGACGGAGATGAGATTAGAATTGCATTGAAAGGGTACTGATGACGTGGAGGTTCTGACGACTAAGTTTAGTCGTATAAAATAAGAAACAACATTATTTTGATGCTGATACAGGAGCGTATAGTTCATGAATGACAGTATATCTATAGAGGAATGTAGAAAAGATTTTCCGTCATTGGAGAGAAGGCGCAAAGATAAACCCCCTGTTTACTTTGATAATGCGTGCACCACGTTGGTTCCGAGGCAGGTTGTTGATTCTATTATTGAATACTATTCCGAATATCCATCATGCAGTGGAAGGAGAAGCCGACACTGGTTTGCAGAAGAGGTTGCAGAACGTATAGAAGGAAATCAGAAAAAGGGGATTAGAGGTTCACGCCGGATCATAGCGGATTTTATCAATGCTGCCTCTGAAAAGGAAATTGTTTTTACTTTGAATGCAACTTATGCAGTCAATCTGGCTGCTCTTGGTTTTAAATTTAAATCTGGAGATGTTGTTTTACTTACTGACAAGGAACACAATTCCAATTTGTTGCCGTGGCTTAGATTACAGAAAGAAGGACTGATTAAGGTTGAATATGTTGGAACTGATGATAGTGATGAATTTGACTTGAGCGTTTTTGAGAGGAAAATGAAAAATGACAGGGTCAGATTTGTAAGTATGGCATATACATCAAATGTGACCGGTTGCAGTATTCCTGCCGGAGAAATAATAAAAATTGCTCATCAATACGGAGCAGCAGTAATGCTTGACGCTGCGCAGGCTGTTCCGCGTAGAAAGATTGATGTCCGGGAACTGAACGTAGATTTTATGGTTTTTTCAATGCACAAGATGTGTGGACCACGTGGAGTAGGTGTGCTTTACGGAAAAAAGAAGCTTCTCGGAAATAATTTTAATGGAGAAAATGAAGAAAATCATGTTATTGAGCCCGCTATTTTAGGAGGGGGCACTGTGGCGGATGCCACATATCAATCCTATAATATTCTTTCATCGCCGGAATGCTTTGAAGCTGGAATCCAGAACTATCCAGCCCAGATTGCCTCCGGTAAAGCTGTTCAATATCTGCAGGAAATTGGTATGGAGAGGATAAGTACCCGTGAGATTCAATTAAACAGTTTTTTGACTGGTGAACTGATGGACCGTTATGGAAACAAGGAATGGTTCAGGATATTAGGCCCATGGAACGCTGCCCGGAGAGGGGGTATACTTACCTTTGAGGTAAAACGTCCTAATGCGGTGAGAATTGCCGAAGAACTCAGCAATAAGAACAATATAATGATAAGAGACGGAGCTTTTTGCGCACATTCGTATTTCAATAAGCAATTCGGACAAGGATGGTCATTTCCAAAATCACATAACGAACACAGGATGACCTATCGTGTTTCTTTCTACTTCTACAACACAATAGAAGAATGCAGGATATTCATTGAAACCCTGGATGAAATATTCAGAGAGCGCAGTTACATATAAAATTAATGGAGGGTGAATTGGACGAAATAACTATTGCCTATTATCGCAAACTAATACAGAATGGTTTTAAATACTCAGGCATGATCGAAAAACCTTCAATATCAATAGAGAATTTTGGTGAAGTAAGTCCTGTTTGCGGCAATCCCGATGATTACATGAGACTTTTTGTGGATGTAAAGTGTGATGAAATTAATGATATCAAGTATGTATGTATTTCCGACCCTGCAACTAACGTGGCACTCGAAATTCTATGTACCCTGCTAAAAGGAAAAAATCTCAACAAGGTTAATGATTTGAATGAAAATACTTTTGCTGAATTCATCGGCAGTGAAGATAAAGGACTGAAGAAAAAAGCTAAAGAATTGCTTGTGCTACTTAATGACGGGGTTGCTAAATATAAAGCACAAAAAAAATAGCAGTAAACTGTTTTTCTCAAAAAAAGATCCTTGGTATGAATGCAAAGAAAATCATTCAATGTCGGGAACATAAAAATTTCTAAATAAATGATTTTATTTTCCGAATACTGTAATATCGATGGGATAAAAAAGACCAATAAGTTTTTCATTGTTTTGTAACTGAAATTAGGTTAAAGATTTTGCAGTTGTGCAGATAAGCACGGATAGAGCCTTGCAGTATTTATTTTGGGGTTTTTTTTAGTGTATTCCATCAGGAGGTCAATTTGGAAGACTTTACAGAGGATGGAACAAATGAAAATAAACTCGAAAAATATTCAGCTTTAGAAAAATATGCAAAATACCGTGATCATTCAGAAACAGAACAATCAATATACACAAAAACAGACATCAGGTACAAAAGACTTCTTGATAATTTACCAGGTATTGTCTATCAATTAAAGATAAACACTGATAGTACTGTTTCCTTTCTTTACATCAGCAATACTTTATCTGCTGTCACTGGGCTATCTTCAAATGAAGTGATTGAAGATCCATCAGTTTTCATAAGTAAAATACATCCTGAAGATATAAAGGTTTTTAAAGAAGATTTGTTAAAAGCAGCAAGTCTCTCCAGATACCATCATGCAATATTCAGATATCTTAAGGATGGATACTGCATCTGGTTAGAAATGAATGCAACACTGGAGAGACTCTATGATGGCACAGTTCTGTCTGATGGATTCATTTTGGATATTACTGAACGTAAAAAAGAACAAATCAGAAAAAGTTGGGAAGCATTGAATCAAGATAGTGAAGGACAAAAGTTTGAAAAGGAAATTTTACCAGAACTTTTAGCAAAGGGTAAATGGAAAGGAGAAATAGAAGGAAAAAGAAAAGATGGTGTTGAATTTTCACAGGATGTGTCATTAACAGCTATTGATGGCAATGGTTTTATCTATGCAGTTCGTGACGTTACTGAGTTGAAAGATAATGAAACAAAAATCAAAAACCTGGAAAAATTAATTGAAGTCATTCTTGCTTCATCATCTGTTGGTACCGGTAAAGTGAGAAATAAGATAATTCTATGGGTTGATGAAAAAGTGAGCAATCTAACCGGGTATTCCAAGGATGAATTGATAGGGAAAAACCCCTCGATATTCTACGAAAATATAGAGGAATATAAAAGAGCAACCGATATTCTATATCTTGAAGGCCAGGTTCAAACCAAATTGTTAAGGCCAGATGGGATATTAAAAGATGTTTTTATACATCTGTCACCCGGTGATGATAATTCTTATTTTTTTACTGTTATAGATATAACACAACAAAAGGAAATTGAAGACTCGCTGATGTTTACCAGGTTTGCAATGGACAATGCGCTGGATATGGTTATTGTTTTCAGGCAAGACGGTAGTATATTTTATGTTAATCACAGCGCCTGCAAGATGCAAGGTTATTCCCGTGATGAATTATTATCCATGACAATTTTTGATATTTCTCCGGCATATTCAAAAGAAAAGTGGATCCATGCATGGAAAGTTACCAGAGAAAACAATTCATTTTCTATTGAAACAAATCTAAAAAGAAGAAATGGCACTGTTTTTCCGGTTGAAATAACCGGTCGCTTTCTGGTTCTTGGGAATAATGAGCATATATGCGTTTTTATAAGAGACATAAGTGAACGTAAATCTATGGAAATAAATTTAAAAAATAGTATGGAAATGTTTCGGGCTCTTTTTGAATCTTCTGGTGACGCTATAATGATAATAAAAGATGTGATTATTGACTGTAACGAAAAGACAGTTGAAATGTTTGACAAAACAAAAGAAGAAATAGTCGGACAACCTGTACAATTTTTTTCACAGGAGTATCTGGCCTTTAATGATAACTGCCATGACGAAACACAAAATAAAATGCCCCGTTTTTTCGAGTGGAAATATCAACGAACCGATGGGACAATTCTTTGCGCTGAAGTCTACTTTACGAGGATTATAATCAATGGCGAATCATTCATTCAAGTTAATATTCGTGATATTACATCGAGAAAACAAACTGAAGAAAAGTTAATGTGGCTGAGCACTGCTATTGAACAGGCTGCGGAAGATATTGTTATAACAGACCCTGAAGGAAAAATAAAATATGTTAATCCGGCTTTTGAGAAGATAACCGGATACTCAATATATGAAGTTGTTGGAAAAACACCCAGGATACTTAAAAGCGGGGTTCAAGATAATGAATTTTATGAAGAACTTTGGAACACTATTAAAAACAAAAAAATCTGGTCAGGTCAGTTAATAAACAAAGGAAAGGACAACAGATTAATACAAGTACAGGCAACCATCAGTCCTCTTATTAATGACAAAGGAGAAATCACAGGTTTTATTTCATTAAAAAAAGATATTACAGAAGAAATCAAACTTAAGTCCCAACTTGTTCAGTCACAGAAAATGGAGGCAATTGGAACACTGGCAGGAGGTATTGCCCATGATTTTAACAATATACTTACAGTTATTATGGGATTTAGCACTCTTATCCTGATTGCCATGAATGAATCCGATCCATTAAGGAAACATGTAGATCAAATTCTTAATTCTGCAAAAAAAGCAGCAAAACTTACGGGGAGCCTTCTTGCTTTCAGCAGGAAAGAGGCCATAAATCTTTCTCCCACAAATATCAATGAAACAATACGAGGAACTGAAAAACTACTGAGGCGCCTTTTGACCGAAGATATCGAGCTAATTGTGTCCTGTACAGATGAAGATACAACTATCATGGCCGACGCAACACAAATAGATCAGATTATTTTCAATCTTGCTACAAATGCGAGAGATGCCATGAAAAATGGAGGCAGGTTAACTATAGAATGTAAAACTTTCGACATGGACATTAATTTTAAAATGTTAAAAGGGTTTGGAAAACCAGGGAAATATGCCCTTCTTACTGTTTCTGATACGGGTTGTGGTATGGATGATTCAACTAAAACAAAAATATTCGAACCTTTTTTTACAACAAAAGAACGGGGAAAAGGAACCGGTCTCGGTTTGCCAACCGTTTATGGTATAGTAAAGCAGCATAAAGGATATATCGATGTAGACAGTGAACCAGATAAAGGAACAACTTTTTCCATTTATTTGCCTGCGGTAAATAATGCTATAGACAAAAAGAGACTTTTTACTGACAATATTAAAGATGGTACAGAAATTATTCTTATCGCCGAAGATGACAATGCTGTGAGGATGCTCATGAAAGAAATCCTTGTCAGTCATGGCTATAAAATTATTGAGGCTTTGGATGGCCGGGAAGCGATAGACAAATTTTATGATAACGATAATATAGATCTTGTAATCCTTGATTCAGTCATGCCAAAAATGAATGGAAGAAGAGTATATGATGAGATAAAGAAAATCAATCCTGCTATAAAGACAATCTTTATGAGTGGTTATACGGAGGATATTATTCTTGACAAAGGTATTGAAAATGGAAAAGTCAACTTCATTGCAAAACCTCTTTCACCTGAAATATTATTGAGTAAGGTTAGAGAGGTGCTTGATTTAAAATAGAAGACAGATGCTGGTTGTGGTAAGAGTTGCAAGACCATGGTTATGGGTAATCAAATACCAGGATATGTTTCGATTGGTACATTGGCTATGTTTTCTGCATCAGGAAAAAGATTTGAATCATTATGAAAAAACCAGGCATTCGGATAATGCAAAGATATAAACTACCCGGAACTACCCTGTTATTCCGATATTGAAGCCTGAAAAAGGAGATTTTCATGTTTAATCCGGAGTTTATTTTAACCTCACTGCTTGTAATCCTGGTTCCCGGAACCGGAGTGATCTATACAGTATCCACCGGACTCTTCTGTGGCTGGAGGCAGAGTATAGCTGCTGCAATAGGTTGCACAGCAGGCATTATTCCGCACCTGATGGCCTGCATACTCGGATTATCTGCAATTCTGCACATGAGTGCCCTTGCTTTCCAGTTTGTAAAGCTTGCAGGCGCTTTTTATCTGTTCTACCTTGCATGGTCAATGTGGCGTGAAACCGGCGGTATCAGACTCGACTCTCCTTCCTTGAAGAAGGGCTTTTACAGTATTGTCCTCAAGGGTTTTTTATTAAATATCCTCAATCCAAAGCTGTCGATATTCTTCCTGGCATTTCTGCCCCTTTTTATCTTACCGGAAGAGGTGTCGCCGATACTGGAGATGGTACTGCTCAGCCTCGTTTTTATGGGTATGACTTTGGTTGTCTTTATACTGTATGGCATAGCAGCAAACAGGGTAAGCAAATACATTGTTGGTTCACAGAAGCTGGTCCGCCGGCTTCAACGATCATTTGCAGCAACATTCGCAGCCCTTGGGTTCAAGCTGGCAATAACTGATCGATAATGCATTATAATAATTTTCAGCCCGGATTATTTAAGGCTCAACGTATTAGCTTCTTGTACCATTTTGTTTTTGTCTCAAATATCCTGATTTTTGGAAAGTTTCCGGGTTGATTGAAAAAATTGCGCATAGGAGGAAAAATTCGATGAATTCTGACACAACGATATCTTATAATTTAGCTGAATTATTGGTGGAGCAATCCCCGGATGCCATTGTGTTTGCCGACAGCAATGGCATAATTCGTGTTTGGAATAACTCAGCGGAGAGGATTTTCGGATTTAAAGCCCGTGATGCGCTTGGAGCAAATCTAAATATAATAATTCCTGAACGTTTCCGGGATGCCCATTGGCGAGGCTATGAACGTGCGCTTGCAGATCGCGCCACGAAGTATGCCGGACAAATTCTATCTACCAGGGCAATTCGTTCGGATGGTACCCGGATTTATGTTGAGCTCAGTTTTGCTATTGTTCTTGATGAAAAGGGCGGTGCCCTTGGCGCGTTAGCACATGCGCGCGATATTACTAAACGTTTTGAGAAGGAACGTGCTGATCAAAAGCGTCTCCGGGAACTTGAGAAAAAATTAGATGGCAGGGCCCGATGAGGTTGATAGAGATGATTGGAGGGAAAGTGTGACCCCGCATGATTTTTGTTGTTTTAATTAACTTAAATTTATTGCATATAATTTATCCCATGATATGGATGACAAAAACATAGCAAGAATATTATTGCAGGTAATTTTAAAAAAGGAATGATCATGAACAAAACAAAAAAGTATCAATACAAATATCCCTTCTGCGGACTTACTTCCATTTTAAAAACTGAAGCTTTAATGCAGAGGCTTCATAGTTGCATAATTACTCAGACACACTTCAGTGGATTGGGAATGGAAAAAATACAAAAGAAGCTTTAAAGATGAATGAGGAACGCTTCCATGAATTGGTTGATTTGTTGCCTGAAGCTATCTTCGAAATAGATTTAAATGGTAAGCTCATATATGGCAACAGGAAAATCTTCGAGATTTTCGGAGATGATCGGGTAAACATTGAAGATGATATTAATGTTTTTGACTCAATTATACCTGACGACCGGGACAGAGCATTGGAAAACATGAAAGAACTTCTACAAGGTAAAAAAATAGGGCCCAACGAATACATGGTTAGGAGAAAAGACGGGACTGTATTCATGTCATTAATTCATTCAGCGCCTATCTCAAATAACGGCAAAACATCTGGATTGATAGGGTTTATCGTTGATATAACTCATCACAAACAAATAGAGAATGAAATAAGAGGACAGCGCGAATACTTTGAGCATCTTGTTTCAAGGCGCACCCATGAATTAAAGAAAATCAAGAAACAGTACAAGTCCCTTGTGGAAACAGTCATTGAATGGATATGGGAGACTGACAAAGACGGTGTATTGACTTATGTAAGTCCCAGAATATATGATATTTTCGGTTATAAGCCTGAAGAAGTAATCGGAAAATCCAAGTTTGAACTGATAGTTTCCGATGAGTCAAGACAAGCGTCAGCGCGATTCAAAAAGCATTCTTTGGAAATGAAACCCTTGCTGGCGCTTGAAAACAAATATATCCATAAAGACGGTCATTTTATTGTATGTGAAATAAACGGTTTTCCTTTTTTTGATAATAAAGGCAAACTGGTCGGTTATCGTGGAAGCGGCAGAGATGTTACAGAATACAAAAAGATTTTATCTGAATTATTGCAGAAAAAAAATGATATTGAAGACAAATCCAAAGATCTTCAGGAACTTAATACAACATTGAAAGTTCTCCTGAAACAAATTCGGGAAGACAAAAAAGATGTTGAACATTCTTTTGTGACAAATGTGAAGAATCTTGTTGTTCCCTATTTACAGAAAATAAAAAAAGGTTCTTTAAGAAAAGAACAGCGATCTTATCTGGCTATTATGGAATCCAATCTTAACGAAATTGCATCGCCATTCCTTTATAAAATTCAGCAACTCAACCTTTCTCTGAGGGAAACACAGGTAGCTGATTTAATAAAAGAAGGAAAGGCAACTAAAGAAATTGCAGATATAATGAACCTGTCGCCTGCCACTATTCAGTTTTACAGAAAGAATATAAGAGAAAAACTAAATATTACCAATAGCAAGTTAAATTTACAATCCTATCTCAGAAAGTTAAAATAATATACAAAAAAGAATGTTCAATACCAGAAACAAAATAGAAAACAATTAATGGTAGTTTATATACCCTATTTTATCCCTATTAAAATATCAACAAAAAATGTTTTACATAATGTATTATTTATCACATTTATAGGGTGATCTTTATTGCATTTTATATTCTATCATCTATTTTGACTGGTGATTGTGGGGGTAGGCATGGAACCGGATATAAAAGTTGTTAAAAGGTATGACGGGCATGTCAATAGAACTTTAATCGCGACTGCCACGACCAATGTTGTTCTGAAAAAGCCTGTTTTAAAAAACCACAAATTTCAGCACAAGAATGAAGAACTGATACTGATCAATAAACTCGCAAAACTGTTTAACAGATCACATGACTTGGCAAAAATACTTTCCAATGTATTTAACGAAATAACAAAAGCGTCAATCTTTAAAGAAATCAGATTGATGGAATTGAATATAAAAAATGTGCAAACAGGGTGTTCAACTTCTTTTCTGCGTGTTTCTCAAAGCAATGTTCCTGATGAATATAATCGTCATAAATATAATAACTTGCATAAAGAAACAAATCTGAAAGAGATTTGTATACCCTTTGTTGTCGAAGGAGAGCATGTCGGTGTTGTAAATATATGGTATTCCGCTAACCAAACAATGAGCAGGACAACGCTTTTATCGTTTAAAGCCATATTCAATCAGATGGGGGCTTTTATAAAAAAAGCTCAAATATATAGTTTACTGGAAAAAAACTGCCATCAAATAGATTATTTAAATGAAGAATTAGACAATGTTCGGGATGCAGAGAGAAAATCTTTAGCCCGTGAACTTCATGATCAATTGGGCTCGACTTTGTCTGCGCTCAGCATGAATTTAAATATTCTGAAATTAAAAGCAGTGGAACAGGGAGATGAATTTATAAAGAGACAGATCATGACAGCCGAAGATCTTTTGAAGGAAACAGGTGATATTGCGAGGCAAATTATAAAGAAAATAGAAAAACAAACCTTTAATCTTTCGGAACTCATACTTTCTATTAAACATTATGCAGAGCAGTTCGCGGCAATGACCAATATTTCAGTTGAAGTAATCCATGATGACCATTCGATAGAAATCTCACAAATCAAACAAAACGCCATATACAGAATAGTTCAGGAGGCGTTGAACAATTCTGCTAAACACGCGAATGCATCAAAGGTGAAAATAAAAATAGATATAATTAATGAAAAAATAAGAATAAACATTGCTGACAATGGAAAAGGCTTCCAGATTTCAAACATTAAGGGAAAATGCAAGTCAGATCATTTTGGATTGCAGTTTATTAAGGAAAGGGTTGATCTTTTAAAGGGAGAATTTCGCATAGAAACAATCCCTGACCAGGGCACATGTTTATATGTTGAAATATGATTAAAAAGATTTCAATTTTTGTTGCAGACGATCATGCTATAGTCCGTGAAGGGCTTAAACTCCTGATTGAAAAACAAAATAATATGGAGGTTGTCGGTAGAGTTTCAAATGGTCGGGACGCTGTTCGTCAGATCAAAAAAATATGTCCTGATATTGCTGTCCTGGATATTACCATGCCTGATCTGAATGGAATTGAAGCAACCAGGCAGATTTTAGAAATGTGTCCTTCAACTGGTGTAGTAATTTTATCAATGCACAACGCCATAGACCAGATTACCCGTTGTCTTCAATCAGGGGCGAGGGGCTATGTTCTTAAAGAAGCTGCAGGGTCGGAGATTATTGATGCTATACAGACCGTTTATAACGGGCATCGTTATTTAAGCCAATCAATATCGGAAATAATTATAGAGGAATATGTGCAGCAGTATTTTTCAAGGGAATCCCGGAAACTAAACCCTATATATAGTCTGAGCTCAAGGGAAAAAGAAGTTCTGCAATTAATTGTAGAAGGAAAATCGAGCGCTGAGGCTGCAAAAATACTCAACATTTCACATAAGACAGTAAATACCTACCGATATCGCATAATGGAAAAAATCGGCGTTACCAATCTTCCCGATCTTGTAAAATTTGCAATTTCAAATAATATATCTCCCCTTACATCTTCTCCACGATTAAGTTTCGATTAGAATTGACCTGTTATTTGATCAGACAGTATTTCAGAAAACGCGTAACACAACATTAACACTCCCCATGCTTGAAAACAGGGGTCCTTACAGTGAGGAGTATAAATTTGTTTATCCTACACGTAATATTTAACATGTCCTACATCAATTGTCTGTATTGTCCTACATACGTATTCAATTTTATATGTAACATTTCATTGTATCCAAAACAAATGGGTTTGCAAGAAAGAAGATGCAGTATTAGCAGTATTTCCAACTGTCTTCAAAACAGTAATGGCGGTAGCCTGTAAAAATTCATAATTTTTCGCACTAAATAAATAGAATGAAATGAGTATAGCCGTCTACATCACAGGAGACGATGGTCTTGTCAGAGAAGGTTTGCAGACGCTTCTTGAAGCTGAGACGGACATTAACGTCATTGGCATTTCTTCTGACTTGTGTGAATCAAGTAAAAAGGTTATCGGCCAAGTACCGGATATAATAATTATCCATACTTACGAGATGTTAGATAGAGAGATTGTTGCTGTAAAGGAATTGAGAAAAAAATATCCGGCGATCAGGTTTATTTTTATTTCGATGTGTTTTACACCTCAAATTATTTTAAAGATTCTGCATAAAGATGCGACAGGTATTCTGCATTCGGAATCGGCAAGTGCAGAAATTATCAAAGCCATACGTACATTATGTGCCGGAAAGCATTATTTCTGTCACAGAACAGCAGATATACTTATTGATGACTATATCCAAATCAGCAAACTAAACCATGCAAACAACCCTGTTTCACGTCTGAGTATGCGTGAACGAGAAATTTTGCAGCTTGTTGTTGAAGGCAAAACCAGTATGGAAATAGCCAAGACACTGTGTTTATCTGCGGCGACTGTAAACACCTATCGTTACCGTATGATGGAAAAACTTGGTATAAACAGTATTGCCGGTCTTGTAAAATTTGCAATCCAGAATAGATTAACGCCCTCAGAAAGCATAAAATCAGGCAAAGGGTTGAGGGTTTGAGGAATTAGCCTGGGCATTGTTCTGTGTTGGCTGAGAATTCTGTCCTATTCAGGGGATTGGGATTCTTAAAGGCGTTTTATAAAAAAGTCTCTCTAATTAAAAAGGAGGTAATATGAAGAAAAAGGTATTATGCATTGGAATGTTATTGATCTTAGTCCTTTCAGCGGATATTTCTTATTCCCAGACAACAAACATAGAGAATCTTACTGCCTCTATCATGGCTAATCCGGCACAAACGGAAGCCATTGTGGCTGCCGCTATCATGGC
>CAYSBW010000012.1:35649-41187 GCA_964429485.1 uncultured Syntrophorhabdaceae bacterium
CTATCATGGCTAATCCGGCACAAACGGAAGCCATTGTGGCTGCCGCTATCATGGCCAATCCATCCAGAGCTGCAAATATTGTGGCGGCGGCAATCAATGCGGCGCCAATGCGAGCTCCGGCGATCACCGCATCAGCTATTCAGGCTGCCCCTACACAGGCCCCTGCAATCACGTCAGCGGCAGTACAGGCGGCTCCGACACAGGCAGGTGTAATAACAGCCGCAGCTATTCAGGCTGCCCCTACACAGGCCCCTGCAATCACGTCAGCGGCAGTACAGGCGGCTCCGACACAGGCTGCCAACATTGTAGCTTACGCTGTTGCTGCTAATCCGGCAGCCACTTCATCAATCACTTCAGCAGCAACCCAAGCCGGTGCAACAACACAGGAAGTTCAGCAGGGTGTTGCCAATGCAGCCACAGTAGTTCTTCAGACAACGACAGCCACAACACCGCCGCCTGCACCACCTGCAGCGCCTGTTCCAACACCAACACCGCCGCCTGCACCAACACCGCCGCCTGCACCATCGGGTGGAGGGGGAGGCGGCCAACCGGTAAGTCCATCGCGCTAAATTATTGATGTAACGTTGTTTCCGGTGATGTTTTAATTAGGGCAAGGCATGTCTGGCTCAGGGAATAATCTCGCTTTCTGAAATGATAAATTAAAAACCTTTGTGGAGGGAATAAGATGGGAATAAAAGCTAAAGTATTGTTCATTGGTATAGTTTTCTGTGTAATAATTTGTATATCATTAAACTATGCCTCAGCTGAGATAAAAGCAGGTAATTTAAAGATTGTGCCCGAGCTTACCGTATCTCAGGTCTATGACAGTAATATTTATCAGAACAGTAATGTTGCAGCAGACGGAACCCCCGCTGATGTAAAAAATGATTATATAACCACCACAACTCCTGGCTTGAAACTGATATACGAGTTCGGAGGGGAACACAAATTTACACTCGGCGGGAATGTGGGCATCAATAATTACTGGCGTTACACGAAAAATAATTATGAAGACTATAATGCAAATGGAGCGTTAAATCTGAGATTCACAAAAATCGATTTTGATCTCAGCCAGACATACCAGAACAGCTACATGAAGCGCTCAAATGATGACCCTTCAAACCGCATGAGGCATTTTGAGAGCTGGAAAAGCAATGTATCGGCAGCTTACAAGTTTGCAGACAGATGGAAGATAAAACCCTTTTATATTCGTCAGGATGAAGCTTTTGTAAGCGATCTTGACAGAACTCAAAGCTATGTTAAAAACACTCCGGGCATCAGCCTTTTTTATCGATTTACGCCCAGGACCTCTGCACTTGTTGAATACAATTATGTAGACAAGAACTTTAAGTTTTCGGACAATTCTGACCACAGGGATAACATAATTTATGCAGGACTTTCTTTCCTTGATCGCGAAGGAAGGAAACTCAATGGAGATATCAAGGGCGGCTATGGATGGACAAGATATAATCATGATGTGGTAAATCGTGACAATAAGCCTCAGACATGGGTAATGGAGGGAAATCTTTTATATGCTTTAAGTGCCTATACAAATGCTGCATTGAATCTTGCCCGTTACCATGATGATGATGTTGACTCTGGCAACGCATCCTACAATGTAACTTCAGCCGGTTTTATTCTGCAGCATCTTTTTACTGAAAAGATTGGCGGAATGGGAATGGTTTCATACAGACAGGGCGATTATCTTGATGATATAAGGGATAATGTTGACAAGCAGATGAAAAAGAGAACCGATAAGATATGGGATTTCGGTGTGGGAGCATTTTACAGGATACAGAAATGGCTGGAAACCAGGCTTGAATATCAGTACACAAATAAGGATTCTAATTTCAGAGCATATAAATATGATGAGAACAAGGTAACTTTCAAAATTTCCATTACAACGCCATAAAATTATAGACTGCGAAGAGCTGAAATGGATACTAAATTGCTAAAAAGAATGTTTACAATATTTTTTTCTATTTTTTTCATATTTTTCTTTGCTCTGGATTATCATTCATTTGTTCCGGATAATCCTGATTCCAGGCAGCGGGTCTGTACACACTCAAAATCTTCCCACTCTTCCCTTCCAGAAATTCTAAATTCTAAATTAGAAATTCTAAACTCCCTTTCCTTTGATTTTTCTCCATTACCGGCCTTTGCGCAGGATGATTATAAGATTGGAGCTGAAGACGAACTTTCTGTTACTGTCTGGGATCATCCCGATCTTACCCGCAAGATAAGGGTAAATCTTGAAGGAAAAATAAGCTTTCCACTTATCGGAGAAGTTGATACATCAGGACTTAACCCTCTGCAACTGGAAAAAAAGCTGCAAAATCTTCTTTCACAGGGTTATATTGTCAGCCCTCAGGTCAGTGTTATGGTAACTGAATACAGGAGTCAGAAGATATCGATAATAGGAGAGGTGAACTCTCCGGGGTCATACCCATTGACAAAAAAGACACTTCTTATTGAGGCTATTGCAATGGCGGGAGGCGCGAAATCGGACGCTGACCTTGAGATTATGATAGTAAGACCCAAAGAGAAAAAGAGGGATGAGAACGATGCCGTTGTTTTACCTGATGAGGCGGATCCTTCAGAGGTGATAAAGGTAAGACTGAGAGATGTGCTTGAAGGCGAAAAAACACAGAACATAGAGGTTCAGAACTTTGATACAATATTTGTCCCGAAAATGAAGGTTTTTTATGTAACAGGAGAAGCAAAACGTCCGGGTCAGTATACATATATGAAGAATCTGACTGTATTAAAAGCAATAAGCACAGCAGGCGGTTTTACAGAAAAGGCAGCCAAAAGAAGGGTCAAGATAGTCAGGGAAAAAGATGGAAAGAAGACAGAGATAGAAAATATCTCTCTTGAACAGCCGATAGAGCCCAGCGACACAATCGTGATACCTGAAAGTTTCTGGTAATTCTGTCAATAAAACTATAAGCAAAGAGCGCTCCCCGGAGGAGAGAATGAACATCCAGGAAAAACAAAAGGAAATGCATATATATGACTATCTCCAGATTTTATATAAATGGCGAAAGCCTGCAATTATATTCTTTCTTGTTATTGTATGCACTGTCACCATAGTTTCCTTTTTAATTACACCGATATACAGGGCAACATCAAGAATCCTGATTGAAAGGGAAGCGCCGAAAGTTCTCAACATGCAGGAGATTCTCCCTGTCGACGCAAGCAGTACGGAATTTTATCAGACGCAATATAAAATACTTCAGAGCCGTTCTGTAGCCCTGATGGTAGTTCAGACGCTCAACCTCGGACAGAATAAAATATTCAACCCTAAAAAAAAGGTTCCAACAGACCCCCGGGAGAAAAAGGACCTGGAGTTGAAAATAGCAGCCGGCATTCTTAAGAATCTTAAAATAGAACCTATAAGAAACAGCAGGCTGGTGGATGTCAACTTCGAAAACAGGGACTCTGCTCTTGCTGCAAACATAACAAATGCGATTGTAAACAGCTATATTCTTCAGGGTATGGAATGGAAAACCGCCACCTCATCCGAGGCGAAGAATTTTTTAACAAAACAGATAGAAGAACAGAGAATGAGACTTGAAGAATCGGAGCAGGCTCTTCAGGGATACAAGGAAAAATATGGTATCGTGCAATTAACACCCCAGACAGCAGGGCAAAAGGAAAGCGAAAATATAGCAATGCAGAGACTTTCGGGGCTGACTGCCAGTTTTATACAGGCACAAACAGCCCGCCTTGAAGCAGAATCAAAAAACAGGGAGGTGCAGGCCCTATTATCCAAAGGTGCAAGCTATGAATCCATTCCCCAGATAAACAACAACTACCTTGTGCAGAGATTGAGAGAGAATGAAGCAAAGCTTTCTTCACAATTGTCGGAACTGTCTCAGAAATACGGTGATAAACACCCGAGGATGATTCAGTTGAAGCAGGAAATTGAATCAACACAGAATAAAATCGTGGAAGAAGCCAAACAGGTGATAAGCTCAATCAGGAACGAATACGCTATAGCAAGAGCCCGGGAGGCAAGCGCACGGGCAGCACTGGAAGGACAGAAAACAGAGACACAGAAACTCAGCGAACACTCCATTCAATACGGCGTGTTATTGCGTGAGGTGGAAAAGAACCGCGAACTTTATGAAAACCTTCTGAAAAGATTGAAGGAAACATCAGTGACACAGGAGCTGGGCACTACAAACGTAAGGATAGTCGATGCTGCCGAGATACCAAAACTTCCGGCCAAGCCGAAAAAGATGCAGAATTTTCTGCTTTCGATAGTGGCAGGCATGTTCACGGCTGTAGGACTCGCTTTTTTCCTTGAATATCTTGATAATACGATTAAAACCCCTGAAGATGTCAAAAAATATCTTGGTGTCCCCAATCTTGCTGTTATCCCTACAGTCGATTTTAAAGAAGAAGTGGGAGAAAATATCAAGCATCCCCAGCTTATTGTACATCATAAACCAAAATCCACTATTTCCGAGGCTATCAGAAGTCTTAGAACTGCCATATTATTTTCTGTTCCTGAAAATCCTCCTAAAATATTGATAGTTACAAGTTTTGTTCCTCAGGAAGGAAAATCTTTTATTGCGGCAAATACCGCCCTTATTATGGCCGATGCAGGCGATTCTGTGCTGCTGATTGATGCAGACCTCCGCAGGCCTTCGATAAACAAACTTTTTGACTTTGATAACTTGAAAGGACTGAGCAACCTGATTGTAGGAGAGGAAGCAAATATTCGTCCTTCAGTTATTAATGAAAAATTAAGCGTCATTACAAGCGGGCCTATTCCGCCTAACCCCGCGGAGCTTCTCGGATCAAAACGCATGGAAGAAATTATCGAAGAATTTAAGGGCAGGTTCGACAAAATAATAATTGACACGCCGCCTATCAGTTCTGTAACTGATGCCCTTCTTCTAAGCAGGTTCGCAGACGGTGTGGTCCTTGTCATCCATGGCGGAAAGACCACGAAAGATATGGGCACACACAGCATAGAACTGCTCAAGGGCGTCAATGCAAGGATACTGGGGGGCGTTCTCAACAACATAAACATCGGAAAGTCCGGATATTATTACTATTACTACTCTCATTACTATCACTATTACCGTCATTACTACAGGGATTACTATGGCGAGGATGATGACAATAAAAAAAGACCTGTTAAAAAAAGACGTAAAGAAAAGAATATTTCCTCAATATTGAAGATGCTGAGTAAACCCTTAAGCAACAGAAACAAGGATTCGGGCAAACAAAACCAGCATAAATTGTAATTTGTTTGCCTGTAAAATCCAATTTCCCCATTAAAATTTTAAAAATCCTTTCACTTTTGCTTTTTTTATTGTGTTACATTTTCTAAATTCTAAATTCTAAATTCTAAATTCTAAATTCCCATGATTGACCTTCACGCGCATATACTTCCCGGCATAGATGACGGCGCAAGAGACCTTCAGGAATCTCTTGAAATGTGCCGTATAGCTGCAAAAGAAGGAATAGAAACCATTGTTGCCACTCCCCATACAGGCAATGGAATATTCCTGACCAGGAGGG
>CAYSBW010000012.1:41197-46712 GCA_964429485.1 uncultured Syntrophorhabdaceae bacterium
CCTCTTTGAACCGGAACATAGCCGGTTCCGGTATTTCGGTCACGATACTTCCCGGAGCTGATGTCCATATAGGAACATACGATAAAATTGAAGCGATGCTGGAAAACGGAGAAGCAACTACAGTAAATGATAACAAATATTATCTGATGATAGAATTCCCTGAAAGCCTGATACCTTCAAACATCAATGAATGGTTGTTCAGGATGAAACTGAAAGGCATAACTCCCATCTTTACCCATCCTGAAAGGAATTTTGTCATTCAAAAAGATATCAAAATACTTTACGACTGGGTGGAAAAAGGCGGCCTGGTGCAGCTTACCGCCATGAGCCTTACCGGTGACTTCGGCGGCGAGATAAGGAAATGTTCCGAAGAACTCCTGAAATCTCACCTGGTTCACATCATTGCCTCGGACGCACATTCAGCAACGAGAAGACCGCCGGTATTGTCAAAGGCGAGGGACATTGCCCTGAATCTGGTCGGAGCAGAAATGACTTTCAACCTTATCAATGGATATCCCTCTGAAATTATAAAAGGAAATCACATAGATATACCTGAACCTGTTTATAAAAAAGCAAGTTTTTTTTCCCGCTTTTTTGTAAAATGATGGATGTTAGATGAGGATTTTTATTTTCTGAAACACTCTCTATTATTAATATTTTAACCAAAATTGTCAAAACCTCCGCAAAAAGCATCCCGGATTGAAACATGATTTTTTCCTTAATCCAACATTCAACATTGCCTTTAAAATGTCTTACATTATCCTTATATCTCTGATATTCCTGATTATCGGCGCTCCCATTGCTGTGGGCTGTGTTTACACAATCACCTATTCTGCAATGGAAATAATCATCTTTTCTCTCCTTCTTCTCCATATTCTCAATTTTCTTCCAGCTAAAAAACATTCAACATTCAACATTCAACATTCAACATTGTCTACCAATAGAATGATAATTTTCCTGGTGCCTCTTTTCCTCTTCCTGTTCATTGCCCTGTTCCAGCTAATCCCTATTCCGCTATCCGTTATTGAGGGCATATCTCCATCTACCGCAGCTTTATACAATAAACTTGGCCTTTCATCCAACATCCAACATTTAACATTTAACTTTGCCTCTCCTTTCCTCCCTCTTTCCCTCAGTATTTATTCCACCACTACCGCCATCCTGAAGTGGTTCGCCTATACCGGCGCATTTATTCTTGTCGCGACTTTCAATCCGCCTGAAGAGGAATTATCAAATGGAAATTGGATTAAAATCATCTGCATAGCTTTTTTTATAATTGGTTTTGTTGAAGCAATTTACGGCCTTTACATGTATCTTAATCACTCAGGATCTCTATTATGGTTTGCGAGAAGAATAAAAAATGAGTGTGTAAACGGAACATACATCAACAGAAACCATTTTGCAGGATTTATGAATATCTGCATACTTGTAACCATGGGTTTTTTTATTGCTTATATAGGATCCTTCAAGAAAAAAAATTATAAAGTCAAAGAAGCGTTGATAAAAGTTTTTACCGCAAATAAAGCCCCGATAGCATACCTGTATGTTTTTGGCATTGTAGTAATGATCCTTGCGCTGATGTTTTCTCTTTCCCGTATGGGCCAATTCAGCCTGATTGCAGGTTTTATATCCATCGGTATGTTATATACGGCAAGAAAAATGAAACTCCCTTTATTCATACTGACTTTCATCCTTTGCCTATCTTTTTTATGGGGCGCCTGGAAAGGACTTGAACCGATTGAAGAAAGATGGAGGGCCCTGGATCCGATCCATGAAGGCAGGGCTATGTATGCACAGGCTACATTGAAGCTCTCCAGCGATTACCCGCTGCTTGGAACAGGTCTTGGCTCTTATGAACTGGCATTCCCTCCTTACAAGCCTGCAAAAATCAACGCCGGCATAGTGGATCATGCTCATAACGATTATCTTGAAATGCTTTCAGAAGTCGGCTGGATCGGATTTATCTGCTGGTTTTTATTTTTTCTCATTTATCTGTACTTCACTGTTTCTTTGTGGCTGATAAGAAGAAATCCCTTCTCGCGCGGAATAGGGGCGGGAGGTATTGCCGCTGTAATCTCAATGATGGTGCATTCTTTTGCTGACTTCAACCTCCAGATACCTGCAAATGCACTTCTGACATTTATTGTTATGGCAATAACCTGGCAGGCTGTGAACTCCTCGTTTTCAACTTATAAAACATTTAGAAATTTATGAAAAATATAAAAACATGCGAAATTTTGAAATTATCCCACACTCTTCTGTTTTCAAATTCTACATTCTACATTCTAAATTCTACATTTTTTCTTTCTCTTTTTCTCTTTTTCCCTTTCTTCTCCTTTGCTCAAAGCAGCGGGACTAAAATGCCACCTATACCAGGGTATAAACTGAGTACGCCGTCTGCCATCCAGGGCGATAAAATGAAAATGCCCTCTATGCCTGCCGATCCTTCCTTTCCCGGTGGGGAAGTAGACAATGCGGCAGGAGGAGTTTCAACACCTGCAAATCCGGAAGGTTTGGAATCGTCTTCCGGCCAGATATCTTCAAATATCAAGGGTACGACAAGCGGCATAGAAGACCCCAATGCATTGAAACCAAGATATGATGACCGTAAAATCAGCTATGGAACAGAAGCTGACCAATATGGAAAAAGGAAAGATCTAAGAATTCAATACAAAACAGGAGCCACCGGCCCCATTGATTATACAGGAAAAAGAAAGGTCGGAACTTCAGAGATATTGGAAAGTCATGTTGTTGAAAAGGAAACAAAAGGAAGAGACACCTCAAGGGAATGGGGATTAGGGGGACCGCTGGACTCTCCAAGAGAATGGGGATTGAAGGGTCTCAACGATTGAACCTTGTATCCTGCATCGGGCAAATCTTCTTATGAAATTATTTGTCACTGTTTTTCTGCTTCCTCTTATATATTTAAGTTTCATAAGGTTAATCAATGAAATTATCATACCTGTTGACCCAAGTTCCCTCTGGACAAACAGTACCTTTGCTTCTCCATTCTCCATCCAACATTCAACACTCAACACCTTATCCAGGCTGGATCCCTTCAATGGAGATTATAAATATCTTCTTTCGAGGCAGTTGTGGTCCGTTAATGTTGCTGAATCAAAAAGAGCTGTTGAAAATGCAATTATTCTTTCTGTTGTTGATCCGAAGAACCGGCTTTTTCTTGGATGGATTAAATTCAAACAGGGAATAGCAAAAGAGGGCTATAAGGAATTTGAAAGAGCTGTTATGCTGAATCCAAAAAGGCCTGATTCTCTGGCACAACAGGGCTTATACATCAATAATATGCTTCCGTATCTCGAGACAGACATAAGACCATTATTCAAATCTCTGGCTGAATTGAATTTCAAAGTCGCGATGGAGCTTGATCCTTCTTTTGCAAGGCATCCCCATTATGCCTTTGCGCTGGCATCTATTTACCAGGAGAAAGGGGACAACAAAGCGGCATCCTCTGCACTTAGAAAGATTGATTTAAAGAGCGCTTCAAACTGGCAGTCTGATTTGAAAAACATTATCCATTATCTTCAACTGAACAGGCACCTTTCTGCAATTGCTCAATGGGATGCATCATTCAATCTCGACAAGCTTGATCCGGAACAGATATTTATGCTTGAAAGCGCTCTGAACAATTATGATATTCCTGATTTGAAGTATTTTCTTGCCATAATTCATTTTCACCAGGGCAAAATTGATATTGCTCTAAATGAACTGAAGTCTCTTGTTGATCTGCGGGGAAGTGTCCTTGAATACAGGCTTGCCCTGGGCAACATGTATGAGAAAGCCGGCAGACATAAAGACGCTCTTTATCAGTATGAAAAGGTTCTGGAATTATCTCCTTCAAATCTGCAGGCCAAGAAAAAAATTATCGAATATTACAGTAAAAAATAAATCCGGGAAAATTTCTGGAAAAAAGGAACAGGGTATTTCAATATATGAACGAGGGGATATAATATGGATGTAATTTATTCTACAAGTCCTGACGGCATAAAATATCCGTTGCCAGTTGAAGCAGACCGCAAAGCTGAATTTGCGAGAATTGAAAAGCTTGTTTCTGAAGCCCGGTCAAAGAACCAGGAAATTGTAGTTGTAATGGGTGTTGGATTTGTAGGCGCTGTCATGGCGGCAATAGTAGCAGATACAGTTGATGGTGATGGTCGATCATCTAAATTTGTCATTGGCATGCAGCGTCCAAGTGTTCGAAGTTACTGGAAGATTCCAAAACTCAACGAGGGTATATCTCCTGTAAAGGCAGAGGATCCGGAAGTTGACCCCATGATACGGCGTTGTGTCCTTGATAAAAAAACCCTTGTTGCAACATATATTCATGAACCGCTTCAGTTTGCCGATGTTGTTGTAGTGGATGTTCAACTCGATTACAGTAAAAAAGAACTCGGTAATGTAAAAAACGGTCTGGTTGAGATGACAGCGCTGGAAGAATCTTTTGACACTATTGCTCATCATATAAAGCCGAAATGTCTTGTTCTTATTGAGACCACAGTGGCTCCCGGAACTACCGAACAGATAGCCTATCCTGCCATAAAGAAAATATTCCGTAAACGGGGAATCAATACAGAACCTCTCCTCTCCCACAGTTACGAGAGGGTCATGCCTGGCAGGCATTACGTTGCCTCTATCCGTGATTTCTGGAGGGTATGCAGTGGTGTAAATGAGGAGTCAAAGCAGAGGGTAGTCAAATTTCTGAATGAAGTGCTCAACACAGAGAAGTTTCCCTTAACCGTCCTCGACCGGCCAATAGAATCAGAGACAGCGAAGGTGGTGGAAAACAGCTATCGGGCCACGATCCTCGCCTTCCTTGACGAATGGTGTAGATTTGCCGAACAGAACGGTATTGACATTACTAAAGTGATAAAGGCGATCAAGGTGCGTCCGACACACAGCAACATGATTTTCCCTGGTCCTGGTATCGGTGGATATTGTCTCCCCAAAGATGGTGGCCTCGGGGTCTGGGCTTACAAACATATTCTCGGATTTGAAGATAACATATTCAAACTAACCCCCATGGCAATTGATATTAATGATACAAGAGGCCTCCATGCAGCCCAGCTTGTCCGCGATGCCTTGCGGAACATGAATAAGCCGATAGCTAATGCAGAGGTGCTTGTACTCGGAGCCTCATATCGTGAAGATGTAGGCGATACCAGGTATAGCGGCTCAGAGGTCCTTATCAGAAGGCTTACGGAGATGGGGGCAGAAATAAGGGTTCATGATCCCTATGTAGATCAGTGGTGGGAGTTTACGAATCAGGAATCCTACCCCGATAATAACAAAAGCGTTTTTTTTAGGAACCAGAAGAAATTGCGTAGCCTTGAGGTGTTGAAAGACATTAAACTTTCCCTCAAAGATATTGATGCTCTCGTATTAGCGGTACGACACCAGGAATATTTAAACCTCGACCCTGATGAAATTGTAGACTGTGCAAAAAAACCTATAGCAGTAATTGACTGTTTTGGAATTCTCGACGATGAAAAGATCAAGC
>CAYSBW010000013.1:0-45974 GCA_964429485.1 uncultured Syntrophorhabdaceae bacterium
ATGTTATTTGGGGTGGGTGAAGGGTCTCGAACCCTCAACCCCCAGGACCACAGCCTGATGCTCTAACCGTTGAGCTACACCCACCACATTTTGTGTTTTTTAGCACAACAATCAACAAAAGTCAACGTCAAGTATAAAATACTTCTGCAATGTAATATAACTTTACTTTGTTTAAAATTTTCCAACATTCGAATATATTTCTTTCATCTCAACCATCCAATCTTATTAATTGGTTATGGAACATAAGAATTTTAAAACCTATTTTAATATTACAAAACTCAATAATTACCAACAAATATCTTTATACAAATGGGCAGTTTGTTTAATCATCTTTAAATTATGTATTTTTTGGAATTATATTTACTATTTCAGGGAACGCCTTAATAAACCATGGAGTATAGCTGTCAGGGTTATTTTTCATGTCCTCCTGCAATTCTTCCATCCTTATAAATTTACACTCCTCTATCTCATCCTTGTCAGGTTTCATCGGACCATCGTAAAAACCAATAAAAACATTGTCAATTTCGTTTTCCCCATATTTTCTGTCATAATCTGATTTATACTGGAATTTAAAAATATATTTGAGTGGGCATGCAAATCCCAACTCCTCCCTAAGCCTTCTTTGCGTGGCATCGTTAAGAGTTTCTCCCTTTCTCGGATGGGAACAACAGGCATTAGTCCAGTATCCCGGCCAGGTATTTTTTAATCTACTTCTTTTATGAACAAGCATTTCTCCCTTTGAATTAATAATAAATATTGAAAAGGCACGATGCAATCTTGTCGGAATAAAATGGCAGTTTTCCTTCTCGTCATAGCCCATTATATTATCTTCAGAATCAACAAGAACAAGCAAATCCATTCATTAATATTGTTCAGTATCATATTAAAGTCAATACAAAAATAGCTCTTTGGAACTCCTCCTGATTGTGGGTGATTGAAGGGATAATATTTATATATTGCTTTTTACACGATTTTTATTGATTGACTTAACTTTTTCTTCAATTCTGTTGGTTCTATCTTTTCTTATATCAAGACTTATAGTTGAGTAAATCCTGCTACAGTCAGGTTCGAGTTGCTGGTAAGCCATGTTTATAATATCAAGGGCATCTTCAAGTCTTTCCACCTCAAATATTGTTCCCATTGATGTGAGTTCAAAGGAAATATTATTCTTATCCATCATACTAATGATTCTATTTACAAATTCACCTACACTGTCTCCCATGTTTGTGGGAAACATGGCAAATTCAACCAGTACAGACATTGTTCTCCTGTATTTGAGTATGTATTTTTATAAATCTATCTTGTTTTTGAGCTTTTGGCTGGAGCTTTTTTCTTTGGAACAACCTTTTTCTGAACAGACGCATCAGCTTTTTCTTTTTTCGCTTTAATTGCAACCATTTCATTTCTAAGTTGGGCCAGATCTGATTTTAATCTATCATTCTCTTTATTAACACTTTCAATTTTTTCATCCATAGCCGCAATTGACGATTTAAAATCTGACATATCAATACTGCTGACCTTATTATTTAGAGTCACTATATCATTTTGAGCAGCGGATATTTGTATTCTTAAAAAAACAGTTACTATACCTATTATAATTATAAGAATAAGGACTGCAGGCAGGAGTATCGGGAAAAGATTTTTTATTTTAGCTGCAATACCACTATCTTCATTGTTTACTATTGGCTTCAAAGGCTCTTCTGGCATTTTAAAAAAATCATCGTCTATTTTTATTTCCCTTCCAGTATCATCCGCTTTCATCCCAGCCGATACCCCCTATTAGATTATTAATAATAATATTATCAAAAAAATTAATTAAAGTAAAAGAGTTAATATTGCCATATCCTGGATTTCCAGAATAGAATATACCATCAGATATGATAAAGACTTTTTCCGACAATTGACAGATCCATTCCGGAAATGTATATTTCCGTGTATTTTTGATAGAATAGTCAGGTAAGACATAAAACAATGTATGAAGAAAAATTTTACAGAAACATATCAAAACCTGCAGATCTTATTTGTTACGAAATAAAACTCAAAGAAACCGACCTCCTTTGTTGTACAAAAAAGGATTTATGTTCCTTCGTAGAAGAAAGGGTTATTTTCTACCGGAATCAGCTTGAAACTTATATACGATACAGGCCTGAATTCAAGAAAAGTCTTACGCCCGTTAAATCCGATGCCTTTGCTCCTGGCATTATAAGGCAAATGGTAGAGGCATCAGCATTAATCGGGGTCGGACCTATGGCTTGCGTTGCCGGCGCAATAGCAGAGCATATAGGAAAAGACATTGCTCCACTGACAGACGAGTATATTATTGAAAATGGCGGGGATATTTTTCTTAAAACAAACCATGACAGGATCATGCTCATTTATGCAAAAAATTCACCTTATAATGAAAAGATAGGTCTTAATCTGAAATCAAGGAATATACCCTATGGTATATGTACTTCTTCCGGGACAGTAGGCCACTCTTTAAGTTTTGGAAAGGCAGATGCAGTATGCATTATAGGAAATTCTTCACTTTTTGCAGATGGACTTGCAACTTATGTATGTAATATTGTAAAAAAAAAGGCAGATATACCAATCGCAATAGAAAAAGGCAGACAATATCCTGGCATAAGCGGTATATTAATTATCCTGGGCGACCATTTAGGTGCCTGGGGCGACATTGATATAATCAAAATTTAAAAGGACTGATTATTTCAACATTTGCATTTAGCAACCCTTAAAACAGGCCCTAAAATATAAAGGGCAAGGGGCAATGAATTTAATGTGAGAGGTTTGTAATGAAAAAACGCTTTATAATAAGGTTTAAAAGAGAGGCAATCGATAAACCTGTTGTCTACCGGCTTGCAAAGGACTATGATTTAATTTTTAATATCCTCAGAGCAAACCTGTCACCAAGGGCAGATTCAATGATGGTAATCGAGATAGAAGGCACAGACGATAATTT
This sequence comes from uncultured Syntrophorhabdaceae bacterium, assembly GCA_964429485.1. Taxonomy (GTDB): domain Bacteria; phylum Desulfobacterota; class Syntrophorhabdia; order Syntrophorhabdales; family Syntrophorhabdaceae; genus JAPLKB01. The sequence goes on from CAYSBW010000013.1 coordinate 2,960, forward strand.
TAGCAAAGGTATAGAATATTTGAAAAATATGAATCTGAACATGGAACCCATAGAACAGGACATCAACAGAGATGAGACAAAATGTGTGCACTGCGGACTCTGTACCGGGGTATGTACTCCCCATGCATTATATATAAACAGGGAAGATATGAAGGTAAAATTTGATTATCAAAAGTGCGTGGCCTGCGAATTATGCGTAAAGGTCTGCCCGGTCAGGGCTATGAATGTATATTTTGATTAGAGGAAAGCATGGAAAAAATATATTTTGACAATAATGCAACAACCCCGATACACCCTGAAGTAGCTGAATTTGTAAAACCTTTCTGGAAAGAATTATTCGGGAATCCTTCGAGCCTTCACTGGGCAGGAAGAGGAGTCAGGGGCTATTATGAAAGGGCACAGGAAAAGGTTTCTGAACTAATAAATGCAAAAACAAATGAAATCGTCTTTACGAGTTGCGGAACAGAAAGTGATAATCATGCAATAAAAGGCGTGGCCTATGCAAAAAAAGATCAGGGCCGACACATTATTACAACACAAGTTGAACATCCCGGGGTTTTGAATGCATGCAGATATCTCGAGACAAATGGTTATAGGGTTACATATTTACCTGTTGATGATTACGGCATGCTTGAACCTGAAGACGTAGAAAAAGCAATACAGAAAGACACTATATTGATTTCGGTTATGTATGCAAATAATGAAACAGGGACATTATTACCTGTTAAAGAAATCGGCAGGATAGCTCACGACAGAGAAATAATTTTTCACTCGGACATGGTTCAAGCTATAGGCAAAATAGAAATTGACATGAAAGAAATGAATGTGGATCTTGCAAGTTTTTCAGGTCATAAAGTATATGCTCCTAAAGGAGTAGGTGCACTTTATATTAGGGAAGGTATAGTTATAGAAAACCTCATTCATGGAGGGCACCAGGAATCAGGGAGACGGGCAGGTACCGAAAATATTATCGGTATTGTTGCACTTGGAAAGGCCTGCGAGCTTGTAAAAAAAGAAATGAAAAAAGAAAACGAGAAAATTGAGGTGCTAAGAAAGAAATTGTTGGAAGGAATTATTGAGAATGTCGATCACGTAAAGCTTAATGGACATCCTGAATATAGGCTCCCCAATACTCTGAATATAAGTATAGAATATATTGAATCCGAATCACTGCTTGTTGCCCTTGACTTTAACGGGATTGCCGTCTCTTCAGGTTCCGCCTGCTCAGCAGGTTCCACGGAACCATCGCATGTCCTCCTTTCTATGAACATACCGCCGGAAATATGTCAGAGCGCAATAAGAATAAGTCTCGGAAGAGAAAACAATGAAAAAGACGTTGACTATACTATTTCAGTAATACCTGGGGTTGTAAACAGGCTGAGGGAGATGTCTCCATTCTACAAAAAATAATCACTCAAATCCGGGTAAAAATATTTTTTTAGAAACTTACTTTTTTACAATGCTGTTATGCTTGAATTCTCTTGGCCATTCCACTAATTAGATGTGTAAGAATACCCTTACAAGTAAAACGGCCATAAAAATTATACAATTCCTTATAACCGCATTCATTTAACAGCAGTTCAATAAAAAAACTCTAAAAAAGTTGACAGGAAACATATCTGTGGGCTATTATAGAATGTTCAATGGACTGAATCATTGACCAAAAAAACAATAAATCAAAACATTATTAAGAACAAGTTGATGAATGCTTATATAACTATCGACCAGGAACGCTGTAAAGGGTGTTCCCTCTGTATTGAATTTTGTCCTAAACAGGCCATAATTCTCTCTGATAAACTCAATCTTAAGGGGTATTTTGTTGCCTTTTTTGAAGCAGGAAAGGGATGCACTGGCTGTGCCACCTGTGCGGTAATGTGCCCGGATGTAGCAATCGAGGTATATAAGAATTGAAAAAGCTAATGAGCGGTAATGCCGCACTTGGAGAAGCAGCTATACTTGCCGGGTGCAAATGCTACTTCGGCTATCCCATAACACCCCAGAATGAACTTACAGAGTATATGGCAAAAAAACTTCCCGAAGCAGGCGGGGTTTTTATCCAATCTGAAAGTGAGATTGCTGCGATTAATATGGTACTCGGAGCGAGCGTGGCAGGTTCCAGAGTTATGACATCATCGAGCAGTCCCGGTATCAGCCTTAAGCAGGAAGGGATTTCCTATCTTGCTGCAGATGAACTCCCTGCGGTAATTGTCAATATGATGAGAGGCGGTCCTGGTATGGGAAATATATCTCCGGCTCAGTCGGACTATTTACAGGCAACCCGCGGCGGTGGTCACGGAGATTACAGAACAATCGTTCTTGCACCCGGTTCTGTACAGGAACTGGCTGATTTAGTACCTCTTGCATTTGATCTTGCAGATGAATACAGAAACCCTGTAATTATACTGGGCGATGGTATGCTTGGACAAATGATGGAACCGGTGGAATTTGATCATTTTAAACAAAACAAAGAATATCCAAAAGATTATATACTTACAGGTGCAAAAGACAGACCTTCAAGAATGATCCGATCTCTCCTTTTTGATACAAAAGAAGAGGAAGAACATAACTGGAAACTCTTTCGGAAATACCAAAAAATGGAACAAAACGAGGCAAGATATGAAACATTTCTCCTCGACGATGCAAAGATGGTGATAATAGCCTATGGCATTGCAGCTCGTATTGCAAAAGGGGCAATTAAGAGGCTCCGCCAGGATAATCTGAAAGTGGGAATGATCCGCCCTATAACAGCTTGGCCTTTCCCTGCAAAAGTCATTAAGGAAAAAGCGCAGCAAACTGATGATTTCTTTGTCTTTGAGATGAGCACCGGTCAGTTAATTGAGGATGTAAGGCTGGCCCTCAACGGCAAAGGGCATATTCATTTCTACGGTAGGCCCGGAGGTATTATACCCACACCAGTCGAACTGGCCCGTATTGTATCACGCCATTGCTACCAGGCTCAGCGGAGGAAAAAGCAGTGAACCAGGTTTATTCCCGTCCTAAATCTATGAAGGAAACTCATTTTCACTACTGCCCGGGATGTGGTCATGGTATCATAAACCGTCTTATCGCTGAAGTAGTAGACGAAATGGCTCTGAGAGATACAATAATATGCGTGGCGCCTGCTGGGTGCGGTATGCTTATTTATAATTATTTTGATATGGACACCCTTGAATCTGCTCACGGAAGGGGGGCTGCCGTAGCAACAGGTATCAAGAGAGTACGTCCTCAAAATCTCGTGATTTCATATCAGGGAGACGGGGATCTTGCTGCCATAGGCACTGCTGAAGGATTTCATGCTGCAAACAGAGGCGAACCCATTACTGTAATTTTCGTCAATAATGGCGTTTATGGCATGACTGGCGGGCAAATGGCTCCAACAACACTAAACAATCAGATAACAACCACAACCCCGATGGGAAGGGATTCAAATATTGCAGGTCACCCTGTAAAAGTTTGTGAAGTCTTCGCAGTTCTTGAAGGTACATCCTACCTGGAACGTGTAGCAGTTAATAAACCCTCTGCAATTATTAAAGCAAAAAAAGCGATTGCAAAAGCATTCCTTCACCAGCTCAAAGGGACCGGTTTTTCTCTTGTTGAAATACTATCTCCATGTCCGACAAACTGGAGAATGAGTCCTGTAGAGGCGTGTAAATGGATCGATGATGTTATGTGTAAGCAATTTCCTCTTGGCATTACCAAGGAAAAAGAGGCACGGCCATGCTTGTAAGAACTATTTTTTCAGGATTCGGGGGGCAGGGCGTGCTTTCTATGGGTTTTACACTCGCCAATGCAGCTATGTTTGAAGGCAAATATGTTACATATCTTCCTTCCTATGGTGTAGAAGTACGAGGTGGGACTGCCAATTGTACAGTTGTGGTTTCTGATGAGGAAATCGCATCGCCTGTTGCGTCAGATCCTGATTTCGTTGTTGCCATGAACCAGCCTTCTTTTACCAGGTTTCAGAGTATTCTCCAAACAGGCGGGCTTCTATGTGTAAATTCTTCTATTGTTGACACATCAGCAGCCAGAAGAGATATCGAGGTTTTAAACATACCTACAAGCGAGGTTGCAGAAAAACTCGGAACAATCAAAGTTGCCAATATGATTATGCTAGGGGCATTCATAAAGGCAAGTGACATTCTATCCTTTGATTTTTTGATAAAACACCTCCCTGACATACTTGGAGAGGGGAAATCAAAAATGATAAAAATGAACAGGGAAGCTCTTGATCTTGGATTTAATTACATGTAAAGGAGCAACAAATACAAAGAACTGAATTAAACTCTGGTTCTCCTTGTAATTATAAATAAGATATATTTCAATCCCACTTACTGAAAATAGTTTATTTTATGTCACGTTAAATAAAGGAGTAATAATATGGTCATCAAACAAATATCAATCAGCCTTGAAAATACACCGGGTGCTTTGTCGGCTGTAAGTGAAATTCTTGGACGGGAAGGTGTAAACATACGCGCCATATCTGTTGCCGATACTTCAGACATAAGCACTGTCCGTTTTGTTGTTGATGATCCGGCAAAAGCTAAGAATATCTTAAAAGCTAATGGATATTCTCCAAAAGGCACGGATGTCCTTGCCGTAGAAACTCCTGACCATGCTGGCGGCCTTAATGCAGTTCTAAAACCATTAAAAAATGCAGGAATCAATGTCCATTACCTCTATCCTCATCTTGGACGGATAAGCAACAGTGCAATCGTAATTCTTGGGGTGGATAGAACAGAAGAAGCTCAAAAAATATTAAAACAGAACTGGGTTCATACTGTTGGAAAAGAAGTTTATAACATATAAGCATGTATAGAGCTATGCACGGTAATTTCTTGAATTTTGATAAAGTTCACTGATATAATGAATATATTATATGATATATTCAGACAAAATACCGACAGGCGTTACAATTCCCAAAGACATAATTATTGAAAATCCTCACTACAGTATTCCGGAAACGATTAAATCATTTTTCGGGGAAACAGGAAAATGGTGGGGCACATGGACAAGTCCTCAGGTAAAAGGAAGCTATGATGCCATTCTTCTGATAAAACAGATTAAAAACAAAGATGAAGCTTATGTGGTATACCTTACATCAACCTTTCCCAAATGGTATATAGAAAACAGCAGGTGGGAAACTAATGCAAAATTTGTGAAAAAAGAAACCGGCAGGACATCCCTCTTAATACCATACAGCCCCTGGCATACACATATGGAATGCTGGTTTGAAGGCAGAACTTTTATGGGTGTTATATATAACCGTTTCATGCTTTCACGTATAATATGGAAACCAATGCCATAAAAAAAGACGGTTTAGCCTGTGCTTTTTCCTGAATCAAATATAATCCCGTTAGGTAATTCATTAATATCTTCAGGGACAGAAGGAAAATGTTCTGAAAGCATTTTACCTGTTTCTACAATAGCTTCACATAAAGCATCGCAGGCACATCCATCCTTTATGCCTTTGGAAACAATATTGGCGAGCCTGTTCAAAGTCTTCTGCTCTACCTTCTCATTGATACCTTTGTCTGCAAGAACCCAGACCTTTCTCTCGATGAGTGAAATAAAAAAAAGAACTCCTGTATTATGCTTCGTTTTGTAAAGACCGTTCTCGTAAAAAGCCTGCAAGGCCCTTTTCTGCACTGATTTCTCCTTTCTTTTTTTGCTTACAAAAACAATTTTAAAGGAAGGATTTTTTTTAAATAAAATTTTCATTGGAAAGAAAATAATAATAGCCAATGGTATAAAAAACCACATCGTTGAATAAAAAAAGAATTCCGCAATTTTTTCAGATGTATGAAAAAGTATTTCTGTTACAATTAAAGAAACAAAGCTACCTGCAAGTACAGCTCCGAGGATTTCCGCTTCCCTGTAAAAACTGCTGTTGTCCACTACTACAACTGCTATCTCGCCAATTGTTTCCATCTCAACATTAGCAGTAACTTCCTTTATACGTTCCCTTTCTTTTTTTGAAAAAAACTTGTCCGTTCTTTTATGGTATCTCATTACCAATCCCCCGAACTACCGCCTCCTCCGAAATCACCTCCACCGCCGCTGAAACCTCCTCCGAAATCATCATTACCCCTGTTTCCCCAGCCACCTCCACCTAAACCTCCTCCAAGGACACTTCCGATACCTCCACCAAGAGAAAACAAAAGAGGCAGTAAAATACCCATGGCAAATCCCAATATGCCAAATATTATAAGCATTAGAAAGGGAGCACCAAAAAATATATACAAAACAGCCGGCAATCCCAGAGCGCCGACTGTAGCTCCAAGAACTTTTGATATATTACCAAGGAAGAGCAATACAACTCCTGCAAAAAAGATTATAGTGAAATATGGGGAAATACCCTTTCTACCGGCAGAATAAGGTCTATTTTCTGCAATAAATTCTCCTCTTGTTGCATCAATAAGGGCATGCACGCCTGCAACAAAACCTCCATCAAAATCTCCTCTTTTAAATCCAGGCTTTATAACAAGATCAATAATTCTACCTGCAGTAAGGTCGGTAAGCCTACCCTCCAGCCCCCTGCCTACCTCGATCCTGATTTTTCTATCCTGTTTTGAAACAAGAAAGATAACTCCGTTATCCTTGCCTTTTTGACCGATCTTCCATGTTTCAGCAACTTTAATGGAAAATTCTTCCATAACTCCCCCGTTAAGGGATGGAATTGTGAGTACGATAATCTGCGTTGAATCAGACTTTTCAAAGGACTCAAGTTCCTTCTCAATCTGAATTCTGACAGAAGGCGAGATCATATTTCCATAATCATTTACATGGCCTATGAGAGGCGGAACATCGACAGCAGGGGAACCAACAACAGATAAGGCATAGTAAAAAATAAAAAAGAAAAAACATAATATAATTCTGACAATAGGCTTCCTGATTATTTCAGCTCTTTTCACCGTTCACCATTAACTGTTCTTAAAACTTCACCGCAGGTGCTTTTTCAGCTCCTGCTTCCGCTTTAAAAGCCTCTTTAGGTGTCAGATGCAGCAACATACTATTCGTCAGGCTGTTCGGAAATATGCGTATTGAGGTATTGAAAGTTTGTACAGTCTTATTATACCTGACTCTGGCAACATTGATTCTGTTCTCTGTACCTTCAAGCTGGTGCTGGAGATCCAAAAAATTCTGATTTGCCTTAAGGTCGGGATACCTTTCCACAACCACCATTAGCCTTGAGAGCGCACTGCTCATAGCACCCTGGGCTGCTTGGAACTGGGCCATGGTTTTAGAGTCACCGATCATGTCTTTTGAAACCTGAATACTTCCTGCCTTCGCCCTTGCTTCAGTAACAGCCTGAAAAGTCTCCTTTTCATGTTTTGCATAGGCTTTGACAACTTCTACAAGATTGGGGATCAGATCATTTCTCCTCTGATATGCTGCCTCTACATCTCCCCATGCAGCCCTTACCGCTTCTTCATTTATCTGAATAGTATTATAACCACAGCCTGAAAGGCTGAAAATAACAAAAATAACGGCAACATACATTAATTTTTTTTTCATCGTGGCCTCCTTTTGTACAATTACTTTTTTTTCGCACCTGCCTGGTCGACACTATTTTGTTCTCGCATTACTTTTTTCATGCACGGCATATTCTTGTGAACTAAAGTCTTTTTTATATCACAGTACAACGCAACAAAGGTCCTGCAACTTCCTGCTCCGTCTACTGCTGTATCCTCAGGCATATGAGCATATTTGCACATTAAATCGCAAAAATTCAACACAAATTCTGTTTTTTTATCTGAAAAATGATCTTCACCTTTATGTTCTTTATTCATTTTTTATCTCTTTTTTTATTTCTATTTCTTATCTTTAAAGATATTTTTGTATTAATACTTCCGCAATCTGTACTGCATTAAGGGCAGCACCTTTTCGTATATTATCCGAAACAATCCACATATTCAAACCATAGGGAACTGAATCATCTTTTCTTATCCTGCCCACAAATGTTTCATCTTTGCCTGCAGCATCTACTGCAAGGGGATATTTGTTTTTGGAGGGATTATCCACCACTTCTATACCAGGAGAATTCTTTAAAATGTTCCTTGCTTCGTCAGGACTTAAAGGCTTTTCAAATTCAACATTTACAGATTCGGAATGACCGTAAAATACAGGTACTCTTACTGTTGTTGCAGTAACCAGAATACTGTCGTCTTCCATAATTTTTCTGGTTTCATTAACCATCTTCATTTCTTCCTTTGTATAACCATTTTCCAGAAAAACATCGATGTGGGGCAAACAGTTAAAAGCAATCTGGTAAGGATAAACATTGTGTTCCACTGCCTTGTTATTATATATGGCAAGCACCTGCTGCTCAAGCTCATTGATCGCTTTTTTTCCTGTACCTGATACAGCCTGATAGGTGGAAACTACAACCCTCTTTATTTTTGCAGCATCATGGAGCGGCTTTAAAACCACAACCATCTGTATTGTTGAACAGTTGGGATTTGCTATAATACCTCTTTTTTTATAATCTTTAACTGCATGGGCATTGACTTCAGGCACAACAAGAGGTACATCAGGTTCCATTCTAAAGGCAGCTGTGTTATCTATTACAACACAACCCTTTGTTGCTGCAACAGGTGCAAACTTTAGGCTTACCGAACTTCCCGGTGAAAATAATCCTATGTCAATACCATTAAATGAATTTTCCGTTAATTCATCAACCGGTATCTCCTCTCCTTTATATGTCAATGTCCTTCCCAAACTTCTCGATGAAGCAAGAAGCACCAATTTATTTACAGGAAAATTCCTTTGTTCAAGCGTTGCCACCATTTCGTTTCCAACAGCACCTGTGGCACCTACTACAGCTACATTATATTTTTTCATTTTTTATCCTCCAGTTTTCTTATCAAGTAGTTTATCAATCCACCCGCATTAACTAGTTCTTCCATAAAGTGCGGAACAGGTTTAGCTCTGACTTCTTTATCTTGAAATTTAATTATACCTGAAGAAAGGTCAACTTCAATTGCTTCGCCATTTTCCACTTCGCCTGCTATATCAGCCTCAAGCAAAGCAAGTCCTTTATTGAATCCATTTCTATAAAATATTCTGGCAAAACTCTTTGCAATAACAAGGGGTATTCCAAGCGCAGAAATGGCAATAGGTGCATGTTCCCTCGATGAGCCACATCCAAAATTAAAACCGCCCACTATAATATCACCCGGTTTTACCTCTTTATGAAACATGGGTGCCAAAGGCTCCATACAATGTTCTCCCAGAGCCTTCGGGTCAGTCAACGCAAGATATCTTGCAGGTATAATAATATCAGTATCAATATTGTCTCCAAACTTCCAGATCCTTCCTTTGAGTATCATAAGAACCTCCGTGTAACTCATGGCTTGTGGCTCATGGCTTATACTGCAATTTATTTTATAATTCTTAATTTATCCTTAACTGTGGACTAATTCATAGAACTTCTCTGGGATGTACAATTTCACCCTTAACTGCACTTGCAGCAGCTACTGCAGGCCCTGAAAGATAAACTTCACTTTCCGGATGCCCCATCCTGCCTATAAAATTTCTGTTTGTTGTAGCAATTGCTTTTTCCCCTTTTGCAAGTATACCCATATGTCCACCAAGGCAGGGACCGCATGTAGGAGGTGAAATTATGCATTCTGCCTCAAGAAAAATTTCGAGAAGCCCTTCTTTTAAAGCTTCTGCATATATCTTTGGCGTAGCAGGTATTACAATACACCTTGTATGTTTTGCTGTTTTTTTGCCTTTTATAATACGAGCTGCAATTTGCAGATCTTCGAGTCTTCCGTTCGTACATGAACCGATTATGACCTGATCAACATGAACACCTTTCAATTCATCAACATTTTTTACATTAGATGGCAAGGAAGGGCAGGCAACATTAAGTCCTATGGTGCCTGCATCAATCTCGTAAATTTCCTTGTACTTTGCATTTTTGTCACTCTCGAAAACCCTGTAAGGTCTTTTGGCTCTGGATTTTACATATTCGATGGTTTTTTCATCCACCTTAAATATTCCGTTCTTTCCGCCGGCTTCAATGGCCATATTAGCCATTGTAAAACGGGAATCCATGGAAAGGGCTGAAATTGCCTCTCCCTCAAATTCCATGGCAGCATATAGCGCACCATCCACGCCGATCTTCCCTATTATATGAAGGATAAGATCTTTTCCAGAAACCCACTCCTGCCATTTACCATTGCAAACAAATTTTATACTTTCAGGAACCTTCAACCAGGTTCTACCGGTAACCATACCATATGTGATATCCGTGCTACCCATACCTGTAGCAAAAGCCCCGAGTGCACCATATGTGCAGGTATGACTATCAGCGCCTATTACAAGATCTCCTGGCAATACAAGACCTGCTTCTGGCAGAAGCGCATGCTCGACTCCGCATTGTCCCCCTTCATAGAAGTTGGTGATGTTGTGTTTTATTGAAAATTCCCTTATCTTTTTGCAGTTTTCTGCAGAAAGAATATCCTTATTAGGCGTAAAGTGGTCAAGAACAAAAACAACCTTATCTTTATCAAAAACTTCTGAGGCGCCTGCCTTTTCAAATTCTTCAAGTGAAAGGGGCGCTGTTATGTCATTTGCCAGAGTAAGGTCAATCTCAGCATCAATAAGCTCTCCAGGCTCCACGTAATCCCTTCCTCCATGTGATGCCAGTATTTTTTCTGTAATAGTCATACCCATATCAATTCACCTCAACTTTTTTTGTCCGTATATATTCAAGTCTGTTAAGAGCATTAATGTAAGCCCTTGCGCTTGCCACAATAATATCGGTATCAGCACCTTTACCAATTGCAATCGACCCGTTTTCTTCAAGTTTTACAAATACTTCTCCCTGGGCATCCATGTCTTTTGTTATTGAATTAACAGAAAATTTTACAAGTTTGCTTGTTGTCTGTGCAATCCTTTTGATGATTTTGTATATTGCATCAACAGGTCCATCCCCTACCCCAACATCCTGATAAACAGTTCCATCAACTTCAAGCTTCACTGTAGCTGTAGGGATAATAGCGCTTCCGCAACTTACATTAAGATAAACGAGTTTGTATTTTTCAGGGATTTTATATATTTCATCCATTATGATCATTTCAATATCTTCATCATAAATGTTTTTTTTCATGTCCGAAAGGGCCTTGAACCTTTTAAAGGCATTATTCAATTCTTTATCATCCAGTGTATATCCAAGATCTTCAATTCTCTCACGGAATGCATGCCGACCTGAATGTTTGCCGAGGACAAGAGAGCTTTTTGATATTCCCACAGATTCCGGGGTCATTATTTCATATGTAATTTTTTCCTTCAAAAGACCATCCTGATGAATACCCGATTCATGAGAAAAAGCATTGGCCCCTACTATTGCTTTATTAGGCTGAACAGAAACACCTGTAATAGAAGTTATCAGTTTACTTGCAGGGTATATTTTTTCGGTAATAATTCTCGTATCTGCGGAAAATACATCTTTCCTCGTACGAAGAATCATTGCAATCTCTTCCATGGAAGCATTGCCGGCTCGCTCACCAATACCATTAATGGTACATTCGATCTGCCGTGCACCATTTTCTATTGCCGCAATCGAGTTTGCAACAGCAAGTCCTAAGTCATTGTGGCAGTGAACGCTTATTACAGCCTGATTTATATTAGACACATGCTCCTTAATGTAGCCAATGAGTCTGCCAAATTCATGAGGCACAGCGTATCCAACTGTATCCGGAATATTCACGGTAACAGCACCTGCATCAATAACTCCAGTCAGCACACTACACAGATAATCTCGATCACTTCTCGTTGCATCCATAGCAGAAAATTCGACATTATCAGTATATTTTTTTGCTCTTTTTACAGCATCCACGGCAATTGCCAGCACTTCATCTCTTGTTTTCCTTATCTGGTACTTGAGATGTATATCCGATGTTGATATAAATGTATGTATACGCGGCATGGCTGCATCCTTTATGGCTTCCCACGCACGGTCTATATCTTCATTGTTTGCCCTTGCAAGGCCAGCAACTTCACTATTTTTGATAATAGCGGCAATCTGCCTGACAGCGTCAAAATCTCCATCCGAAGCTATTGGAAATCCTGCTTCAATAATATCGACACCTAAGGCCTCAAGCTGTCTTGCCACCCTGAGTTTTTCCTGTGTGTTCATAGTGTTTCCCGGGGACTGTTCCCCGTCTCGTAATGTTGTATCAAAAATACGTATTCTTTCCGACATGACTTCTCCTTTTTGACCTCTTGATGTCAATTGTATATCACTTTTTTTTCTTCAATTTTTCTCATAATGCATTCCATAAATTCCTCTTCACGCTCAATTACTATGTCTATCGCCAGATAGAAAAGGTTTTTCGGTACATCCAAATTGACTATCTTAACAGCATCTTTTTCAGTTGTAACAAAGGCATCCACATCACTGACAGATATGAAGCTCTCAATATCCTCTTTCTTGTACGAATAATGGTCAGGATATGATATTTCATAGACAACATTGATGCCCATTGTCACAAGCATATCAAAAAAAGACCTGTTATCACCAAGTCCTGTAAAGGCAAGAACTTTTTTACCCTTTAAAAAATTATAGTGAGCAATAGCATCCATTTTTATATTACAAAGGTATAGCGGCTTGTATTGAGCACGAAAAACAGGAATTCCTTCATAATCTCTGGAGACTTCGTTATTCATATTAATTTTATTTATAAGAATTATATCTGCATCCTTTATCCTTTGCACAGGCTCTCTGTAGGGACCGAGAGGAAACAATCTATTGTTCTTTCCGTTTTCTCTACCATTAAATATCAGTATATCAAGATCTTTTTTAATATTTTTCAGTTGAAACCCATCATCAAGAAGAGCAACATCTATATGTAAATCCCGTACAGCCTGTCCTATTGCTTCAGCCCTGTCAGAGCTGACAAGAACCGGGACCTGCGTCTTTTTTGCAAGCATAAAGGCTTCATCCCCAACCTCTTTTGCATTGTCTTTATGGATATCTACACAAAAAGTACCTCGTCTTTTCCTTTTGTATCCCCTTGTTGCAATGCCCGGTTTCAATCCTGAATTTTTCAATCTCATTGACAGCTTTTCAACAACAGGTGTTTTACCGGTACCACCAAGGGTAATATTACCCACACTTATTACAGGTATGGATACTTCCTTTATTTTTATAAGACCCCCGTTGTACAAAATTTCCCTGAGATCAAGACCAACCTTATATAAATAAGATAAGATAAAAAGAAGGGGATACAAAAACCACCCCAGATACTTCACCTCTCCTTTCCATATCTGTAAAATAAGATTCCTCATTATATATTGGTAATTTATATCAAAACAGGTGTTAAAAATCAATCAAAGACCGTCTATCACAGAGCATAAATATAATGCTTGGAACAATTAAATTTACTCAATGATCAATTATATGGAATAACCCGACTGTAAAACTACAGTTTTTAAAAAGTTCTTATAATCATAGCCAATTTAGTGTATAATCTACAAGGCAATAATATTATTAGAATAGTCCGGGAAGGAAGACAACATTGAAAACAATAGAGGAAGTTAACGAAAAAATAAAAAGTGGCAAGGTAGTTGTCGTAACTGCAGAAGAAATGATAGAAATTACAAAACAAAAAGGGACAAAAAAAGCATCAGACTATGTTGATGTAGTTACAACAGGCACTTTCGGGCCCATGTGCGGAAGCGGCATGTTTATCAATATAGGTCATTCAAAACCAAGAATAAAAATCGGGGGTGGCAAATGTCTTCTGAACGATGTGCCTGCCTACTGTGGAATTGCAGCGGTAGATCTTTACATAGGCGCCACCGCAATGCCGGATGATGATCCGAGAAATATGGTCTATCCCGGGGCATTTAAATATGGCGGTGGTCATGTTATTGAAGATTTTGTCGGCGGAAAAGATATACGCCTTATGGCAACAGCCTATGGTACAGACTGTTATCCCAACAAAAAAATTGAAACATACATAAACAAGGACAATGTAAACGAAGCCTATATCTACAATCCAAGAAACGGTTATCAAAATTATAATGTTGCTATAAACCTCACAAACAAGGTTATTTATACATATATGGGAATATTAAAGCCAAAAATGCACAGTGCCAATTATTGTAGCGCAGGTCAACTGTCCCCGCTTCTCAAAGATCCGAAATACAGGACCATCGGTATCGGTACAAGGATATTTTTGGGTGGTGGCATCGGCTACGTGGCTTGGAACGGGACGCAACATAATCCTGATGTTTTAAGAAGTCCTGATGGAATTCCCAAAGCAGGTGCAGGCACAATGGCAACCATAGGAGATGCAAAACAAATGAACAACGAGTTTCTTAAGGGCGCAAGTTTTATAGGTTATGGCGCTACAATGTTTGTAGGACTTGGGATCCCCATCCCTGTGCTTGACGAAGAAATGGCCTATTTTACTTCCAGAAGCGATGAAGACTACAAAGCACAAGTGGTAGATTACGGGAATGATTATCCTAACAGAATTCCTAAAAGCATTTGTGAAGTAAGCTATGCGCAGTTAAAGTCTGGTAAGATATATATCAATGGTAATGAAGTACCGACATTTCCAATCTCAAGTTACTCAAAGGCAAGGGATATTTCAATAATATTAAAGGATTGGATAAAATCAGGTAAATTTCTCCTGACAAACCCTGTTATACCTCTGCCCGGGGTGGAAAATGGGATAAAAATGAACACACTTGAAGAACGAATTCCAGAGCTATTTTCAGACAGCCTGGAATAGAATCTCTGGAAAAAAAGCATAAAAAACTTTTTAGAATATAACTATAAATCATGTTTCAATCATTATTGGAAAAAACAAAAACTTATCTGTTAAAACAACTATGAATAATAAAGCAATTTCATTATTTTCCGGCGGGCTGGATAGTATTCTGGCCACTAAAATTATTATGGAACAAGGTATAGATGTAACAGCAATTCACTTTACATCACCTTTCAGCAGCAAGAAAGAGAAGGAACGGGGATTGCGGGCTGTAAGGTCTGCTGATGAACTGGGCATAGAATTGATACTGAAATACAAGGGACTCGATTTTTTAGACATTGTCCGATCACCTAAATACGGTTATGGTAAAAATTTAAACCCTTGCATTGATTGCAGAATATTTATGCTACAGAAAACAAAGGATCTTATGGCTGATAAACAGGCAAACTTTGTTATAACAGGAGAAGTGCTCGGCCAGAGACCTATGTCACAGAGAAGAGATACAATACATATTATCGAAAAAGCCAGCGGACTTGAAGGTTTGATAGTGAGGCCACTTTCAGCCATACACTTCACGCCATCCAGACCAGAACAGGAAGGAGTCCTGGACAGAAAAAAACTGCTTGATTTTACTGGAAGAACAAGGACACCACAGTATCGCCTTGCTGAAAAATATCATCTCACAGAATTCGATTCCCCTGGAGGAGGCTGCCTCCTTACTAACCCTATTTTTTCAAAAAAACTCAAGGGAATCCTTGACAGTAATGAAACCATAACAACAAAGGATCTCGAGTTATTGAGCATAGGCAGACATTTCAATTTTCCGGATAACACCAGGCTTATTATCGGTAGAAACGAAACAGAGAATAACAGGCTTATCTCACTTTGGGAAAAACCTTATACATTGCTCCAACCCGTAGACTTCAAAGGGCCTGCAGCTATTTTAAAAGGCACTTTCAATAATGACACTATTGAAATTACAGCAAATATCATGGGGCATTATGGAAAATACAAATACCCGATAATTTCAGTAGAATCAAAGACGGATAGCGGTACAACAAATATACACTCTGTAAAAAACAGGGGTACCATACCTGAAGTCCTGTTGTCAGGACTGCCAAAGGACACGCAATGAAAATAATCGATAAACTCTATGTATATCCCTGGTTATCTTATCAGGAAAACAACTGCAACACAATTTTCATAGAAGGAACAAAACCTCTTATGATCGATCCGGGCCACAGGCATCTTTTCCATCATATTGCTGAGGGTATGTCAAAAGACGGCAAGTCCATTGAACAGGTGAAATGTATATTGTGCACCCACAGCCACCCTGATCATATAGAAGCAATCAGCTATTTCAACAATAAGATTTTAACAGGCATCAGCGAGCAAGAATATGAATACCTGAACAATGATGGCCGCGAACTCTTTCTTACAACAGGATGCACTGTACCTGACAACCCTTTCAGACTGTTTCTTAAGGATGGTATTGCCATGATAGGTGATATAACCTTGCAGATAATAAGAACCCCCGGGCACTCACCTGGCTCAATCTGCCTTTACTGGGAAGAAAAAAAGGTTCTTATTTCTGGAGATACTGTCTTTTATATGGGTGTAGGAAGAACAGACTTTCAAGGCGGTAACATGAATGCATTGGGAAATAGTATTGAAATGTTATCGAAACTCAATGTGGAATATCTGATCCCTGGACATGGAGAAATACTCAAGGGAGAAAAAGAAGTAAAAAGGAATTTTAAATTAATTATGGAAGAATTTTTCAGCAGACACTTATAAACAACATACATGGGTTGACATTATCATGGAACTGAGAATATAATGAATATAAAAACAGGTGTTTTGTTTAAAAAATATCTTTGTAATAAATATAAGGAATATATAGATCCTAATAACAGCCCCTGTCCGCATCCTCATGATTATTGTCAGTACAGAGAAGAATGTATTATCAATGCATTATGCATGGAAAACGAGGATTGCAGGAAGATGAGGAGGAACAAAATTGAGAATACCAGATGAATATGTATGTGATCTGTGCGGATATATGTTTCTTTCTGGAGAAACAATAAACATTTTTTGCCCCGAATGCGGCAGCAGCATGGTAGCCAAAGAAATAAGCTACGATGAGTTTCTCGATGAGGAAGCATATAATTTCAGCACTCACATGATAATGAGATCATCTTTATAGGAAAAAATTACTTTTTACAAATTTTTATAAATTAATTTTTCAGGGATTTGAATTTTATTAAAATGTGTCAGAGAATACGGAAATAGCTCTTACAGGATTATATCCCTCACCTGTTAATAATTAAATCACACCCATTATTCCTTCCGGATACACCTGAATTTGATAAAAAATATGTGATTTGTTGATAAACTCTACACTATGATGCATCAGGTAGCTGCAACAAAAAGAATATTGCTATTCGAACTTTCATGTTGTATACAACATGAATTACACTAGGTCTTCCTGCCATGACAATTAAGAAAATAAGGTTTGGTCACAGATTGCCAGTATTTAATTATATTTTGCAAGTGAATTATTTCATATAATAATTAATATTTAATTTTTATCATAAAACAACAGCCCTTTTTTACATTTTTCAGAATTTATTTCATGGCACCGCACTAATTGTTGAGCATAAACAGCCTCAAAATTAACTTTTCAAGTGAATTTTTTCATTTGCATATTTACTTTGACGCCTCTTTTTGTATCTTGTTGATTTAAATAAGCGTTTTTTGCATACAATTGCTTTGTTGCACCAGACACCAGTGAAGGTTAATGGACATTATAATTTTGCTGATATATGCCTTTTTTGTCTTGACATAAATTTCTTTTAAAATATAATATTACACTAATAAAATATTTCACAAACGATTAACTTTATAGAGAGGTGCCAATGAAATTAGAAGGAAAAAATGCTGTAGTTACAGGTGGCGGAAGGGGTGTAGGAAGAGCTATCAGCATAGCCCTGGCCAAGGAAGGGGCAAACGTTGTTGTTAATTACGCAGGCAACGAAAAAGCAGCCAGTGAGGTAGTTGACATCATTAAAGGGTTAGGCAGGAAAGCAATTGCAGTTAAAGGCGATGTGGCTCAGGAAGCTGATGCCAAAAACCTCATTGAGGCATGTGTGCAGAATTTTGGTTCCATCCATATAATAGTAAACAATGCCGGAGTATCAAAACCTGGAATGCTTCATAAACTGCCCGTAGAAACGTGGGATGAAGTAGTAAACATACAGATGAGAGGTCCTTGGCTCACGGTAAAAGCTGCATCAAAATATTTTATGGAACAGAATTACGGCAGGATTATAAATGTTACCTCCGTTGCTGGCATCGTAGGCACCATAGGACAGATAAATTACAGTGCTGCAAAGGGCGGGGTAGTTTCCATGACAAAATCCATGGCCAGGGAACTCGCAAAGTTCAACGTTACAGCCAATGTAATCTCCCTGGGTATTGTAACCACCGAAATGACACATACAATTTCAACTGATGAAAAACTCAAAGAGATTTATACAAAAAGAATTCTTCTCGGTAAATATGCCGAACCCGAAGATGTATCTCCAGCTTTTGTATTTTTTGCATCAGACGACGCACGCTACATAACAGGACAGCTTCTCTGTGTAGATGGCGGCTATGGTATGACGTAACAGGCAAGAATAAAGAAGGGTTATTTTCAATGTTCAAAAAATATTAAGGAGGTGTTGTAATGGGAAATGTACCAAAAACGATAAAACAGTGGCAGATGGTTCAACCAACAACTTTTAACAGAGAAACCAAAGAAACCACACCCGGCAAGCTTGCTGTGGCTGAAATACCAGTACCAGAGCTAAAGGCAGGTGAAGTGTTGGTGGAAATTGCAGGCTGTGGTGTTTGCCACACTGACCTTGGATATTTTTATGACGGTGTACCTACTGTAAGCAAACCACCTCTGGCTCTCGGCCATGAAATCGCAGGAACAGTAGTTGCCGGTGATCCAGCATGGATAGGTAAAGAAGTTATAATACCGGCTGTTATGCCATGCAGACAGTGTATCCTATGCAAAACAGGGAGAGGTAACAGGTGTCTGGCACAGAAGATGCCTGGCAACAGTATAGGCGTATATGGTGGATTTGCAAGCCACATACCAGTACCGACAATAGATCTTTGCCTTGTTTCTGACAGAAAAGGATATGCCCTTGAACAGCTTGCAGTTATAGCAGATGCTGTAACAACTCCATATCAGGCAGCAAAAAGAGCTGACCTGCAGCCTGGTGACAATGTAATTGTTATCGGTGCAACAGGTGGTGTAGGTGTTTACATGGCACAGACAGCAAAAGCTCTTGGTGCAAAGACTGTCATAGGTATTGCCAGAAATCCTGAAAAACTTAAAAGAGCTCTCGACTTCGGCTGTGACCACGTCATCAGCACCCTCGATAAAGACAATAAGGCAGTTGTAGGTGAGTGGAAAAGTATTTGCAAATCAGGCGGTCTTCCAAATACAGGATGGAAGATATTTGAGGTAACAGGCGCTAAGGCAGGACAGGAACTCGCCCTTGATCTGCTCACATTTGTCGGAAAACTGATTCTTGTTGGGTTTGGCATGGCAAAAAGTGAATATATGTTCTCCAAGCTTATGGCTTTCGATGCCGAAGTTATAGGCACATGGGGTTGTCTGCCCGAGTACTACCCGATAGTGCTCGATATGGTTCTTGCAAAGAAAATTGTCATAGACCCTTTTGTTGAAGTTAGAAAAATGAGTACAATTGCAGAAACATTCGACGAGATACACAAAGCTGGCTCCCCTGCAAAAAGGGTTGTATTAACACCAGATTTTTAATTAAAAAACAAAAATTAATGAGGAGGAAAGTATGGCAGGTTTATTAGATTGGATGCCAAGAGAGCATGGAATGAAGGATCACAGCAGACATGGTACACAGTGGTGGGGCACAGACGCTCCCTGTACCGTATATGAAAAAAGACCGTTAAAAGACCCTAAAGGCAACGTAGTTCCCGGTCTTTACACAGCATGGATCACACTCAACAACCCGGCTCAGTTTAACTCCTATACTACGGAGATGGTAAAGGGTGTAATCGCAGGTTTCGAGAATTCCTCAACAGACCGTGAAGTTGTAGCAACAGTCTTTACAGGTACAGGGGCAAATGCCTTCTGTACAGGCGGAAATACAAAGGAATATTCAGAATATTACAGCATGAGACCGGAAGAATACGGTTCCTACATGGAACTCTTCAACAATATGGTAGACAGCATTTTAATGTGCAAGAAACCGGTTATTTGTCGCGTAAACGGCATGAGAGTTGCCGGCGGCCAGGAAATCGGCCTTGCCTGCGACATCGCAGTATCCTCCGACCTTGCAATTTTTGGACAGGCAGGTCCCCGTCACGGTTCCGCTCCTGTTGGTGGTTCTTCAGACTTTCTTCCCTGGTTCCTAAGCGCAGAAGATGCAATGTGGAACTGCGTAAGCTGCGAAATGTGGTCAGCATACAAAATGAAAGCCAAGAATCTTATCTCCAAGGCTCTCCCTGTCCTGAAAGATGACAAAGGCAACTGGGTAAGAAATCCTCAGGTAATTACAGACACCTATGTTAAAGACGGCGAGATCGTATACGGCGAAAACAAAACAGGCCAGGAAGCTAAAGATGCAAGGGCATGGGTACAGGGAAAACTGAAAAACAACGAATATGATTTTTCACTTATTGATGCAGAAGTCGATAGAATCATTTGGGTGTTTGCAAATCTGTTCCCTGGCTGCTTGATGAAATCCATCGACGGCATCAGACAGAAAAAGAAATCCTTCTGGGATACAATGAAGAACGACCACAGATACTGGCTGGCAACGAACATGATGGGTGAGGCTTTCCTCGGCTTCGGCGCATTCAACACCAAGAAAATCACCGGAGCAGATACAATCGACTTCATCAAGAACCGCCAGCTTATCGCACAGGGCGCTCTGAACAATGAAGCTTATATGGCAGAAGTTCTCGGCAAACCGCAGGCGAAGTAAGAAAGGAATTAAACTTAAGGGGGGTTTATCCCCCCTTTTTTTTATTATTCAATCACAGCTTGTGATTTGTTCTGTACAAACAAACATTATTTTTCATGAACCGCAAACCAAACATTAAGGAGAAATGTTATGGGCTTCAATAGCATAATATACGAAAAAAAGGATAAGGTTGCAAAAATAACACTCAATACACCCCCATCAAACTGGCTTACGATTTCCATGATGAAAGAAATAAATGAAGTTCTTACTGAGATAAAGAAAGATCAGTCAGTTCAGCTCCTTGTCTTTGACCATGCAGGAGAAAAAGCATTTTGTGACGGCGTGGATGTTGCAGACCACACAGAAGACAGGGTTGATGAAATGATCGATGTTTTTCACGGAATGTTCAGGCACATGGCTGAAATGGACGTTGTTACCGTTGCAGTAGTAAACGGCAGATCCTTAGGCGGCGGATGTGAACTTTCAAGTTTCTGTGACATTGTTATTGCATCTGAAAAAGCAAAAATCGGGCAGCCTGAAATTGCAGTAGGCGTGTATCCTCCTGTTGCTGCTGCATTATTCCCGAAAATTATCGGGTTGAAAAAAACCTACGAGCTCCTTTTAACAGGCAAAAGCTTGACTGCCAGAGAAGCTGAAGCCATTGGTCTTGTAAATGTTGTTCTTCCAGTTGAAAATTTCAAGGCTGAAGTTGATAAATATCTTGCCGGTTATCTTAACAAAAGCAGGCCGGTCAGCATGTGGACAAAACGCGCCATTAAAGCCGGGCTTGGTTTGAATTTTGTAGATGCTCTTAAAGCCTCTGAAATTATCTATATGCAGGGATGCATGAAAACCGAGGATGCAGTTGAAGGTATAAGTGCATTTATGGAAAAAAGAAAACCCGTCTGGAAGAATAAGTAATTCCATGCTTTACGCTCCTAAAGAGGAAATTGATATAAGAATAGAAAAAACAAAGGATTTAATGGAGAAGGCCTCTATGGAAGGGGCCTTTTTCCATTATAAAATTGACTATTATTATCTATCAGGTACAATGCAGGATTGTCTGCTCTTTGTTCCTCTTGAAGATAAACCAGTTTTATTCGTCAGAAGAGAGTTAACAAGGGCGCGTAGAGAATCTCCTCTTGAAGAAATTGTTCCTATGAGGTCTGTAAAAGATATTCTTCCCTATATCAAACCCATGAAAAAAATAGGGTTACAGCTTGATGTAATGCCTTATAATGATGTAATTAAATTTAAAGACCTTATGGGCACAAAATGTGAGTTTGTAAATTCATCTCCACTCACAAAGGAATTAAGGAAGAAAAAAACACCTTTTGAAATAAAAATTATTGAACGGGCTGCTGCCATACAGAAGAAGGTCTATTGCAAAGTGCCTGAAATACTTAAGGAAGGAATGACTGAAATAGAACTTGGCGGCCTTATGGAGGCTTATGCAAAAAAGCTCGGCCATGAAGGACTGCTTAGAGTCAGATCCATGAACTGGGAAGCTTACACATGGCACATTATAAGCGGACGAGCCGGGAGCATTGTAAGTCAGTCAGATTCTCCAATGGGTGGACTGGGGCTTTCACCAGCCTTTCCCGTAGGGGCAAGCATGAAAAAGATTAAAAAAAATGAGCCTATACTAATCGATTTTGGCATATGCTATCATGGTTATCAGGTTGATCAAACAAGAATGTTTGCAATTGGATCAATGCCCGAACCATTTAACAGTGCCTATAACGCCTGCAGAGAAATACACTATCAAGTTCTTGACAAAGCCCTGGATGGCAGTCCAAGTCGCGAACTTTTTGAGTACTCCAGGAAACTTGCTGACAGTCTCGGTTATGGAGATTACTATCTCGGATACAAACCCCACAAAGTGAGATTTCTTGCACACGGCATCGGCATTGAACTGGCGGAATTTCCCTTTATTGCTGCAAGCCATACCTATCCCATAGAAGAAGGAGCTGTTCTTGCCATAGAACCCAAAATGGTATTTCCCAAAAAAGGTTCGTGCGGCATAGAAAACACCGTCCTTATTGAAAATTCCAATTACAGAGTGCTTACAGACAACGATGAGTCAATCATTGTTCTATGATAATCCCATCACAGGATATTTTAAATATCTTAAATTGCATTTAACAAGGAATTAAAGTGCAAAAAAAAACTATATTCGTTTGCGAAGTTTGCAACTACGAAACATTTAAGTGGATGGGGAAATGCCCCAGGTGCTCCTCCTGGGATACGATAAAAGAATATAGTATAGATAATGGAAAAGCTACTGTCACCGAAAAACCGCAAACAATTTCAGAGGATGATCTCCCTGAAGAAAGAATTCTTCTCGGTCTTACCGAGATTGACAGGGTGCTTGGCGGCGGTCTTGTATACGGTTCATCCATACTTCTCGGGGGTGATCCAGGAATAGGCAAAACAACTGTATGCTTTGCAATAGCTTCAAGGATGATCGAGCTTGGATATAAAGTATTATACATATCAGGTGAAGAATCTTTGAGACAATTATCCTCCAGAAAAAAAAGGCTTAATGTAAAAGACCCCTTCCTTATTCTAACCACTAATCGGCTGGAGGACATTACAGGTACATTATACGAAAATAAATTTCACCTCGTCATTATAGATTCAATTCAATCCATATATAATTCAGTTCTACCCATGCTTCCAGGAAGCATAGGCCAGATCAAAGATGTTTCTTCAAAATTGATAATGGAAATGAAGAAGAGTGAAACAACACATATAATAATAGGGCATGTAACAAAGGAAGGTGCTATTGCAGGTCCGAAAGTGCTTGAACATATGGTTGATACAGTTCTATATTTTGAAGGTGACAAGATGCTGCCCTATAGAATGCTCAGGACTATCAAAAACAGATACGGCCCTGTCGATGAAGTAGGGATATTTCAAATGCAACAGGACGGGCTTGTAAATGTTGACAATCCTTCGCAATTTTTTATTTCCGAAAGAGGCGACATTGGAGCTGGTAGTGCTTTATTCCCTCATATTACTGGTTCAAGACCCATATTGCTGGAAGTTCAGTCTATAGTACCAAAAACAACTTTTTCCATTCCTAAAAGGGTATCTCTTGGCTATGACCCTAACAGATTATTCATCATCATGGCAGTTATTGAAAAAGCTATAGGCAAACCATTTTTTGACAGGGATGTCTATGTTAATATAACAGGCGGACTTAAAGTAAACGAGCCTGCCGTAGATCTTGCTGTGGCTGCATCAATTATTTCAAGCTATAAAGATGTCAATATCGGTGCAGATACAGCACTGTTCGGAGAAGTGGGTCTAACAGGTGAAATCAGAAAAGTCGTAACCATGGATATCAGGCTGAAAGAATGCGAAAGGTTTGGTATAAAGAAAATTTTCTGTCCAAAAGGCGTGGAAAAAAGTGGTAGTATAGAAATTGTACCCTTGAAAAACATCAAGGAATTATATGCAAAAATCTCCTGAATTTTCTTTCCTTATATTACAACCAACAATCTAATTGGTTAAATAATTCTTTCTTTTGGCCTTACGGTAAGGACAGGACAGGGTGATCTCCTAAGAATTTTCTCTGCGACACTACCTATGAGGATGTGTTCAATACCACTTCTACCATGTGTCCCCATTATTACAAGGTCTATATTTTCTTCTTTTATGTAGTCTATTATTTCAACAAATACGACTCCGGTTTTGATTATTTTTATAACAGGCATGTCAATCTTTTTAACTATTTTTTCAAAGTCCTTCTCTATTTCTTTTTCAATATTTCTTTCTATTAAAACAAGGTTCTCAGGAGTAAGAAAAGATTCATAGGGAGTAAAATAATTTAAGTTAGGTATTACATGCAAAAGATGTACCCGGGCATCATATTTTTTTGCTATGCTGACAGCATATTTAAGAATACCTTCTGTATATTCTGAAAAATCGACAGGACAAACAATATTTGCAAACATAATAACCTCCCGTAATATTATTTATATGGTTATATATATGGTATTTTGCCTGTAGTCAAATACTTTTTGCATATTTTAAATCCACCTTGACTAACCCTTAAATTATTGTTATATTTAAACATTATAGAATTATTTATATAAAGATGGAAATGCCCTTTTTTAAAAAAGGGCATTATTTTCATTCTGGGGTCACCAATGAGTATAAAAAATTTCACTGAAATAAAACACCTCATTGATATCGGCATGGAAAAGGGTTATCTTACTCCTGATGAAATTAACGATTTTCTACCACAAAACATATTCTCGCCTGAAGACATAGAAGACATTTTCGACTTTCTTTCAGAATCAAACATTGACATCGTTGAAACAATAAAAGACAAATCAGATAATCAGGAGGAAGAAACTCAGGACTGGGGAGACACGGAAAAGTTCCCTTCAGAGAGAACTGATAACATTATATGGGCATATCTGAAAGATATAGGCAGAGTATCCCTTCTGACACCAGACGATGAGTATCTGATAGCAAAAAAAATAGAAGATGGTGAAAGAAAGATAAGAAATTTATTATTCGACCTGCCTCAATCCGTTAAAGAACTGCAGGAGATAGGAACACAACTTAAAAAAGAATCAATAAGCATCATCGATGTAGTCAAAAATATAGATGAAATAAATTATACGAATAAAGATGAAGAAAAATACACCAAAAAGGTTCTTTCCTTAATAAATAATATAAAAATTCTCTCTGATAAAAAAAACGAATTAAGAAATAGTTTAGATACATCCAATAAACGAACAAAAAAACAAACTGAAAAAAAGCTTGACACAATTAACATCAAAATTGATGAGCTTCTTCTTAATCTCAAACTGAACAAGAAAATACTTGAAGAAATTGCAAGAATGGTTAAAAGGCAAATGAAGTATATGGATGAAGGAGAAAGGAAAAATATTGAACTTAAATTAGCAGAAATAAATAAAATAGAGAACAATTTAAAAATTGTTAAAAACAGGCTTATTCAGGCAAATTTAAGACTTGTTATAAATATTGCAAAAAAATATCTCAATAGAGGCCTTTCTTTTCTTGACCTTATCCAGGAAGGGAATATGGGCCTTATGAAGGCAGCAGAAAAATATGATTATCAAAGAGGATATAAATTTTCCACATATTCAACATGGTGGATAAGACAGTCAATCACCAGGGCAATAGCCGATTACGCCCGCACAATAAGAGTTCCGGTCCATGTGCTGGAAACAATGAACAAAATCACAAAAGTAACCACATCCCTTTTCCAGGAACTTGGCAGAGAGCCAGGCATTGATGAAATTTCCAGCAAGGCAGGATTGCCTTTGGAAAAAGTAAGAAAAATAATGAAGGTTTCAAACGAACCTGTATCAATCGAAACCCCGATAGGAGATGACGAGTCCAAATTGGGTGATTTTATAGCTGACCCTAAATCACCTTCACCTTTTATGGAGCTTGTAGAGATATCAATGAAAGAAGAAATAGACAAAGTTCTCTCAACTCTGACACCAAGAGAAGAAAAGGTTATAAGAATGCGCCTTGGTATAGGAGAAAAAACTGATTATACACTCGAAGAAGTTGGAGAAGTTTTCGGACTTACAAGAGAAAGAATTAGACAGATAGAAGCCAAGGCATTAAGGAAACTGAAGCATCCCTCCAGACAAAAGAGACTTGAAAGCTTTCTCGAATGATTTTTTTAACAAACAAATAATTTTTACTCCTCTGAATAGCGAAAGACCTCTATCGTTGATAGAAATAATGCAAAAACAAGCGGACCCATAATAAAGCCTATAAAGCCAAATAATTTGATACCGCCAAGAATGCTAAAAAATATCAGGAGGGTGGGCATATGCACCTTGCCTCTTATAAAAATAGGTCTCAAAATATTATCTGCCATACTTATAACAAACACACCGACTATTGAAAGGATTAACCCTTTAAGAAAAAAACCTTGAAAAAATAGATAAATTGCAATGGGTCCCCATATAACAACAGTTCCAAGTAATGGGATAAAAGAAGCAACAAACATAGCCATCCCCCATAAAACAGGGGCATGGACCCCGAGTAAAGCCAGAGTAAAGCCTCCAGCAGCACCTTGAACAACAGCGATAGCAATTCCACCGTAAATAGTCGAAGTAACTATATCTTTTATCTGTTTCACCATAGCCTCTCTCTTTTCTTTTGAAAAGGGGATATAATTACTGAATTTATTCAAAAATTTGGGTCCGTCTTCAAGAATAAAAAATATAGATAGAAGCATGAACAAAAAATCAGTCAGGGCTGTCGCGGCATTGCCCAAGCCACTTTTAACCATACCAAAAGATTGTGCTCCAACCTGTGATATGCTATTAGCAATGGCCTTTTGAAAATCTCCTTCTGTCATATTGAATAAAGAGAGTATACTATATATTATTTTTTTTGCAGCGGGACTTTGCGAAATTTGATTAATTATATTCAATTCACCAGCCCTTATGTGCACTATCAAGGTATTTAATTCCTGTGTAAGCAAATAGGACAGATAGGAAAAAGGACCAAAAATCAAAATAATTATAATACATAGAGTAATAAAAGAAGCTAAATATCTCCATTTCACAAGTCTAAGCAAAAGAACATAAACAGGGTAAAATACTATCGAAAGAACAATAGCCCAAGCCAAGGCAGATAAAAAAGGCACAATTATTCTATAGCTCAGATAACCCAAAGTAATAACAATAAAAATTAAAACAATGTTATATAATTTACTGGATGTTACGTTCTTTCTCCTTTTCCTGTCCAAATGCTTCTTTACCTGCTTCTATGGCTGATTCAATAACATTTTTTTCTTTTTCTATAAATTCCTTGCCTTTTTCTACTGCTGACGCTGCTTTCCCCTTGGCCTGCTCGATATAATCTTCAGCTTTTTTCTTTGCATCATCTGCAATGTCTTTTATCATCCGTCTGGTTTCTTCACCTGGCTTTGGCGCCACCAGTAAAGCAATTCCTGCACCCACCAATCCGCCAAGAAAAAATGAAAGTAGCATTGATCCAGCATTAAAATCTTTTCTTTCTTCTGTCATATTCTATTCCTCCTCATTATTTTATTTCTCGCTTTTTTTAAAAAAATCTCTCAATAAAACACCAGTAGCTGCTTTCATCCCTGCCTTAAATCCAGAAAGACAAAAAAATGAAGATGATGCCACGCCTTTCACAATTTTAGTTAAATTCACAACATCATTGCCAGCTTCTCGTACTGAACAGGAAAATGTTTTAACATCCTCTGTTACAGATGTTATATTATCAGTTATATTCCGCATACTCTTAAGGCTTCTTCTCAACTCTTCAATGGCCGGGACGAGGTTCTCATCCATATTTTTTAAAAATTTCCTCAGTTCTTTTACTGTTCCTCTTGCCTCAATTATAAAATACACAAAGACAGAAGCTGAAACAAGAACCGAAACTGCTATTATACCTTGGAAAATACTATCCATAATCCTTCTCCTGGAAGACTAATCCTTTTAATCATTTTCTTTAATTATAACACTATCATTAAATTTGTTAACTAAAAAAGTATTTTTTATTTATCTTTTGTATCTGCTGTCCCAAATTATACTCCTCGGGTCAGAGTAAAAATTTAGTTAAATGCCTCTATTTCAACCTTTTATTTTAATATTGCTTATTTCTCTTGAATTAGAGAAGGATATGTCATATTTATTATCAGATGCTAATAAAAAGTAATCAATAAAAAACCAATATGCAGCAAATAACAAAACTAAATTAATATACGATGAATGGGGAATAAAGAATGACAAAACATAAAGTAATACTCGTTTCATTAATTGGAATAGTAATGATTTTTGCATCGACTATGGCACACTCAAAAATATATCTTGATATTTTCGGGAAGAGTTTTAAAAAAATAACCATAGGCATACCATCTTTCAAAGGCGATGGTATGGACAAATTGAAAATAGATATGAATAGTCTTTTAAATAAAGACCTTGATATGTCGGCATTTTTCATTGTGGCTCCACAATCTTTAATTGATAGGGAGCTTGCCGATGAAGGCGTTGAAAAAAATGAGATAAAATTCACCAATTGGAAATCAATAGGCATTGAACTTGTTTGCAAAGGAAAAATTCAAAAATCCAATAACGAACTGATACTCGAAGCATTTGTCTATGATACTCTTGACGGAACTCTGGTACTTGCAAAACGTTACAAAACCAAAGAAGATGATTGGAGGAGAATTGTTCACAGGCTGGCAGATGATATAATGCTTTATGTCACTGGCGAAAAAGGCATTATGAGTTCTAGGGTAGTTTTTGCTTCAGGAAGCAGGAACCGAAAGGATATTTATATAGCCGACATCGATGGAAGCAATGTTAGAAGGATGACAAACTACAGGAGTATTACATTATCACCATCTATATCACCTAACAGTAACTACCTTGCATATACATCATACAGGGAAGGTAAACCAAATCTTTATATTATGAATATAGCAAGCAACAGAGAGGTTTACACAGACCGTTCTGACGGTATGAAAATTGGAACAACATGGACAGGAAATTCAACGTTCGGATATTCACATACTTCAGGAAAATTCTCAACTATATATTCTATTAATGTCGATAGTAAAACCAAAAAGATTCTTCAAAAAAACGATGGGATAGCAACATCACCATCTATATCACCGGATGGTTCAAAAATGGTTTTCGTTTCAGATATACATGGGTCTCCCCAGATTTTTATCAAAGATTTACCTTCAGGAACCCCAAAAAGATTAACATATTCAGGAAATTACAATACTTCACCTGCTTTATCACCAAAAGGTGATTTGATAGCCTTTGTCTCAAAGTTCGAAGGAGCCTTTGAGATCTGTACAATGAATATTGACGGATCAAATCAAAGAGTTCTAACCTTAGGAGGCATAAATGATTCACCTCAATTCTCACCTTGCGGCAGATATATAATATACTCCTCCAATAAAGGTGGAAAATTTAATATACAACTAATGCTTTTTAATGGTGAAGGCAAAAAAACGCTAAAATTCACCGACGGCGATGAAACACAACCACGGTTTGTACAATAGACAATTTATCAAGCTTTGTTTGTTAGATGCCAAAGGCACGTAAAGGAGGTTCCAATGAAACTTTTATCAATGTTTTTTGTTTTTTTAATGCTTATTGCAAATTACGGCTGCACACCAAAATCGGTCGAGCTAACACCAACAGAACAAAAACAGGTTCAGGCACTTCATAAGGGTGAAGATATATCCACCATAGATCCCTATAAACAAAATGGAATATCAGAAGAAGAGATTGCAGCAAGAGAAAGAACAAGAATGAAAGATCAGTCCATGAAGGAATTTATGGAAAATGCTCCTCTTAAAGATGTTTACTTTGAATTTGACAGTTATACAATCAAATCAGATGATTACTTAAAATTAAATGAAATCAGTAATTGGCTGAAAAAATACAAAACTATAAAAATAACAGTAGAAGGACATTGCGATGAAAGAGGCACTATTGAATATAACCTTGCCCTCGGTCAGAAAAGAGCTGAAACTGTAAAAAATTATCTTCTCAATCTTGGCATAGAAGAAACGAGAATTAACACAATATCATTTGGTAAGGAACTCCCCGCCGATATAGGCCACGGAGAAGATGCATGGGCAAAAAACAGGCGTGCAAGTTTTAAAATTGATCAAAGGGGGTAACCAATGAAAACATTGGACATCAAGAATCATTCGAAATTTTCTGTTCAATTTTCATCCTTAATTTCTCAATTCCGTACTTTTGGTATTGTTGCCTCAATAGCTATTTCCCTATTCAGTTGTGCTTCGACTGAAGAAACATCAATGATGAAAAATAACATTTATTCTATATCCAACGATCTTAACCAGTATAAAATAGAGACAAATGCAAAGCTATCCGCTATTGCAAATGAACAGGAGAATTTAAGAAAACAGATTGCTGGTTTATCCACATCAGTTACAAACAAGGACGACAAAAACAGGACAATGCTCGGGAGAATTGAGGAACTCGACCACCAGCTTCAAATGTATTGGAAAGACACTAAAGCTGAAATCAATGCATTAAAAAAAGGTAATGTCAAACTGCCCGTGATGGAAAATATAACAGAAATACCTGTTAAAGAAATTGATCCAAAATATGAAGCTGCATATAAAAATGCCTTTGACAAATTCCAGCAAGGAAATTACGAGGAAGCTGCTGTAAATTTCTCGGATTTTATAAATAACTATAAAGGAACACCATTAGCTTCAAATGCATATTACTGGCTTGGAGAAAGCTATTTAAATCTCAAAAATTACGAGAAAGCAATTATAAGCTTCCAGGAAGTGGTTGACAAGTATCCTAAGAGTGATAAGGCACCTAGAGCACTTATTTCACAAGCTGAAGCCTTCCGGAACATTAAAGATTTAAAGAGTTCTAAAACCATTTTGAAAAAGGTTATAGAACTCTATCCTAAAACAGAAGAAGCTTCTATAGCAGAACGAAAATTAAAGAACCTCGGCCTCAGGTAAACTATCCGTATTTTCTACAGGTTTTTCAAGCACAGTCATATCATAATTTTTGTATCTGGAATAACCTGTACCAGCAGGAATAATCCTTCCCATAATAACATTTTCTTTAAGACCTCTCAAATAGTCAACACGTCCTTCTATGGCAGCCTGAGTTAAAACTTTTGTGGTATCCTGAAAGCTTGCAGCAGATATGAAACTATCAGTAATCAAAGACGCTTTTGTAATTCCTAAAAATAACGGTTCTGCCTTTGCAGGCTTTCCACCAGCTTCAAGGACACGTCTGTTTTCTTCTTCAAAAACCCACCATTCTACAGGTTCATCAGTAATAAAATTAGTATCACCTACATCTCTTATCCTTACTCTTTTGAGCATCTGCCTTACTATAATTTCTATGTGTTTATCATTTATTTTCACGCCCTGCAATTGATATACTTCCTGTATCTCATCAACAAGATAACGCGCAAGAGCTTTAATACCTAGTATACGGAGTACATCATGCGGGCTTACAGGACCATCCATCAAGGGTTCTCCCGCCTTAACATAATCTCCTTCGTGGACTACTATGTGCTTGCCTCTGGGGATTACATATTTTAGCGGCTCTCCTCTTTCTGGTTTAACAAAAATTTCCCTCTTACCCTTTGTAGTCTTTCCAAAGGTGACAAAACCATTTACCTCTGCCACTGTTGCATTTTCTTTTGGTCTCCTTGCTTCAAAAAGTTCTGCAACCCTTGGAAGACCACCTGTAATATCCTTTGTTTTTGTTGTCTCTCTTGGGATCTTTGAAACAACATCACCTGCATGGACTTCATCTCCTTCATTTACGATAATATGTGCACCAACAGGTAGAATATACCTTGCAGGACTGGTGCTTCCGGGTATATTAATTGTTTTTCCCTTATCATCTTTTATAGATATGCGAGGTCTCAAATCCTGGTCCCTTGGTTCCATAATAACTCTGTAGGAAAGACCGGACATTTCATCCTTGCTTTCCTGCATTGTAACACCCTCGATAATATCTCCAAATTTTATCCTTCCTGATACTTCCGAAAGAATAGGGATTGTATAGGGGTCCCATTCAGCAAGAGTCTGGCCTTCCTTAACATAATAGGCTTTTTCTTCCACTGAATCAACTGTATCTACAGGAAGAACTATTGTATTGCCATACACCAGTCTGGCACCGTATATAACGGCATATCTTTCCCTTTCCCTGCCAGCTTCATCAACTATTGCAATTTCACCGTTCCTGTTCATTACAACAGGAACTCCTTCCCTGTTATTTACAACCTTTACATTTATTAATTTAACATAGCCGTCGTTTCTCGCTTCCAGAGTTGACTGCTCTACTCTCCGGGATGCTGCTCCACCAATATGGAATGTTCTCATGGTAAGCTGTGTTCCAGGTTCTCCAATGGATTGTGCTGCAACTATACCAACAGCTTCACCAATACTTACAAGTCGACCTCTTGCAAGGTCTCTTCCATAGCAAAGAACACAAATACCTCGTTTAGATCTGCACGTAAGGGCAGATCTAATCTTTATCTTCTCAAAACCACCTTCTTCTATTTTCTTCAGGTGCTCTTCGCGGATCTCTTCATTTCTTTTGACTATAATTTCTCCATCAGGATCTTTAATATCTTCAAGTACAACCCTGCCAAGCACTCGCGTAGTAAGATGTTCTATTACCTCGCCACCTTCTATCAAAGATCCAACCTCAATACCATCAAAGGTGCCACAATCAAATTCCGATACCACAACATCCTGGGAAGCATCAACAAGCCTCCTGGTAAGATATCCTGAGTTTGCAGTCTTGAGTGCTGTGTCTGCAAGACCTTTACGTGCGCCATGGGTAGATATAAAGTACTGTTGAACAGTAAGCCCTTCTCTAAAATTGCTGGTAATAGGTGTTTCAATAATTTCACCGGAAGGAGTCGCCATAAGGCCCCTCATACCTGCAAGTTGTCTTATCTGCTGAGCATTACCTCTCGCGCCTGAATTTGCCATAATAAATATGGGGTTCATGCTGTTCTGGTACTCTACTTTTCCATCAGGGCTTATAACCTTTTCAGTACCGAGTTCTCTCATAAGCTCATCAGCGATTCTTTCAGTCACATCAGCCCATATATCAATAACCTTATTATATCTTTCACCATCGGTAATTAATCCTTCGGCATATTGTTTCTGAACAATTTTAACTTCATCGTAAGCTTTTTCTATCAGCTCTTTTTTGTTGGCTGGAACTATCATATCGTCTATAGAGATGGAAATTCCACCCATTGTGGCAAAATGAAAACCAAGATCTTTCAATCTATCAGAAAGAATTACAGTACCCTTTTCCCCGGCTACCCGATAACATTTGTCAACAAGTTGAGCTATTGTTTTTTTGTCCATTACCCTGTTGATCAGTTCAAACATCTCGTTCATAATCAAATTTCTCTGACTTGCATCAAGCTCCATCAGGGCATTTTCAATAACATCCCTCAGTATTACTCTACCAACAGTTGTATCAACAAGCTTTCCCCCGTCCAATCTCACCTTTATCCTTGCGTGCAAATCCATCTCTCCGCAATCATAGGCTATGTTCACTTCTTCAGGGTCGGCAAATATCTTCCCTTCGCCTTTTACATATTTCCTCTCAATTGTCAAATAATAAAGACCAAGAACAATATCCTGAGTTGGAACAATAATTGGTTTTCCATTTGCAGGTGAAAGAATATTGTTTGTTGACATCATTAGCACTCTTGCTTCAGTCTGAGCCTCAATTGAAAGAGGAACATGGACTGCCATTTGATCGCCATCAAAATCAGCATTGTAGGCTGTGCAGACAAGAGGGTGCAGCTGGATTGCCTTTCCATCAATCAGTTGGGGTTCAAAAGCCTGAATTCCCAATCTATGCAATGTAGGAGCTCTGTTTAACATAACAGGATGTTCCTTTATCGCTTCATCAAGGACATCCCATACCTCTGGTCTCTCCTTTTCAACAATCTTTTTTGCATTCTTAATGGTTGTTGCATATCCTTTTTTTATCAAATTATGATAAACAAAAGGCTTGAAAAGCTCCAAAGCCATTGATTTAGGCAAACCGCACTGGTGGAGCCTTAAATGAGGACCGACTACTATAACAGATCTGCCGGAATAGTCCACCCTTTTGCCAAGGAGGTTCTGACGGAAACGCCCCTGTTTACCACGGAGCATATCACTTAAAGATTTAAGAGGTCTCTTGCTTGCCCCCGTAACTACACGACCACGCTTGGAGTTATCAAAAAGAGCATCCACTGCTTCCTGAAGCATTCTTTTTTCATTACGTATAATGATTTCAGGCGCATTCAGCTCCATCAATCTTTTAAGCCTGTTATTCCTGTTTATCACTCTTCTATAAAGATCATTTAAATCAGATGTGGCAAAACGTCCCCCGTCAAGAGGTACAAGGGGTCTCAGCTCAGGTGGAAGAACAGGAATAATATCAAGTATCATCCATTCAGGTTTAACTTTGGAAACTTTAAATGCATCTACAACCTTGAGCCTTCTTGCAAGTTTCTTTTTCTTTGCCTCACTTGCAGTATCGCGCATTTCAATTCTAAGCGTTTTCTCAAGTTCCTCCACGTTTATCTTTTTAAGACATTCCCGCATTGCTTCGGCACCGATACCGGCCACAAATGTATCTCCATATTTTCCCTTGGCCTCTATATATTTTTCTTCATTTATTAATTCACAAAATTCATAGGGAGATGAACCAGGTTCAACAACTATATACATCTCAAAATAAAGAACTCTTTCCACTTCCTTTATCGTAAGCTCAAGCAGGGTCCCTATTTTGCTCGGCATGCTCTTCAGGAACCATATATGTGCTACCGGACAGGCAAGACTTATATGCCCCATTCTTTCCCGTCTTACCTTTGATTGTATTACTTCCACCCCGCATTTTTCACAAATAATGCCTCTGTGCTTCATTCTTTTGTACTTACCACAGATGCACTCATAATCTTTTACAGGACCGAATATCTTGGCGCAGAACAATCCATCCTTCTCAGGCTTAAAAGTCCGGTAATTTATAGTTTCAGGTTTCTTGACTTCTCCACAAGACCATTTTTCAATTATATCCGGAGATGCAAGGGATAACTTAATAGCGGCATATCCCAAAGGGTCCTTTTGTTTCTCAAAAACCTTAAAATAATCGTCCAATCTGATACCTCCGTATAAAACAGTTTTGAATTTTTAATTAGGAATCCAATACTGTCTTTATCACTCTTCCCTGACAAGATCAACATGTATGCATAGACTCTCAAGTTCTTTTATTAACACGTTAAAGGACTCGGGAAGATTAGGTTCAAGTACATCCTCGCCTTTTACTATAGCTTCATAAGCCCTTATCCTTCCATTTACATCGTCAGACTTGATTGTAAGAAATTCCTGTAAAGAGTAGGAAGCTCCATATGCTTCAAGGGCCCAGACTTCCATCTCTCCGAGCCTCTGTCCACCAAATTGAGCTTTTCCACCAAGGGGTTGCTGTGTAACAAGGGAATATGGACCTATGGAACGAGCATGAATTTTATCATCAACAAGGTGGTGTAGCTTCAGGAAATACATGTTGCCTATTGTAATCTTATGATGAAATTTCTCTCCTGTTCTACCGTCATAAAGTGAAGTTTGTCTGTTATCCTCTAATCCGGCCATCTCAAATAATTCTCTTATCTCAGCCTCATTTGCGCTATCAAAAACAGGAACTGCCACATTGACACCGTTTCTCATTTTGTCAGCCAGTTCAATTAATTCATCATCCTTTAACTTGTCTATAAAACCGTCAAGCTCTCCGTGATTGAAAACTTTTTTGAGCTTAATTTTAATAGCCTCAGGAGAAGAGATATTCTTGTAATAATCGTCGACCAATACGCCTATCTTTTTCCCAAGCTCTCTGGCAGCCCAGCCAAGATGTACTTCCAATATCTGCCCGGCGTTCATACGGGATGGAACACCAAGGGGGTTAAGAACAATATCAATCGGTGTTCCATCATCAGTAAAAGGCATATCCTCCTGGGGAAGGATTACGGAAACAATACCTTTATTGCCATGACGCCCTGATACTTTATCGCCCACCGAGATCTTCCTTTTCATAACTACATATACCTTGATTGTTTTTATAACACCTGGAGGAAGTTCATCTCCTCTCTTGATCTTATTCAGTTTATCTTCGTAATAAAGTTTAATAAGCTCAATCTGGTTTTCCTTGCTCTCAAAAATCTTCGAGATTTTTCTTTCTATCTCTTCATCTTCAAAATTAAGATTCTGGAGTTTGTGAAGGCTCATATAGCCAATTTTTTGAACATCAAGACCTTCACCTTTTTTAACAACAATTCTTCCTTTGTCATCTTTTATGTCAACTGGAGCTTTTTTATTAATGAAAAGATTTGTCAGTTTCTCCTGGATACTATCCAGAACAATCTTTATCTGTTCTTCCTGATCCTTCAAGATATTTGATATCTCGACATCTTCTATAAGCCTGCTCCTGTCATCCTTATCCGCACCTCTTCTGGAAAGGACTTTTACATCTATAACTATGCCTTCAATACCGTGGGGAACTCTAAGCGAGGTATCCTTTACATCACCTGCTTTTTCTCCAAATATAGCTCTAAGAAGTTTTTCTTCAGGTGTAAGCTGGGTCTCCCCCTTTGGTGTAACTTTTCCTACAAGTATATCTCCCGGCTTAACCGTTGCACCCACTCTTACGATTCCACTTCCATCGAGATCTTTCAGTGCTTCATCGCCTATACTCGGTATATCTCTGGTAACTTCCTCCTTGCCAAGCTTTGTATCTCTTACAACACACTCAAGCTCTTCAACATGTATTGAGGTAAATAAATCTTCTTTGACAAGTCTTTCATTTACAAGTACGGAATCTTCGTAGTTATATCCACGCCAAGGCATGAAAGCCACCAGAACATTCTTGCCAAGAGCAAGCTCTCCTCTGTCCGTGGAAGGACCGTCTGCAAGGACATCTCCTTTATTTACATAGTCAGCTTCGTTAACTATTGCTCTTTGGTTTATACATGTGTCTTGGTTTGATCTTCTGAATTTCAAAAGGTTATATACATCTATCTTTGCAACAGATTCTTCGTTTTCATTTTTTTCTTCGTACTGAACAATGATTCTGTTTGCATCTACACTTTTTACAACACCCGCAGCTTTCGCGGTTATTGTTACTCTTGAATCCCTGCCGACTATCTTTTCCATGCCTGTTCCAACAATAGGCGCTTCTGTTATAACAAGAGGCACGGCCTGACGTTGCATGTTGGAACCCATGAGTGCACGGTTTGCATCATCATGTTCCAGAAAGGGAATCAAAGAGGCAGAAGAACTTACAAGCTGTTTCGGTGAAACATCCATAAATTCAACTTCATCCGGACTTACAAGATAAAAACCGCCGCCTTTCTGAGCTGTTATAAGGTCCGCTGTAAATTTGCCCTCGCTATCAATAGGTGCATTTGCCTGGGCAATATAATATGGCTCTTCCTCAAGTGCACTCAGATATTTAACACTATTTGTTACCCTGCCATCAACAACTTCCCTGTAGGGTGTTTCTATAAAACCAAAAGCGTTAACTTTTGCATAGGTCGAGAGAGAGGCTATTAATCCAATATTCGGCCCTTCAGGTGTCTCTACAGGACATATTCTTCCATAGTGTGTAGGATGGACATCCCTTACTTCAAAACCGGCCCGTTCCCGCGTTAAACCGCCAGGACCAAGGGCGCTGAGCCTTCTTTTATGTGTTATTTCACTTAGCGGGTTTGTTTGATCCATAAACTGTGAAAGCTGGCTGCTCGAAAAAAAATCCTTTACCGCGCTGGCAACAGGCTTGGGATTCACCAGATCATGAGGCATTAATGTCTCCATTTCGGGAAACGTAAGTCTCTCTTTAATGGCTCTTTCCATACGAACAAGACCCATTCTGAACTGGTTTTCGAGCAATTCACCTACTGTCCTGACTCTTCTGTTTCCGAGATGGTCTATGTCATCTCCAGGGCCTCTTGCGTCTTTCAATCTGAGTAAATGTCCCACAACCTCAAAGATGTCCTCCTTTCTCAAAACAACTTCATCAAGAGGAATGTCAAGATTAAGCCTGTGATTTATTTTGAGCCTGCCAACCCTTGAAAGATCATACCTTTCAGAACTGAAAAACATATTATGGATAAGGGCTTCAGCAAATTCTGTTGTAGGGGGATCTCCAGGCCTTAATTTCCTGTATATACCAAGTAGAGCCTCTTCTTTTACACTGACACCATCTTCACGAAGTGTTTTACTCAGGGAAGCGCTGACATTCATATTATCTATAAAGAGAATTTCAAAACTGCTCACATTTTTACTTATTATCTTTTCAATATCATCTTTTGTGATTTCCCTGTTTATCGGTATAAGTATTTCTTTTGTTTTAGGGTCAATAACATTTTCAGAGGTAGTCTTGCCAATTACATCATCTTCTTCCACCGGTATTTCTTTTATGTTGGAAGCTTCCATTTTTTTGATGACTGCCTTGGTAATTTTTTTGTGTTTTCTTACAATAATCTCTTTTGTTTCTTCATTTATTATATCAGAAGGAGATCTCTGGCCTATAAGAAGTTTAAGAGGTGTTTGCTTATATAATCTCCCGTCTTTTATGATTATTTTTTCTCGATCATAGTAATAATCCAGTATTTCTTTTTCGCTATAACCAAGAGCTTTTAAAAACAATGTAACATACATCTTTTTCTTTTTATCTATTCTAACGTAAACAAGCTCCTTATGATCAAACTCGAAATCAAGCCAGGAACCTCTGTACGGAATTATTCTTGCACTGTATGAAAGACTCCCTCCTAATGTTGATTTCGTCTGATCACAGTCAAAATATACACCAGGGGATCTATGCAATTGACTAACAATTACTCTTTCCGTTCCATTAATGATAAAAGTTCCCCTTTCTGTCATGAGAGGAATTTCACCAAAATACACATCCTGTTCTTTTACTGCTCTGATATCCCTGATTTTTGTATCAGGATCAACATTCCATACTACAAGACGTATGGCAACACGCATAGGAGCAGCATAGGTAACGCTTCTGAAAATACATTCCTCTTCAGAGTTTTTCGGCTCACCTATTTCATATTTTACAAATTCCAATGTAGTTGTTTCGTGGGAATCTTTTATGGGAAACACGCTGTTGAAAACAGCCTGCAGTCCAACGTTTTCTCTTTTATCCGGCCTGATATCCTTCTGCAAAAAAATCTCATACGAATCAAGCTGTGTTTCAATCAGATTGGGAATTTCAAGAACTTCTTTTATTTTACCGTAGTTCTTTCTGAATATCCTATTATGGAAAGTTTCCCTCATATTTTTATTCACTCCTTGGTTGTTGACGAATGACAGAGACGCAATATTGTGCGTCTCTGTCATTTATTATTCAACACAACATTATTACTCTACTTTTACCTGTGCACTCACTTCTTCAAGCTGTTTTTTAATATTTGCCGCTTCATCCTTTGAGACACTTTCTTTAACAGGTTTTGGCACACCCTCTACAAGGTCCTTTGCTTCTTTGAGCCCAAGGCTTGTAATTGCCCGCACAACTTTTATTACCTGTATTTTCTTTTCTGCTTCGTATCCTGTGAGAATAACGTTAAACTCGGTCTGCTCTTCTACCGGCTCTGCTGCTGCTGCCTGTCCGCCACCTGCAGGTGCAGCTGCCATCATCGGCATGGCTGCTGAAACTCCAAACTTCTCCTCCAGAACCTTTATAAAATCTGATAGTTCAAGGATTGTCATATTTTCAATAAACTGCACAACTTCTTCTTTTGTCACACTCATTTAGTACCTCCTTCAGGCCTGTTCTTTTTTTACTTTAATAGCGTTCAATGTTATCATAAGTTTACTTAAATTACCGGAAAGCGCATATACAAATCTCTGAGGAGTTCCCTGTAGTAAACCCATTAATTTTACTATGAGCAATTCTCGTGATGGAAGTGTAGCAAGCTTAAGAACATCTTCCGGTGTTATTGCCTGTTTTCCCAGAAAGCCTGCTTTTAGTTTTAGCTGTGGCATTTCCTTAAGAAAACCCGTTATTACCTTTGCTGCACCAACCGGGTCCTTATAGATGCACACAATTGCATTCGGGCCTGAAAATGAATCTTTCAAGGCCTGGGCATTCGTTCCTTCAGATGCAATATTCAAGAGCGTATTCTTTACAACATTTAATTCTGCATCCACGCTTCTCAACTCCTTTCGGAGTTTAGTCATCTGAGACACTTTTAAACCGCTGTATTCCGCAATAAACATCGAATTCATGCGGTTAAATTTAGCCCCTAATTCTTCGACTACCTTTTGCTTTTTTGTTCTTTCCAATGATTTTCATCCCTCCTTTCATATAGTATATGGAAAGTCAGGGAGACAGAAACGTTAAGTCTCGGCAGGCCGTATAACGTTTAACATTCAGCACCTGCTTTCTCTGACTCTTTCCCTATTTTGTCAAGTTCCTCACATAGGCAGGATCAATTTTTATACCAGGACTCATTGTTGTGCAAACGGCCAACCCCTTAAAGTAAGCTCCTTTGCTTGAAGGTGGTTTCAATCTGATAATAGCTTCGATGAGTGAATTAATATTTTCCATTATCTTTTCTTTGCCAAAACCAACTTTTCCAACAGGGACATGGAGGTTTCCAGCTTTATCAACTCTGAACTCCACCCTTCCTGCTTTCATTTCTTTCACAGTTTTAGCAATATCAAAAGTCACTGTTCCAACTTTAGGATTAGGCATAAGTCCTCTTGGACCAAGGATTTTGCCAAGCTTACTGACAGCACCCATCATATCAGGGGTAGCCACAGCTTTGTCAAAAGCAAGCCATCCTTTTTGAATTTTATCTATCATATCCTCTGCACCAACATAATCTGCACCGGCTTCTTCTGCTTCTTTTTCTTTCTGTCCCTTTGCAAAAACAACTATTTTTACTTCCTTGCCAAGTCCGTTAGGTAGAGCAACGCTTCCTCTAACCATCTGGTCCGCATGTCTTGGATCAACACCAAGCCGGCAGGCAATCTCAACAGTTTCATCAAATTTTGCAAAAGAAATTTGAGGAAGCAGTTCAAGGGCCTCATCCATGTCATATTTTTTTTCTCTATCTATTTTTACCAGTGCCTCTGAATATTTTTTCCCTGTTTTTGCCATGTGCGTTACTCCTTCTATCTATACTTAGGCTAAAGACTGACAGGTAAAAGCAAAAACATCTGTGTACTTTTGCTTTTACCTGTCAGTCTTTTTCTTTATCCTTCCACAACCTCTATTCCCATACTTCTCGTGCTACCTTCAATGATTTTTATAGCACCTTCGAGATCTTTTGCATTTAAATCCTGCATTTTGATCTGGGCAATTTCTTTTATCTGTGATTTAGCTATTGTTCCAGCTGTCTCTTTTTTCGGGTTATTGGATCCTTTGGCCAATTTGGCTGCTCTTTTTATAAGGAAAGTAGCAGGTGGTGTTTTTGTAATAAAACTAAAAGTCCTGTCAGAAAAAATCGTAATCGATGCAGGGATTATAGTACCTTCCTGGGATTTCGTCCTTTCATTGAAGGCCTTACAAAACTCCATTATATTAACACCATGCTGTCCAAGTGCCGGTCCAACAGGGGGTGATGGGGTTGCCTGACCTGCCTGCAACTGCAACTTCACCATAGCCACAACTTTTTTTGCCATCTCACAGCTCCTTTATATTTTCTCTATCTGAATAAAATCCAATTCAACCGGGGTTGTTCTCCCGAAAATATTGAGGAGCACTTTTACCTTACCTTTTTCAGGCTTTATCTCCTCTACACTACCGGTAAAGTTTGTAAAAGGTCCTTCCGTTACTTTAACGCCATCACCTTTTTCAAACTTGATCTTCGGTTTAATCTTGCCCTTACCTTCCTGAATAGCACTTAAAATTTCTACTACTTCATAGTCGGGCAATGGGGGTGGATTCATTTTGTCATATCCAACAAAACCTGTTACTTTTGGTGTATTCCTGACAAGATACCATGTATCATTGTTCATTACCATATTCACAATGATGTAGCCTGGGAAGACTGTTCTCTGGGACTTCTTTACCTGCCCTTTGATTCTCTCCATAATTATCTCAGATGGTACTATAATATCTCCAAAATAGGATTCCATTTTACTATCGCGAATATTTTCTTCCAGGCCTTCTCTTACTTTCTGTTCGTAACCGGAATATGTATGCACAACATACCACTTTTTTTCCATCATAGTTTCCATTTTTCGCCTTGATTATCCACGTAAAAGCGCCTGAATTATCTTCGCCAGCCCAACATCAACAATTCCGAGAAAGATGGACGCTATAGCAACTGTTATTAAAACCACATAAGTTCCTTTTACTGCATCCTTCTTTGAGGGCCATGTCACCCTTTTCGCTTCCATATATACTTCTCTGAAGTAATCCTTGATACCATCCAACTTATGTTTGAGATCCATTAAATCTCCATAGTTTACAGGCCAGGAGGGATTCGAACCCCCAACACCCGGATTTGGAGTCCGGTGCTCTATCCGTTAGAGCTACTGGCCTTTTTATTTTGTCTCTTTATGTGATGTATGTTTCCTACAGGATTTACAATATTTTTTTATTTCAAGCTTTTCAGGAGTTTTCTGTTTATTACGCGTGGTTGTATAATTTCTATTCTTACATTCCGAGCATGCAAGTATTACCAGTTGCCTCATCTTTTTCCCCTCTTACTCTATAATCTCAGTGACAACACCGGCTCCAA
>CAYSBW010000014.1:0-41768 GCA_964429485.1 uncultured Syntrophorhabdaceae bacterium
GGTTTGTTTCTTTCAAACTTTTTCTTAGCCATAAAGGACCTCCGTTACATTTTTTTCTCTATTTTTCATTAAAGACTCATAAATATGCTGTGGTACTGGTGCATAATGGAGAAATTCCATACTGAAATTTCCCCTTCCCTGCGTTCCTGAACGCAGATGTGTTGTATATCCGAACATTTCTTCCAGCGGTATATGGGCAATTATATATTTAAAATTATTTCTCTCACCTAGCTCAGCAATTCTTCCACGCCTTGATGTTACATCACCGATTACCACTCCCAAAAATTCGTTCGGTATACTTATATCAACTTTCATTATAGGTTCAAGAATCACAGGATTAGCTTTTTTCACAGCATCCTTTAAAGCCATCGAAGCAGCCAGTTTAAAAGCAAGTTCCGATGAATCAACTTCATGATATGAACCATCGATAAGTTCAACTTTTATATCTACCATGGGATATCCAAGAACAATACCTTTTTCCATTGTTTCCCTGATTCCTGTTTCAATGCTTGATATATATTCCCTTGGTATTGCCCCGCCCACTATTTTATTTTCGATAACAACTTCAGCACTCTCAAATGGTAATATGTTTATGACAACATGTCCATATTGCCCTCTTCCACCTGATTGTTTTATATATTTACCTGTACCTACAACATGTTTTGTTATGGTTTCCCTGTAGGCAACCTGCGGAGGAGATGATATCATCTCAAGGTTATGTTCTCTTTTGGCTCTATTCATTATAATTTCAAGGTGAAGTTCACCCATTCCAGAAAGAATCACTTCTCCCGTTTCATTATCAAGCCGCACCGTGAGAGAAGGGTCCTCAACCGTATATCTGTTGAAAACCAACCACATTTTTTTCAGATCATCTTTCTTTCTCGGCGCTATTGCACATGAAACTACAGGAACTGGAATTTCTATGTTTTCAAAAAATATTTCCAAACCAGGATGAGTTAATGTATCCCCGGTTGTAACGCCTTTTAATCCAACAATCGCACAAATATCACCAGCTTCAACTTTCTTAACTTCTTCCCTTTTGTTTGCGTGAAGTCTCAATATCCTGCCTATTCTATCCGTTTTCGACTGTGCACAATTTAATATCGTATCTCCAGTCTTGAGTATACCGGAATAAACCCTTATGTAACTTAAATGTCCTACAAAGGGATCATTCATTATTTTGAATATAAGTCCACTAAATGGCTCTTTTTCGTTGCCATCAAAGGAACCTTCGGTACCATCTTCAGTCCAATAGTGGTAAGGAGAGACATCCTTCGGCGATGGCAAATAATCAACAATTGCATCAAGAAGAGCCTGTACGCCTTTATTTTTAAAAGCACTGCCGCAGAGAACCGGTGTAAAACTGCCTTCAAGCGTTCCCTTTCTGATCATTTCTTTAATAATGGTTTCATCTATCTCAGTTCCTTCCAGATACTTTTCCATAAAGCTGTCTTCAAGGCCAGACAGTGCTTCCATCATTTCTGTTCTTACCATATCAGCTCTGTCTTTAAGACCCTCTGGTACGTCACATATCGTATATTCAAGACCAAATCTGTCTTTATCGTATAAA
This sequence comes from uncultured Syntrophorhabdaceae bacterium, assembly GCA_964429485.1. GTDB lineage: Bacteria > Desulfobacterota > Syntrophorhabdia > Syntrophorhabdales > Syntrophorhabdaceae > JAPLKB01. Next base: position 1,571 of record CAYSBW010000014.1, read on the forward strand.
ATAGCCTTATTCTTTATTACGTCGACGGTTCCTGTAAATTCATCCTCCGTCATAATTGGAAAATGGAGTATCAGTGGATTTGCCTTCAAATTTTCACGTATCATCCTGATGCAGTTATCAAAATCTGCACCGGTTCTGTCCATTTTGTTCACAAAGGCAATCCTTGGAACTCTATATTTATCAGCCTGTCTCCAAACTGTCTCTGATTGTGGTTCTACACCTTCTACTGCTGAAAACAACGCTACTGCTCCATCGAGCACCCTCAGTGATCTTCCAACTTCAATTGTAAAATCAATGTGTCCAGGCGTGTCTATAATATTAATACGGTGATCTTTCCAGAAGCAGGTTGTTGCTGCTGATGTAATCGTTATCCCTCTTTCTTTTTCCTCTTCCATCCAATCCATGGTTGAGGCACCATCATCAACTTCTCCTATTCTGTTATTAACTCCTGTATAGAATAGCATTCTTTCAGTTGCAGTTGTCTTTCCGGCATCAATATGTGCCATTATACCTACATTTCTAACAATTTGATTCATTCTTTTTTTACCTTAAATTACCACCTGTAATGGGCAAAAGCTTTATTAGCTTCAGCCATTTTGTGAGTATCTTCTCTCTTTTTTACTGCGCCACCTTTATTATTGCAAGCATCAAGGATTTCACCGGCAAGTTTTTCTCGCATTGTTCTTTCTGATCTTTCCCTTGCATATCTTATTAGCCACCTTATTCCCAACGACATTTTACGGTTTGACCTTACTTCAACGGGAACCTGATATGTTGCGCCACCAACTCTTCTTGCTTTGACCTCTATCTCAGGCCTTATATTTTCTATTGCCTTATGAAAAGCTTTCAATGGATCATCCTTCAATCTTTCCTCGATAACGCCGAAGGCTCCATAGACAATCCTTGTGGCTGTACTTTTTTTCCCGTCCAGCATAACACAACTGATTAATCTCTGTACAAGAAAGTCATTATATTTTAAATCAGGCATCTTCTCCCTTGTTGTTACATGTCCCTTTCTTGGCATTATATAAACTCCTCTACGAACTATTAATAATTCTGTTTAATACAGATTCACGTCCATAACTACTGTTTAGGTTTTTTTGCACCGTATTTGGATCTACTCTTTTTCCTGTTTGCAACACCACTTGCATCAAGCGATCCTCTGATTATATGATATCTAACACCAGGTAAATCTTTAATTCTTCCACCTCTTATCAGCACAACCGAGTGTTCTTGAAGATTGTGACCAATACCGGGTATGTAGGTTGTAACCTCAATACCATTAGTCAATCGTACACGGGCTACTTTTCTTAATGCCGAATTTGGTTTTTTAGGAGTAGTTGTATAAACTCTTACACAAACTCCTCTCTTTTGCGGACAATCTGTAAGTGCAGGGGATGAACTCTTCTTTTTAACGACTTCTCTCCCACGCCTTACTAATTGATTTATAGTAGGCATCAATACCCTCCAAAAAAAATAATTCCCTAATCTTTTTAAGGGAAATCAAGCTCAGCGAAAACTTCGGTATGTTAAACGATTTTGCCTTTTATGTCAAGAGATATTTGATAATAAACGACTGTAATCAATTATATTTCACAGCAAAAACAAAAAGAAGACCGGATAGGATAAAAAAACAATTTGCATAGTTTATTAAAAAAATATTATCTCGTAAAAATTATAATTATAATAACAAATTAATCAATATTTCTTTGAACTTTTTTATCATTAATCATGTTTGACAGCATTTTGAATCATGATTTTGTAGTACTTAGATTCATAAATTAAATTTTCCTTCAAATTATAAAAAAATTAAATTTCTTGCCAGGCAAGAAAAATCTTGACATTACCTGATGTTGTGTAATAATTATCGCTCTACATTATAAAATTTGGACAATAGCTTTGAGATTTACTTCTGTTAAATTAGTTTAAAATTTTTGGAGGTATAATTTTATGTCAGATGAACAGAAGGTTTTCAGAATGTCTGCAAACAAAGGAAGATGGATTTTTGTTGTACTGGGAATGGTAATTAATTTATGTCTTGGAGCTGTATATGCTTACAGTGTTTTTAAAGGACCTCTTGAAAAACTTTTCAATGCAAGCGCAAAACAAGGTAATCTCCCATTTATGATCTTCATTGCTGTTTTTGCTTTGTTCACATTCTTGGCAGGCAGGTTTATTGATAAATTTGGGCCGCGTCTTGTAATGATCATTGGTGGAATAATTGTTGGACTCGGATGGATGCTTACCAGATTCGCAGATAATATAACTTTAGTAACAATCACATATGGAATTATTGGTGGTGCAGGCGTTGGCCTTGTATATGGGGGACCTGTTTCGGTATGTACAAAATGGTTTCCAGACAAAAAAGGTCTCGCTGTAGGACTGGCACTTCTCGGATTCGGAGGTTCTGCTTTTATAACTGCTCCTCTGGCAAAAATTTTGATTGCGTCTTTCGGGCCTCTGTCCACCTTTTTTTACATGGGTATGGGATTCCTTGTTGTTACTGTTATTCTTTCAATCTTTATGAAATTTCCTCCTGAAGGATGGAAGCCGGCTGGGTGGATTCCTCAACAAACAACAGGCAGCAATGCCTCCGCAATTACAGCAGGAACCATGCTCTCAACTGCAAGTTTTTATGGGCTCTGGATATGTTATCTATTCGGGACTACTGCGGGTCTCATGGCTATAGGTATATCAGCAACAGTTGGGAGGGATGTGATAGGTCTTGACACAAATACAGCTGCCTTTCTCGTTTCAATATTTGCTATCTTTAATGGTATTGGAAGACCTATTTTCGGTACACTCTCAGACAAAATAACACCGAGATACACTGCTATTCTTACCTTCATAATCATAGGGATTGCATCTTTAATGATGCTCTGTGCTAAAGAGGGATCCATATTGGTCTTTGCTGTGGCCTTTTGTGGTTTCTGGCTTACTCTCGGGGGTTGGCTCGCAATAGGGCCGGCAGCAACAGCCAGCTTCTTCGGCCTTGAAGGATATGCACAAAAATATGGAATAGTTTTCAGTGCCTATGGACTGGGTGCAATTATTGGCGGCATCATATCCGGTATGGCAAAAGATGCCTTTGGAAATTATACAGCAGCGTTCTGGCCTACATTGATTCTTGCTGCTCTCGGAATTATTGTAGCTTTTTCTTTCTTGAAACCACCAAAAACAACATAACAACATCAATAATATAAATCAAAAGGCAGTTACCAAATGGTATCTGCCTTTTTTTATTTTTTAATATCAAGGCTTTTGCAGAATAAGATATTCATATTTACAAAGATCTTCGATAAAATGACAGACAATCTCATCTTCATCATTGTATCGACTTTGTGAAGAAAGAATGTACTTTATTGTATCAGTAATATTGATTTTTATAAAATCAATAAAATTTCCTCTACTGGAAATGTAACCAAAGGTTCCGGCAATTTTTTCAAGATATGAAAATTTCAACGAATATTCATCGTGCCCTTTAAGGGCTATCCTTTCAGGATTTCCACTTGACAAAATATTAATAAAGGGGGACAGATAATCAGGTACCTGTGCTTCGCAACTATGCTCACTCAGGAAAATAAAAGCAATGCCAGCTTTGCATAATTTTTCAAGCGCCTTGATTGCTCCGATATTAACATTTAATAATTTACTTTCAGACAAATCAGAAAATAAGTCATACTTCTCAAAAATATAAAAAAGCTGCATTAAATGCTCATCGGGAGAGCTCTGTAGAGATTTGATTTCTTCAACCTTAATATCGACTAATGTTGGAAAATCTCCAAGATTTTCGTTTAATATTGCCAATTCATACCCTTCAAGAAAAGCACTATCTATATCAAGCAAATCAGCCTCAACATACCAGGCTTGTGACCCCTTTAATATTTCTTTCTGTTTTTCAAGAAGAAATGGTGAGATATCTAACATACAGGGCAATATATGACTATTTCTGTCAAGAAAATCCTTCATAAGATAACCATATCCACCGCCTATTTCGATAATTTTCATGATGTTATCCATAGGGATAAATCTCTGCAGAAAATCATAAAGCAAATGTCCATATGAGTCGTTTTGCTTCAAAAGTCTTCTAAGTGGTGTATTCCCCGGATAAAGTGCATTGCATAAAGTTAATTCCCATCCAAGTGAATTCAATTGGTTTCTGTGATATTCTTCGGTAGAATTAATAAAAAAAGACAAAAATCACTCCATATAAACTAGTGGCTGATTATAAAAAAGCCCTTGGGGATATATCCCCAAGGGCTTTTACTGAATATCGATAATCCTACTGTCTGCCTTTTACAATTTCATCAACTACTGACGGGTCTGCCAAGGTTGTGGTATCACCAATCTGATCAATTTCACCTGAAGCGACCTTTCTGAGAATCCTCCTCATGATCTTGCCTGAACGTGTCTTCGGCAAACCTGATACAAACTGAATCTTACCAGGAGATGCGATTGGGCCTATCTCTTTCCTAACATGGGCCACCAATGCTTTTTTAAGTGCATCATCACCGGTTACACCTGTTTTCAAAATAACATAAGCATAAAGGTCTTCACCTTTGATTTCGTGAGGAAAACCGACAACTGCTGACTCTGCAACTGAAGTTGTATATGAATTCAGTGCTGCCTCAACTTCTGCAGTTCCCATTCTGTGGCCAGACACGTTAACAACATCATCAATACGTCCCATAAGCCAGAAATATCCGTCTTCATCCTTTCTTGCGCCATCGCCTGAAAAGTAGAAACCCGGCTGCTGAACAAAATATGTATTAAAAAATCTTTCGGGCTCGCCAAACACTCCTCTCATCATGCCAGGCCATGACCTTGCAATGCAAAGTTCACCCTGTTCATTAACTGGAGCATCTAATGCCGGCTGATCTGCCGATGATCTTGGCTGCAGAGCACGGGCATGAACACCAAAAAAAGGAAGAGATGCCGAACCTGGCTTTTGGGGCCATGCACCTGGAAGGCCTGTAATCAAAATTCCGCCTGTCTCTGTCTGCCACCAAGTATCTACGATAGGGCACTTTCCACTTCCTACATATTTGTTGTACCAGAGCCATGCTTCGGGATTTATAGGTTCACCAACAGAACCAAGTACTTTCAAGCTTGACAGATCTCTACCCTGAGGCCACTTATCTCCTTCTTTCATAAGAGCTCTGATAGCTGTCGGGGCTGTGTAGAATGATGTTACTTTGAATTTTTCAACTATCTGCCAGAACCTGTCCGGATTCGGGAATGTAGGAACTGATTCAAATACTACAGAAGTTGCACCATTTGCAAGAGGTCCATAAACAATGTAAGAATGGCCTGTTACCCAGCCAATGTCTGCAGTGCAGAAAAATACATCTTTATCTTTATAATCAAAAATATATTTAAATGTAAGATAAGCATATACCATATAGCCACCAACAGTGTGGAGCACTCCCTTGGGTTTGCCCGTTGAACCCGATGTATAAAGAATAAACAAAGGATCTTCGGCATCCATCTGTTCTGCAGGACATACATTACTAATATCAGGAGCAGCCAGTTCTTCTTCAAACCATGTATCTCTGCCTTCTGTCATGGGGACTTCAAAGCCTTCAAGTCTTTTTACCACAATAACTTTATCAACAGTATGGCCTTCTTTTGCACAAAGGTTACAAGCTGTATCTGCATTGGCCTTGGAGCTTACATTCTTTCCCGATCTCCAGTATCCATTTGCTGTAATAACAACCTTAGCACCTGCATCAATCACTCTGTCTCTCAATGCTTCAGCAGAAAAACCACCGAAAACTATTGTGTGGATTGCTCCGATTCTTGCACATGCAAGCATTGCAACTGGAAGCTGCCAGATCATTGGCAAATAAATGGCAACTCTGTCTCCTTTGCGCACGCCTTTTTTCTTAAGTACATTTGCAAATCTTGAGACTTTGTCAAGCATTTCTTTGTATGTAAGTTTAACTACATCATCATCAGGTTCACCCTGAAAAAGAATAGCAACTTTATCGCCTTTCCCTTTTTCAATCTGGTAGTCAAGGCAGTTATAGGAAATATTTGTCTTGCCACCTATAAACCATTCGACTTCACCCTGGGCAAAATTTTCTCTATTTACCTTTAACCACGGCTTGAACCAGAATAGATCCTTTGCAACATTTCCCCAGAATGTTTCCGGATCTTCCACTGACTGTTTCCACATTTTTTCATACTCTTCCCTGCTTTTAATATAAGCCTGGTCAACAAATTCCTTTGGTGGTGGAAACTTGTTGGTTTGTTCTGCTGTTGTTTCTGCCATCTCAAACCTCCTGAATTTAATATTTATTGAATTTATACTGCTATTAAGCTCTTTTGCTATAAACAATTAATTCTAAACATCTGTATAATATGTTGTCAATAGAATTTTGTTAATATTTTCACAATAATACTAAAAATCATCATTATTAAAATTATAAAAAATGAACTATCAATTGTTGCACATCTGTAAATTACATACCCTTAATATAATTCCAAATAATAATGGGATCTTGGAACAGACACATCCCATTCTTAAAGAAGAAAACCGATATTATTGATTCCCCTGTTACTGCATAGATTATTCGTTTAAATTAAATCGAAATTTTTTTGTGATCAATAGCTCATATGCGGCATTATACACAAGGTTCATAGATATCACAAATTCTAACATTAAATATTAAAAAAATGATAAGCAATATAAATTGCAAAATTAGAAAACTAAGAAAAGATATGAATACCTGACAAATTAAGAATTAATAAAAAAACAATAAATTTATTGTAAAATTTTCTTACATAAAAATAATCCAAGGAGGTAGAAAAATGAAATTCGAAGAAGCGCTGCAGAGATTAATTGAGGGCAACAAAAGGTTCGTTAATTCAAAACCTATACATCCAAATCAAACTTCCAGCCGGTGCTCTGAGGTATTGCAAGGACAAGAACCTTTTGCTGTAATAGTAGGTTGTTCGGATTCCCGTATACCTCCTGAGATAATTTTTGATCAGGGTATCGGTGACCTTTTTATCATACGCACAGCAGGAAATATAGTTGATGATATTGCTATCGGCAGCATTGAATATGCCGTTGATCATCTCGCTGTTCAGCTTGTTGTAGTACTTGGGCACGGAAAATGCGGCGCAGTCACTGCAACAGTTCAGGGGGGAAAGGCCCATGGTTGTATTCCCTGTATATTAAAAAACATTGCCCCAGCTGTAGAAAAAGCGAAAAAACAGTCCGGAGACTTAACAGACAACGCTATAAGAAACAACATTGACATTGTTGTAGAGAAACTTGTATCTTCGAAACCAATTCTCTCGAAATCAATAAATAAAGGTAAATTAAAAATTATCGGAGCATATTACGATATTGAAAGAAGGGCTGTGGAGATTTATTGACAAGCTTTTTACAATGATTTTTTCTTTTTTATTTGATAAACTCAATTGATTAATTACTAACATGGAGGTGTTTTATGGCATCTGGGAAAGACAAACCCAAAAATGAAACTAAAAAAGCACCGCAAAAAACTCTGAAAGAAAAAAGAAAAGAAAAGCAGGAAAAGACTAAAAACAAATAGATATTGCAATGAATAATTAATAAAAAGGAGGATATATAATGAAAATTGTTTTATTAGGAGCACCAGGTGCCGGTAAGGGCACTGTTGCAAAATTATTAACAGAATATGACGGTTCAGTCCAGATCTCTACAGGTGATATATTGAGAAATGCGGTAAAAGCAGAGACTGTGCTTGGAAAGAAAGCTCAGGGTTTTATGGAACGGGGTGAACTTGTTCCTGATGAACTTATCATGGATATAATGGGTGCAAGATTACAGGAACCTGACTGTGAAAAAGGTTTCATTCTTGATGGATTTCCAAGAACCATTCCTCAGGCAGAAGCATTAAAAATTCTGCTCAAAAAACTTAATTTGAAGTTGGATCGGGTGATCAACCTTGAAGTCCCTAAAGACGTCATACTCGACAGATTGACTACAAGAAGAACATGCTCTAACCCTGATTGCCAGGAAATATACAACATTAAAAGCAAGCCACCGGCAGCAGACGGTACATGCCTTAAATGCGGTTCCCCAGCTGTACAGCGTGCTGACGAAACTGTTGAAGCAATAACCAAAAGGCTTGAAACATACAATGAAAAAACAGCTCCCCTAATAGATTTCTATGAAAAGGAAGGGCTTTTAAAATCTATAAGTTCTCTTAGCAGCAATGAAATTGTTGAAAATATTAAAAAAAGCTGACATGGGATGGCTGGAACCAAAAAAAACATAATTAATGATTCTTTATTAATATTCAGGGGTCAAACTCTTCCGGAACCAGACATAAAGGTGTTCCGTGTCTATTATGATCCCTGAATATAATTTATTACATTTTAAATTATCTGCTATCAAATTCCGGGATTTTTCCAGAGTATAATTACAAGGTGAACCACTTGAAATACAAAGGATATATTTATTATCTAATTTTCAGGCAAGAGAAACACTTGCAAAAGTCCGACTTTAAATCTTATAATAAAAGTTCAAATTATGAAATTTGAAGAAGGACTAAAAAAACTCGAAAGCATAGTAAAAAAACTTGATGATGGCAATATCTCCCTTGATGAAGCTCTGAATCTTTTTAAGGAAGGACTTTCTTTGACAAAGGATCTATCAAAAAGACTCGATGAAACTGAAAGAAAAGTCGAGATTCTCATAAAAAAAGAAAACGGCTCCATAGAAAAAAAACCATTCCCTCAGGAAGAAAATTAAATGGATTTAGGAATATTTCTTCACGATAAAAGAATTGTCGTTGACAATACATTGAAAGATATTTTTGCATCTCTGCATACAACACCAGGAGTGCTTCGGGATGCTATGGAGTACTCGCTGTTCTCCAATGGAAAAAGGATCAGACCCATACTTGCTATTGCTGCATGCGAAGCAAACGGTAAAGCAAGTGATGATCTGCTCCCTCTTGCATGCGCTATTGAGATGATACACACATATTCTCTTATACACGATGACCTGCCGTGCATTGACAACGATGATACAAGGCGTGGTAAACCTACCTGTCATAAAGTATTCGGAGACGCTCTCGCTATTTTAGCAGGTGATGCACTTTTAACAGAGGCTTTTAGAATTATGACAGACAAACATTTTACCTATAGAATAGGTCCAAAGATTCTTAAGCAACTGATTTTCGAGGTTGCCTCATCTGCAGGTGCTAGTGGCATGGTTGGAGGTCAGGTTATGGATGTGCTCTATGATGGAAAGGAAGCTACAAAAAACATACTCAATTTCATTCATATGCACAAGACTACTGCCCTTATAAGATCATCTGTACGAATAGGAGCAATGGTTGGAGGAGCTAAAGTAAAGGAATTGAAAAAATTTACAAAATATGCTGAATCCATAGGCCTAGCTTTTCAGATTACTGATGATATTTTAGATGCAGAAGGTAATGAAGAAATAGTGGGGAAAAAACTGAAAAAAGACTCCGGCAAACAGACCTATATAAAACATTACGGTCTTGTAGCATCAAAAACAAAGGTGGAACAGCTTATTGAAGAAGCAACAGAGGCTATAGAATTTCTGGGAGAAAATTCAAAAACACTCTCAGCCCTTGCAGGGTATATCTGTAACAGGATCTCTTGATGTTTCTTGAAACAATCAACTTCCCTGAAGACTTCAGGCAATTAACGGTTCCGGAACTAACAGAACTATCAAAGGAAATTCGCAAACTCATTATAGATGTTGTCTCACAAACAGGCGGGCATCTGTCTTCCAGTCTTGGCGTCGTTGAACTAACCATAGCACTCCATTATATTTTCGATACTCCTGAAGATAAAATAATCTGGGATGTAGGTCACCAGTGCTATGCACATAAAATTTTAACCGGCAGAAAAGATATGTTTAAAACATTGAGACAGGACAACGGGTTATGCGGGTTTCCAAGCAGACAGGAAAGTCCTTACGATGTTTTCAACACAGGACATGCAAGTAATTCTATTTCTATTGCTGTCGGACTTGCAGAAGCAAGGAAAAAACTGGATCAATCATATAAAATCATTGCAGTTATCGGAGATGGGTCTTTAACCGGTGGAATGTCCTTTGAAGCCTTAAACCATGCCGGAGACTTAAAAAGTGACATTATTGTTGTACTAAACGACAATGAAATGTCAATATCAAAGAATATCGGTGCCTTATCATCTTACCTGAACAGAATTATGACAGGAGAATTCGTAAGCAACACCAGGGAAGAACTTAAAAAAATGCTGAAAAACATACCTGCTTTCGGTGACAAGGTTTACAAGATGGCGATGCACATAGAGGAGGCAGTGAAAGGCTTCGTAACACCCGGCATGTTTTTTGAGGAACTCGGTTTTCAATATTTCGGCCCTGTTGACGGACACAATCTCAGCCATGTTATAGATAATCTCAGGAATATCAAAAAACTTAAAGGGCCTGTACTTATTCATACGGTTACAAAAAAAGGTAAAGGATATGCTCACGCTGAGGAAGATCCAGCAAAATTCCATGGTATCTCAACATTTGAAATTGATTCAGGAAACTCTACCAATACAAGCTCCCGAACCTACACGGACATTTTCGGAGACACCATAACAGAACTTGCAGAAAAAGATGAAAAAATAGTTGCCATCACTGCTGCCATGGGTCTGGGCACAGGTCTTGATCAGTTTTCACGAATTTTTCCTGATAGATTTTACGACATAGGCATTGCCGAACAACATGGTGTTACATTTGCTGCAGCCCTTGCGCAGGGAGGTCTCAAACCATTTGTGGCCATATATTCCACATTCCTTCAACGTGCATACGATCAGATTATAATGGATGTCTGTCTTCAGGGACTTCCCGTAATATTTGCTATTGACAGGAGTGGTATTGTCGGTCAGGATGGTCCGACACATCACGGCGCATTCGATATTACCTATTTCAGGCATATTCCAGGCATAATTGTTATGAGCCCCAAAGACGGAAACGAACTGAGACAGATGCTGTATACGGCATATATTCAAGGGAAAACTGCGGCCATCCGATACCCGAGAGGTCAAACAGAAGGCAATGAAAATAAGGAAACTTTCAGGGAAATACCCATCGGTTTATGGGAAAAATTAAGAGAAGGCAAGGATATTGCAATTATTGCCTGTGGCAGCCCTGTATACCCATCCATAGCTGCAGCAGAGGAGCTTGAACAAGAGGGAATAAACTGCTCTGTAATAAATGGTCGATTTATAAAACCCATGGACAGAAAGCTGTTGATTGAGACAGCAAAAAATACCAAATTTTTGCTGACCGTTGAAGAAAACACTGTAATAGGAGGATTTGGCAGCGGTGTATTGGAAACTCTATCTGAAGAAGGCATTACTGTTCCTTTAAAAATACTTGGAATTCCCGATGCTTTTATACCTCACGGATCACAGAAAGCATTGCGAAAGAAAAACTCCCTTGATGCGGAAGGAATAAAAAAGGTAATACGTCAATGCTTAAAGAAAGGATAGATGTTCTCCTTGCAAAAAAAGGTCTTGCACCTTCCCGGGAAAAAGCTAAAATCCTTGTCATGGCAGGAGAGATATACGCGGGAAATGAGCGCATAACAAAACCGGACAGGAGAATAGGGAATGATGTCTTTTTGGAGGTAAAAAGAAACTCTATACCCTATGTAGGCTATGGCGGAATAAAACTTGAAAAGGCCATTACAACATTCTCTGTTGATGTAAAAGGTAAAAAAACTCTTGATATCGGTTCATCTACAGGAGGTTTCACGGATTGTCTCTTAAAACACGGAGCATCCATAATATACGCTGTGGATACAGGAACAAACCAGCTTCATGAACATTTAAGAACAAACAAAAAGGTTGTTGTTAAAGAAAACTTTAATGCACGATATCTTTCCCTTGAAGATATAGGGGAAAAAGTTGATATTATTACAATAGATGTCTCTTTTATTTCTCTTAGAATGATCCTGCCAGCCGCTGTTCCTATTCTGGAAAATAACGGTAAAATAATCTCACTTGTAAAACCACAATTCGAAGTTGGACGTTATGATGTAGGCAAAGGAGGAATAGTTAAAAACACTGAAAAAATAATAAAAGCAATAGAAAATATAAAATTGTGCGGCAGGGAACTTGGTTTAAAACCTGTTGATGAAATTGAAGCCCCCAGGGGGAAGGAAAGAAAAAACAGGGAGTATTTTATACTATGGGAACTTTAACCAATCCCAGGTCTGTTATACTTTTCACAAGCATAATATTCAGAAATCCAGGATTGCCTGATAAAACTGAAAATAAAATAAAGGAAGCTGTTGGAGATATACTGGATAAAACAGATTCCATACCTTTCCGATATACAGATTACTATGAAAAAGAAATGGGTAACAATCTTTCAAGATTTTTCCTCCTCTTTGAACCGCTTTTTCAAAGAGAATTGTTACCTGAAATAAAGCTCAGAACAAACGATATAGAAACCGTCTTCTCATCAGAAGGAAAGAGGTTAGTTAATTTGGACCCGGGATATATCTCTCTTGAAAATATAGTACTTGCAACAACAAAGGGTTATTCCCACAGAATTTACCTTGATCACGGCATATATGCTGATTTAACACTGATATTCAGAAATGGTACTTACAAGCCTCTCGAATGGACCTATCCGGATTATGGCAGTGAAGAAACAATTGGAATCTTCAACAGATGGAGAAGTATCCTGAAAGGAAAAACAACTAAACATAAAATAAGATAATTTATTGATATTTTGCAGTTGCTTCAAAATAAAATAATCAATTGTCATAAACATTTGCTGCAATTATTCTAGATCAAAATAAGGGAAATGAAATGATAAAAAGCATGACAGGATTTTCAAAAATTGAAGTAGATTCAAAAGAAGGAAGGTTGAACTGTGAAGCACGGGCACTTAACAACAGATATCTTGAAATTGGTTTGAAACTCCCGAAAGTAGATTATACAGGCGAACAAAAAATGCGTGAAATTGTAAAACACCATATAAAACGGGGTAAGATAGACATTACAATAAAATGGGAGAAATTTAACGGAGAATCAAATACCCTTAAGGTAAATGAAAATGTGGCAAAACAATATCTTGAAATAATGAATCTGCTTAAAAAAACTTTCGGGTTGAAAGGGCAGTTGAAAATAGAAAATATTTTAAATTTCAGAGATATCATCACATATGAGGAAAATAATAGCATTTCGGAAAAGATACTTGGAAATTCCTTTGAAAATCTATTGAAAAAACTTGACGAAGAAAGAATCAAGGAAGGCAGGCTGATACAGAAAGATCTGACAGCAAGACTTAAAAATATATCACAGAATCTTAAAGAAATTGAAAAAAGATGGCCTTCCATAATAAAAACACATGAAAACAAATTAAAAGAAAGAATAATGGAAATTGTAAAATCAGTATCCATTGATGAAATAAGAGTTTTGCAGGAAATAGCAATTTATATGGAACGCCTTGATATTTCAGAAGAGATTGTCAGACTAAAAGGACATATCGAAAATTTCAAGAGCACTATAAAATCCGATGATACAATAGGAAGAAAACTCGACTTTATTATACAGGAAATGGTCAGGGAAACTAATACTATCGGTAGCAAATGTAATGATTTATACATAAGTGAAAGAGTCGTTCAAATAAAAGTTGATATAGAAAAAATGAGGGAACAGGTACAAAATGTCGAGTAATCTGGCTAAACCCGGGAACAAAAGAATGACGGGGCAACTTTTTGTTATTTCAGGGCCTTCAGGTGTTGGAAAAAGCACACTCATTGAGCGATTCCTCAGACAAAACCCGCATACTTCTTTTTCTATTTCCTATACAACACGTGGAATAAGAAAAGGTGAAATTGACGGAAAAAATTATTATTTTACTGATGAAACAACTTTTATTAAAATGGTGGAAAAAGGTGAATTTCTCGAATGGGAAAAAGTTCACGGACATTATTATGGTACCCCAAGAAAAGAAGTTGTTGCTATCCTTGAAAGAGGAAAAGATGTTTTTCTTGATATTGATGTTAAAGGCGCATTAAATATAAAAAAACAATACCCCGATGCCTGCCTTTTGTTCATAGAACCACCCTCCAAAAATGAATTAACGGAAAGACTTGCCCTAAGAGGAGAAAAAGAAATTGAGCTGCGTATGGCAAGAGTAAATGAAGAGATTGATAAAAAACATCTTTTTGAGTATACTATCGTAAATGATAATTTTGAGCGAGCATATGTGGCTTTCAGAAATATTATTGAAACAATAAAGGGGAAAAAAAATGGCAAGAATAACTGTTGAAGACTGCATGGAAAAAGTTGAAAACCGCTTTGAACTTGTACACTTGGCGGCTAAAAGGGCAAAACTACTTGCTAAGGGTTCAACGCCCCTTGTAGAATCAAGTAATAGGGAAGTTGTCACAGCGCTTAGAGAAATTGCTGAAGATTATGTTTATTTTGGAAAAAAAGAATTACAAGAAAGTAAAGACGTTCCTTACCAACTATCAAATTTTGCGCCATAAAAATTGCAATATTTTTTATAAGAAGTTTTACTTAACCATGCATTCCTGTTAAGGACAAGCCGTTGAAAACCTTATTTGCAGTTTCTATAATTTTTCTAACCTGTATATTTACAAATCCTGGAATTTCACATGAAAAAAAAGGTCCTGAAAAAGTAATCATAAAAAAAACGGAAAATTCATCAAAGATAATTATCAGAGCAAGGTCAAAAGGAGCGTTTACGGGTATTGTTACAAACATAAACAAGATGGGTAAAACCATTACTGTAAGAAACAAAGGAATACTTGTAACTTTCGATATAGACAATCTCTTTTTAAAAGGCTATGGAAACCTCGAACAAATTAAAGTTGGAGATCATATAATGGTCTCTTATACAGGCCATGGTACAAAAATAATAAAATATACCAGTACATATTCTGAATCGAAGGACTATACAACAAAGAGGGTTTCGTCTTCAAAAAAAACTAATAAAACAAAAACTTGTAAATTACGGCCAGTGAGAATGAGGGAGAGAACCTACAGTACATCCTTCTTGGATGTTGATAATAACCACGATAATAAAATCACACCAATTGAGCTCAGCACTGTGATTTCTAATTTAACTGTTGAAGATTTCAGGAAATATGACCGTGATGGAGATGGCCATCTTGATGAAGCAGAATATGCTTTAATCAACACATCAACAAAAAGTATCGATAGGCGATAATCAACTTTTAGCAACTGATTGAAAAGATTCTAATCCAATACTGAAAGATTAACCAAGTCTTTTGGAAGCTGCTGAAATCCTTGCCATTGCACGTTTGAGCGCAAGTTCATGTAAAGCAAGTTCAGCAATCGCATCAGTAGCAGAGAGATCTTTAAGCAAAGACTCTTCTCTTTCCTTTGCTTTCGTGGCACGATCAAGGTCTATTTCTTCTGCAAACTCTGCTGTTTCTACAAGAAATACAACCTTATCATCAACAACTTCACTAAAGCCTCCGCTTGTTGCAATACATCTCATCCTTCCATCCTTCAGATAACGGATTTCTCCGATATCCACACTTGCAAGTAATTTAACATGGCCTGGAAGTATACCAAATTCGCCCATCACCCCCGTTGCTTCCACCAGATCAACCTCCTCATGGACGAGCAATTTTTCAGGAGTTATAATTTCAAGATCAAGCATACTCACGCTTACTCCTCCATAAACTGTTTTGCCTTTTCAACAGCTTCTTCTATCGGACCAACCATGTAGAACGCCTGCTCGGGTAATTCGTCATATTTCCCCTCCGCAATCTCTTTAAACCCCTTGATTGTGTCTTTCAATGATACATATCTGCCCGGTTGACCTGTAAATGCTTCAGCAACAAAAAATGGCTGTGATAGGAATCTCTGTATTTTTCTTGCACGGGCAACAACAAGCTTATCATCTTCTGACAATTCATCCATACCAAGAATCGCTATAATATCCTGCAGTTCTTTATATTTCTGAAGTATTCTCTGAACATCGCGAGCTACAGCATAATGCTCATCTCCAACAACTTTCGGATCAAGAATTCTGCTTGTTGAGTCGAGGGGATCAACAGCAGGATATATACCGAGCTCGGAAATCTGTCTTGAGAGAACGGTTGTCGCATCTAGATGGGCAAATGTTGTTGCTGGGGCTGGATCGGTGAGGTCGTCTGCAGGCACATAGATAGCCTGGACTGATGTTATCGAACCCTTTAGTGTTGATGTGATTCTCTCTTCAAGCTCACCAAGATCTGTTGCAAGAGTCGGCTGATAACCAACTGCCGAGGGCATTCTTCCAAGCAAGGCTGAAACTTCTGAATTTGCTTGAGTAAACCTGAATATATTATCAAGGAAAAGCAAAACATCCTGTCCTTCCTCATCCCTGAAATATTCAGCTGCTGTCAATGCTGTAAGACCTATTCTTGCACGGGCACCTGGAACTTCGGTCATCTGCCCGTAAACAAGCGCACATTTATCAATAACTCCTGACTGTTTCATCTCCAACCAAAGATCATTACCTTCCCTTGTACGTTCACCAACACCGCCAAATACCGAAATGCCTCCATGATGAGTTGCAATATTATGGATCATTTCCATTATAATAACTGTTTTGCCAACACCGGCGCCACCAAAGAGACCAACTTTTCCGCCCTTTGAATAGGGTTCAAGGAGATCGATTACCTTAACACCTGTTTCCAGAAGTTCAACTTTTGTATTCTGCATTGTTAAGAGCGGAGCTGACCTGTGTATGGGGTATTTCATCTCTGTTGAAATTGCACCTGCACCATCGACCGGTTCACCGATAACATTCAAAACTCTGCCAAGAATCTCCTTTCCTACGGGAATACTTATCTGGCTATCCTTATATGTAGCTTCCTGGCCTCTCATCAATCCGTCTGTAGTATTCATAGCAATGCATCTCACCATACTGTCTCCAATGTGCTGTGCAACCTCCAGTACAAGGTTTTCATGAACATCGCTTATGGACGGATTAGTTATATATATAGCTCCGTATATCGGGGGAAGGCTCTCAGAGGGGAATCTTATATCCACTACTGTTCCTATTACCTGTACAATATTTCCTTTTACTTCCACGCTCATCGATATTCCTCCTTTTACGTTCCTCTCAAAGCTTCAGCACCACCAACAATATCCATCATCTCATTGGTTATGCTTTCCTGTCTTCGTTTGTTATATATAAGAGTAAGATTGTTTATCATCTCACCACAATTATTTGTTGCATTTTCCATTGCAGCCATTCTTGCCGCATGTTCCGATGTCAGGGAATCAAGTAGTGCAAAGTAAATCTTTGTACTGATATATTTGGGGATTATTGCTTTAATTATTCTTTCCTTATCCGGTTCATAAAGATAGTCCATACTCTCCGGCTCGGTAATGTGGGCTTTTACAGGCATAAATTCCTCAAAAACAGGTATTTGCTTAATAGCAGAATAAAAATGGTTATGTAAAAGATAAACTTTATCAAAAGTTCCTTCTGTATAAAATTTTATCAAATCATTGGCCATAACATCTACAAAATCCTGGTCAATTTTACGCACATCTGACCAGTCCTTTATAATGTTGATTTTTCGCCTTTGAAGATAATCTTTCACTTTTCTTCCAAATACATATACGCCTATATTATCATAGCTATCTTTGTTCTGTATTATAAAATTCTCTGTCTGTAAACCAATATTTACGTTAAACCCGCCGCACAAACCTTTATCTGATGCCATAGACACTATAAGAACATTTTTTATCTCTTCTCTTTCAGTAAGAAGCGGGTGCATATCCCCGGGTACTCTTCTTACAACCCGAGCAGTCATCTCTTCCATTTTTAAAGCATAGGCCCTTATTTTATCCAAACCTTCCTGAGCTCTTCTCAACTTAGAGGCAGAGGCCATTTTCATTGTTCTTGTAATAGTCTGTGTACTATTTATGCTGACAATCTTCCTTTTTATATCTCTTAGCGTTGCCATGAAACATCCTTAATAGGTAAATTTCTCTTTGAACTGATCAAGCATACTGTTAAGTTTATCTTCCACGGTTGTATCAATCTGCTTTTTCTCTTTAAGCTCTGTTATAATATCAGGATGCTTTTCTTCCACAAATTTAAACAACTCCTGTTCATATTTTTTCAATACACTTTCCGGATAAGTATCAATATAACCGTTTGCACCGGCATACATCAATACAACCTGGTTCTCAACAGAAATAGGAACATACTGTCCCTGTTTCAAAAGTTCAGTCAGGCGTGATCCTCTTGCAAGAAGGGCCTGCGTAGCTTTATCAAGATCACTTCCGAATTTTGCGAACGCAGCCATTTCCCTATATTGAGCCAGTTCGAGTCTGAGTCTTCCCGCAACCTGTTTCATTGCCTTTATCTGAGCATTTCCACCCACCCTTGATACGGATATTCCAATATTTATTGCAGGTCTTATACCTGCATAGAAAAGTTCCGGCTCAAGATATATCTGGCCATCTGTGATTGAAATAACATTTGTGGGTATATAGGCAGAAACGTCTCCTGCCTGGGTTTCTATGATGGGAAGGGCTGTTAAAGAACCCCCTCCATGAGCATCATCCCATTTTGATGCACGCTCAAGAAGTCTTGAATGAAGATAAAAAATATCCCCAGGATAAGCCTCTCTTGCCGGCGGTCTCCTAAGAAGGAGTGATATCTGCCTGTAAGCTACAGCATGTTTCGAAAGATCATCGTAAACAATTAGTGCGTGCCGTCCTGTATCCCTGAAATATTCACCCATCGATGTTCCTGCAAAGGGTGCAAGATATTGAAGGGGAGCCGGATCACTTGCTGTTGCAGCAACAACTGTCGTATATTCCATTGCACCATAGCTTTCAAGAAGATCGACTGTTCTTGCGACAGAAGATCTCTTCTGACCTATTGCCACATAAATGCAAAAAACATCATTTCCTTTTTGGTTTATTATGGTATCTATTGCTATAACAGTTTTTCCTGTACCCCTGTCACCAATAATCAGCTCTCTCTGCCCTTTTCCGATGGGAATCATAGCATCAATAGCTTTAATTCCTGTCTGAATAGGCTCCTTAACAGGCTGTCTTACAACAACACCAGGGGCTGTCTGTTCAACGTTTCTATATTCTTTTGCTTCTACAGGACCTTTTCCATCAATCGGGTTTCCAAGACCATCCACAACTCTTCCTATCAGTGATTCCCCAACAGGAACCTGCGCAATCCTGCCTGTCCTTTTTGCCAGATCACCTTCCTTGATTTTGTAATCTTCCCCAAAAATAACAGCGCCTATATTGTCTTCTTCAAGATTCAAAACCATGCCTGCTATGCCTTGAGGAAATTCAAGAAGCTCTCCCGCCATGGCATTCTGAAGTCCATAAATTCTGGCAATACCATCACCGACAGAGATAATCACGCCTGTCTCCTGAAGATTCAGCTCCCTTTCAAATCCCATTATCTTCTGTTCTATAATCCTGCTTATCTCGTCTGCCTTGATCTCCATATATTCTACTCCTTCAAAATGTTTTCCTTTAAAGTTTCAAGCTGTTGCTTTACACTGCCGTCAATGATAGTCCCCTTGACAACAACCTTAACTCCCCCGATAAGGGTCTTATCTTCAACGACCTGAAGAGCCACATTTCTATGTATTTTCTTTTTTAATCCTTCTTCAATACTCTTTTGCATGATTTCAGCAATAGGATATGCTGTATAAAGTATTCCCCTTACTCTTCCTTCTTTCTCATCTACAAGTTCACCATAAACATCCTTAATAAGCTTGATATATCCCATTCTGTTATTTTCAAGAAGCATTCTAAGCAAATTTGCAAGGGGTATGGATATTTTTAGCCCCTTCGTTATATCAGAAAGAAGTTCCTTCCTCTTTTCCATTTCAAGAATAGGAAGCATCAAGGCTTTACCCAGCTTTTCAGTTTTATTGAAAAAATTAAGTATTTTTTCAATTTCATCTAAATAGTCCTTGTATTTTCCGTCCTTAACTCCGACAGCAAATAAACCTTTTGCATATCTTTTTGCAATGGATTGGCTTATCAATTTAAACTCCCTATTTTTTCAATAAAATCCTGCACCATCCTGTTATGATCTTCCTTCGTAAATTTTTCCCTTACCAGCATTTCCGCCTTTTCCATTGTAAATCTTGCTATTTCTTCCTTGATCTTTCCGGTTACTTCCTTTGCTTCCTGTTCATGAGTAATTGCTGCCTGTTCTTTCAGTTTGGAAACAAGCCTGATTGATTCTTCCATTATTTTTTTCTTTTCATTTTCAGCTTCTGCAAGAACAGCTTTTTTAAATGATTCTATCTCTATGTCAAGATTTTCAATCATATCTTCGTATTTCGCCTTCAGTTCCATTGCTTCTTTAAGGGTTCTGTCAGCTTCCTCAATCCTATCTTTGACCGTCTTATGTTTATTTACAAAATAATCCTTCAATGGTTTACCACCGAACTTGATTATAATCCCGACAAGTACCGCAAAATTTACAAATTTAAAAACCCAGGACAGCATTGACTCAGAACCAGCGGTCATGAAAAACTCCTTTTCAATATCTTTTGCGCAACTTCATTTGACAACCTTTCCACATCCTTTTTTAGCTCTGTGCGTACCTTTTTACTGTCATTCTCTATTTCAGCACGTATACGTGAAATCTCATCAATAAGTTCAAGTCTTGCATTCTCAATAGTTTTCATGGTAGTCGCATGCACTTCATTCAAAACCGAATCTCTGGCTTCCATGATCG
Source organism: uncultured Syntrophorhabdaceae bacterium (assembly GCA_964429485.1). Classification (GTDB taxonomy): domain Bacteria; phylum Desulfobacterota; class Syntrophorhabdia; order Syntrophorhabdales; family Syntrophorhabdaceae; genus JAPLKB01. The sequence goes on from CAYSBW010000014.1 coordinate 22,323, forward strand.
GTTTCTTCTTTTCCTTAATCATATCTTCATATGATGCTTTAAATGTGCTCACCTGATTTCTTGCAAGCTTAGCTTTTTCAATTTTTGAATTTATCGAATCATCTCTCTTGCTGATAGCCTTCAAAACAGGTTTGAAAAGAAAGACATTCAACAGTATCATCAGGATTAATAAATTGGCAAACTGGATAATTATTGTATAATTAAAATCGATCATTTAATTACCTCTCTCGATCAAGAGAATTATTTCACATTGCTTAATATCATAAAATACATATTTTTTCAATTTTTTTATACTCTTCATAGAAGTTTTCTGATTAATTATTTTTATATGTGAAATATTCTTCTGATTTATCCCATATTAAATGTATGTATAATAAGAACTTTTTTTGATTTTATAATTAGGAATTTAATAAATTTAATTATTGACAACTGCTTTAAAATGCAGTTAATTTTACACGTTTTTTTAAATATATTATAAGGAGGTGATGCTGTTATGAAATGTGAAACAGTAAAACAGGGTATTGAGTGTTTGTTTATGAAGAAAAATGGGTGTTCCTACAACGGTGGTTCATGCTATCCAATAGTTGAAAACTGTGAAGGATGTTCAAAGGCGATAGAATTCCCCACAGGAAAATACTGTGTCAGTTTTCCCAATCCAGCGCAGAAATGGCAAAACGGTACCTGCCCCATGGCATCCCACATCAAAAAGGGACAGAAAACAGAAGAGCAGAAGATCAATCCTCTTAAAGCATCAAAGAGAAATGCCGGAAAGAAATAATATTTTTTAAGTTAATGGGCCTCCCACTCTAAAATTTATAAAAATTAAAAAGCCTGCAATTTTTTGAAGATAATTTACTTAATTTGATCTCTAAAAATAGGTTTTCTGTTAACATTTGACAGTTTACGTTTTATTAATTGGGTTAATAGCAAAAAGGTGCGTAAGCTGTCAAATGTAATGATGCATTTTACAATTGACTTCAAGCAAGTAACAATGGTAAAAAAATGCAAGCATCTGAGTGTTGGAAGATGTAAACTATTTATTTGCATAGCTTTAATAAAAAAAGAATAATATTAGAGAAGGTTGGGGATAGCTACCTCAAGCAGTTTGTAATTCTGTTTAAGATTATAAATAATAGCCTGTTTTAATAGTTTTATACGATAGAATGTGGATAATTTAAAATAAATAGAATGGAGGCAGATATTGAAGAAAAATAAATCGGCTATTAAAAAAGCCAGACAGTCAGAAGAAAAAAAAATAAGAAATTCTCATGTCAAATCAACGATGAAAACACATATTAAAAGAGTAATGGTTGCTATAGAGAATAAAACAGTGGATAATTTTGATGGTATTTTAAAATCTGCAACATCCTATATTCAGAAAGCTGCATCAAAAGGTGTGATACATAAAAATAGCGCTGCAAGGAAAGTCTCGAGACTGACAAAAAAAGGTAACAGTCTATCTCACCCATAGAAAATTAATATTCTATAAGAGCAATTGAGCTGAATTTCCTGGCCATTCTTCCTGACATCCTTCTCAAAGCCTCTCTTTTGTTATAGTCTTCGGTACTCACATCCGAAACACTATAGATCTCAGATTCGTAAAGTTCCCATTTTTTAATAAATGTACCACTATTATGAAATAAAGAGAGGCTTATTGTCATTTCAACAACCTTCTCAATAACAAAGCCTTGAGCATTCAAGGAGGAAGGAGTTATCCTGATATTATTTATGTTTCCTTCAATATATCCATCGGAACCTTCCTTGTTGAGCTTGAAAAGACCCGTACCGATAAGCTCTCTTGCAAAAGCATCAGTAACATAACCGGAAACATGGGGCTCATAAGTTTTATTTTTAAAAAGCGAAATATAAATAGATGATATTTCACCTCCAAATATCCCCTTTTCTCTGACCATCTCATAGCCACAGCAGGAAAGCATCGACATTATAAAAATAACAAAATATATTTTGTATCCAAATATTTTTTTAATATTCACAATTCACCATCTTCGTATCTTTACCGGCAAACCACATTTACAAGCTTATCCGGAACAACAATTATCTTCTTAATTTCTTTGCCTTCGATCTGTTTCTTTATCCTATCAAGGGACAGTATAGTGTTTTTCAGATCCTCAGAATCAGTATTTCTTTGAGTTTCCAGCGTATCTCTCAATTTTCCATTTACCTGAACTGCAATAACAATCTTATCCTCTACTGTATATTCCTCTTTATATTTTGGCCAGCTGTATCCTGAAACAAATGCATCCTTGTCAATCATTTCCAGTAATTCTTCCGATATGTGGGGCACAAAAGGAGAAAGCAATACAAGCAAAGTTTTGGAGGCACCCTTTAAAAGCCTCAATTCTTCGCTATTCCTGTCTTTTTCAATAAATTTATACATTGCATTTACAAGTTCCATTATACTCGCAATCGCTGTATTAAGGTGGAACCTTTCAATATCCTCTGTCACTTTCTTGATTGTTTTGTGAATTCTGAATGTAAGCTGTGCAGCATCAGCGCCCTCAGTGTTGCATTCAAATAAAGCATCGACATCTTTTAGTTGATTTTTCCTATCTTCAATAAGTCGCCAGACTCTGTTAAGGAAACGGCTGGAACCCTCCACCCCTTTGTCGCTCCACTCAAGGTCCTTTTCAGGGGGGGCAGCAAAAAGACAACACAAACGTGTTGTATCAGCTCCGTATTTTTCAATCAAATAATCCGGATCAACAACATTGCCCTTTGATTTACTCATCTTGGCCCCGTCTTTTATGACCATGCCCTGGGTAAGAAGATTTTCGAAGGGCTCTCTGGTGCTCACCAGACCGAGTTCATTTAATACTCTGTTGAAAAATCTTGAGTACAGTAAATGGAGAACTGCATGTTCAACGCCGCCAATATATTGATCAACAGGCATCCAGTAATCAACCTGTTTACGATTAAGGGGTCCAGAACTGTAATCAGGACATGTATATTTCAGGAAATACCACGAGGACTCAACAAAGGTATCCATAGTATCAGTCTCTCTTTTAGCCTTGCCTCCGCACACCGGGCAGGTTGTTTCATAAAAATCAGCACATTCAGCAAGGGGAGACTTACCCACCATCTTGATTTCAAGATCAAGCGGAAGAGCAACGGGAAGGTCTTCATAACTTACAGGTACAGCCCCACAAGCATCACAATAAACAACAGGTATTGGAGTACCCCAATACCTCTGTCTTGAAATACCCCAATCTCTCAATCGATAATTAACCTTGCCCCTGCCAATACCCTTTCCTTCCAGGTAGGCTACAATTTTAGGGATTGCCTCTCTGTTTCTCATGCCGTTAAATATATCGGAATTTATAAGCAATCCATCGCCTTCATAGGCCTTTTCCATTGTTGCAGCATCAAGTGATTCTTTTTCCGGCATTATAGTTAAAATAATTGGCAAATCAAACTTTTTCGCGAATTCAAAATCTCTCTGGTCATGGGCAGGTACAGCCATGATAGCACCTGTCCCATATTCCATTAAAACAAAATTGCCTATATAAACAGGTATTCTGTTTCCGGTAAGAGGATTCACTGCATATTTACCGGTAAAAACACCTTCTTTCTTAATTTCAGATTCAGACCTGAAGCTCCTGTCCTGAATTCGGGTTTTTTCTATAAAAGCAAGAGCTTCTTTTTCAAAGGGTGTACCTTTAGGAAAAACCGACGAGAGAGGATGTTCAGGGGCAAGTACCATAAAAGTAACACCATAAAGAGTATCAGGTCTTGTGGTAAAAATACTTAAAGATGTGCCGTCTTCCAATTTAAAATCAACTTCTACTCCATAGCTCTTTCCTATCCAATTTTTCTGCATATTAAGAACTCGCTCAGGCCAGCCGTGGAGTGTATCACAGTGCTCAATCAATTCATCAGCATATTTTGTAATTGAAAAAAACCACTGGGTCAGCTCCTTTTGAATAACTTCTTTGCCGCATCTCCAGCACAAACCTCCTTCAACCTGTTCATTGGCCAGCACAGTCTGACATTCCAAACAATAGTTAACAGGCGAACTCTTTCTGTAAACAAGTCCTTTTTCATACATTTTAAGGAACATCCATTGTTCCCATCTATAGTAATTTACATCACAGGTTGCAATCTCACGAGCCCAATCATAGCTGAAACCAAGTCGCTTTAGTTGTTTCCTCATGTTGTTAATATTTTCACAAGTCCACACTGCGGGCTGAACACCATGCTGGATTGCGGCATTCTCTGCAGGCATTCCAAAAGCATCCCAGCCCATAGGATGAAGCACATTATAGCCCATCATCCTCTTATAACGGGCAATAACATCTCCTATCGTATAATTTCTGACATGCCCCATATGTATCTTGCCTGATGGATATGGAAACATTTCAAGGAGATAATATTTCTTTTTATTTTCATTCTCCTCCGCATGAAAAAGGTTTTTCTTTTCCCACAATTGCTGCTTTTTTTCTTCTATTTTGTGCGGATTATAGTCTGCCATTATAAACCCCTGTTAAAATCAGTAAATAGTTTTAGTGAATAGTGAACAGCTGGCGCCTGAAAATCTTTTTCAGTTCTGCCCACTATTCTAAACATCTCATTATTTATTCATCATTGCTCTGATGCGGAGTCTTAAAGCATTTAATCTGATAAATCCTCCTGCATCCTGCTGATTATATACAGAATCTCTATCAAAAGTGGCAAAATCCTCGGCATAAAGTGATTTCTCAGCCTTCCTTCCCACAACAATGCAATTACCTTTGTAAAGTTTCAGTCTTACCTTTCCAGTCACTCCTCTTTGGGTTTCATCAACAAAAGCCATGATGGCATTCATCTCAGGAGAATACCAGAAACCGTAGTATATAAGCTCAGATATTTTTGAAACAAGGCTATCTCTGATGTGCATAACTTCTCTGTCCATAGTGATAGTTTCCATGCCCCTGTGAGCTGTGTGCAAAATTGTACATCCGGGAGTTTCATATACACCTCTTGATTTCATACCCACAAACCTGTTTTCTACAATGTCAACTCTGCCTATACCGTTTTCTCCTGCAAGTTTATTCAAATGGGCAACAAGATTGAAAGGTGTCATCTCCTGTCCATCCACACTCATTGGAACTCCATCTACAAAATCAATCTCTATATATGTTGGTTTATCAGGAGCCTTCTCAGGAGAAACAGTCGTGAGAAACATGCTTTCATCAGGCTCATTCCACGTATCTTCCAGTATCCCTCCCTCGTAACTAATATGCATAAGATTCCTGTCCATACTATACGGTTTATCCCTCGTAACAGGAACTTCAATACCATGTTTAGTTGCATATTCCATAAGTTCATTCCTTGATCCAAAATCCCATTCCCTCCAGGGAGCAATAACTTTAATGTCAGGCTCAAGGGCATAGAAGGTTAGTTCGAATCGCACCTGATCATTCCCCTTACCTGTCGCTCCATGGCATACAGCATCGGCCTTTTCTGCTCTTGCAATCTCAATTTGTCTCTTTGCAATAAGCGGCCTTGCAATTGAAGTGCCCATCAGATAATTGCTTTCATAAATGGCATTTGCCTTTATAGCAAAGAATATAAAATCTCTTGCAAATTCTTCCTTCAAGTCTTCCACATAGACTTTCGAGGCACCTGTCTTTATGGCCTTTTCTTCCAATCCCCGTAATTCTTTTCCCTGACCTACATCTGCAGCAAAAGCTATTACTTCACATCCATATTTCTCTATCAACCATTTTACTATAATTGATGAGTCCAGACCACCTGAATAAGCTAATACTGTTTTTTTTATATTATCCATTTTCTCTCCTCCGATTTTTATTTCAGATTTTCAGTTTCGAGTCTCATAAAGCAATTTGCAATATTTATATTTAAGAAGTTTTCTACCCCGTAATCAGTTAATTAAAAGAAAAAGTTGCGTTTTTTTTGTCATTTCTGAATAAGCCACTCAAGAAGAGCTTTCTGCATGTGCAACCTGTTTTCAGCCTGTGTAAATATAGTTCCCTGAAATCGCTCAAATACACTTTCTGAAATCTCCTGATCCCTGTATGCAGGCAGACAATGCATAACTATTGCGTCTTTTTTTGCTTTATTTAAAAGATCATCATTAATCTTGTACAGTGAAAAAGCTTTTTCACGCGCTTCTTTCTCTACTTCCTGTCCCATACTAACCCATACGTCTGTATTAATTACATCAGCATTTTCGACAGCTTCAAGGGGATCATCAGTATATACAAATCTTTTGTTGCATCTTGCCTTCTCAAGCAATCCTTCCTCTGGCCGGTAGTCTTCCGGGGTTGCTATTGTAAAGTTTAAATCTAAAAGGATGGATGCCTCAATCCATGAATTGGCCACATTGTTTCCATCACCTATATACACGATTTTCATATCTTTTAATTTACCCTTACATTCTGTAACAGTATAGAGATCTGAAAGTATCTGGCAGGGGTGATACATATCCGAAAGGCCATTAATTACAGGAATATCAGCCCACTGTGCAAGTTCCTCTACAATACTCTGAGAGTATGTTCTTATCATTATTCCATCAATATAGCGACTTAAGACTCTTGCCGTATCTTTTGCTGGTTCCCCTCTTCCCAGTTGGGTTTCACCTGCATTCATTACAATAGCATAACCTCCAAGATCATGAATGCCTACTTCAAAAGAAACTCTGGTTCTTGTGGAAGCTTTCTCGAAAACCATTGCAAGACATTTATCTTTGAGAGGTTTATGCTCAATACCATCTTGTTTTAGTTTTTTCAGAATTCCTGCCCGCTCAATAAGGAAAATTGCTTCATCATCAGTTATATCAAGAAGTTTTGTAAAATCTTTTTTCAACAGTACATTGTTTTTCTGTTTTTTTGTCATGTCAGCATCACTCGTTTCCTTAATTTTTTTTCAGCCATTTTTCAAATATTTTCTTTGCTATTTCCAGAAAAATGTCCACTTCTTCCTTTCTAATAATCAATGGCGGTAACAATCTCAGAATATTTCCTTTTGTACAGTTTATTATAACCCCTTCATTCATGAACTCCTTTAAAACTTCATCCCCATTAACGGAAAGTTCAATACCCCAGATCAAGCCCATTCCGCGTATATCTGTGATAAAAGGATATTCTTTTTGCAGGGACAAAAGACCTTCATACAGATAGAGGCCCACTGCTTCGCAGTTCTTTAAAATACCTTCATATGCAATAATACTGAGTGTTGCCACAACAGCTGATGATGCAAGGGGGTTTCCGCCAAAAGTGGAGGCATGAGTACCTGGCACAAAAGCATCCATAACAGCATCCTTTGCAATCATTGCACCAACAGGAAACCCATTCCCAAGAGCCTTTGCAAGTGTCATTATGTCCGGCTCTATATCATAATGCTCGTAGGCAAACAACTTTCCTGTCCTGCCTATTCCTGTTTGTACCTCATCAATAATAAGTAGTATATCCTGTTCTTTCGTAATTTCACGTAAAGCATTTATGTACTCTTTGCCTCCCGGATAAACACCACCTTCAGCCTGTATAACTTCAGTAATAATTGCACATGTTTTTTCGTTAATCGCCTTTTTTACAGCATCTATATCATTAAAAGGAACATAGGAAAAACCTTCAAGAAGAGGCGCAAATCCTTCGTGAAACTTTTTTTGCCCTGTTGCGGTAAGAGTAGCCATTGTCCTGCCATGGAATGAGTTATCCATGGCAATAATCTCATTCCTTCCCTTTCCATATTTATTCCAGGAGTATCTTCTGGCAAGTTTTATTGCAGCTTCATTTGCCTCAGCTCCACTATTACAGAAAAAAACCTTATCCCCGAAAGAATTTTGAACAAGTATCTCCGCTGCCTTGATCTGGGGCTCTATAAAAAAAAGATTCGATATATGAAATAGTTTTCCAGCCTGCGTTACAAGGCCTTCAAGCACATCCTGGTGAACATGGCCCAAATTGCATACAGCAATGCCTGATAGAAAGTCAAGATACCTCCTTCCGCTCATATCCCATATCCAGCAACCTTCGCCTTTTGTGATAACAATAGGAAAGCGGTTATAAGTATTGGCAAGATACTGTCTGCCTTTTTGAACAATCTCATCCTGCATAATATTTACCTCCTGTAATTTGGGTACCTATACCGGAATTTGTAAACACTTCAAGGAGAATTGCATGGGCAATCTTTCCATTGATAATATGCGCTCCTCTTACGCCACCCTGAAGTGCATTGATACAACAGTCAACCTTGGGCAACATACCTCCTGATATTGTCTTGTCTTTTACAAGAGTTTCTATTTCAGATTCTTTTAAAGTCGAAAGCAATTCTCCTTTTTTGTCAAGAACACCTTTGACATCTGTCAGTAATATAAACTTTTCCGCAGCAAGGGCCTTTGCAATGCTTCCTGCGGCAGTATCTGCATTAATATTATAGGAATTTCCATCTATTCCATAAGCAATAGGTGCAATAATGGGGATGTAACCACGTGCGCTCATGCTTTTGATCAGGTCCACATTAACATCAACAATCTCTCCAACCAGACCGATATCATTTCTTGCAACCTTTTTTGCTGTAAGAAGTTTACCATCCTTTCCGGAAATACCGATTGCTCTGCCCCCGGCATCACATATGTTCTTCACAATCTCCTTGTTGATATGTCCCGATAAAACCATTTCGACCACTTCAAGAGTCTTTTCGTCAGTTACACGGAGTCCATCCACAAATTTTGTCTCTATCTTCAAGTCTCTCAACAATCTTCCAATTTCTGGACCACCCCCGTGAATAATTACCGGATTGATACCAACATATTTCAGCAAAACCATATCCCTGGCAAATTCTTTCTTTAAACTTTCTTCCTCCATGGCTGCCCCGCCATATTTAACTACAAAAGTTGAACCTGAAAAAGTTTTAATATATGGCAATGCTTCCAAGAGTATCTTTATTTTCTCACTCATATTAACTCCATTAATAACATAACTTAAATCATTGTTCGTAAATCAAAGGCCATCCTTCGTTTATCAGCGTCACAATTGTTTCAACAAGCAATCCTAAGCAAACTTTTTTATAGTATATATCTGCTTAAATCTTCCTTTTCCAGGAATTCTCCAAGTTTCTCTCTTACATATGCTTTTGTAATAGCAATCTTTTTTTCTTTCATATCAGGCGCTGAAAAGGATATATCTTCAAGAAGCTTCTCCATGACTGTATAAAGCCTCCGTGCACCTATATTCTCTGTCATCTCATTAATCTTCTGTGATATTTCGGTAATTTCTTCAATAGCCTCTTTTTGAAAATCCAGCTCCATATCCTCTGTTGCAAGAAGAGCCCTGTACTGCTTTATAAGGGCATTATCAGGTTCTGTAATAATTCTGAAAAAATCTTCCTTTGTAAGAGGTTCAAGACCAACTCTTATAGGAAATCTACCCTGAAGTTCGGGTATGAGATCTGAAGGTTTTGACATATGAAAAGCTCCGGCAGCAATAAACAGGATGTGGTCTGTTTTAACCATACCGTATTTTGTGGTAACCGTAGTTCCTTCAACAATCGGCAATATATCCCTTTGAACACCTTCCCGGGACACATCCGGTCCATGTGTATGATCACGGCTTGCTATCTTATCAATTTCATCAAGGAAGATAATACCTGATTGTTCAACCCTTTCGATCGCATCTTTTACAACTTTATCCATATCAATCAATTTCTTTGATTCTTCCTGTATTAGAATTTCGTATGCATCTTTTACTCTAACTTTTCTTTTTTTCGTTTTCTTCGGGATTATATTCCCGAACAAATCCTTTATCTGCATATCCATTTCTTCCATTCCAGAAGCTGAAAATATTTCAATCATTGGAAGTCCACGTTCCGGAACATCCATCTCAACAAGTCTCTCGTTTAACTTTCCTTCCCTGAAACGGGATCTCATCTTTTCCCTTGATGCATCTTCCTGTTCCTGACCGTTTTTTATATCAGGCAATTTTTTAACCGGTGGTAACAATATGTCAAGGATCCTCTCTTCAGCCATACCCGTAGCCTTTTCTTTAACAAGTTCCTGCTCTTCTTTTTTTACCATATTTATGGATAGCTCAGTTAAATCTCTGATCATGGATTCCACATCTCTGCCTACATAACCTACTTCAGTAAATTTTGTAGCCTCTATTTTTAAAAAAGGTGCACCTGCCAATTTTGCCAGTCTTCTTGCAATCTCCGTCTTGCCCACACCTGTAGGCCCTATCATAATAATATTTTTAGGAGCTACTTCATCTCTGAGTTCGTTTGGTATCATCTGCCTTCTCCATCTATTCCGGAGAGCTATAGAGACAGCTTTTTTTGCCTTTTCCTGTCCAATGATGTACCGGTTCAATTCTTCCATTATTTCCCTTGGGGTCAATATCTTCATCTACAGCTCCTCTATAATAATCCTGTCATTTGTATAAATACATATCTCAGAGGCAATGAGCATGGACTCTTTCACAATATCAGACGCACATAAATCAGTATATTTTATAAGAGCTCTCGCTGCTGCCTGGGCATAGGGGCCTCCGGAGCCGATTGCTGCTACACCATCATCAGGTTCAACAACATCACCATTCCCTGAAAGTATAAGTGTGTGTTCACTATCAGCAACTATCATGAGAGCCTGGAGTTGCCTCAAAGCTCTATCCATCCTCCAGTCTTTGGCAAGTTCTACTGATGCCCTTGTTATGTTTCCATTGTATTGCTCAAGTTTTTTTTCGAATCTCTCAAAAAGTGTAAAGGCATCTGCTGTTGCTCCGGCAAAACCTGAAAGACATTTATCTTTATACAGTTTCCTTACTTTTTTTGCAGTATGCTTCATCACTGTTGTGTTCATTGTAACTTGACCATCTCCGCCAATAGCAACTGCTCCTTTATGTCTGATGCACAAAATTGTTGTGGCTTCCATATTTTTACCTTCTCGGGTGGGATTTGTCGTATATCTCCATCAATCTGTCAACAGAAACATGGGTATATTTTTGTGTTGTAGAAAGTTTTGCATGACCGAGCAATTCTTGAATACTCCTCAAATCAGCGCCACTGTCAAGCATGTGAGTAGCAAAGGAGTGTCTTATTCCATGGAGTGCGAGATTTTTAAAAAGTTGTACATTCACCTGATGTTTCTTCATTATCCTTAACAAACCTCTGTATGATAGCCTTCCACCCCTGTTATTAATAAATAGAGGGTTTGCTGCCGAATATCTACCTGTTTCTTTTACAAAGTCAAGGTATTCCTCAATAACTTTTTTCGCTTTTTCACCGAAAGGTAGAATTCTCTCCTTTCCTCCTTTACCGTTGACCTTTACCCACATTCCTTCAAGGTGCAGATCATTGATATTCACGTTCAGGACTTCCTGAGCTCTCATGCCAGCTGAATACATAAGCTCAAATATTGCCCTGTTTCGTGTATTTAACAAGCCTTCTTTGGGAAGATAGTCAAGAAAGTGAAACATTTCGTCAATTGTATAAAATTTAGGGAGATGTTTCTCAACTTTCGGGTTCTTAATAACCAGCGCTGTATTTTCCTCGATAAAGCCTTTTTTTTTCATAAATTTAAAAAATACTTTTATAGAAGATATTTTCCTCGACAGTGAAGATTTCCTCAAAGATTTATATATATCAACAATATAGGCCCGAATAATACGATGATCCATTACATTAAAGGAGCTTTTCTCAACAAATTCTAAAAAACCCTCTATATCCCCTTTATATGCTCTTTTTGTATTATGGGATACTCCCTTCTCAACATCCAAATATTTATAAAATTCTCTGGCTACAGTTTTTAATGAATTTTTATCCATGAACCTATTATTCTATAATTTTTTCACAAATAATCAAGTAAATTCCAGTTTTAAGCTTTCACAGATCCTGATTTGAACACGAACGATTTAAACCTCTTACAGCATAATAAGCGTGTTTATACAGAATAGTCTAACACCTGAAGCTATATCAAACGACAAATCAGGGATAAAGTTTTTCCATTTTGCAGATAACTGTTTTTGTATGCAATTTTATTTTAGAATTATGTATAACTTTTGGATATTACAGTATTTTAATTTTTATTGACAATAAACTAATGAGAGAGTAAGTTAGAAACTGATAATGTATACTACTATCGGCTATAATTCGAGGATGTGCTCAAAAAAGATTTTCACTGTTAATGAAAAAATGTACAACGTATTTGCTATACTATAAACTTAAAAGGAGACTGTCATGGTGTATGAAACTTTATTAATTGAAAAAGATCAGGAAATCGCTGTAGTCAAACTGAACAGACCACCTGTCAATTCCTTGAACATTCAAACATATAAAGATCTTCACAATGCCTTTTGTGAACTCGAAGAAGACAACTCAATCAAAGTAATCATAATAACAGGTAGTGGTGAAAAAGCCTTCGCAGCAGGTCTGGATGTAAAAGAAGTCGCCGGAAAATCAATACCAGATTGTTTTGCATTTACAAGAATTGTCAGAAAAGCACTTGATAAAATTGCAGGAGTTCAAAAGCCTACTATAGCTGCTCTATTCGGTTTTGTTTTCGGAGGTGGCTGTGAAATCGCTCTCGCCTGCGATATCAGAATTGCGGCAAATGATGCAAGTATCGGATGTCCTGAGGTAAATTTGGGGATTATACCAGGCTCAGGGGGCACACAGAGACTCCCCCGGCTTATCGGAACAGCAAAGGCAAAGGAACTTCTTTTTATGGGCGATACTGTGAACGGCGAAGAAGCATACCGCATGGGTCTGGTAAATAAAGTTGTAACAAAAGAAGCTGTATTGGAAGAATCGAAAGTCTGGGCAAAAAAACTTGCATCAAAACCTGCAGTAGCGTTAACTCTTCTAAAAAATTCCATCGATAAAGGAATGAATATGGATCTTCAATCAGCAATTAATTTTGAAAATGACTGCTTTGTCCTTACTTACACCTCCGAAGATGGAAAAGAAGGGTTTCAGGCATTTACAGAAAAAAGAAAACCTGTTTTCAAAAATAAATGAGATGCAGGGGAGCTGATGATCACGTATCAGATAAGATATTATTCTTCTTATCTGCAAACAGTATATTTTCCATTTTCAAAAAAAATATCTGTTTTGCAGAAAAATTCAAGGAAACTTCAAGAAAAAATGTATTTTTTGAATCTTTCACAGCTAAAATAAAATAATCAGGAGGGAGTTATATGAAAACTTTTGAGAAGGTGTACATACCCTACAACGGCTATTATTCAACACCATTTTGTCGTTGGCAGGGAAGTATGCAGAATGAAAATTCGATTGAACTGGGTGCAAAAACAGCGAGAAGATGGTTTCTGGAAAAGAAAAAAATCGATCCGGCCATAATTGATTATTTGTACTTTGGAATCAGTATACATCAGCCTCACCTCTTTTATAGCCATAACTGGGCAGCAGGGATGTTAACTGATAATAAGAAATTTTTACCCGGGCTTATGGTCAGCCAGGCATGTACTACATCCAGCACTGTCATCAACCTGGCTTCTCTTTCTGTAGAATTCGGAGCTTTAAAGGTAGCTTTCGGACTTATGACAGATCGCACATCTAACAGCGCCCACACGGTATGGCCAAACCCCATGGGCCCCGGTGGAGAAGTTCTCAGCGAAAACTGGGTAATGGACAGCTTCAACAGAGATCCTAACGTCAACCCTCCTCTAAAAATGGTTCAAACTGCCGAAAATGTGGCAAAAGCAGTAGGAATAACAAAAGAACAATGTGATGAACTGGTATTAAGACGTTATGAACAGTATCAAATGGCTCTCGCTAATGACAGAGCATTTCAGAAACGCTACATGTTCCCTGCAGAAGTAAAGGTCTCAAAGAAACATAACAGACTGATTGAAACTGACGAAGGTGTAACCCCTACCACAGCTGAAGGTCTCGCAAAATTGGCACCAACTGAGAAGGAAGGAGTGCACAGCTTCGGAACACAAACATACCCTGCCGATGGTAACTGCGGCTTTATAATAACCACACGTGATATGGCAAAAAAACTCAGTGCTGATCCCGGCATTGAGATAAAAATGGTATCTTTCGGGTTCTCCCGTGTAGCTCCAGGTTTTATGGCTGCCGCACCTGTACCTGCTGCCGAAATGGCTCTGGACAATGCAGGCCTGAAAATTTCTGATATGAAAGTTATTAAAAGCCACAATCCTTTTGCAACAAACGATCTTAATTTTGCCAAAAAGATGGGTATTGATGTTATGATCATGAATAATTACGGATCTTCCATCATCTATGGGCATCCACAAGCCCCGACAGCAGGAAGGATAATTGCAGAAATGCTCGAAGAAGCTGTAATACTCGGGGGAGGCTACTGCCTCTGGACCGGTTGTGCAGCAGGTGATACAGGGGCTTCAATAATATTTAAAGTAGGATAAAAAGGATAACTGCTGAAATACAAAGAGGATATTTCTTTTCTCTTTGTATTTCAGATACTGTAACTCTATTAGCCTGAATATCAAAACCATTTTTATGTTATCTTATTGCTGATATTTCATCCCTTGACAATAAGAAAAGTGTTTTTTTATAATGTGTCAAAATCACTTGTCCATTTGGAGGTTTTATGTGGGACAATTTAAATATTGAAGAAGTGGTAAAATATGCAAAAGATCCTTACCCGTCCATAGGACAATGGATAAAGGATAAAGACAAAAAAGCAATAGGCAGCACCTTTGCTGATGTTCCTGAAGAAGTTATATATGCCTTTGGTTTTTTACCTGTAACAATCATGGGCACCAATAAACCATTAAAAAAAGCTCCGAGTCATTTGCCGGATAATGCATGCTCTCTGGCAAGAAGTAACCTTGAAATTGTCTTGAGTTATGAAGGAAACCTTTTTGATGGTTTTGTTTTGCCTCAGGTCTGTGATACAACACAGCATTTATCCGATATATGGAGGATCAACTCACCGGGAAAATATGTGGAAAGCTATCTTGCACCCCGACAGATTGATAGGCCCAGCGCGCATTATTGGGTAAAAAAGGAAATTGAAAGAATTATATCATCACTTTCAGCATGGTCTGGAAAAAACATCACAGAAGAAAACCTTTGGGAAGCAATTGAAATACATAACAAGAACAAGACCTTGCTAAAGGAGATATATGACATTAAAAAGAAAAATCCGGAAGCCTTGACCAACCATGAACTATTTGCATTAATAAAATTATCACAGCAGGTTGATAAGGCAGAATTTAACAGGAGTCTGACAAAAATCCTGACTGGTCTGCAATTAAATGGAAAAAATGATGACTACACTGATGTAGTGCTTGCAGGTATCACCTGCGATCCACCTGAAATATATGACCTTTTTGATGAAATAAAGCTCAATGTTGTAGCTGATACCCTTCTTGTAGGAACTCGTTATCTACAGGGAACTGTCCCTACCAAGGGTAATCCTTTAGATGCACTCACAGAAAGACACTTTCAAAGAGGATTTTTTTCACCAATACACGACAATGTTTATAGAAACTTCGAAGAAGTTAAGGATTTATACAACAAAAGTGGTGCAAAGGCTATTATATATATTCATATCGAATTTTGCGAATCTCAGGAATATGATTTGCCTGATCTTAAACAAATGATAAAAAAAGAGGGTATACCAATACATACACTGGATACTGAATATCAGACTTTGTCTCTTTCCCATGTTAGAACGAGGCTTCAGGCATTCTTCGAATCCTTGAAAGGAGGATCTTTATGAGCGAAAAATTAACATCTAAAGAGATGTCAAAAAAAATTACTGAAGAATATATGGACGAAGCATTTCATGCTCATGAAATAGGCAAACTAATTGGGTACTCAACGGCAATATCACCGGTTGAGCTTTTCGTCGCCCACGACATCATCCCCATCTATCCTGAAAATCACTCAGTGGCAAATTTAACTGCAAAAAGGGGCGCAGAGCTTTGTTCGCTAGTTGAAAGCATGGGCTACACAAATCATTTGTGCGCCTATGCACGTAGTGATCTGGCTTACAGAAAAACAGGTGTAACGGTAACCAAAGGCATTCCTGAACCTGATATATTTCTTGCATGTAATTCCCAGTGTTTTACACTTACAAAATGGTTTCAAGTCCTTGCAAGAAAAGGAAATCTTCCTGTCTTTATCTTCGATACCCCTGAATATATAATGGATAAAAAAGCCCGGGAAGAAATCGTAAAATATTGTGTAACCCAACTCAAGGAACTGATAAGTTTCCTTGAAGAAGTAACTAAGAAAAAATTCGATTATGACAGATTGAAGGAAGTAATGAAATACTCTGCACAATCAAGCATCCTGTACAGAAAATTCCTCGACATGGCGCAGTACAAACCATCGCCAATCAGCATCTTTGATGCTCTTATCGGAATGGCTATAGCAGTATACCGGAGAGGAACACAGGAATGCGTTGATTACTATCAGACTCTATGCGACGAGATTCAGGCCAAAGTTGATAAAGGTATAGGTGTACTCCCTAAAGAAAAAGAAAAATATCGCCTTTATTGGGAAAATCTTCCAGTCTGGTTTAAATTCAGCGACCATGCAAAGCTTCTCGGATCATATGGGGGCGTTATACTTACATCGCTCTATGTTCATGCATGGAGCTTTGAATTCGATCTTAACAAGGATCCTCTTGTTACACTTGCTGAAAATTATGTATCAAGATTTTCCAACTCGACAATTGAAGATAGAGCTGATATGGCAACAGATCTTTTTAAAAAATACTCGATGAATGGTATGATTATGTTTATGAACAGAAGTTGCAAGGCGGTTTCTTTTGCCGTACCTACACTAAAGGATATCCTTACAAAAAAGACCGGTATACCGGCACTTGTATTTGAAAGTGATATGGGTGATCAGAGATTCTATTCTGAAACTCAGATACGAACAAGGATTGAGGCATATTTTGAAACACTGGACAGGCTAAACGATTAAATTAAAGAAAGACTTATCAAGGCCGGAAAATAAATTTAAAGTACTGAAAAAAAATTGCAATCAAACAAGTAATATTTTTTTCAGTACTTTTTTGTACATTCTATAATACAGTTTCTGATAGCAAGCAGGGCATTAAAAAATAAATAGGTATAAAATTAATATGGTCAAATAATTCAAAAATTAACTTTCACTGCTATAGTTCCAGCTCTAATGCTACTTCATCTCCATCTTTTATTCCAAGTGCATCTTTCAAATGTACTGGCGCAACAATTTCAATCAGTCTTCCATCATAATTTTCTACAAGGGGAATAACAACTCCGCACTGATATTTCTCATCTATCACACCCTTTATCAGTACTGCATCACAAAAACCCTCTGTCTGATGAACCAGCCTTTCTCTAGCCCTCTCCTTTAAAAGTACCTGTGTCTCTACGTCATCAAGCTCTATATTCAAGGTGCCCTTAAAAGGTTCAAATTTGAGTTTTTCATTAAGTTGTCTGTCTACCCAGTCAATAGAAAGAAATCCTTTTGACTCACCTATCCCTTTTATTACTTTGCCTTTTATCTTCATTTATTCAGGATATCGTATCCCTTATACCTCCTGGTTTCCCCATCTTCTAAAAAGATGGGCTTCGATTGAAAACATATCAAGAGCCTTACCAACAGTCTGATTTATTATATCATCTATAGTCCTGGGCATGTGGTAAAAAGCAGGTACAGGTGGCATGATAATTCCACCCATATTCGTAACTTTCAGCATTAATTCAAGATGACCGCTATGCACAGGAGTTTCCCTTACAAGGAGGACAAGTTTTCTTCTTTCTTTGAGGGTTACATCGGCTGCTCTTACAAGGAGGTTATAGTTGAAAGAGTTTGCAATTGCGGATAATGTCTTTATTGTACATGGAGCAACGATCATTCCGTCCACTTTAAAGGACCCGCTTGCTATCGCTGCTCCAATATCTTTAATATCATATACCACATCTGCTAACTTTTCGAGAGATTGCTGATTATGTTCTGTCTCAATTTCGAGGTTTCTTACTGCTGATTCTGTTACCACAAGATGTGTTTCTACTCCCACCTTCCGAAGCGATTCCAAAACCCTCACACCATAAACCACACCAGTTGCGCCTGCGATACCGACAATCAGCTTGCTCATTCATTACCTCTCGATGAGATTGAGAATCTTCCCTATCCTTTCACTATCCCCCTTTACTACATGGGCCCGGTCTTTAATAGATTTTCCCTGAACGGTGGCATTAAATCCTATTTTTGTTACACCATTGCCGCCCTCTGCCTGAGGATCTATAGGCTGCCCTTGAAGCCCATTCACTATTATCATATCTTCACTGGCCGAACTTCTCGTGATAACTGCCCATTCAACATCTCTCAGATCTTCAGCATCAACATCATCATCCACTATCACAGCTTTTTTTATCATTGGAAATGAAAGTAGAAACATTATAAGACTTCTTATCTTGAATCTTTCAGTACTTCCAACATTAACCACAACAGATGATCCGAATGTCTTTCTAATAAATGTTATTTTTGTTATAAAAGGAAAAAGTTTTTTTGCATTTTCTTCAATATGTGCACTGCTTACAAAAACAAGATATAAATCCGCCTCAGCACTTGTCGGTAGCAAGGCATGGTAAATTGGGGATTCCCTGCGAGTCAATCTGTGAATCTCAACTGTTGGTGTTTCTTTTAAACTCAGATAATATCCACTTATTTCTCCCATTGGACCATCTTGCATTCCTTTCTCCATAGTAACAAACCCTTCCAGATAAAACTCACATCCGGCAGGTACATCTATGGACGAATCATAGGAAGAAATCACCTCGATCCCTTTCCCTCTCAATCCGCCGGCAGTTTCAATCTTATCGGCACCCCATGATGCTTTTAATGCCATTGAGATAAACAGCAAAGGATCGACACCCAATGATACTGTAATAGGCATTTTCTCGTGTCGTTCACGATATTTTTTGTAAATATCACCAAGTGGAGGATTGAGTAACGTAACTCCAAGGAAATTCTTGCCTCGATACTCCATTCGGTGTACTCCACGACCTATAAATCCTGTATCAGGATCAATGGAAGATATAACACTTGACGTAATAAACGGCGCCGAATCCCCTTCATAATGTTTTAAAACAGGCAAAACATCAAGAAGGTCCTTGTTACGCACGTCCATTGTTGAAAGACCAAAGCGTTCTACAGATATTTTTTTATAAACTTTTTTGGTTCCCTCAAGGAATGCTTCACCCGGGTTTGAAACACCCCCCATTAAAACACTAAACACATCCAAGGATGGAATGCAGTTTGCTACAAGCCTGCAATCATAACCATCAATATGCTCAAAGAGCAAAATCTTTTTGATATCCGAAAGCTTTTCGATAAGTTCAGGGATATCCTCCCTTGAGACAGGGTCCTTAATCTCAAGGACCCTGTCTTTTACCTTCATTATTTCAATATAATCCCTCAGGGAATTTATCAACTTTACAAACCCTCAGGTATGACATTCTTGAATTCAACTATCTCCATTGAACA
>CAYSBW010000015.1:0-12410 GCA_964429485.1 uncultured Syntrophorhabdaceae bacterium
GTCAAACAACTGGAGAAATAGTTCCATGAAACAATCCCTGCCATATAAAATAACATTGGGGGAATTCCATCAGTAGGAATATTGGCAATTCTGCCAAAGATGACAGTAAAAACAATTGTGGAAAAGATAGGCTGAATCAAAAACCATAATGGACCAAGGATTGTCTGTTTGTAGACTGCAACGAAATCACGGCGTACAAAAAGTGCTATTAAATCACGGTAATACCATAATTCTTTAAGGTTTAAGTTAAACCATCCTCTGCTCGGTTCAAGGATGGTTGTCCAATTCTCGTTTTCATCTCTTACATGAATATGTTCATCTTTATTATTCAAAATTTTAATTCCACTTCCGAATGCGCTGTTTTTTCACTATTTGACAATTTAATTTCTGTGGGGATTTTAATCAAATTCTCCTGAGATATCCTTCGGGGGCAACAGTGATTAGAAGTTTCTTCTCAATTGTTTTGTCGATTTCAAAATTAAGAGGAGACCCGTCTATTGCGTATCGACCCTCTTCTTTTAAAATATGCAGGTATTTCCGGAGAGCAGTTTTGGGATTATTTTTTTTGTTCCATGGACGGTTGGAAAACATCCCTTCAGGCATATCTTCTATAAGTGTGTCAAAAACAATACAGTAGCTGCCTTTACCAGTCAACGGGGCATAAGCCTCCAGTTCGGCAAGCACATGATCATGGGTATGCATGGAATCAAGGCAAACGAGGATATTTTTAAAGTTTTCAGCATATTTATATATCCGTGCAATAATTTGGGGATCAATACTGGATCCTTCCATCATGTCGATCTTGTGTGCAAGGGGATGGGCCTCAATAGCTGCTCTGTTATGGGAACGAATATCAATATCTATGCCAATAACTTTGCGGTAATTGTTAGCTTTTGGATCAAGCACAAATTGATTCTCCACGGCTTCGCAATAATCTATCAGCGCCAGCATGGAAGCACTTAAAATCAATGAACCCCCATGAGCAATACCAGTTTCAATAATAAGGTCAGGTTTAACCTGCCAGATTAATTCCTGAACGGCCACAATATCTTGTGGGTACTGGATAATGGGACGGGAAAGCCAATTAAAGTTATAGGTATAACCATGAACATTAGATTTTTTGATCCAAGAAAGGGTGGTTTCATGAAGAACAGAATCGTTTTCGAGATCTTGTATATTTTTTAACACCTGAAAATGAAAATCCTCCGATGGATTTACACCTGATTTCAACACTTTTTCAGACAAAATAAAATTACCTCCTTGTGGCGCAGATATAAATGACGTTGCAATCATCAGGTTGTTCCTTACCCAATTCATAGCAAGCCCGGCAGAACTCTTTCTTCCAATCTTTTTCCTTTTCTGCTCCTACTCTACCCCAACCGAATCCCCCTTCTTCCCATAATCCATTCTTTAAAAACCAATCCATTTGTGATGTTGAAAGCATTTTGTAAAAAATTCCACCTGATGATGCTATATTCAATCCTGCAGATTTAACATCTCTAATTAAAATGTCCATGTTGTAAGAACGTCGATGCCCGGCAACATTAATATCAAATGGTGATAACTCTTCGCATGATAAAAGAGTTCCCATAAGAACAGCGAGTCGACGATTGATGGCTCGCGAATTTGGAACATGTACAATCAAGATTCCATCATCAGTCAAAAAACTTGCAGCTTTCTGTAATAAAAATACTGGGTCTACAACATGTTCCAAAATATCGAGCAGGAAAACTGAGTCAAATTGATCCGCAATTTCAAATTCTTCAATAAGGCTGTCATAAAATCGTGCTGTTGGCAATCGTTTTCTTGCCTCTGCTATATGAGTTGATGATGCATCTACACCTACAATTGTTTTAAATCTACTGGAAAACATGGAAGTAATTAAACCATCACCACAAGCCAGATCTAATAGTGATTCTCCTCTTGCATGTTCAAGACATGACAATACCTTATAATAAGCCAGCACGCTGTTATAGTCTGTATGATATTTGGATCTCTGCCAGGGATATTCTTCCTGTCGTTTTTTTTCCTTAGACAATTCTTTCATATTGGATCTCCTGTTAGAATCATGACCTATTAAATTCTATATAAATAACTCGAAAGTAAGTTCTTAATCCCTTCTTCAAAAGAAATTATCGGCTTCCAGGAAAATAGATTGAAGGCCTTGGAACTTTCCATGGCAATATTAGGAGCATCATCATCAATTTTTATACTCTCAATTAAACTTTTAGAACCCATAAATTCTCTAATCATAATAGCCATGTCTCTTGTTGTGACCAATCTGCCCGTTCCCAGATTAAGGTTACCGACAAAGTTTTTATCAATAGCTTTAGATATAGCTGTACAAAAATCACAAACATGCATAATATCAATCCCCGGAAATCCATTTCGATATTCATGGGTATAAATAGTTTTTCCTGAACGTGCTTTATCTATAAATGTATAAAGGAATTTAGGGCGATATTTATTTGAACCATACAATACAGCCGACCGCAATAAACCACATAAAAGTTTTCTGTTTTTGCGATGATAGTCAATCAATAATTCACATAACCACTTTGTTTCTCCAGAAACCCCTTTCGGTTTTGGTGGTAATTTTTCATCCGCCATAACACCTAAACTGCTATAACCTGAGTAGATTTCTCCACATGAAGGATAAATTAAATGAAGATCATTTGACTCACAAACATCAATAGCGTTCCTCAACATGACCATACTCTCGCCCATTGCACGAATTGATGTATAAACAGCAGGGTTCGCAAGATGAATAAGGTGAGTAATTTTCAATTCCCTGACTGTCAAGTCGAGCTGTACAGCTCCATGAAGAAGATCTGTATCTCTTTTTATCGGAGCAAATACGGACCATTTTTTTGCAAGCATAGTCTGCAAAGCAGAACCTACTAACCCCGATCCCCCGATAATTAAGATTCTAGTGTTGCTGGTACGTTTCATTTCTGTCATTTCTAAAGACATGCGAACGGTATTTAGTGGTCCAAGCTTGATATCATCCTCTCCAGTAGCACTAATAACTTGATTGACAGCATCATTAAATGATATTTTTTGATATACGGAAAGCAGGCCTGCAGCAATGGCGTTACTTCTGGAGATACCATAATCGCAACCTATAATCACTGTATAACCTTTTCGCAGAAGTTCCAATCCTTCTTCAATTTTGTTTTGGATTAATTCAATGTGATTGCTATCGCTATCTATTAATTCACGAACATCTAACAGCTGTTGTCCTGATTCAAGAATTAAAGATGATGCAGGCGCAGTGCCAAGAAATGATGTGATCCAGCGAATCATGAAACAATTTGCTCCATGGGAATATATTTCTCAATTAAACTGCGCAAATAAAATCCGTTACAAATATTGTCTATGTGTTTTTTTTCACCTGAAATCAAAAAACTAAGAAACAGATCTACTTCGTTAAATCCGGCCATCGCCCGCAGATAAGTGGACGCTGAAAAGCGTGGATTAATTTCAAATGGTAAAAAAATATTATTTCGCATCCGGCCTTGAATATTTATAGGTCCACGGCTGTCTAAAGCCACTGCAATGGCTTCTGCCTGCCTTTTTATATGAGGAAAATCACCTATATAACCCTGAGTGTATCCACTGGAAATAACTCCTCCACGGCCACGCATTGCTACAGAGAGCTTTGCTTCCAATACTCTTTGCA
Source organism: uncultured Syntrophorhabdaceae bacterium (assembly GCA_964429485.1). Taxonomy (GTDB): domain Bacteria; phylum Desulfobacterota; class Syntrophorhabdia; order Syntrophorhabdales; family Syntrophorhabdaceae; genus JAPLKB01. Next base: position 3,683 of record CAYSBW010000015.1, read on the forward strand.
AAACAATGGATCCAGCAAGTTCTCCATCAGGCCAGGAAAGAACTCCTACTGTATATTCTCCTTCATCATCTGGTATGTATTCTTGTGCAATTGGAGTTCCGCCCATACGGCGAATAAACTCCGAATAAATCATAGCTTCATCAATGCTTGTTGCAAAAAAAACCATTGTACTACCACCTGAACCGGTACTTGGTTTTATAATACAAGGCATTCCAAAACTTTCCAGATCAACATCTCCTTCCACTAAAACTGTATTAGGAATCGGAATTCCAAAAGAATCAAGGATATTAAAAGTTGTGGATTTATTGCTGAAAGTTCTAATAATTTCTTTTGAATTGGCAACAAGGTGAATCCCGTAAGTTTCAAGTTTTTGTTGATCCTCCCCCAGCAATACCATGGGCTGCTCCCCACCGGGTATCAGCCACGAAGAACCTGCCTGTTTGCAAGCATTAATAACTGACATTATGTAATTATCGCGGTCAATCTTGAAAGTTTTTCTGAATGATTTTTCGTATAAACCATAGGCAGTTGCAGAAATATCACATCCAAAGATCTCATACTTACCTGCCAAAACAAGACATTTCATTATTTCAGTACCAAGTGAGGCTCCACCAATTCCTGCTATCATGACACTTGTGCTTGTTTTCATTTTTTCCCCTGGCAGATTAAATATTTTTTTACTATATCAGTAACCTGCTCCATTTCCTCATCTGTAAGATCCTGATAGGATGGCAAATTTATAGCCCTTTCAAAAAGGCTATAACTGACCTTGTTTTGAAAATTGGTTTCAAATGCAGGCAACATGCTCAACGGCCAGAAAAATACTCTTCCATCAATATTATTTTCTCTGAAATGATCTAAAAGATCTTGACGAACAAAGGGAACAGAAGAATCTACAACTATTGTGGGCATCCAAAAACCATTAACAGTTCCATCAAGTTCAGGATTCATTTTAATAGGCAGTGATGAAAGAAATTTTTCATATGTTTTGAATATTCGGCGTTTTCCTTTGATCAACTCATCAATCCGTTGTATCTGAGCACAACCAATTGCTGCCTGTATATTTGACATCTTATATTTAAAACCAACCATGTTTGGCCAAAACTGCCTGGTCTCCCCTGGTGTTCGACCATGATTGCTGAGCGTGAGAACCTGATCATAGATATCTTTGTTGTTTGTAACAAACATACCTCCTTCCCCGGTAGTTATTGTCTTTGTTCCATGGAAAGAAAATACCCCGAATGCCCCCATACTGCCAGCGTATTTACCATGATAGATAGATCCAATTGCTTCTGCTGCATCTTCAATAACTGGAATATTATAATGCTTTCCTATTTCAAGCAAAGTGTCCATCTCGCAGAGGTTACCATAAATATGAACAGCTAAAATAGCTTTCGTTTTTGTGGTGATCGATGCTTCAACTGCAGAAGGATCAACGCACCAGCTATCAGGTGAAACATCAACCAAAACCGGTTTTGCACCGAGATGGACTATTGGGGCAGCAGAGGCAATCCAATTAATATCAGCAAGAATAACTTCATCTCCCGGGCCTATATTTAATGCAGATAACCCCATATGCAATGCGCCTGTACAGCTGGAGGTTGCTATAGCATATTTAACTCCGAGATGTTTGCAAAAGGCTTGTTCAAAAAGATTAATGTATTCATAACATTTATCTCCCCAACCATTAGTTGCAGCATCCATGGCATAACTAATCTCAAGCTCTGTAATGGAAGGTTTAGTATAAAAAATTCTATTATTCATAAATTGTAAATTGAGGAATGGCGGTCACAAACTTTCCGCCCCATTTTCTGATATAATCCAGTTGTGCCATTATTTCATCTTTGATATTCCAGGGTAAAACCAAAACAAAGTCAGGTTTGTATAGATTTATTTCAGATTCACTTACAACTTTTATATGGCTGCAAGGCAAATATTTTCCCTGTTTATAAGGAGATATATCAACTACAAATGGAATTAAATCTTTTCTTATCCCACAGTAGTTCAGAAGTGTATTCCCTTTGGCGGCTGCACCATATGCTGACACTTTGTGGCCGATTTGTTTCTGCTCCATGAGAAAATTGAGCAGATCGTACTTGATTTTGTCAGCTTTGTTTTGAAAGTCAGAATAATAACTAATTGAATCAAGACCTTTTGATAACTCTTTTTTCAATTGTTTTTCGATATTCTCTGAAATTTGTTTTGTTTGATCCTCAACGTGCTTTGCAAAAACTCTTAAAGATCCTCCCTGTGTAGGAAGTTCCTCAACATCAAATAATTCAAGTCCGTGATGTTTAAATATTGAGCGAACAGTCATGAATGAGAGGTAGGAAAAATGTTCATGATAAATTATATCAAAAAGACAATCATCAACAAGCCGCATTATATGGGGAAATTCCATTGTGATTATGCCTTCCGGTTTCAAGACAATTTTGAGTCCCCCAACAAAGTCATGTAGGTCTGGTACATGGGCAAGGACGTTGTTTCCAATCAGTAAATCAGCTTTTTTGCTATTATCGGTAAGTTCTTGAGCTAATCTACGTCCAAAAAATTTCCCAATCGTTTCAATCCCTTTTTTTCTGGCTTCAATAGCTGTTCCTTCTGCCGGCTCTATACCCAGAACAGGTATTCCTCTATCTTTAAAATATTGAAGAAGATAGCCGTCATTTGATGCAATCTCAATAATCTGGCTCTCTTTACTGTAATCGTATCTTTCCACCATCATATCAACATACTTTTTTGCGTGTGACAGCCAGGAAGTTGAAAAAGACGAGAAATAAACATACTCAGAATTAAAAATATCCATTGATTTTTTGTACTCATCTATCTGTACAAGAAAGCAGGAATCACAGAGAAAAAGTTTAAGCGGATAGAATAGTTCCGGTTCGTTCAGTTGTTCACAGGTCAAAAAAGAGTTTGAAGGTGGTGAGTTTACCAGATCAATGAAGACGTGTTCCAATTTTTTATTGCAGAAACGACAGTTCATAATTCAATTCCTTTAAAATTATTGTCAATTAGCATGTATTGCCGATCTTTTAGGGAAATCATAATCGGAGGCAGTGGCCATTGTATTGTCAGGAAAGGATCATTATATCTGATGCCCCTTTCAAATTCCGGTCTGTAAAAATCAGAGTGATGATAAATTAATTCTGCATTGTCAGCAAGAGTCTGGAAACCATGTGCGAACCCTTGTGGAATATAGACCATTCTAAAATTATCTTCAGATAATTCAACGGCATACCATTTCATAAAAGTATGTGAACCTGATCTAAGATCCACCATTACATCAAAGACCTTTCCCTGAATACATCGTATAATTTTTATCTCACTTGCAGGAGGAATTTGATAATGTAAGCCTCGAACAGTTCCTCTTTTCCTTGTAAGAGAATCATTAATCTGAACAATCTGTCCTTCAAATCCTATTTTATTAAATTCTTCCTGACAGAATGTACGGGTAAAAAATCCCCGATCATCGTTAAATGACTCAAGTTCAATAACATATGCTCCTGCCAATGGTGTTCTGATAAATTTCATTATTCAGCCCAGAGATTGTTTTTGCGCTTTGTATCTTCAATATAATGATTAATATCCTCCAGTGTTTTTATTTCCTTTGACTCATAAAAAGACCTGTACCACTGAACTGTTTTTTCAAGTGCAATGCTTCCATTCCATACAGGTTTCCAGTTCAATTCTGTTCTTGCCTTAGAACAATCAAGCTTAAGCATACCTGCTTCATGAGGTTGTTCAAAAGGATTTTCAACTTTATATACAAGATCAGGCCAGATTTGTTTAGCTTGTTCTGCAATTTCTTCAACTGTAATATTATCTTCTGCAGAGGGACCAAAGTTCCATGCCTGAGCAAATTTACTTTTTCCTTCCAGAAGTTTTTGTCCAAGAAGAAAATATCCGCTAAGAGGTTCCAAAACATGCTGCCATGGACGGGTGGCTTTGGGATTTCTTAATATTAAAGCTTCTTTTCGACTGGCAGCACGCATCATATCAGGAATGAGCCGATCAATGGCCCAATCACCACCTCCTATAACATTTCCTGCTCGAACGGTTGCAAGCAATGTATCGTGTTTTTTTCCGTATTCTTCAATATTAAAAAAAGATTTTCGCCAGCAGTTTGTTATTATTTCAACACAACCCTTTGATGCACTATAGGGATCATATCCTCCCAAAGAATCATCCTCTCGATACCCCCACACCCATTCCTTGTTTTCATAGCATTTGTCACTGGTAACATTGATTAAAGCACGAACTGACCCGGTTTCCCTTACAGCTTCCAGAACATTAACAGAACCCATAACATTTGTAGAAAAAGTCTCAGCAGGTTTTCTATATGAAAACCTTACAATGGGTTGAGCAGCAAGATGAAAAACTATCTCAGGTTGTTTCTCCTTGAATATTTTTTTTAGCTTTTTTCCATCTTCCACATCTCCAATAATTGAATCTATATCTATATTAAAATCAAAAAGATCATAATGATTTGGTTCTGTGGGAGGAGACAGAGAATAACCGGTAACTTCAGCGCCAAATTGTAAAAGCCATACGACCATCCATGAACCCTTAAATCCTGTATGACCTGTTACAAGAACTTTTCGTTTATTATAAATATTATTAAACATGATGTACTACCAGATTTTCCATTTTGACTTGTCTGTTTCCCATAATTTGGTAAGATATTCCATATCTCTAAGAGTGTCCATGCAGGCCCAGAAACCACGATGTTTATAAACCATCAGTTGTCCATCTTTGGCAACTTCCTCCAGAGCACCGATCTCCAAGTCGCAAAAATCATCAGTTGTAAGATAATCGAAAATACGTCTACTAAATACAAAAAAACCACCATTGACAAAAGCCTCACTGTTCTGAGGCTTCTCACTGAAAGATGTTACCCTGTCACAATCAATTTTCAGTTCACCGAAACGGGAGGCAGGATTGATGCCTGTTACAGTTGCTATTTTATTGTGAGATTTATGAAATTCAAGTAATTTATTTATATCAACATCAGCGATACCATCGCCATAGGTCATCATAAAGGTATCTTCATCTATATATTTTTCTATTTTTTTTAATCTTGCACCCTTAAGAGTATTTTCACCTGTATCAGCCAATGTTATTTTCCAGCCTGATTCATCATGGGAATGATGTATAAGTATTTTCTCCCTCTGTCCCAGCTCTAAAGTCACGTCATTATTCATCAATTCATAATGGCAGAAGTAATTTTTTATCATCTCACCCTTATATCCCAGCGCAAGAATAAATTCATTGATGCTGAATTGAGAATAATATTTCATAATGTGCCAGAGAATAGGACGTGAACCTATATTTACCATCGGTTTAGGTCTGTATTCGGTCTCTTCACGGAGACGAGTTCCGGTACCCCCACAAAGAATAACTACTTTCATTTATTATCCCCTAAAAAGATCTATTGAACTGATAATGTTTTAATTTTGATACTTTTATTAGTCTTATAATCTAAGAAAACTGGCATTGAATAATTCTTATAAATACTTTTTAATGATAAGCTACCGCCCTTGGATGTATATTATAACATCTTGATATAATAGAAGATTTATACATGTTTTCTATGCCCAATAAATATAGAGTTTACATCAAAACATAAAGTTTCTCAACCCCAAAACCTTGACTATTTATTGCAAATACTCAATATTCACGGGAAGAAATACATGGAAGAGAATCATAATCGTAGCTATGATTACAAGCTTGTTTTTCTTGCATGAATTATAAGAATTTCCCCTTCAAGGAGTTCCCTCGATATAAGATGGTTATCTCCATGGGCTTTCTTTTTTGTAAGAGATATAACAAGTGATTTAATCAGCGGATATAAAATGCCCCAGCGTTTTGCCTTTACATATCTGTTTGTGTGGATTTCAAATATTTCGAAACCGGCCTTATGCATAGCATATTTAAGTTCCATGAAGGTCATGGGATTGATGTGTTGATGTTCGTACTCAGGCAGGCCGTGCCTGAAATCTTTTTCAAGGCTGATGAAACGGAAAAAATCATGATAACCGTAGAAAAGAAATCTGGTCCGGCTTTTAATGGACATAATGTTGGGAGTAGAAATAATAATATTCCCACCGGACTTTAACACACGAGAAAACTCCCTTATACATAAAAAAGGATTTTCAAGGTGCTCTATACCTTCTATACAGGTTATATAATCAAAGGAATTATCATCAAATGGAAGCTGTTGATTGAGATCAACTTTGTTAAAAGGAACGCCCGATAATTTAAAATAATTCTCATCAAGGTCCACTGCCATAACATCATAACTGTCTTTAAGCTTTTGCAAGAGCGCGCCCTCGCCTGCCGGTGCGTCAAGCAACCTTCCAGGAGGCATATTTTTTAAAATTGAGAGTACTTTTTCCTGAGTGCCGAAAGCATTTTTATCTGAAAGTACAGGTTCCATGTTTTTTTTAGTGTCATTGTCCATAGACTTTATCCTTTTTCTGTATGTGTGACTAAAATTTTTTCCAGCATCTTTCCCACATTCTCTAAAGAATATTTTCCTGATATTTCATATCCGCGTCCAATAAGAGAATTACGTAATTCTTCATTTTTAACTATATTAATAACAGCATCTGCAATTTCTTCAGGCTTATGCACCTCCACAAAATATGCATAATCATGAATATTATCAAAAGCAAGGAATGGAGAAACCCTTGTCAAAATCACAGGTGTCCCAGTACTCATAGCCTCAACAGGAGGCAATCCGAAGCCTTCTATTTCCGTTGATGCTGAAATAAGTATATGGCTTTCCCTGTATAGATCAGCAATTTCCTGTTCAGAAATTCTGACAAGAAATCGATCAACAATGCCGGTTTTTTTTTCGCTATCAGGTATATCTGCAGGTGAAACCCTTGTTAAAAAAACATCATTTCCACTGTCTTTCAGTATCTTCACAGCTTTGAGTATATCAGGTATAGCCTTGTATTCTATTGTTGAATTTCCCACTGATAGAATCCTGATTTTACTTTTATAATCCAGTCTGTTTTTTTTCGGATAAAAAACATTTCTATCAATTCCATTGGGTAACAAGGAACAGGTAAGGCCAAACCTCCTTTTAACACCATCAACAAGGTGTGGAGAAATAGCGATCTTTACGGTGGGAAGACGATACAGACCGTCAAACCTGTTTAACTTTTGATTCCATCCACGTTTTTTTCTTAGATAGTTTAACCTTGTCAGGATATCCTTGGATCGGAAACGTTCAGGTACAACATATCCGTTAATTCTTTCAAGTACATAATCAGGCTCGAATCCCTGCATAAAATGAAAAAGCGGGATTTTTCTATTGCAAGCAACCTTCCAAAGATCTTCCACATCTTTAGGTGTTGTTACGACAATAGCATCAGCTTCCGGAATATGTTTTTCATCAAAGAATGGGACTATTTCCGGTTCTATTCTAAAACCCCATCTTTCGTCTATAAAACGTGTTAAGAGGAACACGGTATGACCCATACCCCTTAGAAGTTCCACATGCTGAAAAAATACCTTTACCCCGCCTGTCATACCTACATGTCTTATTGCATAAACTATTTTCATCAGCAGATATCGTTATCACATACTTGCAGAGTATTCAATACATATCACACAATATAATTTTCTGTTTTAAAAAAAATATATGAAATTGTAATCCCAGTATACAAATAAAGTGTTGCTCCGGTTGTTGTTTGTAAAAGAATCCATATTGTAGCAAATCTTACCATTGAAACAGATTTTCAGTTCAACCATTAATAATTGAAGTAAAACAATTATAAATTCCAAAGTACTTTTCCAGCTCTTAATAAATATTAACAGCTTTGAAAGAAAATCTGATATAATTATAGAAAGTATAATAATCATTACAATTAAAACTCTAATCAAGATTTACAGTAATATTTTTCAAACTTAAGAACGATATTTTTTATCAAAATATAGATCAGCACGAAAGTTATTTAACTTATCGGCGAGGAGGAAAACAGGTGAAAATAGGTAGTTTTCAATTTCATCAACCTATCACAGAGTTAAACGAACCATATGTACTGGCCACATTAAGACCATGGGTTGATGTCAATAATGTTGGCAGTCTTACCCTGCATGAATTGGAAACTCGCTTTGCAGCCAAAGAGATAGGGTTCCTTTCCAAGCCGGGCTGCTTCTATGATTTTACCAGATACCGGCCTATAGTAAATATTGATGGTGGTATAAAAGAAATGTCAATTCCCAACACTACTATTCATTGTGCCACAAGAGAAGGGTATAATGACCTTCTCTTGCTGAATATGCTGGAACCCCATGTAAATTCAGAGCTTTATATCGCTTCTGTAATTAAGTTTCTCAAGGTGTTTAATGTTAAAAAATACGTTTTTCTTGGAAGTATGTATGATACAGTACCCCATACAAAACCTCTGCTTGTAAGCGGATACGGAATGGGAGAGGAAGCATTAAAGGATGTAAAAAAAGCAGGTATTCTACCAATTACATATAGCGGTCCCTCAACCATTATAAATATGATCACAAAAGAAGCGGCAAGGATTGGTATTGATGCTCTTGCACTGATTGTTTCTCTTCCTCAGTACGTTGTTTTAAATGAAGATTATATGGGTAAAGTCAGATTAATGGAAATATTAAACATGCTTTATAACATACCTGTTGATAAGGAAGATTTTGAAAAAGCTCTGGAACAACTTAATTTAATAAACAAAAAAATAGAAAG
>CAYSBW010000015.1:12420-18398 GCA_964429485.1 uncultured Syntrophorhabdaceae bacterium
TCTCCTGATATAAGGATGCTCCTGCCTCAACTTGAAAGTATATACGATATGAGGGTTAATTCAATGCAAAGAGACGAATCTGCGTTATTGACACCTGAAATGGAGGAACTGTTATGGAAAATGACAGGAAAAAATATAGGCAAGGCTTAAGCCTTCTGAAACCTGACAAAGATTACATTTACTGTAGTTTCTTCAGGACTATGTCGGTTATTCTTTCAGAAGCCCTGCCATCACCATATGGGTTTATTGATTTTGACATTTTTTCATACAAAGATTTTTTTTCCAGTAGATCCATGGCTCCTTCAACGATATTAATCTGATCAGTTCCAACAAGCTTTACAACTCCAGCATCTATCCCTTCAGGTCTTTCTGTGGTATTTCTCATCACAAGAACAGGTTTTCCCAGTGATGGAGCTTCTTCCTGAATGCCTCCCGAATCGGTAAGTATTAGATAGGAGGCATTCATTAAATATAGGAAATGTTCATATTCAAGAGGTTCTATGAGGCTTACATTTTTGATATTATTCAATATTTTTCTTACTGGTTCCTGTACATTAGGATTAAGATGAACAGGATATACAATTAGAACATCATCTTTTTTTTCAGCTATTGTGCGCAATGCACGGCAAATATGCTCAAATCCTTCGCCGAAATTCTCACGTCTGTGACCTGTAACAAGAAGCAGTTTTGTGTTGGAATTGTCAAGATCAATACCGTAGCGTTCACTGAAGTACCGGGCTAAAATCTTTCCTTTTGAACCTTGATTCCAACTATTTACAACTTCCAGCAGTGAATCTGTAACAGTGTTTCCCGTAACCCATATGTTTTCTTCAGGAACACCCTCTCTGAGAAGGTTGGATTTGTTCCATTGCGTAGGTGCAAAATGATAATCAGTAAGAACAGACAAAAGATGCCTGTTTTTTTCCTCAGGAAAAGGGTTGTATTTATCGTAAGTCCGCAGTCCTGCCTCTACATGACCTACAGGGACCTTGAGATAGAAAGCCGATAACCCGGCAATAAATGCTGTGGTTGTATCACCCTGGACAAGTATGATATCCGGTTTTACTTTTTCAATAACTTCTTTCAGTCCTTTAAGAGCTTTGGTTGTTATATCAAACAAATCCTGATTTATTCTCATTAAATCAAGATCATATTCAGGAAATATTTTAAAAATTGACAGTACCTGATCCAGCATTTGTCTATGTTGAGCAGTAACACAGACAATGGTTTTAACCTTTGATTCCTCTGTTTTAAGTCTCTTTATGACTGGAGCCAGTTTTATAGCCTCAGGTCTGGTACCAAAAACAACAAGTATTTTTTTCAATTTAAGTCCTATTTTCCACTGATTTTTAAGCCTTCCATATACAACGAAGGTGAGCCGAATGTACCGTAAAATTTTAAGTCATTGCTTATTTCTTTTACACTATTTAATAATTGAAAAATATTACCTGAAAGAATTACTCCTTTGAAAGGAGTTTTGCTGCCATTTATGCATAAATAACCCATAGCACCAAGTGAAAAATCTCCTGTTACATGATTGGCTGTATGTGTTCCCATAAGTTCTTCAATAATTACACCATTTGTTAAATTTGCAGTTATATCGTGTGTTCCTTTCTCAATGAAAAAGCCTCGTGGCCCACATTTAGGAGGTTCCTTTAAACCTCCCCGTACAGAATTACCCGTAGAATTGACATTATACATCTGTCCATAATAGTTGTCATAAAGAAATGTATTAAGGTAGCCTTTATTGACAACAAAATTTTCGTATGAATTAACTCCTTCTCCATCAAAGGGGAAACTGTCTGTTCCACATAGACCCGAATCTTTTATATTAATAATTTCAGGAAAAATTTTTGTTCCGGTCTTGCCTTTTAATATTGTTTTATCTTTATAAAGATTTTCCGAAAGGAAAGAATTTGAAAGTACTCCAAGTATGTCGGTTGATGCCTGAGGAGTCAGAATTCCGTCATAAAGGCCTGTGCTGATCTGTTTGCTTGAAAGAAAAGAAACTGTTTTTTTGGCTATATTGATGCCAAAATTATTTGCATCAATATTATCAAGTCTGTTTGACCATGTCCAATCAAACCAGGAAGATTCGTCTCCGTCCTCTGCAACTGCCATTGCAGAGATCATATACAAGGTTTTCATGCTTTCGACTGAAAGCCCATTTGAATTTATGATTTTTACCTGAAACTCAATTTCTTGTAGTTCACAATTTCTTGTAACTACAATTCTTTTATCAAAATCAGCAATTGCTTTTTCCATACTTATAACCATGTCAATTTTATCTATATCATCAACTTTAAGACCAACATCATCATATAACTTCATTGAAGGATAACTTTGATTTTTTTCAGGAAATCCGAAATTTAGATTTTCTTCAAGGTATGGTAAAAGACTGGAACCATTGTTTACAAGAGCCTCAATTGAACTATCATCTCTGTCATAAGTATAAGAAAAGACAAGTTTATTGTCCTTTATTCCACGAAAGGCTATCCCTTCCTCCTCTTTTATCTCGACACCGTCTAACTTTGCATCTCTAGTTTCATATTTTTTTATTTTTTCTTTCAGAAAAAAAATTTCATAACTATCAAAAACTTCTCCTGCCCTGTATCGCAATTTTTCAAAATCCATCTGATTCCTCGTGTTATTTAATTAAAAATCCAATAAACAATAACAGTGTCTTGGTTTGATCGGTCTTCACATATGGGCCTATCTATATTTTTACCATTGCAATTTCATCGCATTCAGGAAATTTGGGACACTTTATACAATCCGACCATATCTTTTGAGGAAGCTCTTTTTTATCAACAGTTTGAAAACCGCATTTTTTAAAAAATTCTTCCTGATATGTGAGAAGAAAAATTCTTTCTATTTTTAAATTACAAGCTTCCTCCAAGCAGGCATTGACCAATTTTCTGCCGATACCCCTGCCCCTTGAGGGCTCGAGAACACAGAGCGATCTTATTTCGGCAAGATCTTCCCAGCATATATGAAGGGCGCCTGCACCCACAACATTGCCATCTTCTTCATATACAAAGCAATCTCTCATGTTGTCATATAGTTCACCAAGTGACCGCGGCAGCATTTCCCCTTTTCCAGCAGATAAATTGATAATACCATGGATTTTTTTTATGTCTTTAATTCCCGCTTTTCTCAGCATTTTGCAACATCTCCTCTGATCTTATAATAGTTTTTTCTGTAATAACAGCTCCTCCAATCATTCTTGCTATTTCCTTAACTCTATCAGTTTTTGAAAGTTTTTTAATATTTGTTCTGGTAGATCGGTCGCCCTGTACTTTCTCAACAAGATAATGATAATCTCCGTATACTGCGATCTGAGGCAGGTGTGTTATACAAATAACCTGATGTTTTTTTGAAAGATCTTTTAACCTTTTTCCTACCATATCTGCCACCCTTCCACCAATTCCCGAATCAATCTCATCAAAAACAAGGGCGCGTTCCTCGTCGCCTCCGATGACTTTTTTTATGGCAAGCATTATCCTTGATATTTCTCCCCCCGAGGCTATTTTTCTAAGTGGTTTCAGTTCCTCACCAGGATTTGCGCTTATCAGCAAATCTATGTCGTCACCACCACTTTCATCAATCGCAACCTTATCTGTAAATTTTATTACAAAACGCATACCTTTCATGTAAAGCAGTTTGAGCTCATCAATAATTGCCCTTTCAATACCAGGAGCCCCTTCCCTTCTTGCCTTTGACAATTTACCGGCAAGATCATTAATTTCTTCATCAAGCAACAATTTTTTGTTTTCAAGATCTTTAATATTATCGGAGATATTTTTCAGGCAGGAAAGTCTTTTCAGGGCTGAATTTTTATACATTGCAATATCTTCGTAAGTCTTTCCATATTTATCCTTAATTGCATACAACCTTGCCAACTTGTCATCAAGTTTTTGAAGTTCGTCTGGATTATTATCGAGAAATTTTTCCATTCCTTTCATTTCTGAAAAAATATCTTCAATAACAAAAGACATCGATTCGAATCTTGCTCTTAACCCTTCCATTGCTTCAATATTGCTGAATGGCCTTAAAAGTGCAATAAAAGTCTGCAGCATTCCATGTACTGCATTGTCACTTTCATATATTCCTTCCTCAATTGATGCAAGGATGTTACGTATTTTTTCTGCATCTTTTAATATTTTAAGCCTTTCTCTAATCTGATTTTCTTCGTTTTTTTCTATATTTTCTCTTTCTATTTCGTCAATTTGGAACTCAAGGAGGCTAATTTCATTATCTCTTCCTTCAATTGCCTTTTTTTGTCTTTCCAGTTTTTCATTAACTTCTCTCAACTTTCTGACCTGTTCAGCAAGATATTCTCTCGAATCTTTCAAATGTAGGATATCATCAATCATTTCTACGTAATTTGCTCTGTCAAGAAGATTCTGAGATTCATTCTGTCCGTAAATATTAACAAGAATATTTCCTATTTCATCCATTTTGTTAAGGGTGATAGGGCTATCATTAAACATGGCACGCGATCTGCCACTGGCACTTATGGTCCTTTTTAACAGGTATTCTTCGTTCCCTCTAAAAAAATGCCCTGTTACCTCTGCCTGTGAAGCATTGCTTCTCACCATTTCAGAAGAGGCCTTTGCTTTTATTAGTGTGGAAAGAGCATTAATTATAATTGATTTACCGGCTCCAGTTTCTCCTGTAATTACATTAAACCCCCTGTTGAACTCGATCTGAATCTCATCTATTATTGCAAATCCTGTTACCTTCAGGAAGGTAAGCATATTATTATCTTTCACCCCATTTAAGTTTTGTTCTTAATATTTCAAAATATCCTTTTTGTAGTGATTTTATGAGGCTTACCGTGTGTATTGATTTTTTCATGATAACTTCATCTCCGTATTCAAGTGGGACACCAATCTGCCCATCAAGTGTAAGAAGTACCCTCTCATCTCCTGATAACAATGATGCTCTGATTTTTACACATTCAGGAAGTATAATAGGTCTGTTTGTTAGTGTATGCGGACATATAGGGGAAAGAAGTATGTTTTTTAATGAGGGGTAGATTATTGGCCCTCCTGCTGCCAGTGAGTATCCTGTAGAACCTGTGGGGGTAGAAACTATGAGGCCATCCCCCTTTATTGTGGTCAGGTATTCATCATCCACATAGGTTTCGATATCTATAATCCTTGCAAGAGCATCCTTTGTGATTACAGCATCATTAAAAGCGGTAAGATCAAATATTTTTTCCCCCTGCCTTTTAATAATAACATCAAGCATAATCCTTTTCGATATTCCATAATCATCTTTAAATATATGCTCCAGCATTGAAGGAAGTTCTTCTACTGAAATTTCAGTAAGGAAACCAAGGCTGCCAAGATTTACACCAAGTATAGGAACATTCTCCCGCTTAACATGCCTTGACACGCTAAGCAAAGTACCGTCTCCCCCAAGAATGATTATCATATCGGCTTCATCACCAACATGTTCCATTTCAACACTTTTTTCATATAAAAGCATTCGGGCTGCATCTTCTTCCAGATAAATATCTTTATCTTTTCCAAATTCTTTTATGATACGCCCGGCTATCTGTGCAGCACCGGCATGACCTCTTTTGCACACAATATGGATTCTTTTCATTGAATACCCCTTACAATAAGCCGATATGTACATGAACCCGTCATTTTCTCATACAATGACCAATGCAAAAAAATTCCTGAGAATTAAATTATTATCTTTTAGCCTCTCAGGTACTTTTCTTTTAAATACAGAGACAGATTGTTAAGCAATTTTAAAGAATTTTCCACAGTAACTGTTTTATCAAAGTTTAGCAGATTACATGTAGCTGGAGCAAGGAAGCTGTTTTCAATAATCATTTCTCTGTCAACTCCTTTTTTTTCCCGTTCACAGGAGAAGCATAAATTAATATATCATATCATCTTTATCATGTCAACACAGTTGTGACGCTAATTTCAGGGTTGGCAACAAACTTTTGGCAACCC
>CAYSBW010000015.1:18408-40995 GCA_964429485.1 uncultured Syntrophorhabdaceae bacterium
TCTCTGTCAACTCCTTTTTTTTCAAGGGTTTTCCACATACCCAGGAGTTTTTCTGCTATGCTTTTCATATCCTCTTCCAAAAATTCTTCATAATTTGTAGGCACGATACCCCAGCTGATTATGCCGCCTTTTTCCAAAAATTGTTTAACATTGCTATATTCTACAAAAACATCTCCGAAAGTATATGCGTTCAAAGATAATATCTCTATATTAAGTAAAAGCAAAAAATCCCAATCAGGTCTTCCGCAAAGATGTAAACCCCTTGGCCCTTCAATTCCTTCAAAAAAAATTGTGAGCTCTTTTTTCGCCTTTACATTTTCATAGCCACACATGGCATTAAAAATAAAATCAAGGCCAGGATCATCGACCCACACAAAGGCATTTTTATTCTTTATTTTAAGTTCCTCATATTGCACGTTAACCTTTTTTTGAATAAAAGAGAAAACAAAAGAACGTATTTCATCATTATAGACTATGGGTTTGCCATTCTCATCAACTATTTTTAAGGAAGTGCTTATCGGGCTTATAGTTTGTCCCCTTACAGATTTATAAACAGTAAGATCTCGGGCCAAAAAGCATCGGTAAAGGACAGAATATTTATCGGACATTTTGAACATGTCAGGGTCATCTTCTTTTTCAAGATATTCCGGTAGCTCTTCCATAAACCTGTCTGTATCTACATGAATTCTGAGCTTTTCTTCATCAATAATAATACCTGGAAAATTCTCCATTGCCTGTACGTACATATCCTCGTAAAATGAAAGACGGGGAAGCTGGGGCCAGAAGGGAATATCCATTTTAAAAGCACATTCCAATGCTTCATCAACATCAGTATGAGGCATAATTCCCATTGCCGTAGTTGATAACTCACCTTTAAATCTTAATCGTTTATCCATCAAATAAATCCTTAGCAGATGGTATTAATTTTTATAAATAATGCATTTTTGAATGCATTCATCAGTTTTTTTTCCTGTACATGTTGCTCCTATGCCTACTCTGTGACAAAGAAAAAGATCGTATTTCAGTGGATCATCAGGAGCAAAACACTTCAGAGCCTTCGTTATTTCCGTCGCAGCTTTATATGTTGGTGTTTTGCATTTTGTCCAGCCAAGACATTTGCCAATTTTAAATATATGAGTATCAAGGGGAATAATAAGATCTTTTTTATCTATAAAATTCCACAGTCCTGTGTCAACCTCATCTTCTCTTACCATCCAACGAAAATAAAGGTTCCATCTTTTCAGAGGATTTGATTTTGATCGTTTTGGAAAAAAGAATTTGAGTTCGTCATTGTTCCTAAAATAGTGTTCTCGTATATTCCAAAGAGTTTCTCTTGCATCGCATTGATAAAAATGTTTTACCATATTCCCCATGCTACCAAATTCATCTATAATTGTTTTCAAAACATCAAATAAACTTATAATATCCTTACTTTTTTGAAAACGATAATAAAAGCCCTCAAAAAATGAAAAATTTCCTTTATTTATAAATAAAGTCAGATCTTCATCCATACAATTAAAAATGTTCTCAAGAAACTTTTTGAACAAATCTATCTTTCCATAGGCAAACTGCGAGGAAAGAAACCCTGCAATTTCCTTACTTTTATTATCAGGAAATCTGTGTACAAATTCAACTGGATCTTTGTCGATCAGTTTTGACAAATTTATTTTTTCCTTCTGGTATATCTCTTCCAGGTTAATATTTATCTCTCTTTGATATTCAGTGAGAACTTTATCTTTTATTTTGACTGGCATCCTTATAATTAATCCACAGTTTTAAAAATTTTTATTTTTACTCGATATTATTTTAATACATTGCTCATAAAAACAGAGGAATCTGCTTTTTTAAGCCTATCCCTCCATTTGTTGAGTTGTTGCTTTAACACAAGACCAGCTTCATTTAAAGAAGCATTCCATTCATCCCATGCCATTATGTTAGGTTCAATGCCATTACCTTCAATACCAGATTCTTTCAGATGATTCATTATTTTCTCTCTGACTGTTTTTTCTATTTCTTTCTTATCTTCTATAAAACTGCGCCTCAGCGTTTCCATTTCTTTGTTAAAGGGTTTCTTGAGTCCAGCGCTGATTGAACATAAAAGATCAAATAAAATTTCATTCTTATTGCTGACATCCAATTTGTCAATAAGCAAGTCAATCAAAATAGACTTCCTCAGACTCTCATCAGCCTCAACATTCATCATCTCTTTATCAATATCATCAATATTTATAATGTGTTCCCTATATCTTCTCAAAATAGCTTTAATTTTATTCTCTATATGTTTTATATATATAGTATATTTATCGTTTTCATCAATTATTAGATTGTTTGTTCTCTCCATAGCCAATTCTATTGCACTCTTTATTGCCGGCATTTAGTACCCCTTAATATTACTTAATTCCAAAATCAATTGGATAAGTATCGTCTTTGTCAAAATACTGAGGGCTATATTCCACAACAGTTGAATCTTCCAAGCCATAAAAAATATGCCCGCACCCTGTTTTAACCCTTAATTTGTCACCTTTGACAAGAATACGCTCTTCCTGTTGCAATGTTTTGATATCCCTAAATATTGCCCGTATCTTTCCACTTATCACATAAAAAATCTCTTCTTTTTGCATGTGAAAATGACTTCCCCTGAAAAATTTCTTTTTAAGCTCAAAAAACGCCAGGTGTCTTATTTCTTCTTTGTATGCGATCTGTACAAACTCTCCCCTTTCTTCAGTCCACCTCTTTACACCATCAATGTTTTTCATATCGGGAAGTTTTTCAAAAATTATCTTATCCATAACAACCTCATATGTATTAGTACCACATAATAGCATCATAATTTTACATAAAATTGAAATAAATGCTTCCAGGGGATATAATAAACATATGAAGAAAAGAAATATCGCATTTTTTGATATAGACAAGACTATATATGATGGATATTTAATTTTTCCATTAGCTGAATATTTTTTAGACGAAAATATTATCACCAGAGACATCATTGACAGTCTTGATCGAGGTCTCTATTTATATAGATCAAAACAAATGGATTATGAGAGTACTGTTGAAAATTTTAACAAAGATTTTGCCCGAGGGTTAAAGGGTTATCCTCCTGATCTGCTCATTTGCAAAACCCTGACATTTCTGAAAAACATGAAACTTAAGAATTTTTTCTCCTTTGCAGAACCGCTCATGAAACTATTGGGGAAAACACATGATATTTATTTTGTTACAGGCGAAGTGCAGTTTGTAGGCAAGGCTGTAGCTGAGCACTTCTCTGTACAGGGATATATATCATCGGAAATAGAAATAAAGGATGGTCTGTTCAGCGGAAATATCACCAAGTCTCTTGCAAGGAAAGAGGAAAAAAGCGCTGCTATTGAGATGCTTTTCAATGCATACCCCAAGGAAAAGTCCATGGCCTTTGGCGACTCTGAAGGCGATATTGATATGCTTGACAAGGTTATCCATGCTTTTTGTATAAATGCAACAGAAAGGCTAATGGAAGTTGCCTTGACAAAAGGCTGGCACATTGTAACTTCTTTTTCTATTATTGAAGAAGTAAAAAAAATATTACAGTCAAAAAGTTGTGAATCTGAAAATAAAATCTCAACATGCGAATAAATGCTTTTAATACAAGAAATTTACTTATACTTAATATGATTCTGGTATTTAATTGTTACGGAATGTATAGCCCCTTATCGATGATATAAGTAAAATTCACCCCGGTAATGATTATTATGTTACCGGGGATTTTCGCTGTAACTTATTCTACAATATTTCATCTATGAGATGATTTTTAAGCATGCTCTGCGCTATAAGCTCGCCTTTTACATTATATGTTTCTGATTTAATAGCCTCTCTTATTTGATCCACCTTTTCCTGCCTGACAACAGGCATTGATTTGATCTTCTCTGCAATTCTTTCAATTTCATTTTTTCTGTCTGATAACTCAACCTTGTCTAATGTATTGATGCTTTTATTTACAGTCACCGTTTTTTCCTTCAGGGTTTTGTTATTAGTGGTTTTGATAAACTTATCAACCAAACCGACATTGTTATCATGAGATATCTTCATGATATTAAACCTCCTCTAAATCAGACTTTACTAAATATAATCACCTCTATAGATAATCTTATCAATTTTAAAGTGTTTTTAACACTCTCTTTTTCAGAGATGGTAAACATTATAAATTATTCTACTATCCCTAAAATATCGCCTTGTTTTTTTAAGCACTTTTCATGACATCTCACCTGAACTTAATTATAATGATCGGTAATTACTTCAAAAACTTTAGCATATTCTGATTAATTTTTTTTATAAAAACATCCTGTTTAAATCAAATAATATATTCTTGCCTGGTATTATGTGGTGCAATTAAATCTATCATTTACAAACTTATTGATTTCCCTCGGGAAAGAATCATATGTTATTATTTTATAACATTTTTATCATTCTCTCTTTCAAGCTTGCCGTCCACTTCAATATTGAGACGTTTCATCTTCTCAATAAGAGTTGTTCTGTTCATATTCAACATCTGGGCTGCCTTGCTTTTAACTCCATTTGTCTCATCCAGCGCCATGGTAATGATTTTTTTTTCAAATTCAGAAACAAGAGAGTCATACCCCTTCAGTATATCTATATTAGTTGTTTTATTTTTAATGTCCCATAATTTTTCCGGTAAATCTTCTACTTCAATAGCCCCCTTCTTTTTTAAAATCACAATTCTTTCGACTATATTCTGCAATTCACGTACATTGCCGGGATACTCGTAATGAATTAATATATCCAAAGCTGATTCTGAAAATCCTTCAATACAGGCATCATTCATAACATTGGATTTTTCAAGAAAATAGTTGAGAAGAAGGGGTATATCCTGTGTCCTTTCCCTTAAGGGAGGCACAGGAATAGGAACCACATTCAAACGATAGTAAAGATCTTCTCGAAATTTACCCTCTTTTACAAGGTCCTCCAGGTTTCTATTTGTAGCAGCAATAATTCTCAAATCAACTTTGATTGTTTTTGAACCACCAATTCTTTCAAAGGTTTTTTCCTGTAACACCCTTAAAAGTTTTACTTGTAGATTCGGACTCATATCGCCTATTTCATCAAGAAAAATTGTTCCCTTATCGGCAAGTTCAAAGCGACCATATCTTGTGGCACAAGCACCGGTAAAAGCGCCTTTTTCATAACCAAAAAGCTCGCTTTCAAGTAATGTTTCAGGGATTGCACCACAATTTACAATTACAAGGGGTTTATCTCTTTTCGATGAGTTATAATGAATAGCCTTTGCAACAACTTCCTTTCCTACACCGCTTTCCCCTGTTATCATTACAGTCGCTCCTGTATCTGCAACTTTTTCTATCCGTTCAAATACTTTCTGCATTCCAAAGCTTATACCAATAATATTCTCAAATTTATACTTATCCTTAAGAGAATTCCTTAACATAGCGTTTTCTCTTATTATTTTATTTTCCGAGAATCTTTTCAATAAATTTGCTTTTAAAGTAAGACCCCTTGGAATATTCTCATTTTTTAACAAGTTATGGTAATAAATAGCTGATTTTATTGTAATTAAAATGTCTTCAAAATTAAAAGGTTTTAGAATATAATCGAATGCGCCAAGTCTCATTGCTTTAATGACAGTTTCAAGGCTGCCGTATCCTGTCATAACAACACCAAGCGTGTTTATATATTCTTTCTGGATATAATTTATCAACTGAAGTCCGTCTATTTTTGGCATTGAAAGGTCTGTTATTAATATATGATAATTACCATTTTTTAATGCAGACAAAGCCTGTTTACTGTCTGAAAATGGATCTACTACAAAGTCATTTTTCTTTAAAAATTCTGTAAGCAGCATCAGGATGCTTTCTTCATCATCAACTACAATTATTTTAACGCTATCCATAAATCCGCTCTCCACAAGATTCAATCTTTCATCAGACACAAACTTGAAAATTCCATTTTAAGCCAGGTATTTTTCTTTCTTTTCCGGATAAATGAAAAATGAAGGTGTTATCAACAATGTAACACTGCCAACCTGCAAATCCTGGAAGTTTTTCCTGGTTTTTCATTTATTGCCACTGACTTTAAGGATTTTGCAGTACAAATAAAGCAGTATAGAATACATAAGATCATGTTTTATATTGAATATCAGATTTATCATGTGCTGGACGCTGTCTGTTTGCAATTAGTTAATAATGGCTTATTTTTATTTTTGTTTCTGCATAATAAACCAATCATTGGATTTGGACACAATATACTATTTACCCTTGCTTTCAGTCAAGATGTCAATATTGTTTAGATAAATATATTGGACATTAAAAAATAAAATTATCCGGTTTCTATATAACAAATTTACTAAATTTTAAAAATTCTATTTAAGTTTTAAACACTCCTTCCGATAAATATAGTTGAGGATCTTAATGACCATATCACCTTATCAGATAAGCAGTGTAATTAAAACTTATACTAATAATATGAAAGTCAAGGCTGTAACAACAGAAAAGGATGCAACGAAGAAAATATTCAATTATGAAGACAATGTTACAATATCTGAAGAAGCAATGAAAAAAATGCTTTACGACAGGATAGAAGAACAAATGACAGGGCGATTAAAAAGGTATGAGTGAACTGAATAACACAATAAGAGTTCTTATCGTTGATGATAGTAATGATTTGAGATTTATCATGAGAGAATATCTCCGCAATGATAGTGACATTATCGATGATGCCCGCGATGGAACAGAAGCTTTGATAAAGCATGCGGAAAACGCTTATGATGTCATTATTACTGATTTAAAAATGCCTGGGATCACAGGCATCGACCTTATAAAAGCCATCAGAAAAAACAATGATATAACTGAATTTATAATTATAACGGGATATGCTTCATTGGATACCGCAATAGATGCAATTAAAAACGGCGCTTTTGACTATATCGTAAAACCCTTTAGAATGGAGGAATTGAAGATTGTTGTCAAGAATGCTAAAGACAAAATATTACTCCTTAAATTAAACAGGGAATTGTACGGGAAACTGGAAAAAATTTACCATGAGATACAAAGATACAAAACAAATAGCAATGCCGGAATTAGTTTTGAAAATATTAAAAAAGGTGAACCTGGCAGTGATACTGAAAGAATAATTGCCGAAATAATAAATTTAGAAAAACTTATAAAAGTCCGTTTAATGATCGGATGAACGAAAAATAATAATTAAAGGGTTTTTATGATAGAAAATTCTAAAATATTAATAGTTGATGATGATATAGAGGTAACAAACATTTTATCTATCTTTTTAAAATCAAATGGCTGCGGTGTTTTTATTGCTAACTCCGGCAGGGAAGCCCTGGAATTTCTAAATAACAGCAATGAAATTCAAATTGTAATGCTTGATGTACAATTACCTGATATAAATGGAATTACTTTCATAGACACTATAAAAATATACAACCCGACTGTTGCTGTTGTGGTTATGACAGGACATTATAGTCTAAATTATGTAGTTGGGGCAATGAAAAAAGGGGCATCAGATTTCCTTGTAAAGCCGTTTGAGTTCGATAAAATGTTGTTTGTTCTAATTAGAGCCTTAAAAGAAAGATCATTGCTTATAGAAAAGCAAAAAATTGATCAAAGTTTAGAAGACAAAAAGAAAATACTTTTATTGAATACAGAATTGCAAAAAAAAATCGATGAGCTGACAACAATGTATCACATATCAAACCAGTTCAATTCTTTAACTATTTTTAATGATGTATATGAAAAGATATTAAATATTGTTTGCGGTGCATTAGATGTCGCATCATGCGGGTATTACATCTACGATGAAAAGAACGGGGAGTTGATTTTATATAAGGAAAAAAACAGCGAAAACAAACAAATCCTGAAGAAAAGAATCAAAGCATCAAATGAATTTTCTGAATGCCTTCGTTCTAATAAATATTATGTATATAAAAACAATAAGTTGTATTTTGCTATCACAATTAAAGGGGAGTGCATTGGCTTCATATTGGTTGAAGGAAATAAAACTTATTCAAAAAGCAATGAATGTTCACCTGAAAACGAGTTATTTGTTTTGAAACTCATTTCTGATAAAGCATCTGCACAGATTGAAAACAAGATGCTATATGAAAGCCTTTTCAACAATGTTTTTCAAACTCTTACTTCTCTTATAACCACCATTAATAAAAGAGATTCATACACTGAAAGTCATTGTAAAAGAGTTGCTGAATACAGTCTGCTTTTAGCTGACAAAATGAATCTTAATGATTACCGGAAAAATACAATAAAATTTGTAGCACCTGTTCATGACCTCGGAAAAATTGGTGTGCCTGATTCTATATTACTCAAACCTGATGGTCTTTTAGATGAGGAATATCTTATGATGAAAAATCATTCTATTTTTGGAGAGGAAATTGTAAATAGATTTGATATTCTTTCAAAAGAGGCAAAAATAATAAGAAATCATCATGAGAGGTATGATGGAAAAGGATATCCTGATAGATTATCTAAGGATGAAATACCGATATGCTCACGTGTTATTGCCATATGTGATACCTTTGATGCTATGACTACAAACAGACCATACCGCAAGGCAGTGGATAAAATGAATGCCTTAAATGAAATTAAAAAAGGCAAGGGGAATCAGTTTGATCCTGATATGACTGAATGTTTTATTGAGATGGTGAATGATGGAATATGTGGATGATTCTGAAAGCCGGCAGTATTTCAGAATTGAAGTTAAGCTCCCGGTCGAATTTAGAAGGATAAGCATGGAAGAGTATCTAAAACTCGAAAATGAAATATTATGCAATTCTACAGGAATTGCTGACAGATTAAATGAAATTCATTTTTTGAAGGAAACTGCATTTAAGGATGACAAAGAGAAGGGGCAGTTACTTACGTATATAAAATTAATAGACAAGAAATTGGATTTAATTCTTGAACTTTTAAATAACACCAAAAATGAAAGCCTCTATTCAAACAGATATATTGATTCAAATATAAGCGGTTCCGGTATAAGTTTTACAACAGATGTTGAATTGAAAGAGAATGAATATGTGGAATTGAAGATTATACTGCCTATTTACCCTTACGCGAAAATTAATACACTCTGTACTGTTGTAAGAAGCAGTCATTGCAATACAAATGGTGTTTCAAACTGGGAAACAGCTTTGGTTTTTAAAGCTATAAATGAAGATGACAGAGAAACTTTAATTAATTTCATCTTTGAGAAAGAGAGAGAAATCATACGTATGAAAAAAGAGAAAACGGGTTGATGCTAAATGGATATTACAACAATTTTAGGTCTTGCCATTGGCATAGGCGCAGTTCTTATTTCCTTTATTATGGAAGGGGGTCATCTTTCGTCTTTGATACAAGGTCCGGCAATGATTCTGGTTGTCTTTGGTACTTTCGGAGCTGTTATCATTACCACATCATCAGTCCAGTTAATCGGTTTGCCCAAGTTATTCAAGGTAATCCTTCTCGAAAAAAAATTAAATTCCCAGCAGTTGATTGACATAATCTGTGACCTTGCCCAGAAGTCAAGGAAAAATGGCCTTTTGAGTCTTGAAAAAGAATTGGCCAATATTAAGGATTCTTTTTTGAAAAAAGCAGTGCAACTGGCAATCGATGGTTTTGAGACCAGTAAAATACAGGAAATACTTGAGATAGAAATGGCATATATCGAAGAAAGGCATAAGATCGGTGCAACTTTTTTTCAAAAATTAGGTGGTTTTTCACCGACTTTAGGTATTATAGGAACCGTACTTGGATTAATCCATGCTCTTGGAAACATGGAAGATAGTTCAAATATGGCTGCATCAATAGCAAGTGCCTTTATCGCCACGTTGTGGGGTGTTGCCCTCGCAAATCTTATTTACCTGCCAATTGCAGATAAATTAAGGGTAAAACATCAGGAGGAAGCATTGCATCTTGAAATAATAAGCGAAGGTGTTGTATCACTCGCAATGGGAGAGAATCCAAGGGTCATAAAAAGAAAGCTATTATCATTCTTGTTGCCTAATAAACGTGTTGGAGATGACTTGTGAAAAGAAAAAAACATGCAGAAGAAAATGAAAGCTCTGAAAGATGGCTACTTACATATTCAGACCTGATAACATTACTACTTGCTTTTTTTATTATGATGTATACTTTCTCAAAACAGGATGCCAATAAATATAAGGAAGTTTCAGCTCACCTTAAAGCTATTTTTACTGGTGGAACAGGAATTATGTATCAAGGGAGTAATACTGGTATAGACGTGATTTCAGATAAAATTGCGAGTGAAGATGAGATTAAAAAACAGATTGAGCATGAAATCCAGGAAGTAGCTAATATAAGCGGATTGGAGGGTAATTTTTCCGTTTTTTCTGATGAGCGCGGAATAACCATAAGAATTGTGGATAAGGCATTTTTTGATCAAGGCAAAGCTGATTTAAAGAAAAACGCAGAAATGATGCTTGAAAAAATAATTCCTGTAATAAATTCAATTAAAAACCATGTAAGGATAGAAGGTCATACGGATGATACTCCCATTAAAACCAATGAGTTCAAATCAAATTGGGAGCTTTCCGTTAAAAGGGCTACAGAAGTTGTAAGCTACCTTATAGAAAAAGGAGATATTCCTCCTCGAAGGATATCAGCAGCCGGATATGCCGAGTACAGACCTATTGTAAAAAATGATACCGATGCTAACAAATCGATGAATAGAAGAATAGAAATTATTGTAACTAAAGGACAAAATGAGCAGAATTTTTAAATTGTAATTAATTATAAAACAATGAATTATGTACTATTTTTTTTAAAATACTCCGCGTACAGCCTTTCTCCGCACTCAGGACATATACCGTGGGTAAAATCTGCATCTGAGTGGTCCCTTATATAAATTTCTATCTGTTCCCAATATCCTTTGTCATTTCTTATTTTTTTGCAGGAAGAACAAATTGGTAGCAATCCGCTTAATAATTTTACTTTATCGACGGTTTTCTTAAGCTCAAAAACAGTTTTTTCAAGTTCCTCTTGAACCCTTTTATTTTCTGTGATATCCATTCCAAATGATATTGTACCTACAAATTTCCCGTTTCTTGTAAGTATTTTGTTTTTCCATGATATGATTCGTTCTTCGCCGGACTTTGTTATTATGACATTCTCAAATGTATCTATAATATTTCCAGTTTTTTTCAGTCTGTTGAATTCATCTTGTGCTGCCGGATATATTTTTTTGTGAACAAAAAAGTCAAACCAATTTTTCCCTATACACTCATCTTCCTTATATCCTGTTATTTTTTCTCCAGCATCATTCAGTAGAACAATATTCCCTTTCGTATCCAATTCTAAAATAAAAATATTCGCGGTCTTGATAAGACTCTCAGCATATTTTTTTGCATCCATTAAAGAATTTTCCATGGTTTTATATCTTGTTATATCACGAAAGGATTCTATGGCTCCTGTTATGTTTCCATTCTCATCGCGCATAGGACATGCTTTAGCCCACAAAGTCCTTTTTTGTCCATCTTTCGAAGATAATATTTCATTTTCCATATATAGCAGATCACCTTCTCTTTTGAAGAAGGCATATTCTTTTTCAATCTTCTCATCCTTCATGAATACCAGATTTGCAAGAAGGGGGCGTTTTTCGCCATATATATACATTGCACATTCGTAGCTGCTTTTCCCAATTACCATTTTTTCAGGAATACCGGTTATTTCTTCTATTGCTCTATTCCAAAAAATGATCTTTTCTTCGCGGTCTAAAACAAAGGTGGGATCAGGCTGGAATTCTAGAATATTATAAAGGAAATTTCTTGATTGCCTAAGTTTATCCTCAATTTCCTTAAGATTTGTAATATCCTGGAATGAGCCTTGAATATACATAATATTTTCTTGATCATCCCGAATAAGATGCAAGTTTGACAGCGACCAAAACATACTTCCATTTTTACGACGGACTTGTGCTTCTAAATTATATATATGACCCTTCTCTTTAAGCTCGTTTATTACCTTCTCGCGGTCTTCCGGGTATGAATAAATTTGAGTAGCTATATCGGTTATTGTGTTCATTAATTCTTCCGGCGATTCATATCCCAGCATCTGTGCAGAAGCAGGGTTAACATTTAGATAGCGCCCTTTCAGGTTTGTCTGAACAATACCCACAATGGAGTTTTCAAAAATTTTCTGATATTTTTTCTTACTTTCCAGCAATTCTTTTTCAATTTTAATCCGATCAGTAACATCTTCAAGAGTTAAAACTAAATAAGTTACATAATCTGTCTCATTTTTGACAGGTATCAGACTCCAGTCCCAATAGGTAATGTCGTGCCTGTGGCCATCAGGATAAATAAAGGGTTTACCTGAAATAAAAAACGGTATGCCAGTATTGACTACATCTTGAAAGATTGTCTGATTCTCCATATCTGGATAAAGATCAAAATGATTCTTTCCCTCAAAAAAGGATGGGTCATAGCCACATGCACGGGCATAAGCGTTATTAACCCAAATAAAATTAAAATTTCTGTCAAACAAGACAGTCATTATGGGGGTATTTTCAAGTATGTGGCTAAAGATTTGAATATATTCTTCGGGTCTTTCTTTTGGTTGTTCCAGTTTTTTATTTTTATGCTTTTTGAATGAGTTAATCTTGACTGTCAGATGCTTTCGGCTGACATAGTTATTTTTCATCCAAACTCCCTGCTATCGTGATTTTTTACCTTAGCTCTGATATCTATATATAGCAGGATATGTTATTTATGTGATGTGATTTATATCATTAAATTTATTGATTTTACATAGAGCATAAATAATTTATATTTACACTTACAAAAAGATGTGATGCCTGATTTACTTATATGTATATTTCTTTGTTTTAATATTATAAATAAAAAAATAATATTTCCAAGAAATACTTAAATTTATTAAACATTTTCTATAATATTGGCGTTATAATCCTCTTTATCTTTTTAAATTAAAAAATATTTAATTCCAAATTTTTCAGTTGTGCTCTATCAGGACAATATTTAACTCAAAATTTGAATTTTAAACAGTTCTAAACAAGACTGATTTTATCAATTTAAGAAATTATTGCAAAAAGCGACAATAGTATAAATCGATAAGTATTTATATTGAAACAAAAATTAAAGCATTGTATAGGGGGTATAATCCAAATGAACCTTAGGAATATCAGTATTAAACATCGTCTTTTTATTTCATATGGAATTTTCGTAATATTTTCTCTTCTTATTTGTGGAGTAACCTTTATTGATATTCAGAATGTAGACAAAAAGACCAAGGATATTATTAATATTACCTATGAAAAGATCTTATCTGCACAGAAAATAATATATGCCACAGGTAATGAACTTAATTCTGTTTTACTTATAAAAGACAACACTGAATTAAAAAAAGAAAAAACTGATTTAAAACTTGTAAATTTGACAAAAGAGCTTGAAAAGCTTGAAAAATTAGAGAAAACAAATAAAGGAAAACAACTGATTACAAAATACAAAGGGTTAAATGAAAAAAATAGAACAATAAACAGTGAAATTATCGAACTTGTAGAAAGCGGGAACAATCCCGATGCTTCCAGCAAATATTTAGCCGAGGCGCTGCCTGCATTTAAAGAATCCACTGATACCATGGAGGAGTTTGTTCAATCTGAGCTCCGGAATTTGAAAGCAAATCTTGAGACCATTTTAGAGAACAACAAGATTGCAAAATTAATTATATTAATATCTATCGTTATATTCCTGACAATGGTAATCGTCGCAGCATTGCTGATAACAAGAACAATACTTAACCCGATAGATCGCATTGCCTATTTAACATCGAGATTTGCTGATGGAGATCTTGCAGTAGATTTAGGAAGCAGAGTAAAAGATGAATTTAATGTGGTTAAAGAAGCGCTTGAGAAGTTCAAAAAACAATGGAGAGCCATTGTAACAGATATGAAATCTGCTGCAGGCAATATTTCCATGGCTGCCCAGGAAATGAGTTCCGGTGCAGAACAAATGTCTGCTGGATCAAATGAACAGGCAAACAGGTCCGCTCAGGTAGCTGCGGCTTCTGAAGAAATGTCTCAAACCATTTTGGACATTGCAAAAAATGTTAATAATATTGCTATGTCTGCTTCAAATACAGTAGTTGTAGCCAGGGAGGGAGATCAAATAGTAACAAAATCTGTGGAAAAAGTTAATGAGATTGCTAAAATCGTTGATGATTCAGGAAATTTTGTTAAGTCTTTAGGTGAAAGATCAAAACAGATAGGCGATATTGTTAATGTTATTAATGATATCGCAGATCAAACAAACCTTCTTGCACTTAATGCAGCAATAGAGGCAGCAAGAGCAGGAGATCAGGGCAGAGGTTTCGCAGTTGTTGCAGATGAAGTAAAAAAGCTTGCAGAAAGAACAGCTCATTCAACTTCTGAAATAGCACAAATGATAAAAACTATTCAGGATGAGGTCTCTATGGCAGTTAATTCAATGGAAAGCGCAACTAGCAATGTAAACCTTGGCGTTGATCTTGTAACAAAAGCTGGTGCTGCTCTTCAAGATATAGTATTGAGCGCTAATGATCTTCAGATAATGGTACAGGAGATTGCCTCAGCCACTGAGGAAATGTCATCAACATCAGAAGGTATCAGCAAAGACATTGAACACATAGCATCAATTTCAAAAGATACTTATGTTTCAATTGAACAAATTGCACAATCATCAGTACAGCTTGCAGGATTGTCTGAGTCTATGGAAAAAACAGTCACCGAATTTAAATTATAGATCCATATATCATGCAAAATATGAAACCTCAAAACTTTTTTGATATACCACCCGGGGCCATTGTTCCGGGGAGCTTGCCAAAATTTAAAATCTATATAAAGTCTCAGGATGGCAGGCTGATTCTCTGGACAAATAATGGCAATGAAGTAATGCCGGAGCAGATAGGTAGACTTACGGCTACAGGCTTAAAAAAAGTATTTATAGATCTTGATGAAGCAATACTTTTTGATGATTATGTTGAAAATAATCTGTGCTACATTCTTTCCAGTGAGACAACTTCGGATGACGATAAGGCGTCATTGTTTAGTAAGGTTTCGATCAATGTCGTTAAAAACGTACTTGAAACATCTTTAAAATCAGGCAAAATTCAAACCAATTCATTGGAAAGAACGGAGCTCATGATTAAAAACACTCTTGAATTTGTTTCAAAATCAGGATCTCTTCGTGCACTTACAAAAATAATAGGCCATGATTATCAAACCTATGAACACGCAACAAAAGTATTTTGGTTGACTATGGTGTTTCTTAAACAAAATCCTGATCTTCTTGAAGAAGTAAGCCCTGGATATGATAGCGCTGATGACAATCTAAAAAAACAGATACTTCAGCAATGCGGCGTGGCAGCCTTGCTTCACGATATAGGTAAAGTATTTATTTCTCCAGAAATAATTAACAAGAACAGCATACTTACAGACGATGAACGTAATGCTGTAAAATCCCACCCGCTTTATGGTTTAGCCATGTTGTTGGACACTGATTTGCCTGTTTTCGTAAAAAAAGGGATCTTAGAACATCACGAGGATTATGAGGGGGGTGGTTACCCTATGGGAATTGACGGTCTCAACATATGTGCACTGGGTCGAATATTAAGGATTATAGACGTATTTGATGCTATGACATCGCATCGTCCTTATAAAAAGGCTTTTTCACCTTTAAAGGCAGTGCAGATTATGGTGGGAAACCATCAGGAAGAAAGGAACAAAACCGATGCTCGGGATCTCAGTATGAAAAAATGTTTTGATGAAAAATTCCTTAAAAAATTTATAGTATTGCTTGGTATATGAATTTTTAACTACAAACTTGCATTTTTCACATCATAAAGAAAAAAAATAACTTTTATGGAATATCTGCATCAGGACTCTTCTAACACTTTTAAATCACGTTAACCTTTTTTATTAAGAAAACTTGGATCAGAAAGGGAAGAGCAACAAGTGACATATAACTTTTCCCCTTTAAGATTAGCATTAGCTTCGCTGATTTGCTTGCATATAATTTCTTTTTCTCTCTGAAGCTTCTCAATAAGCTTGCCTTCCATTTCCTTGCAATAAAGAATAATCTCTTCTTCAGGAACAATGTTATCTTCAATCATTTTTTCAAAAATATCATTTCTCTTGAAAAGACATTGTATAATAAGATCAATATCATTCGATGAAAGCGCATCTTCAGTATACTTGATAAATTCTCTGATAATATTATTCGTTTATTGACCCTCCCGTTCAAGTAATAATAATGGAACCGTCATGTACTTTGATTCCAATTCCTGAAAAAATCGTTATAAAGACAATATTGATGTGAAATACTAAAAGCTGTATCTCATACAAATTATTGTGTATTATTTTAACAGTTTTTCCTGCAATAACAATTTATTTATAAATACCATAGCATAATATAGAAACATGCTATATTTTATTTTCAACAGGAAAACAATATTTAACGATCAAACAATTTTGATATTCAACCCTGCTATTCAAATGAAAAATCAAGGAACATAACTTCCTTTTCCCCACTATTACCGTTATTCAAAGTAAAATAGAAAGGTAAAGATATTATGGGAATTTTTGTAATAAAATTCATTTCAACATTATTACCTACCACAACCATTGGTATGGCAGCTTTCAAATTTATTCCCTCTTTTTCGAATTCTTTCCGCGCCTGACCTGATATTATATTAGTCAGCTCGCCAATAGCATCAACAACTTCCGGATTTATACATTCACAATCATCACCAACAAGTGTTTTATAAACAAAGATGGCTCCTTTATTCCTTAAACTTATGGCAATTGTTCCTTTTTTATCTCCTACAAGCCCCATAATTCCTGTAACCTCACCTGAGGTGATATTTATGTTTTTTAGAACTGGTTTGCCTAATCCCACATCAATATTAAGCATTGTCTTAAATACTGTTTGTGTGGCAGCAACAAAAGGATTTATATACTTAACTTCCATTTACCCTCCTATGAAACTATGAAAGAATTTATTTTGAGATCCTTGCTCTTGCCTTATCAATTGCCCCCTGAAGCTTCTCAGGTGTAAAAGGCTTTACAATATAGTTATCAACTCCTGATTTAATAGCTTCCATTATACAGTCTTTCTGTGATTCTGCTGTTACCATCAAAAAAGGTACATTTTTAATGCCATCATCGCTCTTGCACGCCTTAAGAAAATCAATTCCTGTCATCTCCGGCATTATCCAATCGCTAATTATCAGATCAATTTCTTCTTTCTTTAAAAAATCAAGAGCCTGTTTACCATTGTCCGCTTCAGTAACGTTCTCAATGTTTATTTGTCTTAAAACATTTTTTATTATTTTTCTCATTGTTGCAAAGTCATCAACTACAAGAACCCTCATGTGATACCTCCTTATTAGTTTTGTTGTTCTTTAATAATTATCGTTCAAATACCAATAAAATTAAGATCATTTAAAAATTTTGTTTTTTTGTTCAATAACTACTTTCCAGAATAAAGTTCTCACTTATCATTATTTATCAAAAGTTTGAAACAACATTACAAAAGTCATCCCTATATTATGAAGAAGATGGCAATGCGAGGATGCTCGTGGTCAGAGGGTACCACAGATAACTTCTGTGATATCAATGATATAAATCTTATTATTTAAATTCTGTTATAATCTTTACTATTTTATGATTTTTTATTTTTGCTTAATCCATAAATTATTATTCTTCAGCATTTCCCAGGCATTTTCTTTGTCTTTATTTTCTTTTTGGTCATTTTTAGAATCTATAATATATACAGTTTTGTCTTTATCCCTTTTCACATCAATATTATTATCCCCTGAAGTCGGTCCCAACAGAATCAAAAAAAATATAAGCGTAAAAATAATCAACAAAAAATATTGGGTCGAATGCCGGATTACAAACCTTTTAAATTTATTCATCTATTGTCTCCTTCCTCTTTTAAAACTTGAATTTATAGATGATTCTTCTTTTTTAATTAACAATAACTACCAGACAACAAAACATGACAAGTTTTCATTTATATAAAATTACTCTTACAAAAATAAACTCCTTAATATTTTTGCTGATCTAAAACAATTCAATATTTTCTCCAAGGTCTTCTTCTAATGGTTTTATGTATTTGAATGAAGGGCTTGATTGCTCACTCTTTGACTCATTTCTTTTTAAAGAAAAATCATGAATTTTTCTTTCACTTTGCATTGTATAATTATCCTCTATATATTCCATGTCTTCCATGTGTTTTTCTAAATCAATAGCAGGCACAATCTCCCGTATCTCGGACACAATAGAGCCGAGCGCATTACAGGCGCTATTAACCTGTTTCATAAAATAGCCATCTACGTGCATATTAGATAGTGTGTTGTTGATATTTTCTGTAAGGTCCATTCCCTCTTTTTCTATTTTTTTAAGAAGACTCATTATTGTCACATTTGAAAAGTGGAGCTTTTCTGTAAGAGTATTAAAATCCGTCAGAATATCGCTCATTTCTGCTGTTTGCGTTTCCATTGTTCTGCTGATATTTTTATGCAGGTTCTCAGCATTACAGATAATATTCTGAAGTTCATTGGATATCTCTTTTTTCTGTACCCGGACATTACCGGATAATTTTTGTATTGCTTCAGCTATGACGCCTAATGGTGCGCCTTCTGTTCCAGTATGAGCGGCTTTTATGCGGGCATTCAATGCTATTAACTCAATTTCAGTGCTAATTTCCTCTATATCTTGTACAAAAATTGACATACCTCCGACTTTATTGATTACAATATCCATATTAGCAGAAAGATCTCTTATGGCATTATCAGCGCCTTCCAGAGATCTTATCATTGCGGATACTTCTTGTTCTATCTGTGAAAAATATGATTCAGATGTTTCATTTTCTATACCGGCAAGTATTTTTACATCTTCACATAAATTAACAGTATTGTCTGAAATGCCTGCAATATTATCAATAATGCTGTTAACAGCAAAGGAAAACTTCTCTCTGGCATTTGTTAACTGAGCTATCTGGATATCACATACGACCCCTGTTTCTTTAACAAGCCTCATTTCATCAGTATTTTCGCCAGTCAATTTATCGCTGATGGTGTTAAGAGCTTCTTCCACATGTTCAATCTGTTGTCTTGTAATATCATGAAATTGCATTGAAGCTACCACTTCTCCCATGTTAGTAGAAATTAATTGGATCCCTGCTGATATTTTGTGAGCTTTGTCGGAAGTTGAGCTATTTTTTTGAGAAAGTAGAAGCATAGCCGCCCGAATTTTGTCAAGAATTACTTTAAGATTTGCATTTTGTTCTGTTTCTAAATATAACACGCGCTCATGAGCCAACTTTACTGATCCTTTTAATAATTCAGCGCTTGAAAGAATACCGGTAAAGCTTGATTGAACAAGTGTTGCAAGATTATCAACATCGTGTGAAATTGCAATAAAACTGATCTCCTTATCATTAAGGTGTGCATTTTCTATCTTTGTAGAGACGCTGAATATTCTTAATTTTTTCACAATTTTTCTGAACTGTTCAATAGGCTTATAGATGCTCTCAATACTATTGCTAATAAGGTCAAGCATAATAATTGCACTTTTGAATCCTGTTTCCGACTCTTTCATACAACTATTCATGCGATTAAGAAGGTTTCCTAAATCTGAGTTTTTCATTGATGTCTGTGTTTCTGATATTGAAGAAATCAAAGATGATGACATATCGGAAATATCTCTGGTGCAAGAGTAAAAATTGTTTAAATCATTACCGATTGACAGGAATTCTTTCTCTGTGGAAGCAGCAATTCCGCGGAGTTCTTCCCTAATCTTGTCAAGATTTTCCTTCCACACCAGGTAAACTTGCTTATCAATATTCATATGATTTTATTCCTTATTTATTATTGGAATTTTGTATAAATGCTAATAAAACAATCAAACTTTTTAGAGAAAAATATCAATTTTTCAACCCCTATCTATTATTAATACCCATTATCTACAATTAGCCTCGCTATATTTTCCAGGGCAACTATCCTGTCTACTGCTTCAAGCTTGATCGCTTCTTTTGGCATACCAAACACTACACACGATGATTCGTCCTGGGCAATATTGAATGCACCTGCATCTTTCATCTCACGCATCCCTTTTGCTCCATCATCTCCCATGCCTGTCATGATAACACCTATTACATTTTTCCCCGCATATCGTGATGCTGAACGAAAAAGGACATCCACTGAAGGCCTGTGACGACACACTAATGGTCCCTCTTTTACCTCCACATAATAACGAGCACCACTTCTTTTTAAAAGGGTGTGCTTGTTACCGGGAGCAATAAGGGCACGACCCCTTATAACTGAATCATTGTCTTCAGCTTCTTTAACAGACACCCTGCATAGACCATTAAGCCGGTTCGCAAATGCACGGGTAAAATTTTCCGGCATGTGCTGAACAATAACTATTCCCGGCGCATCTTCAGGAAGAGCTTCAAGCAAAACCCTCAAAGCCTCTGTGCCACCTGTAGATGCGCCAATAACAACAACTTTCTCCGTTGTTTGAATCATTGATCTATTAACATTCTTGGAGATAATTGCATCTGCTGTCAGCTTTGGTTCAATATGTATTGCCTTTTTAACAGTTTTTTTTAGTTGCACCTTTGCTGCAGCCTTTACAACATCACAAATAAGTATCTTTGATTCCTCGATAAACTGTTTAACACCCATTTTTGGTTTCTCTATAATATCTACAGCCCCGTATTCGAGAGCTTTTAGGGCTGTTTCTGAACCACTTTCAGTGAGACTTGAACACATGACAACCGGGATTGGGTGCTGTAACATAATTTTATGGAGAAATGTTATGCCATCCATACGAGGCATCTCAACATCAAGAGTAATAACATCCGGTATAACTTCTTTTATTATGTCTGCGGCAATATAGGGATCTCTGGCAGCACCTACAACCTCAATCGATGGGTCTGACAAAAGGATGTTCGTCATTGTCTGACGGACAACAGCAGAGTCATCAACTATAAGCACTTTGATTTTGTTCATTTTAATTCCTCATATTGAGATTCATTCTCGATTCATGTCGTTATATCTGGTTTTTATTACCCGATATTTTGCATGTTACAACTGCCATTTATACGTTTAAGAAGAATTTCCCCTGTCTTAGTATAAAAATGTATTTTTCTGCCCTGTTTACCACCAACATCCGATAACATAAGGGTAAGTCTTTCCTTTTTAATAATGTTCATAGCTATTTCTATATTCTTCTGTCCTATCGATGAAGTATTTTCGTTGATGCGACTAATTACATCGGCTCCACCTAAAAGTTTCAATTCCATTTCATTTTTTTCAATACCGTATTCTTCAAACTTTTTTAGCATGTACGAAATAGATCTATCAACATAGCGAAAAGTAGAATCTTCTTTTTCATAGGGGCTGTTGGGTAACATAGCATGACAAATCCCCCCTATTCCCAGTCTTTTGTTGTATATTGTTATAGCAACACAGGAACCAAGGATCGTAGAAACCACTGTAGGTATATCTGATATATATATTTCTCCTGGCTTGAGAAAAACCTTCATAAAGATCTCCTGTATATTGTAGGGGCCACCTGTTTCAATGGTACATTCATACCGAAGAGAGTTTCGGAATGTCCGACAAAAAGATAACCGTCAGGAGACAAATACTTACAGAATTTATTTAATAGTTTTTCTTGTGTAGATTTATCAAAATATATAATTACATTCCGGCAGAAAATAATATCCATTGGTTCGCGAAATCCAAAATCTCCATCCATAAAGTTCAATCTTCTGAATCTGACTGTTTCCCGCAGCTCAGGTGTAATACGATAGAGTTTTTTAACTTTATCCTTACTTTTTAATAAGTATTTCTTTTTAAACTCATGGGGAACAGGATTTATTCTTTCTTGATCATAGATAGCAATTCTGGCTTTATCAAGGACATTAGTCGAGATATCGGTTCCAAGGATTAAAAAATTAAAAGCTCGATTGCTACTTGAATATTCTTTTAAAACCATAGCCAATGTATATGGCTCCTCTCCACTCGAACACCCGGCGCTCCAAACAAAAATATTTTTCTTTGTGAGAGTAAGTTCAGGCAGCGCTTTACAGGTAAGATACTCAAAATGGCCAGGTTCACGGAAAAAATCTGTTTTGTTTGTAGTAACCTCATTAATCATGTCTGTCATTTCATCCTGAATGCCTTCCTGGCTAAAAAGATAATCACAGTAATTAGAAAATGATTTTAGATTTAGTTTTCTAAGTCTTTTCTGTAATCTCGCCTCAAGCATTGTTCTTTTTGATTCAACCATATTGATGCCGCACTCATTATATATAAAATCTTTAAGCCGTGAAAAATCCCTGTTAGACATCGCAACTGTCGATTGAAAAGAATTGTCACTATACATTATTTCAATACCCCATTAGTTGATCTTTTATGTATTAAACATTTATTACAAAGCCTTAACATATCTTAACCGGATAGCCAATTATTCTTCACAAAACGATTATCCGTTATCAATTTTCACTGATTACTCACCATTTCCATATCGTAAGTTTCCTCTGCG
>CAYSBW010000016.1:0-1962 GCA_964429485.1 uncultured Syntrophorhabdaceae bacterium
GTTTCATGCAATTAATACTTGACACAGGAAGTTGATTATATGTCCGAAAAGGGGAGTCACTACCGACTAAAGTTTTAACCATCTATTTGCCAGGAATTATGTTATTTTTTTCATCTAAACTCATTTTGGTAGAAGGCATATTTTCTGATTTTGCCTGTTTAGGTAAAGTAACAATTATATTTACTCTTCTATTTATGTAGTCTAATGGTTTATCTGGTAGTTTCAATTTACGATCAGCATAACCACGGATTTCAATAATTTGTTTCTTTCTTAACCCGTTTTCTTCAAGATAATTTCGAGCAGCATTGGCTCTGTCTACACTTAATTCCCAGTTGGAATATCCTTTCGAAACATATGGTCTTGCGTCTGCATGCCCTTCTATTATAACATTATTTGGTAACTTTCCTATTTCAACTGCTATTAATTTAAGTAACTTGACCGTTTCAGGTTTAACTTTTGCACTGCCTATATCAAAAAACAATCCTTTTGAATCTTCTATCAGCTCTATTTTCAAACCCTCTTTTGTGACACTTATCAAAACTTTATCTCTAAATTTTGCAAAAACAGGATTGGAACCAATTAAACGTTCAATTTTTTTACCTTCATTAAAAAGTTTTTTAATTTCAGACTCAGTCCCGTTTTTTTGTTTAATTACCTGTTCAGGCGTCAATTCAATCTTCGAAGACGTTCTTGAAGATTCATGTAGAACTCCTGTGCCACCGCTGAAAACACTGGGGTTAGTAAAATACATAGAAATTGCTTTTTTTATTGCATTGCTTTGTCCGACAATCCATAAAACTATAAATAATGCCATCATAGCAGTTACAAAATCTGCATACGCTACTTTCCACGCACCCCCGTGATGCCCACTATGCTTCTTCTTTTTTACAATTATTCTTATTGGCTCTGTATGCTTGCTGTCATTGTTCATTTTATTTTTTTACGTAGTCTTCCATTTCCTGAAATGTAGGACGAAAATCGTTTGATATGGATCTACGAGAAAATTCAACTACAACTATAGGATTGAGACCTTTTGAGATAGATATTAAACCTGTTTTGGCAACATTGAAAATACAAGATTCATCCTGGGTAGAAAGCTCAATATTTGTTGCAAGCGGCTGAACAAAACCATAGGATAAAAATATTCCTAAAAATGTTCCCACCAGAGCTGCAGCAACTTTCTGACCTATTATTTCCGGAGGACCGCTTATCGCCTGCATTGTAATGACAATTCCAAGAACTGCTGCAACAATGCCCAGTCCTGGCAGGGAATCCCCTATTTTTTGCAGAATCACACTTGGTCTTATTCCCTCTTCATAATGCAATTCGATATCTGCATCCATTATCATCTCAATTTCGTAGGGTGGTATTCCGCCCATTATAACAAGTCTCAACGTATCTGTCATAAAAGACAAAAGATGATGATCTTTTAAGATCTTAATATAATCAGCAAAAACAGTGCTCTCCTCTGGTTTTTCAATGTGCGATTCAAGCGCTATTAATCCTTCTTTCCTTATGATCATCGACAATACATATAATAATTTTAAGATGTTGAGATATGTTTCTTTGTCTATTTTGCTTCCTTTAAATGCACCAGCTAATTTACTCATAATAAGTTTAAGCAATTTAGCTGGTGCAGAGATAAGGAGTGCTCCTATAGCCGATCCTCCTATAATTAAAAATTCTGAAGGCTGATTCAAAACAAGCAAGGGTCCACCGTGCATAACATAACCACCTAATACGGCTCCGAAAACTATTATGATTCCAATTATAACAAACATTGATTATTCCCTGTGTCCTGAATTGTTCCCATTTAGATAAAAGATTTCCGAAAAATTTAAAGCTATTATATAAAAAAATAGTTTAATTTTTTGTAAAAGTTATGTGTAAATCATCAAAATGGTTTTTTGCATTTAATGATGATTTAATTATCACAGAAAATCTAATAAACTTAAGTTGTGC
>CAYSBW010000016.1:2062-40732 GCA_964429485.1 uncultured Syntrophorhabdaceae bacterium
ATTTCGTTAATATAAAAGTTCACGTATCTCATTTATTGAAACAATTGATTCCAACGCCTTTATGACTGTTTCCTTTTCTTCTGGAAGAAAACGCAGACAAACTCCACAGTCTGAGCTTATGCTTCGTGGAACAGGAATCAACTTGTAAAGCACACCCGCTTTTTTCAGTATTTTTTCAGCCTTCATTACATGACTTACAGAATCAAATAAGGCAACACAATAATTTTTATCATTTTTCACGGTTTAACAACCCTTCCTGCCTTGGATAATACATCTGCGATGTCATACATATTTGAAACAATTCCTGCACCAACTTTTTCAGTAAGATTGAAAAAATTTAAACAGGTGCCACAAACCATTATTTTCACATCTTTTTTCTCGAGTGTCCTTAGATCGTCTATAACATCCGAATCGGAAACAACAAGCCTTACCCCGGTATTATAAAAAATCATGAAATCAGGTCTTTTATCCAGATCAAGGCATGTATGCAAAAAAGCCTTCATAAGTATAACTCCCAGATCATTGTTACCGCATCCCATAACATCCGAGGCTATAGCAAAAACAGTGGGGCCGCTCACTGAAACAGGCACTTCTTCAGAACATTCACCCATATCTGCTACACTTTCATCTGGTAGTTGTTTTTTAATACTTATCCTGAAAATACCATTATTTTCTTCTGTAACATCAACTATACATTTCAAACTTGAGGCAAGACGCCTCACGTTTTCCCTTGCTGTAGAATTATCTACAATTACAGTAACTTCATTATATTCGTCAAGCGCCTTCTTTGTAAGAACAACCGGCTGAGGGCAGGCAAGACCCTTTGCATCGATTAGTTCCATCATGATTCCCTCCTATTAAAGAAAAAATCCTTTTCTTTAATATATTTCATTTGTTCGAAAAACTAAAGCAATATTAATTCTTTTGCTGTTACAAACCTGTTTTTTCAACCCTGCACGAACAAACTTTAAATTCCGGAATCTTGCACACAGGATCAAGGGCATCAATGGTAAGCCTGTTGGCACATGCCTCATGGAAATGAAAGGGAATAAAAACAGTGCCGGGCTTCACTCTGGCTGTTACCTTTGCCTTTATTCTTATACTACCGTGCCTTGAAGAAACCGATACTATTTCCCCATCGGTTAGTTCGTAATTGTTTGCATCATTAGGATTTATCTCTATAAAGCCTTCATGAAACAACTCATCAAGTATCTTTGAATTTGTGGTCATTGTTCCTGAATGAAGATGTTCCAGGATACGACCCGTTGTAAGCACAAGCGGGCATTCCTCATCAACTTCTTCTGCAGGAGGCGTATAATTGATGGGTGTTAAAATTCCGAGTCCCCTTGAAAATTGGTCCTTATGGAGATGTTGTGTACCTGGATCTTGCAAAGATGTGCATGGCCACTGAATTAACTCGTTTTCGATCCTCTCATAGGTTACACCGGAATAGGAAGGGGTTACTTTCTTATTTCCTCAAAAATATGTAACAGCGACTCATAATCCCAACTTGCATCTTTACCAAGGATTGTATGAAAGCTGAGTGCACCGGTGGGACACATTTGAACGCAGGTTCCACATTTCAAACAAGATTCTACTTCCCCCCATGGTTTATCAGCTCCTGTCACAAGGCGTGTCGAGAATCCTCTTTCAATTAATGACCAGACATTTGAGGCCTGCACCTCTTTGCAGGCCCTTACACATCTGTAACAGAGAATACAGCGGTTCTCGTTTCTTTTGAATATGTGGCTTGAACTATAATCTATAACACGTTCCCTCTTTATAAATTCCATATCTTTTTCAGGCTGTACATCGTATCTTTTTATGTAGGTTTGCAATTCACAATCACCATTGGCGTCGCAGTAAAGGCAATTATGGTCACCCTCTGATAGAAGAAGTCCAAGAATCCACTTTCTATGAGCCGAAATTTCTTCATCCTCGGTAATTACATCCATACCATCGATTGCAGGTTCACAACATGAAGCTTTTAACATCTTTTTATTGATTCTTACAAGACACAGGCGGCATGCACCACTTTTGCTTAACCTGGGATGATAACACAAATGGGGTATATCAATTCCATTATTCAATGCTATTTCAAGGATTGTCTGACCTTCTGTTCCCTTTACAATATTACCATCAATGGTAAGACTTATCTGTTCCATTAGATTCCTCCTTTTAATTATTTGCTCTTTCTGGCAATTGTTCTTTCTTCCTCTGGAATAGGCTGAGGAACAGGCATCCCAACAATCTTTGCTACTGCTCGGAACTTATCAGGACAAGCTTCGAAGCAGGTTCCGCATCTTATACATTTTTCCTGATCAATTATATGAATCCTGTTTTTTTCACTTATAATCGCTTCTACAGGACACCTTTTTGCACAGGTCATACAAGCCTGGCACTTACCAGGATCGATATAGTATGCTGGCACATTGTTTATTAAATCTTCCATCTCTTCGCTGGTATAAAGTTTTGAATATTCTTCCTGATCCGGGTTGTGCAAGGCCAATTTTTTCATTTTTGTAAGTTTAATGTAAGGGATAAGTCTTATTATTTTTTCAAATTCAAATTTTAAAGTAATTTCGTCTACTTCTTCACTCTTGCCGAGTGGTCCCAGTTCTTCTATTTCTTTTGCAAATTCGTTCATAATATTTGCAAAACGGATTCCCTCACCGGCAGAAACCCATTCAAGCCTTAATCTTTTTGGATTTATCCCTATGTACTCCAATAGTTTTTTACAAAGATTCACCATGCTTAATGCATCATAATTACCTTCAGGGTTGTAGTGACAGTCATTTATATGACAGCCCCCTACAAATATACCGTCTACACCGTTCAGAAAAGCAATAAGTATATGCTTCAAATCCACCCTGCCGGAACACATAACCCTTATTAACCTTATATATGCAGGATATTGAAAACGGGAAACCCCGCAAAGGTCGGCACCCCCGTAACAGCACCAGTTACATATTATACCAAGCATCTTAGGTTTAAATTTGCCTTCGGAACTCATTTTTTCTAACCTCCCGTTTTAATTGAGACCTGCAAGGATCTGGCTCAAAATTTCGTCATCGGTGTAGTGTTTCAGCTGTATGGCTCCAGTAGGGCACTTGGAGTTGCAAAGCCCACACCCCTTACATAGAACAGGTACAACCAAAGCCTTTTTGCCCTGTTTTGTTTCATTTAGTTCTATCGCATTATAGGTACATGCTGGAGCGCAAGCGCCACATCCAATGCACATCTTTTCATTGACAGTGCATACAGAACCTGAAGCCGTTACAGTATCATTTGCAAGAAGTGTCAATGCCCGTCCGGCTGCACCGTATGCCTGGCCTATTGTTTCGGAAATAAGTTTTGGATAATGTGCTATCCCACACAGATAGATCCCTTCTGCAGCAAAATCCACAGGCCTTAATTTAACATGGGCTTCCTGACAGAAACCATCAGGCCCCAGGGTCACCTTAAACAGTTTCGATATTTCCTGGCTGCCTGAAGACGGGATTATAGCCGCTGCCAGTACAATAATGTCAGCATTTATTTCGATTTTTTTATCAAGAACATAATCGATCGCCGTTACCTTTAAAACATCCCTGCCATCCTCTGCTTTTGCATATTCAACCTGCGGTTTGTTTTCCGGTTCATACCGGATAAACCTGACCCCCTTTCCGGCTGCCTCATGATAATAATCCTCTTTAAAACCATAGGTTCTCATATCCCTGAAAAAGATAAAAATATCTACATCAGGATTTATTTCTTTCAAAAGCAAGGCATTTTTTATGGATTCACTGCAACAAATTTTACTGCAATAGT
The DNA here is from genome assembly GCA_964429485.1 of uncultured Syntrophorhabdaceae bacterium. Lineage (GTDB taxonomy): Bacteria > Desulfobacterota > Syntrophorhabdia > Syntrophorhabdales > Syntrophorhabdaceae > JAPLKB01. The sequence goes on from CAYSBW010000016.1 coordinate 5,873, forward strand.
TTCTCTCCTCATTTCTACATCCAACACACTGTATCATGACGATGTTTTGCGCATTCAGCACCAGTACGTCTTTATATTTAATTTTTTCCTCCAAATCCAGATGGTTCATCACTTTGCTATTTTCTCCGAATAAATATTCTGTTGGTATATACAAATCAGCACCAATAGCAATAACTGCCGCACCGTGTTTTATTTCGGATATTTCCTTGCCCGATTTTACTTGAGTTGTAAAATTTCCTACATATCCTCCGGCTTCGCTGATGATTGCACTGGTGTAAACATGTATCAGAGGGTGTTCATATACTTTCCTTATAAGATTGTTCAGGTATGTCTGAACATCAAGGACTTCGAGAGTATAATGCAATCTTCTTGCAGTACCTCCAAGTTCCTCCTCCTTCTCAACCAGAAACACCTCGTGTCCCTGTCTGGCTATAGAAAGTGCGCTTGTCATACCACCGATACCACCACCTACAACCAGGGCTCTCTTATCAACGGGCAGATCAAATTCCTGAAGCGGTTCAAGATGAAATGCCCGTGCTACCGACATACGGATCAGATCCTTTGCCTTCTTCGTAGCTGATTCTTTTTCTTTTGAATGCACCCATGAACAATGCTCCCTTATATTCGACATTTCATAATAATATTGATTGATTCCTGCCTCACGAAGCGTGTCACGGAATAATGGTTCGTGTGTTCTGGGAGTGCATGCAGCAACAATAACCCTGTTGAGCCCCTTTTCTTTAATGTCCTTTGCAAGCATTGCAGCGGCTTCCGTTGAGCATATAAAAAGGTTCTCTTCAGCATGCACAACATTGGGAAGGGACTTCGCAAATTCCACTGTTTCAGGTACATTGACAATTCTTCCAATATTGGCACCACAGTGGCATACATACACTCCTATCCTTGGTTCTTCCTGTGACACGTCTCTTTCTTGTGGATAGATTCTTGCTCTGGAAAGTTTTCCACGCCGATAGGAAAGTAACTCACCACAAAGCGAGCCTGCTCCGCTGGCTGTAAAAACAGATTCAGGAATATCCATTGGACTCTGAAAGGCACCGCTTACAAAGATGCCAGGGCGCGTGGTCTCCAGCGGATTGGATGGATTAATTTTGCAGAATCCGTGTTCGTTAAGTTCTATACCGACGGCCTCTGAAAACTTTTTCATATCATCAGGAGGAATGAGTCCAACTGACAGCACTACCAGATCAAATTCTTCTTCTTTTACACCGCCATTAAAAGTCGAATAACGTATAGTTACATTTTTTGTTACAGGGTCTTCCCTTATTATGGATACGTAGCTCCTTATAAATCTGACATTCGGCAGATTCTCCGTTCTCTGATAAAACCGCTCAAAATCCTTGCCGTAAGAACGGATATCATTATGGAATATGGTACATTTTGCATTTGCGTCGTGATCCTTTGTCAGGATCACCTGTTTTTGAGTATATGTACAGCACACAGCCGAACAATAGCTGTGTCCCCCTTCCCGCACCTGCCTGGAGCCTACACAATGAACCCAGGCTATGTTGTGAGGATGCCTCTTGTCGGAGGCGCGAAGTATCTCCCCTTCGTAAGGCCCTGTGGCACAGAGCAGTCTTTCATAATCAAATGCGGTTACAACATTTGTAAAATCTCCATAATGATATTCTTCTATTAATCCCGGATTGAAGGGTTCAATACCGGGGGATACGATTATGGCTCCCACATTTATTTTTATTTCCTGGGCCGTCTGGTTAAAATCAATAGCTTCTGTTTTACATACAGCTTCACAAATGCGGCATTTTCCCTCCTTAAGATAAAAACAACTGTCATCTATATATGTAACCAAAGGAATTGCCTGTGCAAAATATATATGTATGGCCTTATTTTTGGATATACCTTGATTAAATCGATCCGGATATGTCACAGGACAGTATTCCACACATACTGTACAGCCTGTGCATTTGCTCTCATCAACATATCTGGGTTTTTTGACAACCGTTACAAGAAAATTTCCTGCTTCCCCTTTTACGCTCTCAACCTCGGCATAGGTTATCATTTCTATATTTGGATGTCTCTTACACTCGACAAATTTGGGTGATTCAATACACATTGAGCAATCATTTGTAGGAAAAGTCTTGTCAAGATGGGCCATTTTACCACCGACAGTGGGTGATTTTTCTACAAAGTAAACCCTAAACCCGGCGGCACCAAGGTCAAGTGCGGCCTGAATGCCGCTTATGCCTCCGCCGACAACCATTACATCTCCAAAATGTTTATCTGGAAGGCTTTTGTAAGCCTGTATGTGTAGTTCATCTTTTTCAATGATATTGTCTTCCATTCCCATCACCTCTTTTGAGGATATATGTGGGAAACGGACAAGAACCTTTATTTTTTGATATTTGTACGTTTCCCACATCACTCTTTTATTTGCCAATTAATTTAATTGGCAATAGCAAACTGTTCTTTGGAACTATCAAACTTAACAATCCCCTGTTTCAACGAGTTATTTACATGTCTGAAAACAACGGTCTGGTTAATGTTAAGCAGCCCGGAGATTTCTTCTGTGGAACGCGGTTTTTCTCTTAAAAGCATTATAATCTGGTTTATTTCCAGTTTATCAAGAATCAATTCCCGGAATAGTCCGTTTACTTTATCACTTGCAAAAAATTCATCATATTCTTTTTCATTATCAAAACGCACTCGTAGCCTCTCCCTTTCAACAAGCTTAATATAGGGGAGCAGATTGCTAATTGATTGAAGTTTGAACTTCAGTGTCTTTTCATTTATGCCTTCACCTTTGCCCAAATGTCCTAACCTTTGTATTTTTCCTGTAAAGTCTGTCATAACTTCGGCAAAACGGACGCCCTCTGATGCAGAGACCCATTCAAGACGCAGTCTGTCGGGATTCAAGCCGGTATATTCCATTAATTTTTTACATATATGAATTACGCTGATTGCATCATAATTGCCTTCAGTGGTGTAATGGCATTCTCCCGGCCAGCACCCGCCAACAAATACACCATCCAACCCATTGGTGAAAGAACGGACCATAAATTCAGGGTCAAATCTGCCCGAACACATCATCCTGATGATCCTTATACTCGGAGGATACTGATAACGTGAAACGCCGGCGAGATCCGCTCCTCCATAACAACACCAGTTGCACAAAAAACCTATAATTTTTGGTTTAAAAATATTTCCAGACTCCATCTATACATTCCTCCATTTTTGATTATTTTTCTGTAAAACCATTTTGATTATTGCTGATTATTTAATTTCACATTAAACCTCCCTACATAAAAAAATCCGGCCACAGGTATCTGCGCCGGATTTCCGGAAAGTTAAAATAGAGGATTAAGGCGAAGAGACTGTGGTCGTGGTAAAAACAGAATACCCCACGGGTACCCGGTTAATTCTTCAGCCTGATTTTATGTAATAATTAAGATCTTTAACCTTTATCAGATGAGGCATCTATCCTCCTAAATAGGGTAAAACCCGATTATTTGCATGTCTCCAGAAGCGCTTCAACTCTCGTGCGCATCTGGCCCAGGTCGCTCTGTGAAAAATCTGTTACTATCTTAAGAAAAGGTATTTCATGTTTTTTCCGAACATACTCTCCTGCTTTACAGGATTCAACGTTATATGTATGGCAAGCCTGAAGAACAACATCAATAACAGCATCTGGTTGATATTTATTTATTATATCGGTCATATACGAAAGCCGTCTGTTATTCGGTGTCATACAGGAACAGGGGATCTTAAGGTAATGCTCGGCCAGGGCTCTCACCGGGTCACCGGTATCCTCCTCAATATCAGCCATAAAGGGTTTTAATCCTGAACAGGAATCGATGGCAACAATCGCTCCGCCTGATTCTTCAATAACTTTGAAAACCTTCTGTGCATCACCTCCCACGGGACATCCTGTTATCATTATTCTGGTAGCTCCCTTCATGCCATGGGAGTATCCAGATGATGCTCTTTCTTCCAGTCTTTTTAATGCCGAAACAAGCAAGGGTTCCATTTCTTTTCCTGTTGATATTTGAGATAGAAGAGTAAGTTCACATATCTCACTCCAACCTGCTATAGGTTTAGATGCAGCATATTCAATAATTCTTTTCATTATTGAATTTTTAAAGTTGGTATCTTTGATAGCATCCTCAATTTGTTCGTCCAATACATGAACTTTGAAAAGGGTTTCGACAAATTTCTGTAGCTTCCGTATCATAACAGTCCAATAGGAAACAGCTTCATCTTCATCGGGCATTTGAGGTAAATCCATTATATAGGTAGGTTTTCTATCCGATATCAACTCGAACATCTTCTTCTTGCCGTCACAGGTTGTCTCACCTATCACAACATCAGATATTCCGTAAAAAGGACAAGTGTCGGTTATAATAAAACCAAAACTTGATTTAATCAGCGGACATAAATTAGCTGGAAGCATTGTTTCCGCTGCCTCTATTGTTGAACTGGAAAAAGCACATAAAGTTGCCGGGACAATATCCATAGCAAAAAGCAATTCAACGGGGACGTAACCACAATAAATCCCTGCTATTCTTTTTCCCTGCTCACGCTTTTGCAGCAAATGACCAAAAATTCTTTTACTTGGCAATTCGCCCGTATATTCGTCTTTTATAAGAGGTTCAATTGTTATACCCATCTTTTCTGTTAATCCTTTTCCATAATTTTAAGAATTCATAAACAAAATATTTTATCCATTTGAGTTGCAGCAAAAAGAGCTGCTCCATACGCACCAACTATTTGTGGTTCTGCAGGTACAAATACAGATACACCAAGCTCCCGGCTAATAATGGTACTCACACATTTATTAAGAGCTACACCTCCTGCAAAAAACACCTCCCGAGGTGTTGATATCCGTTTAAGAAGTGCAATGGAACGGATTGCAATCGCCTGATGTATACCGAGAGCTATTTCCTGTCGTGCTGAACCCTGAGCTGTAAGCGAAATTACTTCTGATTCAGCAAAAACCGTGCACATACTGTTGATTTTTTCCGCTCGCTGTGCTGATAGAGCTTCCTTTGAAAAATTATCAAGATCATATCCAAGAGCTTTTGCCATTATTTCAAGAAAACGGCCCGTGCCAGCTGCACATTTATCGTTCATCTCAAATTTGCTCAGTCCCCCTGATTCATCAAGGCAAATAGCTTTGGTATCCTGACCTCCTATATCGAGAATAAGTCTGCATTCCGGCATAATTGCCTTGGCTCCGATAGCAAAGGCTTTTATCTCACTTATTACCGGACAATTCAGATATTCTTTTAAAAGATGCCGCCCATAGCCTGTGGCCACAATAAAATCATATTCAAGACCATCCATAAGTTTATGGCCTGCATCAAGAGGATTGTGAGAATTTAATGCTTTCCGTGTCAATATCAACTTTCCATCCTCAATAAGCGCAAGTTTAATAGTCCGAGAGCCTATATCAATGCCTGCTGATCTCATTTTGCCTCTATACGTTCCCGGAATGCTTCAATTCTTGTTTTGAGCTGTCCCGCATCTTCCTGGCTGTAATCAGTCTCGAGACGCAAAACCGGGATACCGGATTCTTCCAGCACTGTTTCAAAGGGACCGCTCTCAACAAGGTAGGGATGACAGAACTGAAGACTATAGTGAATCACTCCTCCGGCATTGTATTTTTTATACATATCTTTTACATGGCCAATACGGGAGGGGTTCGGCGTAAAAACAGCGCAATCGATCTTGAAATACCGCTCTGTAATAGAGTCAAGGAGTTCATCAACTGTTTTTCCATTATCATCGGTAAGCCACTGAGCACCTCGTTCACCTACGCAGGATTCCTCTCCTACAATAACTGCTCCGCTTGTTTCAACAATAAAAGGAACTTTCCAGTTTGGAACAGCCATGGGGCAGCCAGACATAAGGACGCGCGTTGTGCCCTTCGGAGACACTCCTTCTCCTTTTTTAATACGTTCCTCAAGTTCATCACAAAGTGAATTAACTGAAGCGGTAAAACGTATCGGATCGTCATAGAAAAATATCTGATTAACAAGCAGGGCATCCAGACCGGAAATTGGTGAAGGATCAGCCTTGCGCAAATCGGCAAGACGTTTTACAGCTTTCCGTTTTTCATTAACAACTTCTATTCCTTTTTTCAGAGTTTCTACTGTGATTTCTTTACCATTTGTATCTTCAAGCTTTTTTATAAATTTTTTATATTCATCTCTCAAAAGCTTTTTGCCTGAATCGCTTTTCATCTGAGGGAGATCTATGATGTAAATGTCTTTAACCATTGATGAAAGGGCTTCATAGGATTTTTTCTTGCCGTCACATGTATTTTCACCAACAACAATATCGCTTGCTTCAAGATAGGGACATACAAGTCCTTTTTTGAAACCAAAGGCAGATTTGATTAGGGGACAAATATTGCGAGGCAATATTTCTTCAGCACCTTCGAAATTAAATTCCGCACCTGCACATAGCCCAACTGAAACACCGTCCGCCGCAAGAATCAATTCTTCCGGTACAAAAACACAATAAGAACCTGTCACTTTACGACCCTGTGACTTGGCGTCCATAAGCTCTCTGAGCCGTAGACCATGAACCTCGCTCATGACAAAATCAAAATATTTCATGCCTTCAGGACGGTTTTTTTGGGACAGAAAAATATCCTGATAGGCATTCCCAAGGATGGAAAGTAGGGCGTCATGGGCTTCAATATCAAGACCAAGGTCCAACCACATTTGTGTATATTTTGACATGTAAACCTCCTGTACATTTATTGCCCTGCGGGCAATAAAAAATCCGGCCACAGAAATCTGCGCCGGATTCACAAGAGGCTTTCTATTGGATTAAGGCGGAGAAACTGCGGTAACGGAAACAATAAAAGGCCTCACGGGCCTCCTGTAAGTTTCTCAGCTTAATGTGATAAATAAATTTGCTGCATTTCCAATCATTATTAACCTTCCTTATTAATTGGATATATTATTACCCCTATAAATGTGGAATGTCAAGATTTACCATTGCTGGATTAATTAATCATCCTCTTTTAATCAGTTCCACATCCACCTCACCTTTGAATACATCAAGGAGTTCATCGTTCAGCTTTTTACCATCTTCTTCGTTTTCAAGTGCAACCACAAGCTCTCTATCATCCAGCACTTTTAATTTTCCATATTTTTTTACCACCTCTATGACCCGCTGAGGATCTGTTGTTACCCATCCCTTCATCCGGCGGACAAGTTCCTCTCCGTTAAAAGCTCTTTCAATCGTGAGATCCACTTTTCTTTTTTTTGCTTCCCAACCAACAAGAGCTGGTTGAACAACCATCGGGGTAACAGGATCGTGCATTGCCGCACATCTGAACCATAATTTAGCTTTAACCATTTGAGACTCCTTCATTATTATCGGATTATAATACTAAACATAAAATAATAGTTTATATTATAAGTGTCAAGTGCTTGAATAATGCTCTCTCTGGACATTATCTTTCAATTTATTAAGATAATACACTGGTAGCACTGATTTTTTATGACTCTAAAAAACACATCGGAATATCAGTCCTAGTTTACCTGAAAATATAAATAATTGATTATACTATTATTCAGATAACACAACAAATTAATATTTATCTTGACAGTAGCCTGCTGTAACCGCTATTTCTATTTCAGGGTTTGCTTTAGATAAACCAAAATATTCCGTTAGTTGGCAAAGAAAGGGCATTAGATTGTCTCTTGAGTAAACCGCTACGGACAAAATGTTTATTTTATGAAAAAAGACATTTTTCGTGAACGGAATAAAAAAAGATATATAAAAGGTCAATCGATGGATGATTTGTTAAAAAGCTCCTTCGAAATACTGGGAATTTATCCTGGCGCATCAAGGGAAGATATTGAAAAAACCTTTAAAAAAATAAAATCTGAGCTCTCTGCAAATAAAGATGACTGGGATAAATTAAAAGAAATAAATCGCGCATATGAAAACCTGATAGATTATATTACCTCAACCAAAAACATTGAGGATGTCAGGGAAAACAAAGCTCAATTAAAAAAAAGCATAAAGAGTATTAACTCTGATAAAACAACCTTTAAAAATCTGTTTTTTTCTGTTGGAGAAAAAATTAACGTATTTGCTTTTTCTGGCAGGTTAATAATTTTTATTGTTACTTTAATATGGGGTTTTCAATATATCACACACTCTGTTGAAAGCAATTATGTTGGTAATACATTTTTGCATAATGTGAATCTTCTTTTTCATGAAGCAGGACATATTATTTTTTCTTTTTTCGGGGATTTTATGGGAATACTCGGTGGAAGTCTTTTTCAACTTATTGTTCCAGCAATATGCATGATTACATTTTTTAAAAAGAATAATTTATTTGGCGCTTCACTTTCTCTTTGGTGGATAGGACAAAATTTTGTTGATTGCGCCCCTTACATAAATGATGCACGGGTTCAAGAACTGATACTTATTGGCGGTGTGACAGGACAGGACATACCAGGTTTTCATGACTGGAATAATATTCTCGGAGCACTGGGTCTACTGGAAGCTGATCATCTTATAGCCAATACATTTCACTGGTTCGGGATTTCTTTGATGATCGTCTCTTTTCTTTGGGGAGGGTCTCTGCTTTTCCTTCAACGGAAACATTTAGAGTAACAACAGCCAGCCTGTTTGTTCTTGAGTCGTCATAATATTTTTTGCTATGATATATACCGGAGGCAAATATATGAAACTCAAAGGAAAGGTTGCTCTTTTAACAGCAGCAGCCGGCGCTGGTATCGGCCAAGCAGTTGCCAGAACATTTGCACGTGAAGGGGCCTGTGTTGTCGTCACTGATGCTCACAAAGACCGGTCGGCTTCAGTTGCAGAAGAATTGAAACGCAAATATAATGTAGAAGCTCTTGGAATTGGCTGTGACGTAACAAGCAAAGACAATGTTGAAGAAGTTGTAAATGTAATACTTCAAAGATTCGAGCACATAGACATACTTTTAAACAACGCAGGGACAAACCGGCCTGCACAGATAGTTGACATAACAGACGAGGATTGGGAACTGGTATTAAATGTTTCACTGCGAGGCACATTCTACTGTTGCAGAGCTGTTTTGCCTGCAATGATGAAACAGGGCTACGGGCGCATAGTGAGTATTGCATCCGTTGCAGCATTCAGAGGGTTAAAGGCGGGACATGCACATTATGCTGCTGCAAAGGCAGGAGTTATGGCCTTTACAAGGTGCCTTGCTGCAGAGGCAGCACAATTCCACATAACTGCAAATACAATCGCACCAAGTTTTATATATAATGAATTTATTCCTAATATCTATCCGGAGAAAGAAATTGAAAGGATGTATGAGGAAATACCATATCCGAGAAAGGGAACACCTCAGGACATTGCAAATACGGCCCTCTTCCTTGTCTCTGATGATGGAGAATATATTACCGGCCAAACGCTGTGCGTCACTGGCGGGAGTTGGATGAGATAAGCTGATTATTTCAGGTTAGTTGGAAAAATCAAACATTGTTAAAAACTATGTAAAAACGATAAAAGTATATAAAGAAAAACACTCACCGGGGCCAAAAATGGAAAGTTCCGGATGACAAAACAAATAACAGATGTAATCCCCGATAATAAAACAGGAGGAATAAATGATTGAAAAATTGAATCCTGAGCAACTTTATAAACGTTGCAATCCCGACGAACTGTTTGCCTTTAACACAACCAATGAAATAGCTGATTTCAAGGGCACTATCGGCCAGGAAAAAGCGCTGAGAGCCATGGATTTCGGGCTTACCATGGATAGTAAAGGATTCAATATCTTTGCTTTAGGGGAAAATGGAACAGGAAAAATGTCAACAATAATGAACATCCTGCAAGAAAGGGCTTTGCAGGAAAAGGTACCGGGCGACTGGTGTTATGTATACAATTTTAAAAATCCTGATGTGCCCCTTGTTATATCTCTCGGCGCAGGCATGGGGTTTTCATTTCAAAAAGAAATAGAGAATTTCATTAAAATATTAAAGAGTGAAATACCAAAAGCTTTTGAAGCAAAAGAATATGAAGAACAAAAAATTAAAATACTCGAACAATTTCAGGAAAAACAGGCAGAATATTTTTCAAAACTTGATGAAGAGGCCAAGACAAAAGGTTTTGCCGTAAAAAAAGGGCCTTCCGGTGTCATTATTGTACCTGTAAATGAAAAGGGAGAACTCTTTTCTAAAGAAGAATATGATGCTCTTGATGAGGAAGTTCGGAAGCAAATGGAAGAAACAGGAAGAATACTTCAGGGGAGGCTCAACGATGCTGTAAGGGTTCTCAAAGAAACAGACAGGATAGTAAGAGATATGCTTGCAAAACTTGAACACATGGTGGCTCTCGATATTGTTGGGCCGCTTATTGAAGGAATGAAAGTTAAATACAGCGAAAACAAGGAAGCGCTTGCTTATTTTGAAAGCTTGAAAGAGGAAGCGCTGTCACACCTTGATGATTTCAGACCTGTTGAAGAGGAGCAGCAACAAACATCCCTGTCATTCTTAAAAATACCCCGCCAGGAATCATCCTCTACAAAATATATAGTTAATGTATTTATTAGCAACGACAAAAATAATGGCGCTCCCGTTGTGTTCGAGAGCAACCCCACTTATCTGAACCTTTTCGGTAGAATAGAATATAAAGTAACATACGGTATGGCAATAACCGATTTTTCTCTCATGAAGCCAGGTTCTGTTCATAGGGCAAACGGTGGTTATCTTATTCTTAATGCTGATGATCTTTTAAAAAACCCCTTTTCCTACGATGCTTTGAAAAGAGCTCTTAAAAACAAAGAAATTAGAATAGAAGATGCACTGGAACAATATAGAATGATAAGCACCCCAACTTTAAAACCTCAGGCAATACCTCTGAATGTAAAAGTTATACTTATGGGGAACCCTCATTTATACTATCTCCTTCATACCTATGATGAAGAATCAAGAGAACTTTTCAAAGTCAAGGTTGATTTCGACAACAGGATTGACAGGACCCAGGAAAATATGAACAGTTATGCAACCTTTATTGCACACTGCCAGAGGGAAGAAAAGCTTCTACCCCTTGATAGAAGTGGTGTTGCAAAAATTATAGAATTCGGTTCCCGTTTTGCTGACCAACAGAATAAACTTTCTGTCAAATTCAGTGATATTCTTGATTTGTTACGGGAATCCAATTACTGGGCTCTTAAGGCAGACAGTAAAATTATAATTGCGGAACATGTATCACGTGCCGTAACAGAAGGAATCAATCGGGTAAACAGGGTTGAGGAACGCATTCGCGAGATGATGATCGAAGGCACCCTTATTGTTGATACTGAAGGTACAAAAATAGGTCAGGTGAATGGTCTCGCAGTTCTTGATCTTGGGGATTACATTTTCGGGAAGCCTTCAAGGATAACCGCAAAAACATTCTCTGGAAGAGCTGGCGTTGTAAACATTGAACGTGAGACAAAAATGAGCGGCAAAATCCATGAAAAAGCAATAATGATAATATCAAGCTATCTTGGTAGTAAATATGCTATTAAAAAACCCATAACTCTGTCGGCATCAATTACTTTTGAGCAACTCTACGAAACAATAGAAGGTGACAGTGCCACCTGTGCAGAACTCTACGCCCTGCTCAGCAGCTTATCAGGGGTCCCTCTTAAACAGTGTTTTGCTGTAACCGGGTCCATGGATCAGAACGGTGATGTTCAACCAATAGGAGGTGTAAATCAAAAAATTGAAGGATTCTTTGATCTTTGCAAAATCAGAGGTCTCAATGGAAACCATGGTGTCATCATTCCAAAGAAAAATGCTTTAAACCTCTTCCTCAAGGAAGAAATTGTAAGTGCAGTTAATGACGGGAAGTTTAGCGTATACACTGTTGAAAAGATGGAAGAGGGTCTTGAAATTTTAACCGGAATCCCTGCCGGAGAACTAAATGAATCCGGGGAATACCCGGAAGGTACCTTGAATTTCTTCGTTGCCAGAAGGCTTACAGAAATAGCGGAAGCACTTGAAAAGAAAAAAGTTAAAGAGAAGGATACAGAAAGAGAAGAAACCGATGTCTCCAAGGAGGGGTATGGCCATCCGGATGAAATATGAAAATAAATCAGAGGTGCTTTATGTTTATTTTGAAAATAAAATTTACGTTTCTATGTATCCTTTTGACATGCCTCTTGTTTTTGAGCTGCTGCAGTTCAGTAAAACCTTTTTTTACAGGTGAACCAATTATTGTGGAAAAAAATGATTAACTGGGAATAAAGCGAAGTATCAGCAAAATATTGCCATTCTGGTTGTATCCTCAAATATCATATTTCAGGCGATTGTTGATCTCTGATATCTTGCCTTCAACGAAAAGCTGTTCCATAATCGTCTCAATATCCTTTTCATCCATACGACCAGAGAATGTATTTTTTAGGTGAGTTTCCAAAGATAATTTTGTACGGGGCCTTCTCGGTGCCGGTATTTTTGAAAGGTTTATTACAACCGCATCGGTATGGTTGGATTTTGGGGATCTTTGATCAGAAGCAGGCATCTGTGAGAGGTTGACTATACGCTTTACTTTCAAACCCAGCCTATTTGAATACTGCACTACTGAATCAAAGCCTTTATCTTTTGAAAGAAGATATATTTCTCCTGTGTTTTCTTTTTCCATACTAAGCCTGCCAAGCTCAAAAACCATATGAAAATCGAGGTTGTTTTTTCCATTACCCTCAATTTTGATCCATCTCAATGCACTGCCAAAAGATTGGGTTGACTCAACAAGTTCAAAGGGTATTTTGTTTTGTGATTTGCCAACAAAAAACCAGACATCCACAATATCAGGATCAAGACTGTTTAACGTCAAGCCCTGTATGTTTTCATAATCAATCATAATTATAATTTTCATAAATTTTTTCCTCGGAAATACGGCATATCATTATCATTGTTGTGTTAACCAACACCTAATTTGCTTTAAATTATATCCCCTCATGTTTATCTAATCAACAAAAGAAAAACTTTCCGGGGCATTTATTTATAGTAATTTCTTTATTTCTATACTAAACAACTTTTCTTTTTGTTTTCTTTCTGGAAAAATACATTACTGATAGGTCAATTTTACTGTTGATTTTTCATGATGAACAGATTATTTTTCATAAGATGCTAAAAAAGCATATATGAAAACATTAAAACACATGAAAAAATATAAAATATTTTCTGCATATACCGTTGTATTAAGTGTGGTATTGTTCTTTACATCATTTTTTTCTTTTTATCAAAATGTAATGGCAAATATTACTGATAAAATGGCTGAATGTGCCGCAATACAGGACGGCAATACAAGGTTAAAATGTTTTGATGATCTGTCCGGCAGGAACATTCCGGTTACAGTAAGGTCTGTTATGCCTGCAACAACAGAAAAAGTTCCATCTCAAACAATCGATCAGCCCATGACAACACAAAAAGAAGATAAAGAATTGCAAACAATCACCCAGCCTTCAATAATGTCAAAACAATGGGAGTTGGATGAAATAAGTCGAAAAACGTCACCTATCATAAAATTTCATCGCACCAACTATTTCCTTCCATTAGCCTACACTGTACATCCCAATCGGGAGCCGGCCCTTGCTCTTGACCGACAGGCAAGATCCGATAACACTGAGGCAAAGTTCCAGATAAGTTTCAAGATAAAACTCTGGGAAGATGTTATGAATAAAGATGTTGATCTGTGGTTTGCTTATACCCAGCTATCATTCTGGCAAATATACAACTCAACATTTTCATCACCTTTCCGTGAAACAAACTATGAACCAGAGCTGTTCCTGAACTTCCGGACAGATTACAAGCTTTTTGGTCTTGATCTATTTGGTCTTAGAGGCCGCATTATAACCCTGGGTATTGACCATCAATCAAATGGCCGTTCCAAACCACTTTCCCGTAGCTGGAATCGTATAGTTTCAAACTTTGGATTTGAAAAAAATAATTTCAATCTATATCTTAAAAGTTGGTACAGAATGCCTGAAAGCTCCAGAGATGACGACAACCCGAATATAGAAAAATATATGGGATATGGAGAGCTATCCGGTATTTACTATTTTAAAAAACACAGATTCTCTGCAATGCTGCGCAACAATCTCCGCATTAACGAAAACAAGGGTGCTTTACAGCTGGACTGGAGTTTTCCATTTCCCTTTATCAGCAATGATCGTATCAACTGTTATATTCAGTATTTTAACGGTTATGGAGAAAGTCTCCTTGATTATAACGCAAATTTAAATCGGATAAGCATAGGTATGATGCTTGCTGACTGGAATTGATCTTTATCTGCAAAAAAGATTAAGGAAATCATTTTTTCCTGAATATTAATCTTATTGGAACTCCCATGAAAATGAACTTGCTGCGTAACGAATTTTCAAGATATCTTTTGTAATTCTCGGGTATGGATTTTGGGTAGTTTGAAAAAAACATGAATGTCGGCGGCGAGATTCTGGTTTGACTTGCATAAAATATCTTTAACTGTTTACCCTGAACATGGGGAAGGCTTACTTTTTGGACAAATTCCTCCAGCGCTTTGTTCAGTCTTGGTGTGCTTATTTGTTTTTCCATGTTTTTATGGATTTTTAAGTCCATATCTAAAATATTACCTATATTCAGGCCGGTTAAAGCTGAAACAAAAATTACAGGTGCAAAGGAGGCATGGGGAAGTTTTTCCAAAACCATTTTTTTACAAGCCCTGGAATCCATTTCATCTTTCACAAGATCCCATTTATTGATTACAATACACAGGCCCTTTCCTCTTGATACAATTGTGTGAGCAATTCCTGCATCCTGATGGGTCACACCTTCTCTGGCATCTATAATCAAGTTTATTATGTTTGCCTTGTCTATGGTATGTATGGCGCTTGATACAGAATATTCTTCCACTTTGATGGAAACTCTGCTTTTTCTCCTTAATCCTGCGGTGTCAATGAGTATAAGTTTTTTATCTTTATAGAATATCCCGGTGTCAATGGAATCTCTTGTGGTACCGGGTATGTCACTAACTATCATGCGCTGAGAACCGAGTAGCCGGTTAGTGATGGAAGACTTTCCGGTATTTGGTTTTCCCACGAGCGCAATCCGAATTTCTGAAGACTTCCCAGTTTCGACTACAGAGTCCGGTCTATGGCTGGCTGCTACTGCACATATTGCATCGAGTAGCTCTCCTATTCCTATGCCGTGGAGGGCGCTGATTGTGTAGAATTTTTCTATACCCAGTTCATAAAATTGGGCTGAGCTGATTTCTGTTTTGTTTGAATCAACCTTGTTTATGACGTATATCACCGGTTTATTATATCTTCTTAGATCTTTTACAATATCAAGGTCCTGAGACAATACACCTTCCTTACCATCCAGGATAAAGATAATAGCCGAAGATTCTTCCATGGATATATTTATCTGTTCCTTTATCAAAGGGAAAATTATGTTTTCCGAATCTATTTCAAACCCCCCTGTATCAACAAGGATAAAATCATGTCCATCGTAATCGAATTCTCCATAGTTTCGATCTCTCGTTACGCCTGGTGAATCCTCTATGATCGCTTTTCTATAGCCTATAATCCTGTTAAAAAATGTTGATTTACCTACATTGGGTCTGCCAACTATGCTTATAATGGGTTTCATATGTTCCTTACATTCATTTCTAATTGAATTTCTCTGAATTGAATGAACTTAATAAATCATACCACGCGTTCTTTTGTTTTAAGTAACAAGCTTTTGTTTAAGATAAAATTGCTTTGTAACGTTAAATTATTAACTGCACATATCTATAAAATTTCTGATCACTCTGAGCCCGGATCTCTGGCTCTTTTCCGGGTGGAACTGACATGCAAAAAGATGGTTTTTTTGAATAGATGATGTAAATTCAAAACCATATGGGGTTTTTGTTGCTGTTAAATCTTCTTCCGGTTTACAGTAATATGAATGAACAAAATAAAAAAATTCTCCATTATTTATATCCTTAAAAATATCAGCAGTGCCTCTTTGAATTTCTATGCTGTTCCAGCCCATATGCGGCACTTTTACCTCACCTCTGAATTTCCTAACACTTCCTTTAATAATGCCCATACCTTCCACACCCGGTGCTTCTTCACTTGATTCAAATAATGTTTGCATGCCAAGACATATTCCGAGATAAATTTTGTCATTCATTAACAATTCTTTTATAAGATCAAAAAGTTCAAATTTTTTAAGGTTTTCAATACATTTTCCAAAGGCACCGACACCTGGCAGTACAATGGCATCAGATGATTTGATTTCTTCTTTTTTTCTCGTTACAACAACATCAGCGCCAAGAATTCTAAATGCATTTGTTACGCTTCTCAAATTGCCCATTCCATAATCAACAATAGCTATCATGAATTATCTGCCTGTCAAGTTTTTTAAAGCACTCCCTTTGTTGAAAGTACTCCCTTTATATTTTCGTCCTTTCTTACCGAATCTTTTAATGCCCTGCCAAAGGATTTGAAAATGGATTCTATCTTGTGGTGAAGATTATCACCATAGAATAAATTCATATGCAGTGTTATTTTCGCTTCATTTACAAAAGCTTGAAAAAATTCTTTCACAACCACTGAATCAAAAGTCCCTGTTGTACCATTTACCTCCCCTTTCCAGACAAGGGTTGGCCTGCCACTGATATCGATAGCTATCATGCACAAAGATTCGTCCATAGGTGTAACAGCATATCCGTAACGCTTAATTCCTCCCAGATCAGACATTGCTTTCTTAAATGCTATGCCCATGGCTATACCGATGTCTTCCACTGTGTGGTGGCAATCCACTTCCGTATCTCCTTTTGCTTCCACTTCAAGGTCAAAAAGACCGTGCCTTGAAAACAGATGAAGCATGTGATCAAAGAAGGGGATTCCTGTTGATATGAGATATTTTCCTTCACCATCAATAACCCAGTTAATTTCTATGATTGTTTCTCCTGTTCTTCTGCTGACCTTTGCCTTGCGTGTCACATGCCCCCCTTTTTTATTTTACGGGATTACCTTGTTCAAAGGATATTCAACAATATCTACAGCACCCGATCTTTTTAAATTAGGTATTATATCTCTTACAATTTTTGCGTCTATAACAACTTCAATGGCCACCCAATTGTTATCAGAAAGAGTTGAAACAGTGGGCGTGCGAAGGCAGGGAAGGGTTTTTACAACTTTTTCAAGCTTGTCTTTCGGTAAATTCATTTTCAAACCCACTTTTTCCTCAGCAAGAAGAGCGCCTTTTAGAAGCATAACAATATTTTCCATTTTCCTTCTTTTCCATTCGTCTTTCCAGGAATTTTTGTTCGCAATAAGAACAGTTTCTGATTCAAGAATAGTCTCTACTATTCTGAGATTATTTGCTTTTAGCGATGCTCCTGTTTCTGTAACCTCAACAATTGCATCGGCCAAGAGCGGTGGTTTTACTTCTGTGGCTCCCCAGGAAAACTCTACTGCAGCTGCATTTATTCCCCTTTTTTTCAGATATCTTTTGGTAAAACCTACCAGTTCTGTGGCAATTTTTTTATTCTCCAGATCCTCCACTTTTTGTATTGAAGATTCTGCTGGTACAGCAACAACCCATTTTACTCCTCGAAAACCTATTTTGCCGTACCTTAATCTTACCAGCTCCTCGACTTTTGCATTTTGTTCAAGAACCCAGTCGTAACCCGTAATGCCAAGGTCAAGTATCCCGTCTTCAACATATCTCGCCATTTCCTGCGCTCTGATAACAAGGCCTTCCAATTCCGGGTCATCAATGGAAGGTACATATGATCTTTCAGGAAGCTTTACACTAAAACCTGCATTTTTAAAAAGCCTGAAGGTTGTTTCCTGTAAACTTCCTTTGGGTAAACCGATTTTTAATTTCATTTTATAACCCCTTTCTTACTTTTATAGACTCTCCGTGGGCAAACAAGCCCTCTATTCTTGACAGTCTTACTGCTTTATCACCATATTTTTCAAGGAATTCTTTTTCTATTTTGACTGTTATCTTTCTTCTCATAAATCTGTCAACAGAAAGTCCTCCTGTAAATCTGCCCGCTCCTCCTGTTGGAAGCACATGGTTTGTACCTATGTAATAATCGCCCATAGCAACGGGAGTACATGGACCAAGGTATATAATGCCGGGATATTTTATCTTTGAGGAAATGCTCTCTTCTCCTATCAGCTCCATATGTTCAGGTGCGATAGTGTTTATTGCCTGTATTGCCTTGTTCATATCCTGATAATGTACAAAAAAGCTGTTTTCCTTTAATGCTCTTTCTATTATATTTTTTCTTTCATTCAAATTAATCAATTTTTCAATACTTTTTAATATATCTTCAATGTGTTCCTTCGAGGGAGAAAACATCCCTACTACAGCCATTTCGTCATGCTCTCCCTGTGAAAAAAGATCCCAGGCTACAGCATCAGGGAAAAAAGCTTCTGTGCAAAAAACAATCAGTTCCGTAGGACCAGCCAGCATGTCTATACCGACTGTCCCGTAAACGTCCCGTTTTGCTTCGTCTACATAAGCATTACCCGGCCCAACAATCATGTCGGTTCTGGGTATGCACCCTATTCCATATGCAAAGGCATACACTGCCTGGGCACCTCCGATACGGTATACATCCTGGACATTAAGAAGCAGAGCAGCAGCAGAAACATAGGGATCCAAAGACCCGTTAAAAGCAGGCGTAGTGGCATAGATTTTTTCCACACCTGCAATCCTGGCAGGTACAACCCCCATAATCAAAGATGACGGGTATGTTGCTCTCCCTCCTGGCACATAAATCAATACCCGTTCAACAGGCTCAAAAATTTCCTGGACAACAAGGCCCTTTCTTTTGTATGTCCTTTTTTGTCCACCCTGTTTTTTATGGTAGCGTTCAACATTTTTAATCATACCTTTGAGCACTGCAAGGTCTTTCTTATTAACAATGGATGCTCTGTCATGCAATTCTTCTTCACTCACCTTTAATGGATAATCTGTGGTCCATCCATCCCATTTCCTCGAAAAATCAGTAAGAGCTTTCTCACCTCTTTGTAGCAATTCTTTCTTTATATTTTCAACAGAAGTCTTGGTGTCTTTTTTCTGTTTTTCTCTTCCTTCAAAAACAAAGGCAATGAATTTGTCATACTCCTTTTCAAGATTCCAGATCTTCATCCTTCCTCCTTTCTATCTTTGCGCCGAGTTGTTTGAGTTTTTCTTCTATGGATTCATAGCCTCTATCAATGTGGTAAATTCTTGAAACTTCTGTAATCCCATAGGAAGCAAGGCCAGCAAGAACGAGGGAGGCGCTTGCCCGTAAATCTGACGCCATGACCTTTGCACCAGAAAACATTTTTACCCCCTTCACTATTGCTGTATTGCCTATTACCTTAATATCAGCACCCATTCTTCTTAGTTCTGCAGCATGCATCATCCTGTTTTCAAAAATAGTTTCCGTAATTGCACTTACTCCCTTTGAAATACCCATAAAAGCCATAAACTGGGCCTGCATGTCTGTAGGGAACCCCGGATAGGGGGCTGTTTTTATATCTACTGCTGCAGGTTGTTTCCTTGACATGGAAGCCTTTATTAAACTGTTTTCTTCTACAATATCCATGCCTGCTTCTTTCAGCTTTTCAATAACAGGTCTGATATGCATGGGGTTACATCTTTCAATTACAATATTTCCTCTTGTAATACCGCAGGCAACAAGAAATGTTCCGGTTTCTATTCTATCTGGTATGACAGTGTAATCGCATGGCTCAAGTTCTTCAACACCTTTTATTTTGATAATTTCCGTTCCCTCACCTTCAATTTTTGCTCCCATCTTTTTCAGCATTCGCGCAAGATCAACCACTTCCGGTTCACATGCTGCATTTTCTATAATTGTTTCCCCTTTTGCCTTAACAGCTGCCATAAGAATATTTTCAGTCCCTCCAACTGTCGTTGTATCAAAGTGTATCACAGAACCTTTTAACTTCTTTGCAGTTACATCTACATATCCTTTTTTGACTTTCACATTACAATTAAGATCTGAAAGGCCTTTCAAATGCAGGTTTATTGGTCTTTCTCCTATTGCACACCCGCCGGGATATGATACAGTTGCCTTACGCAATCCACCAATTAGCGCGCCAAGAACAAGGACAGAGGCTCTCATTTCTTTTACAAGCTCATAAGGTGCAACATGGTTATTGATACCGCAAGTATCAATTGTCAGCATATCATCTCCTGACCACTTTGCGTTACTACCAAGAAGATTGATAAGCCGTAACATGGTTTCCACATCTCTCAAGTGTGGCACATTTTTGATGTTATAGACCCCTTTTTGCAGGATTGTAGCAGCAAGCAAGGGCAAAACAGCATTCTTTGATCCGCTTATTTTTACTATTCCCCTGAGTCTTTCTCCACCTTCTATTACAAATTTATTCACGATCCTTTAATCACCCTCTCTCTTCCTGACAGATCTGATTTTATAGCTACTTTAAGCCCGATGCATTCAAGCATATCTTTCATTTTACGAGCCTGAAAATTACTGCCAATCTCACACAATACATGCCCCTCCTTTTTCAGATAATAAGGCAGCTCTGATACAAATCTTGAATAAATTTCCAGTCCGTCTTCCCCTCCGTATAGAGCAGTTCCCGGTTCATAGGTTTTTACATCTTCTGACACAATATCCCATTCAGATTGAGAAACATATGGCAAATTAGCAAGAATTAAATCGAAAATTCTTTCTTTTTTCAAACTTGTAAACAGATCCGAACAAATAAATTTTATGTTGTTTTCTATATTAAACTGTGTTGCATTTTTTTTCGCAACCTTTATTGCAGAAAACGATATATCAATACAGAACATTTCGCAAAGCGTTTTTTTAGCTATTATTATACCGATTACTCCGGAACCCGTTCCCATATCCATAATGCGAAGAGTCCTGGAATTGTTTTTAATTAGTTTCAGTGCTTCCTCGACAAGTATTTCTGTTTCCGGCCTGGGCACAAGTACATTCTGATCCACGTGAAACTTTTCTGAGAAGAATTCTTTGTGTTTTATAATATAGGCAAGGGGTTTGCCTTTGTTTCGTTCTCCTATCAATCTGTCGATAATCAAAGATTCTTTTTTGTTCAGTTCCCTGTCAAAATTCACAAATAATTTTTCTTTACTTAACGAGAGAGCATAGGAAAGAATGTTTATTAAATCAAGTGGAACAACAATATTTCTGTTTTTGTTAAAAACATCTTTTATGCGCAAATCTACTTCCTGCTTATCCTGTTTTCAAAGCTTCTGACTGAAAATGGGCCATTAAAGGATTTAATATATCATCAATATTACCATTTAATATGTCCTGGAGTTTATAAAGCGTTAAGCCTATTCTATGGTCTGTTACTCTTCCCTGAGGAAAATTATAGGTCCGGATGCGTTCACTACGATCACCTGTTCCCACCTGTTTTCTTCTTTCATCGGAAATTTCCTGTTCTTTTTCACCTTCAAGTTTTTCCTTAAGCCGGGCACGCAGTACTCTTATAGCCTTTGCCTTATTTTTATGCTGTGATTTTTCATCTTGACAGGTAACTACTATCCCTGTAGGTATATGCGTAACCCTAACAGCAGAATCTGTGGTGTTTACATGTTGCCCGCCGGGGCCACTGGAACGGAATACATCTATTCTGAGTTCATCAGAATTTATATTAAATTCTGTTTCTTCTGGTTCCGGTAATACAGCTACAGTTACTGCTGATGTGTGTATTCTGCCCTGTGCTTCAGTAACAGGTACTCTTTGTACCCTGTGAACACCACTTTCATATCGTAAAAGGTTGTAGGCGTTTTTTGCTTCTATAACCATTATAGCTTCTTTCAAGCCTCCGAGATCTGACATGTTCGCTTCAATTAGCTCGGTTTTCCATTTCATTTTTTCCGCATATTTCATGTACACAGCAAAAAGGTCTCTTGCAAAAAGAGCAGCTTCTTCCCCTCCTGTTGCCGCTCTTACCTCGAGAAACATGCTTTGAACTTCTTTTTCGTGACTTTTCAGAAGCTTGTCCCGCAAAAAACCTTCAAGTTCAATTTTTCTTTCTTCGATACTGCCGGATTCTTCTTTTGCCAGTATCTTCATTTCTTCATCTGTTTCATCTTTTAACATCTGTGCTATTTTTTCTCCCTCGAAAACCTTGTTCTTCCATTCTCTATACAGATCCACTATCTCTTTCAATTCCGTATATTCTTTGGCAAGTTTTTTGTAAGTTTCGAGGTTTGCCGTTGCGTCCGGTTTTGCCATATCTTCTTCGATCTGACAGTATCTGATTTCTATTTCATTCAATCTCTCAAACATTTTAATTAAGCGTTCTTTTTACCATATCTCCGTTGAAATTTCTCTACCTGGCCTGCTGAATCAAGACGTTTCTCTTTACCTGTAAAAATAGGATGACATTTGGCACATATTTCAACTGTTATTTTCTCTCTCACAGATAAAGTTTCAAAAGTATGTCCACAGGCACATCTCACAGAAGCATTTTTCAAATTTGGGTGAATTCCTTTTTTCATTTCAAACTCCTTTGCTCATATTATTTAAAAAATCTTTATTTGAATCTGTATCAAAAAGTTTTTCAATCAAAAATTCCATAGCATCAACAGAGTTCATCGGTTGAAGTACTTTTCTCAAAAGCCATACTCGGGAAAGGTCCCCATTATTCATTAGTAACTCTTCTTTCCTTGTTCCTGATTTATTTATATCAATAGCAGGAAATACTCTCTTTTCTGCAAGCTTTCTGTCAAGATATATTTCCATATTTCCTGTGCCTTTAAATTCTTCAAATATTACTTCGTCCATCCTGCTGCCCGTGTCTATAAGTGCTGTAGCAACTATTGTGAGACTCCCGCCTTCTTCTATATTTTTTGCAGCTCCAAAAAATCTTCTCGGTTTTTGCATGGCAGAGGCATCTATACCACCGGAAAGTATTTTTCCGCTTGATGGAACCACTGTATTATATGCTCTGGCAAGTCTTGTTATACTATCAAGCAATATAACAACATCTCTTTTGTGTTCCACCAGTCTTTTTGCTTTTTCAATAACTATTTCGGCAACTTGTACATGCCTTGTTGCAGGTTCATCAAATGTTGAACTTATAACTTCTCCCTTTACTGATCTTATCATATCTGTTACTTCTTCAGGCCTTTCATCTATAAGAAGGACAATTATGCTTATTTCTTTGTGATTTTCTGAAATACTGTTTGCTATATGTTGCAGTAGCATGGTTTTACCTGTTCTTGGAGGGGCAACTATTAACCCTCTTTGTCCTTTTCCCACGGGAGTAAAGAGATCCATAACTCTTGTGGACATATTTTCCATAATTGTTTCAAGGTTTATTCTTTCATTTGGATATATAGGGGTAAGATTATCAAATATTATTTTATCTTTTGCTACTATAGGATCATCAAAATTTATTGTTTCCACCTTTAACAAGGCAAAATATTTTTCGTTGTCTTTTGGCGGTCTTATCTGTCCTGATACTGTATCACCTGTTCTTAATCCAAATCTTTTTATCTGTGACGGAGAGATATATATATCATCAGGGCCCGGCAGATAATTAGAGTCTGTTGATCGTAAAAACCCAAAACCCTCAGGAAGTATTTCAAGAACTCCCTCGCCATTGACAGACTCATTTTTATCAACAAAGGCCTGAAGTATAGAAAAAATGATTTCCTGTTTTCTCATACCGGAAGCATTATCTACACCCTGTTCTTTTGCTATGGTTGTAAGTTCTCCTATCCTTTTTCTTTTTAAATCATTGAGATGCATATAATTCTTCCTCCCATGCCTTAATCCTTTCTAATAATTTATCAACCTCTTTTTTAAGTTCTTCTATTGTATTATTATTATAAATAACAAAGTCAGCCATTTTTTCTTTTTTTGCGAGCGATATTTGAATTGCGGTCCTTCTTTTTATATCTTCTTCGCCCATGCCTCTTTTTTTAAGTCTTTCTGTTGTTATTTCTTCATTTGAAGAGACAACTACCACTTTATTAACTCTTTTATAAAGACCCGTTTCATATAATAATGGTGCATCAATTATTACAAATCTCAGACCTTTCTTTTCAAGATTTTTTATTTTTTTATAGATTTGTTCTCTGACTTTAGGATGAATTATTTTTTCGAGTTCTTCTAATTTCTCCTTATCTTTAAAAACAAGTTCTTTTATTTTCTTAACTTCTACCTTGTTGTTTATTACATAATCACTATTGAAAATTCTTTTGATATCATTTTTTACATCTTCCTGTTCTGTGACTTTTTTTCCTATTACATCGACGTCAATTACTTCTATGCCTTTTTTTCTCAGTATATTTGATACAGTTGTTTTACCACTTCCAATAATTCCTGTTATACCAATAAGTATCATATATCAAGGTTTTTAACATTCATGGCGTTTTGTTCAATAAATGCTTTTCTTGTTTCTATGTTATTTCCCATAAGTACTGTAAACATTTGATCGGCTTCAATAGCATCTTCTATTGCTACCCTAAGAAGACTCCTTCTTGCCGGATCCATTGTGGTTTCCCAAAGCTGTTCGGGATTCATTTCACCAAGACCTTTATATCTTTGTATGTTTATGCCTTCCTTTCCTTTTTCATTAATAAAATCTAAAAAATTATCAGCGCTTTTTATAATTGTTTCTTCCTTCCCGCCACTTACAACTTTTATCTTTTCTTCATAAAATTCATTAACTTTCATATATTTTTCAAAAGTTTCCAAATAGTCTGTTTGATTACATATTTCGTAGTTTATTTCATTTTCTGCTTCTTTTTGATTTTTTATAATTGCTACAAACAAATTGTGCTCTGTGTCCTTGACAATTTCAGTAGAAAAACCATAATTACTTAAATTTTCTTTTAGTTTTTCCAGTTTTTCTGTTTCTTCAAAATCTTTTTTTTCTTTAATTAATGTTCTAAAAAGACTTAAAATTACTTCTCTGTTTTTGCCTATTCTTTTCATATCCTGTAAATAATATTCAATGCTTTTTATATTTTCTACACTTTCTATAAATAACTGTTTGGAAATTTCTTTATTGTTTATATAACAGACTGTTTTTTCTATTCCTCTTTGTAATACAAATTTTTCAAATTCTTCTTCATCTTTTATATATTTTTCTTTTGCACCATGTTTTAGTTTGTAAAGAGGCGGCTGTGCTATATACATATGACCGTTTGCTATAAGATCAGGCATTTTCCTATAAAACAAAGTAAGCAGAAGAGTTCTTATGTGCGATCCATCAACATCTGCATCTGTCATTATAATTACTTTTTTATATCTTAATTTATCTATTCCATTTAAATTAATTCCAAGTGCAAGATAAACATTTCTTATTTCCTGATTAGAAAGAACCTTTTCCGTTCTTGATTTTTCTACATTTAATATTTTTCCTCTTAGTGGCAATATAGCCTGAATTTTTCTGTCTCTTCCCTGTTTTGCTGAACCACCTGCAGAATCTCCTTCAACAATAAAAAGCTCACAGAAATCGGGGTTACTTTCCTGACAATCTGCGAGTTTACCTGGTAAAATGCCGCTTTCTATCAAACTTTTACTTTTTATAAGGTCCTTGGCCTTTCTTGCTGCTTCGCGCGCTCTTTTTGTTTCAACTGCTTTGTTTACTATGGCTTTTGCCACATTTATATTTAATTCAAAATATTCTGCTAATTTTTCATTAAGAACAGACTCAACAAGACCTTTTATTTCACTATTTCCCAGTTTAGTTTTCGTCTGACCTTCAAATTGAGGATTTTGTATTTTAGTATTAATTATAACAGCAAGTCCTTCTTTAACATCATCTCCGGATATAGGTTCCTTTATTTTTTGTGCACTATTCGTCTGAATAAAATTATTAACACATCTTGTCAGGGCGCTTCTAAAACCTGCTACGTGAGTTCCCCCTTCCTGTGTGTTTACATTATTCACAAAACTATATATTGTTTCATTATAGCCGTCATTATATTGTATTGCTACTTCTAAAGAATCGAGTAAATTTTTTGAACTTGTAATATAGATTGGATCATCAAATAAAACATTTTTATTACTATTTAAAAATTTTACAAATGCCTTAATTCCACCTTCATGTTTAAATTCCTGCCTTTTACCCTTTCTTTCATCAATAATAATTATATATATGCCATTATTGAGAAAAGATATCTCTCTCATTCTATGTGCAAGAACTTCATAGCTAAACTCAACAGATTCAAATATTTCCCTGTCCGGTTTAAATCTTATTTTTGTTCCTGTTTTTTCTGTTTCTCCCGTTATTTCCATTTCTGTTTTTTTATTCCCACGTTCATATCTCTGAAAAAATACTTTTCCATTTCGTTTCACTTCTACTTCAAGAAATTCTGAAAGAGCATTTACAACAGATACTCCTACACCATGCAAACCTGCAGAATATTTATATGTATCCTTATCAAATTTTCCGCCTGCGTGAAGTTTAGTAAGGACAACTTCCAGTGCCGGCATATTTTCTTCAATATGCATTTCCGTAGGTATTCCTCTACCATTATCTTCACAAGTAACACTATTATCCCTGTGAATTATAATTGTTATTTTATTACAATATCCTTCCAGCGCTTCATCAATACTGTTGTCAACAACCTCATAAACAAGATGATGAAGTCCTTCAAAACCTGTATTACCAATATACATAGACGGTACTTTTCTAACAGCGTCAAGACCACCTAATATTTTTATGCTTCCTGCACCATATTTATTCTTTATATTTTCACTCATACTTTATATCCTTATAGGCATTATAATATTTCTGTGGTCCATTCCTTCCTCACCTTCAAAAAGGACTGCACCGTATGCCTCTGGCACTTTTATAATTATCTTGTTACCATCTATGTGTGACAATACATCAATAACAAATTTTACATTAAAATTCATATTCAATTCTTCACCTTCATAGTTTATATCTATCACTTCTTTTGCCCTTCCAACATCAGATTCAGCATCAATTTCCATTTTATTATTCTGAAATTTTATTTTTACTGGTTCTGATCTGCCGATAATTGCGGAAACTTTTTTAATACCTTTTAAAAATAAATCTTTTTCAACAGTTATTATATTTGTGTTATTTTCAGGAATTACATTATCATAATCAGGAAAATTTCCCTCTATTGTTCTGGAAATAAGTGTAATTATATCAGTGCTGATCTGCACGTGTTTATCATCTATTACAACCCTCACCTCATCTTTGCCGTCAACCATTCTTTCTATTTCATACACAGATCTTTTAGGTATTATAATTCCCTTAAAATCTTTTAATTCATCCACTCCTTTTTGACATAATGACATTCTGTAACCATCTGTTCCTACAACTATCATTTTTCCATTAGCGCCTTTCATATAAATACCTGTTAAAATATACCTTGTTTCATCAAATGAAACAGCAAAACTTACTTTATTTATCATTTCAAGTAACATATATCCTTTAATAACAAATTCTTCCTTTCCTTCTATTTTTTTTACCTCAGGAAATTCTTCCGGGTCTTGCAAACTTAAAACAAATTCGGCCTTTTTTTGTTTTATGGTTAAAGTGTTTTCATCAATTTTCAGATGAATTTCACCGCTGTCCATTTCTTTGAGTATTTCCTGCAATTTTCTTCCGTGCAGTATGATTTTCTTTTCTTCCTTTGCCTTGTAATTTAAATACCCTATTGCACTTATTTCAAGATCAGTGGAGTAAATTTTTATACCTTCGCTTCCAAATTTCATAAGAAGATTTGAAAGAATAGGCATTAAGGATTTTTTATCTGTTATGCTTGCAAGTTTTGAAACAGGAACAAAAAAATCGTTTTTATCTAATATTATATTCATATATTCTCCTTATATAGTAATAGTAATATATGATGTTGAGATGTTGAAAACTTAAAATGTCCAATAAAAGTAAATATTTGATAAATATAAAAATAAAAAGAAAGGTTTAAAACTTGTGGGCTCATGTAGATTTAACCTTTGCTTCTAACTTTTCAACAGTGGTTTTCAACTCTTTTTTAACCTTTATTTCATCTTCTATTTTTTTTATTGAGTGAATTATTGTTGCATGATCTTTTTTTCCAAATTTTTCACCAATGCTCACCAGAGAATGGTCTGTTAATTTTCTGGAAAGATATATTGCAACCTGTCTTGGAATCATTATAGAACGAACTCTTTTTTCTGATTTTATATCTGATATTTTAATGGAAAAATAATTGGAAACCTCTTTAATTATTGTATCTATAGTGATTTCCTTGTTTTTTTCTTTAATTAAACTACCCATCACTTCTTTTGCAAGTTCCAGAGTAATCTGAGAATTCTTTAAAGAGGCAAAAGCACCTATTCTTATTAGAGAACCTTCAAGAGACCTTACACTATCCTCTGCATTAGAAGCTATGAAAAAAGCAACATCGTTTGGAAGGTAAATATTTTCTATTTCTGCTTTTTTATTTAATATTGCTACTTTAGTTTCAATATCAGGAGATTGAATATCTGCAATAAGGCCCCATTCAAAACGTGATTTTAATCTTTCTTCAAAATTTTCAATGTCGCGTGGAAATTTATCGCTTGTGACCACTATTTGTTTCATATTATCGTAAAGTGCATTAAAGGTATGAAAAAATTCAGCTTGTGTTCTTTCTTTACCAGCGATAAATTGTATATCGTCTATTAACAAAACATCCATTTTCCTATATTTGTTTCTAAAGGCTTCCATTTTGTCGAATCTGATTGAATTTATAAGTTCATTCATAAAAATTTCTGCTGTTGTATAACAGATATGATCAGCATTTTTTTTCCCCTGTTTTATAAGAAAATTACCAATAGCATTTAGAAGATGTGTTTTACCAAGACCAACGCCGCCATATATAAAAAGAGGATTATATGTTTTTCCCGGATTGGTTGCTACAGCAAGACAAGCAGCATTTGCAAATTGATTACTTCCACCAACGACAAAACTTTCAAAAGAATATTTTGGATTAAATATATTACTGTAATTTCCCTCTTTTTTTACTGTAATAATTTTTTGTTCATTTTTTGTTTTGTTATTTATTTCCTCTTTTTTTAATATGTATTCTATTTTAGTGTTTTCTTTTGTATTTTCTTTAATAAGAGCAAGAAGTATGGGTTCAAAATTTTCTATAACCCAATCTCTAAAAAAAGCATTTGGAACAGAGACGGAACATACATTGTTTTTATAATTTATGTACTTTATGGGTTCAATCCAGGTTTTATAACTATCCTCACTTATTATACCTGAAATCTTTGTTTTTATTAGAGATAATATATCAGACATAATGTTAAATTATTTTTTGTCAACATTTTTTCAACATATGTGGAAAAGCTAAAGTGTTGTAGAAAGGCTTTAAAATGCTATATTAATATAATATTTTAAAAAGTTCAACTCTTTTTACGGAATACTTTATAATATAAGAAGTTTTCTAAATACCAATTCTTTTTGATTCTGGAAAAATCTTTTTTCAATTAGTATTACAACAGCATTATAAAATATTTCTGAAACCAATCAGTTTTTCGTGCCAATATTTTGATTCTATATTATCTACAGTAACACCTCTCGAGGTAGAAGAATGGATAAAATCTATTTTATTAATCATAATACCAGAATGAAAAGACTTCTTTATTCTGAAAAATACAAGATCTCCAGGTAAAACATTGCTCTTTGATATTTTATGACCTGTCCTTAAAAGACCTTCAGTCATAACCGGAAGCGTTATGTTAAATTTTCTGTAAGTATAATAAATAAGCCCACTGCAATCAAAACTATCAGGGCCCTTTGCACCAATTCTATATGGTTTGCCAAGCAAGGAAATAGCATACTGGACAATCTCATTCCTTATTCCATCTGTTTGTTGATAAATTTTGACCTGTTTTGGTGCACAACTACAAATTAAAGAATAAAGGAAAAAAACAATAAACAATTTCAAACAAAGAAGTTTAATTGTGAATATGCATTTTGTGTTAAACATAATTTTTTATAATATCCACCATTTTTATGACAGAATCATTTTCAATGACAGTTGTTGTAAATGGTTTTATGCATAGATAGGGATGAAAACCTATTGATAAAGAAACAGATTGAAACATATTTTTATCATCTTCCCCATCGCCAATTGCACAAGCTTCTGTTCTATCAATATTCATGGATTTTAATATCCTTTTAACGTGATATCCTTTACTGTTGTATTCTACGTTTATTTTTGTTTCCCCTGTTAATATACCGTTTTTTGTCAGTAATTCATTGGATAACGACATATTTATTCCAAGTTCTTCTCTCACCCGGTCTACAACGAAGGATAATCCTGTAGAAATTATAACAGTGAATATACCCATATTTTTAAGAATTCTTACTGTTTTGCATGCATCTTCCTGATAAGGGATTTGTTTTGTAATTTTGAGCATTTCCGATAATTTATAACCTTTCCACAAAAGAGCGTCTTTTTTACAAAATTCACTATATGTTATTCGGCCTTCTTTAAATAATTTTTCATATTCGTCAGCGTTGTTTTGCCAAATGTTTAATTCCTTATGGATGTATTCCCAACTGCTTTT
Organism: uncultured Syntrophorhabdaceae bacterium; assembly: GCA_964429485.1. GTDB lineage: Bacteria > Desulfobacterota > Syntrophorhabdia > Syntrophorhabdales > Syntrophorhabdaceae > JAPLKB01. Next base: position 36,398 of record CAYSBW010000016.1, read on the forward strand.
TACTTTAGTTAATGTACCATCACAGTCAAAAAATACGATTTTTATTGACATAAAATTTTATATCATCAAAATATAAAAAAATCTATATATTGAAATATTAATCACAGTTTTAAATCTTTAACCTGTATGCGGTATATTCCATAAAGGTTATTGTTGATTAGAGATATTAATTTTAATAATCTGATTATATTAAAATTAACGGGTATAAATTATGGGTATAAATTGGTATGAGTAACTGGGACGAAAGATATAAAAATGGTTTTTATGATGGTGAAGATGAACCGAAAGAACTTCTGTTGAAATTCTGGCAGACTATACCAAAAGGAAATGTTATTGATATAGCAATGGGTATTGGAAAAGATGCAATGTTTCTTGCTGACAGGGGTTTTAATGTTTTCGGTATTGAAATGTCAATAGAAGCAATAAAAATTGCAAAACAACGGTCAATAAAAAACAATATATCAATTATCCGTGGTAATGCAGGTTGTCTTCCTTTTAAAGAAAATACAGCAAAAGGAATAGTTGTTTTCTATTTTCTTCTCAGGGATTTTATGAAAGACATAGAGAAAATTTTACAAAAAGGGGGTGTAATTATTTATGAGACTTTTTTAAAAAGACAAAACGAAATTGATAGAAAAAGAAATCCGGATTTTTTACTTGATAACGGTGAGCTAATTTCATATTTCAGTGATTTTGAAATTCTTTTTTATGAAGAAACCCTTTTAACCATTAAGGAAAAAAAAAGAGCGATTGCCAGATTTGTAGGGAGGAAAAAATGATTATAGAATGGGATCCGGCAAGGCCGAAGAAAAAAAATACTCAACTTATAAGAGAAACACTTATTAATGGTGGAATTATTGCTTATCCAACAGACACTTTTTATGGGATGGGCTGTGATCTTTTCAACATCAGAGCAATAAGGAAACTTTATCTGATAAAAAGACTCGATGAAAAAAGAGCATTGAGTATTATATGCAGGGACATTAAAGAATTGAGTAAATATGCAGTTGTAAACAATTTTGCCTTTGAAATTTTAAAGTCATGTCTCCCGGGTCCATATACTTTTATTCTACAGGCAAAAAAAATTATGCCTAAACTTCTTATGACTGTGAAAAAAGAAGTCGGTATAAGAATTCCAGATCACCCTGTTCCTAAAGGTGTAGCAGAAATAATAGACAGGCCTGTTATAAATACAAGTGCAAGGCTTTCAGGGGAAGAAGTTTTTACTGACCCGAAAGATATAGAAAAAACATTCAAGGGAAGTGTGGATATAGTAATTGATGGCGGCATTATAGTGAGTGATCCATCAACTCTTATAAGTCTCATAGAAGATAAAGTTAATATACTCCGTAAAGGGAAGGGGATCCTTAAAGGTCTTCTTCAGGAGTAAGACTGCTGTTCATAACATCACTCATTGATTCTTCGAAATCGCCTCCAAGCTCACCTCCCAATTCTTTTCCAACCTTTTTCATGGCGCGTTCAATGCTTAAAGGGTTGTTTTCATCGAGATCAGAAAATCGTGATGGATCAAGAAGTTTTTCCATCATTTTTTCTTCCCCCTTTAAAATAGATACGCGGGAAATACGCTTTCTTAGTTCCCTGCTACCGCAGGTTTTGCAATATGGGATAAACACTTCGGTAGCTCTTAAAAGAAGAAACGAAGATATTTTTTTACATGACTCACACCAATATTCATAAATAGGCATATTCCAACCTCTTTCAATAATATATAAAAATATCGGTAAACAGCGAAATCCCTTTTATATTAAGTTAAAGCCCCATATGATCATATAAAATGCTCAAAAACCCGGCAATTTCCTGTAACCATATTATATTCACCACAACCCCACGATTGTTGTCAACTATCTGATTTATACCAATATTCTTCTTGAAGAAGGACGGGCTATTCTGTTACATTTGAAGAATCAGGTTTGATTAAATGGACTGTTCATCGCAGATAGTTTGTATCCAGTAGCAGCTTTTTATGTAAAATAAATTAATCAAGGAGGTTTATTAATGAAAAACAGGATAAGTTTTTATGTGTTTTTATTTTCTGTTGTTATATTTTTAACATCATGTGCCAGTGGACCAAAAAACATAGAGGGTCTTGAATCATCATCCAAATTACAGACAAGCGCTGATTTCCAGAACACACTTGTGTATAAAAAAGAAGGAGTTAATGGAAAGAAATATGTAAGGTTTAATTTTAAACCTGTTGTAATTTATGATGGAGCAGATGCTCAATTCCATGATGTTTCTGATGAAGATAAAAAAATAATCGCTGATTTTATAAAAAACGAGTTTATAAAAGTAATAAAAGACAAATATCAGGTTGTTGATGAAATTGCCCCAGACGTACTGCACATAAAATTCACGCTTGTAGGTATAGAATTGACAAAGCCTGCGTTGGCAACAATGACAAGGGTAACGCCTGTAGGCCTGGCATTGAACCTTGGTAAAAGTGCATCTGGAATGCAGGGTTCCTTCATGGGATCAGTAACATTCGCAGCAGAATTTTATGACTCCGAAACTAATAATCTTGTCTATTCATTTCTTACAAAAAGAGGGCCCAATGCTATGGATGTAACAACGATGATAACAGGTCTTGATGCAGCTAAAAAAGCCGTTACGGAAATAGCAGCTAAATTTAGAGAAACCATAGACATGCTTCAGAAAAAATAGTCAAAACAAATTTTACCAGCCTTTTTCTTTGTATTTAACGCAAGGACTTGAGTTAAATATGCTTCAGCATAGTTTTTTATTTACTTATTTACAAAGATGAACCCCTGATATATAAAAAAAGTAACTATGGGCATAATAATAAAAAGCTATGCTGATTTGATTCTCCATAGAGAAATAGGTGAGCTTATACAAAAACACTCTGAAAATAAAGAAGATATAAGAAATATTGCAAAACATGAAATCAGAGGAAATAAAATTCATACCCTCCTTGATTTAGGATGTGGTTACGGATGGTTTGAAGAATCTCTGGAAAAAAAATTTGATATGATTTTTGGTATTGATTGTCTTAAAGAAAATAAAAAGGAATTTTTAAGAACAGCAAAAAAAATTGCAGAAAAGACAATTTTTTCAAAAATGAAACTACCTTTGCCAATCAATCTTCCCGATGAATCATTTGATTTGATTGTTTCAGCATATTCACTTTATTTTTTCCCTGAAATAATACCGGAGGTAAAAAGACTTCTCTGTTCGGAAGGTATATTTCTTGTTATAACTCACAGCGAGTCCATGTTGGCAGAAGGAGAAGATTTCTTTGATTTTAGTAATTTAAGGGAAATAATCAGACAATTTTCAGCAGAGAACGGAGAGGCAGTCCTGAAACAATATTTCAACAGGATAACATCGATTGATTACAGGAACACTTTATTTTTTAACAAGAATGATAGCCCGGATCTTGCTGCATATATAGATTTTAAAAAAGAATTTATATTAAGAGACATGGACCCTGATATTGTAAAGATAAGAATACTTGATGAATTAAAAAAAAAGGGTAGTCTTAGATTTAACAAGGATGACAGAATTTTTATAGCAAAAAAATGAAAACAAAACTGTTTTGCAGTATATGTGCTAACCGTCTTGACAAAGCTATCCTTGATGGAAAGGAAAGACAGCTGTGCAGGAAATGCGGGGAAGTTTTTTATGAAAACCCCCTGCCTGCTGCTGCTGTAATTCTCTTGAACCATAACAGGGAAGTGCTTCTTGTAAAGAGAGAAAGAGAGCCTGCCAAAGGTATGTGGTGTCTTCCTATAGGTTTTGCAGAGACAGGGGAGAGTATAGAAAATGCTGCCCTGAGAGAATTAAAAGAAGAAACAGGCGTTGAAGGAAAAATTATACAGCTTATCACCGCATCATCAGAGTACAATGACCTCTATGGAGATATTCTGGTTGTAATATTTGAAGTGGAAAAAACAGGTGGAGAGGAAAAAGCCGGTGACGATGCGATTGACTGCAAGTATTTTCCTGTAACAGATCTCCCTGAACTTGCTTTTGGCTCCCAGGTAAAGGCTATCAGGAAGTATATTGATCTTAAGAAAGATCTCTGGAAAATGAGAGACTCCTTTAATATTTTTATCAAAGGAAAAATACATGACAAAACTGTTTTTCCAGGAGACCTTCTGTCTGATGAACTTGTTCATATTGTTCGTAGTAACTCAAAAAAAATTATTGATCTGTGGCTGGCCGATCTTTTTTCAAGTTCCACTACAAATTCATATTTTGTTCTTAACAAAAAAGATCTTTCTAAAAATGCAAATTTCATAATAAATCAACTAGGAAAATGGCTTGAAGGAACAAAAGGGGAAAACAAATTCAGAC
>CAYSBW010000017.1:0-15314 GCA_964429485.1 uncultured Syntrophorhabdaceae bacterium
ATGCTTGCCATGTGTAATATTTTCCCTGCAGTGATGAATAAACATCGATTGTGCTCATCTAACTTATATCGCGAAGTAAAAAGCATTATTACCAAAACAAAATATTATAGAAATACGAAACAATCTCTTGACTTATGACTGCTGGAAAATGATATTTATAAATTGTTCTTCCATGATGAAGGAACAGTTAATGATTGATGTAATAAAAACAGCCCAATAAAAGGAGCTACCATGAAAACAATAAAGATTATGCCCTGTCTTGACATGAAAAACGGAAGAGTTGTCAAGGGCATCCATTTTGTAGATATAAAGGATGCAGGTGACCCTGTGGAGAACGCTGTGTTTTATGAAAAAGAAGGTGCAGACGAACTTGCCATGCTTGATATTGCCGCCACTGTTGAGAACCGCAAAACCCGTCTTGACTGGGTAAAAGAGGTTTCATCTGTAATAACAATACAATTAACAGTGGGTGGCGGGATAGGCAGTATTGAAGATATTGAATTAACTTTAAAAGCAGGAGCATCAAAGGTTTCTATGAACAGCGCTGCTGTTGTGAATCCGGAGCTCATAAGAGAAGGGGCAAAAGAATTCGGTTCCCGGACAATAACAATTGCTATAGATGCGCGAAGAAATAAATCAATGCCCTCAGGGTTTGAGCTGGTTGTGTCAGGAGGTACAAAACCAGTTGGTAAAGATGCTGTAGAATGGGCAAGACAGTGTGAAGAACTCGGCGCAGGAGTTATCCTGCCCACAAGCATGGATGGAGACGGAACACTTGCGGGATATGATCTTGAATTTACAAAGGCCATAGCCGATGCTGTTACTGTTCCTGTTGTTGCTTCAGGTGGAGCAGGGACACTGGAACACTTTTATGAAGGTGCGACAAAAGGTTGTGCCGATATTCTACTTGCTGCATCGGTTTTTCATTTCAGAACTTTCAGCATCAGAGAAGTGAAGGAATATTTAAAGAGTAAAGGATTAAAGGTGATATTATAAAAATGGAAAAGAGGAGATGGTAATGTTTTCAGATGAACAGCTTGATAAATATGCAGATGTGCTTATCTGGGGATTAAAAACTGCCCGCAAGAATAAATTCAAAAAGGGTGATATAATTCTAATCCAGTATGAGCGTCCTGCTCTCAAACTTGCAGAAATACTCTACAGCAAAATACTGGATATGGGAATGAATCCTGTACAGCGTTTGATAGGCACATATGTGATGGAACATTCATTTTATAAAAAAGCAGGGGACAAACAACTTGTTTTTATAGCTCCAGGTGAAAAGGAATTTTACGAGAATCTTAACGGAAGGATTTTTTTGCGTGCTCCGGAATCGCTTACGCATCTTAAAGATGTTGATCCCTCAAAAATAGGCAAGGTTCTTATATCAAGAAAGACTTTGAGAGAAACCCTTGACAGGCTTGAAGAGCAGGGTAAACATGGTTGGACGCTTTGTACATTTCCAACAGAAGAACTTGCAAGACAGGCTAAAACCACACCTGAAATATATGCTTCGCAGATTTTAAAAGCCTGTTATCTTAACGATGATGATCCGGTTCAAGCGTGGAAATCTATTTACAATGAAGTGAAGGATATAAAAAAATGGTTGAATAATTTGAAAGTCAAATATTTCCATGTTGAATCAGAAAATATTGATTTGAAAATAAGATGTGGAGAAAAACGGCAATGGAAGGGAATTTCAGGACATAATATTCCGAGTTTCGAGATCTTCCTTTCCCCTGACTGGAGAGGGGCTGAAGGAATCTATTTTGCCAATCTGCCTTCTTTTAGAAGCGGAAACTATGTTGAAGATGTGAAGCTTTTCTTTGAGAACGGTTCTGTTGTCAGAGCTGAAGCAAAGACTGGCGAGGAATTTGTCAAAAAACAGATTGCCATGGATAAGGGAGCTTCGAGAATAGGAGAATTTTCTCTTACAGACAGGAGATTTTCCCGTATCGATCGTTTCATGGCAGATACTCTTTTTGACGAAAACTTCGGTGGGGAACATGGGAATTCGCATATTGCTCTTGGTGCTTCCTATACTGATACATACAAAGGTAATCCTGCCGACATGACCAGGGCTATGAAAAAGAAACTCGGGTTTAATGATTCAGCCTTGCATTGGGATCTGGTAAATACGGAGGAAAAAACTGTAATAGCCCATCTTGCTTCAGGTAAAAAGCTTCTTATTTATGAGAAGGGGATGTTCAAATATTGAACTCAGGAGTAGATTTCATTTCCACCCCCGGTTAAAATACCGGGGGTGGAAATGAATTTAAAGCTTATAGGCGAATTTTCTTAGAAGCTCTTTGCGTTCCCTTTTATCCTCTTCTTTTTCTATTCCTTTAGGTTTTGATCCGTCTATGACTCCCAGAATTCCTCTGCCGTCGTTTTCTTCAGCCACTATCACCTGTAAGCAGTTTGCTGTCGCACATATTATGTGACACACTTCCTGACAGGCTTTTATTGCATTTAGGACATTAATGGGAAATCCATCTTTGAGGAATATGACAAAGGTATGACCGCATGAAAGCGACAAGGATGTCTCACAGGCAAATTTTGTGAGATTTTCATCATTTCCTTCATAACGGATAAGACAGGGCCCGCTTGCTTCTGAAAAGGCAATTCCGAATTTTAAGGATGGAGATGATCCGATAAGTATCTCGTACATATCTTCTACTGTTTTTATAAAATGGGATTGCCCTATAATAATATTCAGCCCCTCAGGTATATCGATTTTAATATTTTTTATTTCCATTATTTAATCTCCTTTCAATTTAATTGCTTCTTCAGTCTGAAGATCCAGTACTGTAATTTAAAATAAGGTGATATTTGTATTTTATTCTTTTTGCAATATTAAACCAGAGTCGACTATGAATTTGTAAAGTTTATTTGCTATATCTGAACCGAGTTTTCCAACTTCTTTTTCATTGGCATCTCTGGAAAGAATAAATTTTGTTCCAGCCACATAGGGATTTTTTGTAACAACTGCACCCGGACTTCTTTGCTTTTTCCCGTCAATTGAAGTATCTAAGATAAGATTGGTTTTCCCTTCTGAAATTTTGCTGAATATCATTTTGACCTGCATTTCTGAAGAACCGCTTCCGAAACCGATGATCGCTCTTTTTACACGTTCACCTTCCTCGTAATCCTGAAATTCTCCTTCCAGCAAAAAACAGTCTCTGAATGGAGGAGATTGTGAAAAAATCCGATGGGCCTTTAAACCTTTGTTTTTTAATTCCTTTACAATTGACTCTGCAAGGGCATTGACAATTTTAGTTTTTTTTATTTGAGGAGAATCCTTGCCACTTATCTCTGTATTGTTAACGATATCCTTCAATTTATTTCTTATTGGCAGATGTTTTTTGTCTTCTTTCTTGTCCGATTCAGCATCAAGAAGGAAGTCAGCAACATAAATTATATCAGATGTTGTTGATGTGTTTATTTCTGCAAGGCATAATCCGGAAAAGACAAAAATCATCAGGAGTATTATTACAGGAATAAAAAAGGTCTGCCTGAGACTTGCTGTAATTGGTTTTTTCATACTGAACAACAAGGAATTATAATATCCGCAAAGCGAAAAATAAAAAAATCTTTTGACAAATTTCATGTCAGTTTATCTCCTGTACTGCCATTTATGTTTATATTAAGGTGCAGTTTATTTTTTTATAAATTTTTTACCCATTTCCCAAGCAGGGCCTATATCCTGTCCGAGCGCACGGTATTTCTTTTCGGACATCGCAAGAACAAAGGGGTTGATCTTGCCAAGGTCCGGGATCCCTTCTGTCAGGCAATTTTCGTCGCAATAGGCTGTGACTATTTCCCCTATAACAAGATCCTCGCCTGGAAGATCAACAATTTTTACAAGTTTGCACTCTACGTTAAAGGGGCATTCTCTTATCATCGGTGCTGTTTCAAGCTTGCCGTAAAATGTTTCAAATATAGAGGATTTATCAAACTTTTTCCCTGAAACTATACCGCAATAATCTGTTTTGTCAGCCATTGTGGAGGAAGGAATATTTACGCTGAAAGTCTCATTTGCTTTTATCCCGGTATTTGAATAGTGCGATTTGTTCATAGCAAGTGCCAGATATGGTGGTTTGGGGTTTACCATACTGAACCAGGCTATAGTTATATAGTTTGCTTTTTTATCAATATTTGCCCCAACAATTGCACAGGGCATCGGATAGGTTAATAATAAACGATCGTTGCCCAATTCTATTTTTGACATAGCATCCTCCTTAATTAAATAATTGAATATATTGCCTAAATCTAATGTTTTGGCGCTATTCCTGTCAAGGAAGATTTTATTATTATCCTTGCTCGTATAGTTTATCGTTTTTGCAATTAACCAGCTCTTCCTGTTTACAGGCGTGATTATACTTCTATAAAATCATGGTTTAATTTAGTATAATTTATCTTAAAAAAGATATAACACACAGGAGGTCACCTTGATGATAGAACTTTTGCGTAAACGCCGGAGTATCCGCAAATACACGGATAGAGAAATTGATAAGCACACCCTTGATTTGCTTATTGAAACATTGCTCAGATCACCTTCATCTCTTAATTACAGACCATGGGAGTTCATTTTTGTTGATAAACCTGATCTGTTATTAAAACTATCGAAAGCAAAAGAACATGGGTCCGGTTTTCTGGAAAAGGCAAAACTGGGTATTGTTGTCTGTGGAGACAGCACAAAATCTGATGTATGGGTTGAAGATTGTTCTATTGCGTCAATACTTGTTCAGTTAACAGCAGAATCTTTGGGACTTGGAAACTGCTGGATACAGATAAGGGAGCGCAACTACAGTGATAGTAAAACTTCCGAAAAATATATACAGGAAATACTTGGCATCCCTGAGTATATCAAAGTGGAATCAATAATTAGTATAGGTTGGCCAAACGAGACAAGGAAGCCTGTTCCAACAAGCAAATTGGATTTCAGGAAAATCAAATACAATTATTTTAACGAGTCCTGACGAAGGGATCAAAAGCTTTTCCCGCCTGATATCGTGTCTGAATTTGTGAAGAAATAATGGTTCGCTAATTTCAGGAAAGGTCTGCACGTTGACTTTGGAGTAATTATTTGATATAAAATGATGACTGCAAAAGGTCATAATTACTTATAAACAATAATTTATTCCAATTCGGACAGCTTAATGATCACACACCCCATCATTTTCATGTTTTCTTCAAAAATAATATATCAGACCAAAAATATTGCCAAATATAAAAACAGGTTTATCTGTTTATCTAAGGAGGTAGGGAATGAGCAAAATTGAGGTTTTTGAAAACAAACGTCCGGTTCTTGGTATTAACAGTCTTGGAAGAATAGGAAAACTAACCCTCTGGCACCATGTTGGAAGAAAATATTTCCAGGAAATATTTGTTAACTTGGGCAGAGATGTTGGCAATGGCCTTCCTGCAATTGCACAGATAATAGAGAAAGATTCTACATATGGGTCTATTCACAAGTTTCTTTATGGGATTAAAGCCAAGCGTATGATCGAGATTGTTGATGAAAAACAGGGGAAGCTTATTATAGATGGGATCCCTGTGACAATATTGCGGGAAGCAAGAAATCCTGCTGAGATAGGCTGGAAAAAGCAAGGTGTCGATGTTGTAGTAGAATGTACAGGTAAATTTCAGGATCCAACTGTACCTGCTGACGATAAAAAAGGTGCTTTAAAAGGACATCTTGCCAGTGGAGCAAAGGTTGTAATCAATTCTTCAGCATTCAAGATTAAAAACAAATCATTATCTACACCGGATGAGGCAGTGACCCTTATCTATGGAATTAACCATGCATCTTTTGATTCCAAAAAACACCAGATTGTTTCAGCAGCATCCTGCACTACGACAGGTCTGGCCCATATGATTAAACCTCTCCTTGAGAATGAAGCGACCAGCAAAATTCTTACAGCGTCAATGTCCACCGTGCATGCTGTGACTAATTCTCAAAGTATTCTTGACAAAACCCCCAAGGCCGGTGAAAAGGATATGAGAAAAAACAGAAGCACATTGAACAATATTATTCTCACTTCTACAAATGCCGCAGCTGCGCTAAGTCAAGTTATTGAGGAAGTAAAAAATATAGGTTTTATGGCTGATTCAATCAGGGTTCCGACAAGCACAGAATCATTGATAATATTAAATGTAACTTTTCAGACACGTTCAAGTAATGTACCTTTAACAACGAGTGCTTTGAATGATATATACAGAAAAGCATCTGATAATGATCCGGAACAACTGGTTGTTTTTTCAGAGGAACAGAATGTTTCTGCTGATCTTATCGGTACGGATGCGGCAATAGTTATTGAAGGTCAGTTTAATCATATAAGAACTGCTTTTATTGAAGTGGATCTTTCTAATGTTCCCGATTTGCCTGAAGAGTTCCAAAAGACTCTTACACAAAAAATAATGCGTGTACCCGTTGTCCATGCAAAAATATTTGGCTGGTATGATAATGAGTATGGCAGCTATACAAACAGAATGGGGGATCTAACAACATATATACATAAGAACCTGTTCAGATAATATGGAAAAATATATAAAGAAAATCAAAATCTTATTGTAAAAGAATCAACTTCACCTATTTTATGTTTACCGGTATAGACGGCTCCACTCCAGCCGTCTATACTTATAAAATCTCCACTTTTAATTGTTTTAGAATTTATAGTGCTATATCCTTCAGATTCATAGACATGGAGTTTGTTAAAACCCACAACACCTACTTTTTTGAGTTGTGGAATTGTTACAGCTGCATGGGAAGTAACGCCACCTCTTGCTGTAAGGATTCCATCCACCTGTAATAGTATTCCAACATCATCAGGCACTGTATCGGGGCGAATAAGAATGAGAGGTGTGTCCGGCTCTTTCTTTTTAAAGAATGCTATTTCATCCTCTGAGTAAACTACTTTTCCCGTAAGAGCTCCTCCACTAATTCCTATGCCTTTTCCGAGCAGGGATTCTTCAAGTTTTCCTTTATCATCCTTGAATGTTTTTACTTTATTTGTTTCTCGTTGAACCATATCTCGCATCTGAAGAATGTATAAACCTTTTTTTGTATTATTTTCAAAAGTAAATTCTATCTCCTGATGGTTGAAGCCTTTTTCATAGACAAGGAATTCAGCTATGCTGACAAGTTCGTTATATATTTCAGGAAATCTTATTTCAAGCGATATTGTTGATTCCCTCTTTTCCGATGTCCGCTGTTTCTCGGAAATTGGATATGTTTCAACCAGACCCGATACAATATCATCTCCCTGTACGCCAAAAATAAAATCCCCGTATATTGCAACATCTTGTGGTGAACCTTTCGGGTCTCTCGTAAAGATAACACCTGAACCTGAATTTTCATGCAAGTTACCAAATACCATTGCCTGTACTATGACAGCTGTTCCCCACTCATCGGACAGGTTCATCTGATGACGGTATATTTTTGCCTGTTCGGATTGCCAGGAGGTAAATACATCGCGTATAGCGTTGTATAGTTGAACATATGGTTTATCCACAATTCTTACACCCTGATTTTTCATGGCATGTTTATAGGAGCGGGCAATTTGCTTCATTTGTTCGGGATTAAATTGTATTTTTTTTGAAATTCCATAACGTTTTTTATAATTATTTATGATTTCATCAAAAAAATTTCTTTCAAGCCCGTGGAACATCCCCCATGTTTGTAAAAACCTTCTATATGAATCCCAGGCTGCCCATTGGAAATCATTTTTCTTTGCAAGCCCTTCAGCCACAGCTTTATTGATTCCTACATTAAGAAAGGATCTCATCATTCCAGGAAGAGATATGGTTGCACCGCTTCTAACTGAAAGAAGCAAAGGGTTATCAGGATTGCCGAATTCCTTTCCTGTTATACGCTCGAGCTCCTTGATTTCTCTATAAATCCTCTGGTTCAGATCATTGAATATATGTCTATAACCCATAACACCTTCAAGACACCTGAATACTTCTGTTGTGATAATGAACCCTGGCGGGATCGGCAGATTGTATGATACCAGCTTCTTTAAAAAATATCCCTTATTACCTATAAGAATTTGATTATCAATGTTCTTATTTTTTTTATGAAAAGTAGAAATAGTTAGTTCCGGAATATAAGCCATAACAAGATTGAGAATCTGTTTATTGTCCTTGAATTTTTCACGTTCAGCATTCAAGGCTCTGATTATGGCGTTAACGAAATTATCGAGGATTTGCAACCCGAAAGTTGAGGAAATCATGGAACGTATAAAATTTTCAGAATATCTGTAATATAGTTCCCTGTTTTGTGAATCCTTTTGTTCCGTAATGTTGCTGTCATTTATTATCTGACCGATTATAACCGACAGATTTGCACGATGAGTATCGGTAAAATAGTCGTGTGTTATATTCTGTATGCTTTTTGAAATAAACTGAAAGATATTGATATACTGGTCCATCGAAAATTGTCGTATTTTAAGGGCACTTGTTATGTATCTCAGTTTTGTCACAATACCTTCAGTGGTAATTCCTTCCAGATCAAGAGCTTTTATATAAAGCCAGAGGTATTTGTGTATCTTCATTAGTGTGCTTTTTGTTATAAATCTCAGATTGAGAGATTCCGTCAATTTATCAAAAAGGAATGTTGCAAAGCTTTCAAGGCGCAGGGTAAAACCCATTGCTTCAAACTTTTCTTCGCGGTACGTACCGTACATGGAAGGGATACTGGCAGCTACATGTCGTTTATGGTAGATATTTTCGAAATATTCTGTTTTGTCGGGTGAAAGTATCTTTTCCTTAAGAATGGCAATTATATTAAGGACCACAACAAGGCTTCTGTAATAGTTATTTTTTTTCAGTGCACGCTTCAGAGTGTTTATTTTATCCGGCTCTATCATGTGCGACAATTCAAGGTCTTTTAACAGGTCAATATGCTGGTGAAAATATTTTTTATGTATAAGCTGGTAAAAACGGATCATCAATCTTGCCCGTTCTTTTTCACGTTCTACAACATTATAAATTTTTCCTATTTCCCTTGATATCTGTTCATTATCCCATTCGAGAAAAGCTTGTACATTGCCCTGTATTTTTTGAAAAAGAATATTGAATATTATATGCAAGCCATCATAGTACTCACCTGAAGGTGTCACCTCTTTATATGTTTCAACAGGGAGGTGAATACTCAACAATGTTTTATCTCCGGAATTCCAGTATTGAAAAATATCCTCTATAAATGATACGAGAAGGTTGTTGCTTTCAACATGAGCCTGCTTTCTCAAAAAATAAATAAGGCGGTCATTTCGTGCGGATAATTCGTCTACAGTTGTTGATATCTCGCGAAGTTCTCCTTCAGCTCCTATCTCAGTAAAGTAAATAGGGAAAAGTCTTAGAAGCTGTTTCACTAAATTGAAAGCAGGTTGAATATCAGAGTTCAACAGCCCGGAAATATCCTTTTGAAGGAGATCAGTGTCTCTAACGAAAACACCTTTTAAATTAAGGTTAATTATCAGTGCTGAAAGAAGTTTTTTTGACCAGCGGGGCTTTCTGGCAATAATTTGAATCCATGAACGGATATTTTTTATATGGTTTGGATTTACCTGAATCCGCCATTCGGCAGTGGAACTCTGTATATTGGGATATTGAAAACCGAATGCTATTAATTCATCAATAAAAGTTTCCACCAGAATATGGTTATTAATGGCATAAACTTCTTTTGCCAGAGTTGTGATACAATCGATAATTGAATTCTGATACCTGTTTTTTGAAACAGTTTTTTTGAGCAGGTGAAATATATTTTTTATGAAATCCTTTGTATTCTGATGGTTCTCTTCCTTTAATACCTGACCCAGACACCCGTTAATTTCAATGAGAGCTGAGTTGTGTATATCTGAAAGACCTTCAACATTCATTACATTTAAAAGAAAATTGAGCTTTATAAGATGATTTCTTCCTTGAAAAATATCTAAATTTTCGAGAGTGTCTGCTGTAAGGAGATAACCGTTTACAATCTGTAAGTAATCCGGCATATCAAAGTACTGCTTAAGACAATCGATATCTTCGAGGCGGAGGAGCAAATTCTGAATATGTTTGTGGCTGAGCGGGAAAACTGTTTCGCCATAAGCTGCAAAAGATTCTTCCGTCTCTCCATCCAAAGAAAACCATTGAGTCGGGTCCGGCTGATTAAGCCAAAAAAGATATGTAGATTTAAAAACATCTTTAAAAATTGAATAAATTTCAGGTTTTTCTGTTTCAATATTATATTCTGTCATTAACTGTACTGTTGTTTTCAAATAACCTGATGATTTTTTGAGGAGGTGAACCCTCTTTAATGTTATGTCTCTGAGAGAATTAAAGAAAACATCAAAGATCGGTTTGTTTCTTGGAAGATTGTCACGGCTGTTGGAGATAATTACGTGAAGATATTCAAAGAGATAACGTAAAGCAGTATCCTTTATATCTTTGTTCCCGATATCTGAAGATATGATAGAAAAGTATATGTCGATCAGTACTTGAAGGGCTGATAAACCGTCTTTATGTTTGTTAAAGAAATAAAAATCACCTATTGAAATAGCCTTGAGTTGTTTAAGAACATATTCCCAGTTTACAAAGGGGTGGTTTAATTCTGTAAGTAGTTCGTCCACACGTTTTAAAATCCCGTATTGTTCTTTTGCAATCTCAAAAAGAACCCTGTGTTTTTCCGGGATTTGGACAACTGCTCTAGTCCTTTCAAGGTTTGTTGCAAGAGCAGTTGAGCTAAAAATATTTTTTTTACTGTTCATAATATTAAATCAAATATATCAGTATTATAAAACATATGCAACCTTGAACCTCTCCCGATCATAGACCGGAAGATTACCTCAAAGTCAACAAAAATTCCATACCTTTCGGCAGAGAAAATTCCATACCTGAGCCAAAAAATTATTCCGTGATATCACCTCCTCCTTTCTTTAAGTTTTTTGTCCTGTAGCTTTGACCGTTTATCTTGATAAGCGTACAATGGTGCATTACCCTGTCTATGATTGCAGAGGAGAGGGTCATATCGGCAAATATATCTCCCCATTGTTCAAAGCTTTTATTGGATGTAATTATCATTGAGCCTTTTTCATATCTTTTTGATATTATCTCAAAGAAGTCATCAGCACTGTAATTGGGTAGTTTTTTAAAACCCAGTTCATCCAGGATCAGAAGATCGGGGGCAAGATAATAGGAGAGCTTCTGATGTTGCGGTGGATTATGGATATTGTTGTAAATTTGTATGTCGCTGTATATGTTTGAAAAATTGTTATGATCCGGTAGTCAAAAATTGATTGACAAGGTGATTGCCTTGTGATTAGTATTTATCATTCTCCGATACAACCCGGAGCAAGGAGCACTCGTTGATGCCCATAGAGTCAGCCATAGATGAACTTGCAGATGTAAGGGTTTTTGAGTACCCCATGAATTACGATTCTTCTGTATGCGGCATAACAAATGCCTATATGAAAGCAAACAACAATTCTAAATTATTGATGGTAAGAAATAAGGGTAGTATTTTGCAAATTAGATCTTTCGATCCCTTGTTTTTTAGCCTGAATGAAGGATAGGTGAAATATGAAATGTATTAAAGAAATTGATGTAAAGGGTAAAAGACTTTTTCTCCGTGTTGATTTTAATGTACCCATGGATGAGGGGGGAAATATTACTGATGATGCCAGGGTCAGGGCGCATTTACCGACAATAAATTATGCTCTTAATGAGAATGTAAAATTGATTCTTGCATCCCACATGGGCAGGCCCAAGGGTAAGAAAAATGAAAAATATTCCTTGAGCCCTGTTGCAAAAAGGCTTTCAACCCTGCTTCAGAAGGATGTGAAATTCCTTGATGATTGTATAGGCGAGGGTGTTGAAAAGGCAGTAGCGGAAATGAAAGAAGGTGATGTGATTCTCCTTGAAAATCTGAGATTCTATGCAGGCGAGGAAAAAAATGACAGTGATTTTGCGAGCTCACTTGCAAAATTATGTGATGTATATGTTGATGATGCCTTTGCTGTATCGCATAGGAAGGCAGCATCCAATACAGCAATTACCGAGTTTGTGAAAGATTGTGCTGCAGGATTTCTTCTTCAGAATGAGATGGATTATTTCAATAGAGCAATGGGTAATCCAATAAGACCATTGGTGGCAATAATTGGCGGTGCAAAGGTTTCTGACAAGATAGGTGTCCTTGAAAAATTTATTGAGAAGGTTGATAAATTAATAGTGGGCGGTGGCATGGCCTTCACTTTTTTAAGGGCTCTCGGGAATGATGTCGGCAAATCAATATGCGAAGAAAACATGCTTGATACGGCAAAAGAAATTATGAAAAAAGCACAGGACAAAAAAGTCAAATTGTATCTGCCTGTGGATTGTGTTGCAGCAGACAGGGTTGCAGCCGATGCAGTGGTGAAGATATGCACTGTTCAGGAAATACCTGGCGATTGGATTGGTCTTGATATCGGGCCTGCCTCAACATCTCTTTTCTCGGAAGCCATACAAGATGCAAAAACAATAATCTGGAATGGTCCTATGGGTATGTTTGAACTTGATCCTTTCAGCAGAGGTACCTTCGCCATGGTAACTTATGTTGCCAATTCCCATGCACTCACAATTGTAGGCGGTGGAGACACTGGTCTGGCAGTGCATCAGGCTGGTGAAAGTTCAAGAATATCCTATATATCCACCGGCGGAGGTGCATTTTTGGAACTTCTTGAAGGAAAAACAATGCCTGCAGTAGAAGCTCTTGAAAAATCAGGTGGTTCTTTATGAGAGAATGGATGATTGCAGGAAACTGGAAGATGAACAATACGGCCAAAGAGGCTGTAGAACTGTCAAAGTCAGTAAAAGAAGCAGCTGAAGGCATCCAAGGAGGAGATGTTGTGCTATCCCCGCCTTTCACAGCCTTACAAACTGTGTATGAAGTAATAAAGGATTCCAAAGTCATGCTTGCTGCGCAAAATATGTTTTACGAAGATAAAGGCGCCTATACAGGTGAAATTTCGGCTGTTATGCTTAAAGATATTGGTTGCACTTATGTTATTGTAGGCCATTCAGAAAGAAGGAAATATTTTGGTGAAACTGATGAATGGGTGAATTTGAAGACAAAAAAAAGTCTTTCCGCAGGACTCAAGCCTGTTATCTGTGTAGGTGAGACTGATATTGAGAGAGAAAAGGGTATTACAGAGTTTGTAGTTGGAATCCAGATAAAAAAAGCTCTTAATGGCATTGACAAACTGGATAATATTGTTGTAGCTTATGAACCTGTGTGGGCTATAGGGACAGGCAAAAATGCCACTCCTGTAGAAGCGCAGGATGTTCACATGTTTATAAGGAATATACTTGCCGGTTTATATGGAGATGCCTCAAAAAGTGTTAAAATATTATATGGTGGAAGTGTTACATCCGAAAATATCAGTAGCTTGATAGAAATGGAAGATATAGATGGTGCCCTTGTTGGCGGAGCATCCTTGAAAAAAGAAGAATTTGCTGGTATAATAAAGAAAGTTTCGGAGAAAAGGCGATAATGCTTACAACAATAGCAGTGATACATATAGTTGCGACAATTGCTCTTATACTGATTGTGCTTTTGCAAACAGGAAGGGGTTCTGAAATAGGTGCAGCCTTTGGTGGAGGCTCGAGCCAGACGTTGTTTGGCAGTTCAGGATCAAGCGCCTTCATGACAAAGCTGACAACTGCTGTTGTTATAATATTCATGATTACGAGCCTTTTGCTTGCCTATTTTTACAGTCACAGAGAGTATGTAATAAAAACCTCTCCTGTAAAGGCTGAGGAGAAGTTGCCGACAAAATGAAAAAGTTCAGTGCCGAAGTGGTGGAATTGGCAGACACACCATCTTGAGGGGGTGGCGGGGAGACTCGTGCGGGTTCAAATCCCGCCTTCGGCACCACAAATAACCCCCCATGTTTAATTCGTTTTAAAACTCAAAAATATAGTTCTCAAACAGTTTTATTCTCAGGAAAGCTTTAATAACGGCCACTTACAGTAGACACACACTGTTACCAGCTATAAAAATCTCTCATCAATAATGCCTTTTGGAAAAACAAAGTCCAAAAGCACCAAGTTTAACGAGTTCATTTTATATATTCTGTTCAAAGAAAATGCCTGCTTTTTCACGAGCTTCATCAATGCTTTTACTGTTTTGAACATAGGTGCTTAATAAATGTCCGAATTTATAATTCTTGGCAAAATAATAAGTAAATTCCTTAAGCCTGCCCAGCCGTCTTTCGGGTCGAAAAAGTTCATTAACAAGATTTATATAGCCATTATAAATACCAGGAAGAGACACAGCCAAGTCCGATATACAGCACCCGTAAATATCACGCGCAATATCAGCTAAAAGCCATGGTTGTATCACAGCTCCGCGGCCAATCATTAACCCGTCAGCACAGGAAGCCTGCAAACAATCACGAGCGTCTTTAACAGAGAAAATTCCCCCATTTGCAACAACAGGAATTTTGAGTTGCTCTTTTATTCTGCCAATCCATTCCCATCTGGGTTTTCTGGCAAAGGACTCTTTCTTAAATCTTGCATGAACTGATATCATATCAATACCTTCATCTTCAAGCATGGCACAGAATTCTTTCAATTTTTCTTTATTGAATTCATCACCGAGCCTTATTTTTGCGGTAAGGGGCAGGAGCGTTCTTTTTCTTGCTTCGGATACCACCTTCCGGGCATTCTCGGGATTTTCCATAAGCGCAAAACCTGCACCATAATTACAAACAGAGCGGGATGGACATCCCATGTTCAGATCAATGGCATCGGCATGAAACCTGTGAAGTGCATCAATGGCGGATGGTATATGCTTGTCTGTGGAAATCAGAAGCTGATAGGAAAGAGGCTTTTCCAGGGCAGTTCTGATAAGACAGGGAGAAATTCCCGGATTTTCAGTCGGCAATCTTTTTGCCGACAGCATCTCTGTCGATGAAAGGCCTACTCCGCCGAAACACGAAATAATCTGTCTGAGAGCACTATGGGTAAGTCCTGCCATGGGGGCCAGAAGCAAGGGCGGATCAATCTGCAGATCCCGAATTTTAATTTGTTGTAAAGTCATAGTCAAGCATATTTCCTTGCAATATCAAAGAATTGAGAGGGATTTACAATCTTTATTCCTTCGAACTTACCCGGACCAAGAAGGCAACTGTCGCCCGATACGATATAGCCGTCTTTTGTTTCCGCGGCATATTCGGGAATCATGTTGTCATAATGTCTGATGCTTGAGTCAGTCATGATTACAATACTTCAAGAAATTGATTAAGACGATTCGCAATCAGCCTTCTTCTTTCCGAGAGAAATGCTTTATA
>CAYSBW010000017.1:15414-40470 GCA_964429485.1 uncultured Syntrophorhabdaceae bacterium
TCCCTTGCCCCTGATTTACGAAAAGCCAGAAACATTGTTTTGAAGAGTGCGCTTCGCTGATTTCTTCCTTCAAGTTCCTCGGGCGCTATATTCAATCGACCAACCTGCAGTCTTAAACGATCAATGAGCTCCGGAGCCCCGTTGCCTTGCTTAATTATGGAAAGATCCTGGTCAAGAATAGTTTCGCTGGAGCCACGGGAGTAACGGCCTTTAGCATTTGCCAGCAATACCCAGTAACGTAGATTTTCGGACTCCTCCGGATTAAGTTGATATTCACGCACATGACCATAGTAAGCCAGAGAAATAAGGATAAAGGGGGATGAAAGGAGTGCAGGGCTGTCTATACCTAAATTTGATCTAAGAAAGTTGACGGCAAATTCCATTCCATTACAACTTTTTTTCCATCCATCCTGTAATTGTTCAATTGTAAGGCTGCCCACAGTCAGAAATCGCGACTGACCTGTAGTGAAAGCAATCAGGTTTTTAAGAAGCAGTCCAAGATCAAGATCAAAACCGAGCTTGGCACATTTTGTCTGAAAAGCCTGGAAGATTTTAAGAGAATTGCGCCATTTTGCTGTAATCTGTGCCAAGGCTAAATCAGAGCTGCGTAACTTGGCTCCAAGTGAATTAACCCTGACAAATATCTCGGTAACCTCATCATAGGAAAGCTGACGTTCTAAAATATCCAGACGATATTCATATCTGCGAATGCTACGTAACTTTGCCAGCCGTTTACTATATTTTTCGTATCGCTCATCATCAAAACTGGTAATGCCGGCTCTTTTCATAAACACCGTATCGCTTTCAGTCTTGAAGACCTCACTTACTTTCACCCATTGTGGTTGTTGCTCCAACTTTCTGGTAGTCACAACAAAAGTCATCTTGTCAAAACGGCGCTGGAGCTCATCTTCTGTGGAATCAACCTCATCGCTAATAAGGTCTTCGTCGTCACCGTCATCCTCATTAACTTCAGTAACAACAGTTAAGCTATCGGGGTGTTCCAGATTGAAAAGCAACTCAATGGGTCTCTGCCGACCTCTAACGGTTATAGGTATCCCCCTGATTATAGCTGCAAGCGATGTTAAACGCTGTTGACCGTCAAGCAGGAGTCTTGTAGTCTGATAAGGGTTAGGAGCCTGTGTAATGGAGAAATCCTGTAGCGGAACAGCCTCATTGGTTTCCCATAACAAAATAGTTCCTGACGGATAGCCCCGGTATAGAGAATCCATCAGGTCACGAACACGGGTAGAACGCCAAACATAGCGGCGCTGCATCTCAGGAAGCCGCAGTTCTCCACGTTCAATCATGCCAACCAGTTCTTCTACAACAGCTTGAGCTTTTGCCATTTTAATTTATCCTCTTGTCTGTTTTATCTTTTAACTTGTACTGTGTTAAATGCTGGCTTACCGGCTTGTTTTTATAGACGCTATATCCACTACTCTGCCCAAGGAATCATATCTGCCCAAAAAAAGTTTGTTTCGAAAAAGTCTTTGATATCTCCAAAATATTTAGGCGAAATATCATCAATCCTACCTTCCAGAGAATGATGGAGAAGTCATAAGGCTCGAAAAAGTCTTTTCAATATTATAATACACATTTTCACCCTATATGCCATTCTTATTACCTATGAGCTTATTCGCACTGTTTATCAATTTCTTGCCATCTGCTTTCACTCTGCGCTCTAATTTCTTTATATCTTCTTCAGGTGGTAGTTCTTCCTTTTTGCAAGCAAACCTCTTACATCCTTGTTATTCTGAATGTGCTCGCCTGTGATTTTTGGCTCTCCTCTCAGTCCTTTTTTCTTTACATTGAAATTTGTAATTTCCGTGGCAAGGTCTTTTGCTTTGATTGTGATAACCGGCAGGAAATCGGCCAGAGGCCTGTTTTCGGGAACGCCCATTTTCTTTTTCATCTGAAGGGTAGTGTGACCTCCGAATAGAGCTTGGTCACCCTTGCTTCTTATTCTGCCGAATCCCTGACTGTCAATACCTCTTTCGTAGATGAGTTTTGAAAGCTCTGTCTCGGTTTCCACCAGTTTTTGTCGTGCATTCAACCGCTCCACTAATGCAATACGTTCTTCCAAAATCTCCTGTTTTCGAGTCTGAATGGCAAAATAGCTTTGGGCAAAGGCAATTTGTTCTTTGCGAGGATTACCGTTCTGGGCTATTAAATAGCAGGCGTAGCGAGTAAGCATCATGTCATCAATTTCTCTTTGCGCACCCTTTCCAACTTTTATCATTTTGTTGATGTCAACAAAATGATACTCGCAATTCTGGCCCGAATTCTCGCAAGCTGTTTTTGCTTTGTCTATAACCTTCAGGAAATTTCGCCATTCATCATAGCCCAGCAATCTTTGCAAATCACGGGCAAGCCAGTATTCAACTTTATCTTGCTGGTAAGCCGCCTCCTCAAAGTTCCTATGAAGTCGAGCTATCATTTGTATTTCCATTCAATACCCCCAAATCATTTCCTTATCATTTTGTTGGCGCCAACAAAATGATCTATACATTTTATCAATGTTGTCTCATACGCTGGACAATTTCCAAACCTTTCGATCTTTCTCCATCGCATAATATTTGGATCAGGATTCCCTATATTGCATCACATTTTCTGTATCCAGGAATTTTACCCCTATGAGATGGAAAATACAAATAATTTCGGCATTAATGGTGAGCATTGTCTCGTTGTGGAGATTTTATTTACCAATATCGCGGACGGGTGGGAGAAAAATCAGATGCTTTGAAATATTTAATTGAATGATTTATTTTCCTTACTGCTACAGAACGTCACATAAGTAATTCAGTATTTTTTCCTGAAAAAATCGTATGCTTCCATGATTTCTTTTGTTTTCTTTTCTGCTATTTCCTGAAACTCCACTCCCAGGTGTTGTACCTTGTCCGGGTGATATTTAGCGATGAGTTCCTTGTATTTTTTTCTTATGGTTTCCGGGCTGTCGCCAACATTAATTCCTAAAATCTGCCTGTACTCCTCTTCAGTTTTTGCATTTTCAAGGTTGTCGGGGCTGTTGTTCCCAGGATTTTGTCGGGATGAGACCTCTTTGAAGCTTTTTATGACGTAGCGGAAACTTAAGTAGGCTATTACTACAAAGATGATGAATATTATTAAACGCATCATTGATATTTTCTCCAGACTGTTACTATATTTTTGTAATAGGATGCATCTATTGTTCCCCGAAGGGTTTTTCCTTCTTAAAATCAGGCACGAAGAGCGGCGCACTTTCCAGTTTCTGGATAAATGCGTTTTTGAAACCCTCATTTATCAGCAAATCCGTCAGTCTGTCATATTCCTTATGTTTTATTTTTCTGTTCATCATCGGATATTTACCTGCATTATGAATTGGATAATACTGGGACATGAGACTTATAAAGGTACCTGTGCCGAGATTGTCTCTTATCCATTCCATGATTTTGTCGAATCCGGCGAGGTTTCCCGGCAGGACAAGGTGTCTTATCAGTAAGCCTTTTGTTGCAATGCCCTTTTCTATGATCAAGTTCCCCACCTGTCTTTTCATCTCGATGATAGCTGCCGCCGCATGTTCCGGATAGCCTTTATCAACAGACACATCGGAGAGTTTTTTTGCTATGGCGGCATTCCAGTATTTAAAATCAGGCATGTAAATCTCTATAAGGCCTTCCAGAATTTTTAATGCTTCAACGCTATCATAGCCGTTTGAGTTGTAAACGAAAGGTATCTTTATGCCTTTAAGTCTTGCCTTTTTTATGGCAACAGCAATAAAAGGCACATAAGGAGTAGGGCTGACAAGGTTAATGTTGTGGCAGCCTTGTTTTTCAAGAAGCAGAAATATATCAGATAGTTTTTCTATGGTGCAGGATTCGCCTTCCCTGTAATGGCTTATCTGGTAATTCTGACAGAATATACAGCGCAGATTGCAGGAGGAAAAGAAAATAGTGCCTGAACCCCTGGTGCCGGAGATCGGGGGTTCTTCTCCGTAATGGGGCCCATAGTGTGCTATTATAATCTCATTTGCTGTGCCGCAGTATCCTTTTTTACCTGCGAGCCTGTTGACTCTGCATTGTCTCGGGCAAACCTTGCATTCCTCAAGCATCTGAAGAAGTTCATCTTCCATGGGTTTTATGTGATTTTCAGCACTTTGTTTTCATGTTTGATTCAAGATAATATTCAAGGGTCTTTTTTAATGCTGTGTCGAGATCAACCTTGGGTTCCCAATTGATAAGCTCCTTGGCTTTTTTGATTGAAGGCACTCTGAAATCAATATCCTGATAGCCTTCGCCGTAGTAATCTTTGGAAAATGTTTCAACTATTTCTGAATGTTTTACAAAGTGTTTTGTTGACGGGTGATTGACAAACATTTCTTTCAGTTTATACGCAAGCTCCTTGATTGTGGCTTCGTTGTCAGGGTTCCCGATATTGAATATTTCACCATTGAGTTTATTGTCTTTATTCTCAATTATTTTAATCAGACAATCTATGCCGTCGTC
The DNA here is from genome assembly GCA_964429485.1 of uncultured Syntrophorhabdaceae bacterium. Classification (GTDB taxonomy): domain Bacteria; phylum Desulfobacterota; class Syntrophorhabdia; order Syntrophorhabdales; family Syntrophorhabdaceae; genus JAPLKB01. The sequence goes on from CAYSBW010000017.1 coordinate 19,896, forward strand.
TATGTAGGTGAAACACCTCCGCTGCATTCCGCCGTCTACGAGTTTGATCGGCTCTGTAAGGAAGAGGTTGCTGATAAACTGGGTAACAACCCTTGAACTTCCTTCTTTTTCAGAGTCAGTAATAAGTTCGTCCAACTTCGGTCCTATCCAGTTGAAGGGTCTGAAGAGGGTAAATTTGAGCCCTTCCTGGAATCCGTATGCCCATATAACCCGGTCAAGGAGCTGTTTCGATGCGCTGTAAATCCACCGCTGCATTCTTATGGGCCCCAGCATAAGATGGCTTTCATCTTCTTTGAATTCCTTGTCAGTGCACATTCCGTATACTTCCGATGTGGAGGGGAATAAGAGTCTTTTACCGTATTTTACGCAAAGTCTGACAATATTTAAATTCTCCTCGAAATCAAGTTTGAAAACTTTAAGAGGATCTTTTACATATGTTGCAGGCGTGGCAATTGCAACAAGAGGCATGACAACGTCGCATTTTTTGACGTGGTATTCAATCCATTCCTTGTTTATGGATATATCTCCTTCCACAAAGCGGAATCGTTCATGGCCGAGGCATGTATCCAGCTTATCATCCCGGATGTCCATGCCGTATATTTCCCAATCCGTTTTTTCAAGTATCTGTGATGCAAGACTGTTGCCGATAAATCCGTTAACACCAAGTATCAGTATTTTCAAGGGTTTCCTCCAAGAATTTTATTTTTCAAATTATATTTGCTGGCAAATTCGTTCCCTTCCATTTCTGTTTCACCGTCCATCTGAACTCTGATTAAATTTAAAACCCCATCACCGGTGCTGACAGCAAAGGGGTTTGTTGATATTACGGTGCCTGGCAATGAATCGGATTGTATTATATTGGGAAAGGCTTTCCATATATAGAGTTTGTGGTTGTCGATGTAAGTAAATGCGCCAGGGTAGGGATGGGTTACTGCCCGGGTGAGGTTATAAATTGAAAGAACATCCATATCCCAGTGAATTAAACCGTCTTCAGGTTTTCTCCCCCCGAAATAAGATGAAGGACCACTTTGAGGGGTGCTTTTAAAAGTACCATCCCTGAACTGTGGAAGAACCTCTTTCATAAGTATTCTTGATGCTTCTGCCATTTTTTTGAATACTGTGTAAGCGGTATCGTCAAATTCAATCTCACATGATTTTTGTGCTACAATAGCGCCTGCATCAGGTTTTTCGACCATGTGATGGAGCGTAACGCCTGTTTCTTTTTCTCCTGCAATCAACACCCAGTTTACAGGACATCTTCCTCTGAATTTTGGAAGCAATGAGCCGTGAAGATTAAATGAACCTGTTTTCGGGATGTCGAGAATTTCCCTGCCTATCATGTTTCTGTAATAAAAAGAAAATATAATATCCGGTGAGAAAGATTTTATTAGTTCAACCCATTTCCTGTTATTTACATTTTCAGGTGTGTATACCGGTATTTTGTGATACTTTGCAATACTTGCCGGTTTTCTGAACCATATCTCCTCTTCAGGTGAATCCTCATGGGTTATCAGGCAGGGTACATCAATCCCGAATTCTATCAATTCTTGAAGACACACATAACCTATTTCGTGGTAACCGAATACCACAGCTTTCATAAGAGTTCTCTCTTAATAATAAACCTCGGTCTTTTTCTTACTTCCTGGTAGATTCTTCCAATATATTCGCCTATGATTCCCAGAGCGAATATCTGAATCCCTATGAAAAAGAAGAGTATGCCGAAAAGTGTGAAGGTTCCTTCTACTTCAGGGCCTACGATAAATCTTCTTGCCAGCAGGAACAGGGCAAATATCAGTCCGATAAAGGCTATTATGATACCGAGAATGCCTATGAATTGAATCGGTAGCAATGAAAAACTTGTCATGAGATCAAAATTCAAACGGAGAAGCCGGAAAAGGCTGTACTTTGTTGTTCCCTGTTTTCTTTCTTTGTGCTCAACTTCTATTTCAATAATCTTTTTTGCAAATGTATTTGCCAGTGCCGGTATGAAACTCGATGATTCCTGGCACATATTTATGTTATCTACAATATCACGGTTGTATGCTCTGAGCATACAACCGTAGTCTCGCAATTTAACACCCACGAGCCTTGATGTTATTTTGTTTACAATATTTGATGCAACTTTCCTGAAAAGTGAATCCTTCCGTTGCTTCCTGTATGTACCTACAACTTCGTAGCCGTTTTCAATCTCTCTTATGAGTTTTGGTATTTCCTCAGGAGGATTTTGCAAATCCGCATCTATTGTTACTATTATATCTCCTTTTGCATAGTTAAAACCTGCAAAAAGAGCCATGTGCTGACCGTAGTTCCTGTTGAATTCTATTACCTTTACTTGGGGATACTTGTTATGGAATTCTTCGAGAATTTGTTGGGTACCGTCGGTACTACCATCATTTGTGTATATGATTTCAAAGGGTTTATTAATGGTTTCAAGTGTTTTTTGTATCCTTTCCTGCAATTCCCGTATTGATTCCTCTTCATTGAGGACAGGAATCAATACGGAGATATAAGGTTTATCTTCCATCTTTCCTCACATAAATCGTGTAATTTTCTTTTTCGTAGCGCGTTTTTCTAACAGGCAGGAATAATGAGTTAAGATCTTTTTCCATATGGGGTGCCTGTTCATCTTCTACGATAAGTAGTACATCATTTTTTAAATCCTTTACCTCATCGATGCTGTTGAATGCCTGTATTGGTTTTCCAATATAGAATATAATACCTGCTGAAGAAAAGCCATATGTATATACATCCTTTCCATCTTTCAGATTGCCTATACTGTCGGTTATCAGTTTCGGAGATTTAAAGTTTTTATCCATTACCGGCATGTAAGTGGCTTGATAAAAGAAACCTGTTAAAACAAAGTAAAAAAACAATGCTGAAAGAGTCATGGAATATGATTTTTTGCATACACTGTAAAACAATATCCCGCCTGTCAAAATAAGTATAGTAATATAAATATAGAGGATTGTCGATTCCTGCAGATAAACTTTTACAACAGGAGAATCCAGCATATTAAGTACAAAAACAGCCACAAAAGGAATTATTAATAAAAGAAAAGCAAACATTCTGATCAGGATATTTGTGGCACGATGTTCCAGAAGCCATGACCATTTATCTTTTATGTATATACCGCACAACAAGGCACATGCGGGATAGCAGGACAATAGATATATCGCTCTCTTGCTCTTTGAGAACTCAAAAAATAGAAAAATGACAATAAACCATATAAGTGGAAACCATATTTTTTTTCTGAAGGCATGGTGTATTGCGAAAGGGAGCAGGATGCTCCAGGGCAGAAAATTAAAAAATAGTTTATGAAAGTAATAGAACAGAGATTCTATATGATCAAAGGCATTTGTATAACGTGTTAAATTCTGTCTCAGAATAAATTCTTTTATATATTCCGGACCTGCAACAAAAAACCATATTGAGGAAAGCGCCGCAGATATGATGCACCCTGCTATTAGAGGGGCTATGAATTTTTTTAATTCCTTTCTGCTTATGAGGTAAAAAAATGTTACCATACCGGGAAGTACAAGCCCTGCAGGACCTTTTGTAAGTATTCCCAGGGCAGCTGGAATAAATGACAGCATAAAATAAAGCTTTTTCCCTTTAATAATATAGATGTAATTGAGAAATATCGTAAGCCCGATCAGGCATGCGAAGGTCATGTCCATTACAGATTCACGTGCATTGGAAAGAAACTGGTAATTTAAAGCGAGTATAAAAGATGAAAGGAAACCTGTTATGGGATTTGCCAGAGAGCAGCCAACATAATAGGTGATTATCACAAGTATAGTGGCTGATATTGCAGCAGGCAGTCTTGATGAAAACTCATCGACCGTGCCCTTTATCTTTGATGCTGCAATAATCATCCATGGATAGAGAGGCGGTTTTTCAAGATAGGGTTTTCCGTTAAGATAGGGATGGATGTAATCCTTTCTGTCCATCATTTCTTTTGCCATTATGGCCTGTCTTGGTTCGTCAGGATCCCAGAGCGCAATCCCTCCGAGGTTTTGTATGAACAACAGATAACATGTGAGGATGATTATAATTAATTTCATAAATGGAATATTTGCAATTATATTAACTTTTAAAGATCAAAGTACAAGCGCCTGTAAAACAATTGACAGGCAATCAGATTTTATATTCTAATATTTGACATTTTTCAATAATTTTTATACCATATCACTTTGTATTTCAATGGAAGAAGGCGAAACAAAAGAAGATATATACCAAAGAGCAAAAGAGCAGCACGCAACACTGGACAGAAGGCTGCGAATGCTTATCAGGAAGAATTATATTAATGTCCGGGAAGAATTGGAGATTAAGGATCTTAAAAAGAAAAAGCTTTATTTTAAAGATGTTATGGCAAGAATTGAAGAAGAAATTAACAGAGGGGAAAGCTAATTGAAAAAGACAGGAGCGCAAATTTTTGTAGAATCCCTGAGAACGGAAGGAGTTGACACTATCTTTTGTTATCCGGGTGGAGCAACATTAAACATTACTGATGAACTCTACAATGCTCCCGATATCAAACAGATTGTTGGAAGACATGAGCAGGGAGTAGTGCATTCATCGGATGGATATGCGAGAGCATCAGGTAAGGTCGGAGTCTCTCTGGTTACATCGGGGCCAGGTGCAACAAATACTGTTACCAGTATTGCAACCGCCTATATGGATTCTATCCCCCTTGTAATATTTTCCTGTCAGGTTAATACAATGCTTATAGGTAACGATGCTTTTCAGGAAGCTGATATCATAGGAATTACGAGACCCTGTACAAAACACAGTTATCTTGTGAGAGATGTGAATGATCTTGCCAGGACCATAAAAGAAGCTTTTTTTATCGCAAAATCAGGTAGACCTGGACCGGTTCTTGTTGACATACCAAAGGATATCACTGTAAATATGGGTGAAATCAAATGTGCCGATAAAGTATCGATCCGAAGTTATAAGCCTACCTATGTAGGTCATGCAGGTCAGATAAAAAAAGCGATGAGGTTGATAGCATCATCGAAAAAACCAGTTCTTTATACAGGGGGAGGCATTATTTCATCCGATGCCTCAACAGAGCTGCTGAAATTTACTGAAAAACTTTCAATACCGGTAACAAACACCCTTATGGGTTTAGGTGGATTTCCAGGGAACCATCCACTTTTTCTTGGCATGCTTGGCATGCATGGTACATATGCAGCAAATATGGCAATAACCAATTGTGATCTTTTGATTGCCATAGGATCCAGGTTTGATGATAGAGCAACTGGCAAGGTTGATGAATTTGCACCCCATGCAAAAATAATACATATTGATATTGATCCTACTTCTATAAGTAAGAACATCAAAGTTGATGTGCCGATAGTCGGCGACTCAAGGAATGTACTTAAAAAGATGCTGGAATTTATGGAGGAGGACCAAGAGGGACTGAAAGATTACCCTGAAAAAATTTCCGAATGGATGAAACAGGTAGAAAAATGGCAAGAAAATTATCCTCTTACCTATATCAAGGACAGCACCCTAAAACCTCAATATATCATTGAAATGATATATGAACATACAAAAGGCAAGGCCATCATTGCAACCGAGGTCGGACAGAACCAGATGTGGACAGCCCAGTTTTATAAGTTTATTAAACCCAGAAGCATTTTGACTTCCGGAGGTCTGGGCACCATGGGATATGGATTTCCGGCAAGCATAGGAGCTCAAGTAGCTTTTCCGGATGCCCTTGTAATCGATATAGCAGGTGACGGTAGTATTCAGATGAATATTCAGGAACTTGCAACAGCTGTCCAGTACAAACTTCCTGTCAAGGTTGTTATTCTGAACAACAGATACCTTGGAATGGTGAAGCAATGGCAGCAGCTTTTTTATGGGAAGAGATATAATTGGACACAGATGGATCATGCCCCCGATTTTGTAAAACTTGCCGAAGCATATGGAGCAGCAGGATACAGGATTGAAAAGGAAGAAGAATTGGAAATTACCTTGAGAGAAGCTTTTCACAACGGCAGACCGACATTGATCGATGTAAGGGTAAATCCAGATGAATGTGTCTATCCAATGGTACCTGCCGGTGCCCCGTTAAGCGAGATGCTTTTAGTTTAGGAGGAAGATTTGAGACATACCATATCCGTGCTTGTTGAAAATGAATTTGGTGTACTTTCAAGAATTGCCGGTTTATTCAGCGGTAGGGGCTTTAATATTGAAAGCCTTTGTGTGGCTGAAACCCTTGATCCTACTATTTCCTGCATGACCATTGTAACAAAGGGGAATGATGCTATTCTTGAACAGATATTAAAACAGCTGAACAAATTAATCAATGTTATCAAGGTGGTTGATTTTCAGGAACTTGATTATGTCTCCAGAGAGATGGTGCTTGTCAAGGTTGGTGCTGACGAAAAAACACGGGAAGAACTGCTGAGGATGACGGAAATATTCAGAGGAAAAATCATAGATGTATCTTTGAAAACATACACAATCATGATTACCGGCGATGAAGAAAAGCTTAAGGCTTTTCTGAATCTTATAAAACCGCTTGGCATTAAGGAGCTTGTAAGAACAGGGTCGATAGCTATGATAAGAGGCGACAAAACTATTAAGGCAAGAGAAAAACACTCAAAAGGAGGAGAAGATGGCGAAAATGTATTATGATAAGGATGCAGACCTTGGAGTTCTAAAAAGCTCTAAAGTGGCGATTATCGGGTATGGAAGTCAGGGTCATGCCCAGGCTCAGAACCTGAGAGACAGCGGGATTAATGTTATTGTTGCAGAACTTAAAGGTTCAGCGAACTTTAAAATTGCAAAAGATCACGGCTTTGAACCTGTTTCAGCAGCAGAGGCTTCAAAAGAAGCAAATATGATCCAGATACTGGCACAGGATAATCTTCAGGCAACATTGTACAAAACAGAAATAGAAAAAAATATGAAGAAAGGAAAAACGCTCGTTTTTTCTCATGGATTCAATATTCATTACAGCCAGATTATTCCTCCGGCTGATGTTGATGTAATTATGATAGCCCCCAAAGGACCGGGTCATCTGGTAAGAAGGGAATTTGAACGAGGCGCCGGTGTTCCTTCATTGATAGCAATTTATCAGGATGCTTCAGGAAAGGCAAAGAAAAAGGCCCTTGCCTATGCAAAGGGAATTGGTTCAACAAGAGCAGGTGTTTTAGAAACAACCTTTGCGGAAGAGACAGAGACAGACCTTTTTGGTGAGCAGGCAGTGCTCTGTGGAGGAGCTTCAGAGCTGATAAAGGCAGGATTCGATACTCTTGTGGAAGCAGGCTATCAGCCTGAGATCGCCTATTTCGAATGCCTCCATGAGTTGAAACTTATAGTTGATTTGATATATGAAGGCGGTATAGCCAATATGCGTTATTCCATAAGTGATACAGCTGAATATGGCGATATTACAAGAGGAAAAAGGGTTATCTCGGAAGAAACACGTGAAGAGATGAGAGCGATCCTTGATGAGATAAGAAGTGGAGAATTTGCCAGAGAGTGGATCCTTGAGAACATGGCAGGAAGGCCTGTATACAACTCTATTAAAAAAATTGAAAGCGAACATCTTATAGAAAAAGTGGGCAAACAGTTAAGATCAATGATGGGATGGATCGGGAGAAAAGATTGAGGCAAATGCCTATTGCGAGGGAAGGTTTACCACTGATAATCCTTTCCCTCGTTTTTGCAATCATTTGTTTTCTTATCGGCTTTGAAATTCCTGCCTTTGTTATATTTTTTTTCTTTTTGTTTTGTCTGTTTTTTTTCAGAAACCCTAAAAGATATCATTCAGTAAGCCAGGATGTATGGATTTCCCCGGCTGACGGGAAAGTCATGGATATTGAAGAAATAGAAGAGAAGGAGTTTCTGGAAAAAACAGTGAAAAGGGTCAGTATATTTATGTCCCTGGCTGATGTGCATGTTAACAGGTCTCCCTGTGATGGCAGGATTTTGAGAGTGGAACACAGAAGAGGGGATTTTGCCCTTGCCTTTAAGAAAGACATAGATAAGGAAAATGAACGGAATTATATACTCGTTGAACATGGGAAGGAAAAAGTACTTATCGTACAGGTTGCAGGTTTTCTTGCAAGACGTATCACTTCATATGTAAAGGAAGGAGATATTGTAAAAAAAGGTGATCCCATAGGGATTATTGCCTTTGGTTCACGGGTGGATATTTATGTTCCTTTGGACTATGATACTATGGTATTATCAGGATATAAAGTAAAAGCCGGAATAACCGCTCTGGCTAAAAACAGAGGAACCCATGAGTCGACGTAAAGGTAAAAAAATATATATATTGCCGAATCTGCTCACATCCATCAGTCTTTTTGCAGGATTTTATTCTATTATTGCAACTATTGACAAAAAGTTTACCTATGCTGCCATCGCAGTATTTGTATCAAGCATTTTTGATATGCTGGATGGCCGTGTTGCCCGTATGACAGGATCGACAAGTCGTTTCGGAGTTGAATATGATTCTCTTTCAGATGTTATAGTTTTCGGTGTTGCTCCGGGGCTTCTCGTATATATGTGGGCGCTCAGGGGGTATGGCAGGTTTGGATGGCTGGCTACATTTCTTTATGTGGCATGCGGAGCTCTGAGACTTGCGAGATTTAATGTACAGGTTGACAATATGCAGAAAAATCAGTTTCTCGGACTACCCATTCCTGCAGCAGCTACAAGCATTGCAGGCAGCGTGCTTTTTAACTCCTGGCTCGGGAGTTGGGGAATAGATCTGAGAAGTATCTTTATGCCCGTTCTGGTCTATATACTCGCATTTCTTATGGTAAGTAATGTAAGGTATGCGAGTTCCAAGAATATGGCTTTTTTCAAGGGAAAACCATTCCGTTCAACTATGGCGGCTATTTTACTTATTGTTGTGATATTTATCGAACCTGAAGTAACACTGTTCGGATTAACTTTTATGTATGTTTTATCAGGCCCGTTGTACACTCTTTTTAACAGAAAAAAGATTATTCTTGAAAATGCTAATTTATCCCGCTCGAAAGTAATTTCAGCAGATCAAGGTGATCATCTATAAAATAGTCTGCCATTATTTCGGTATTTTTATAGGCAATGAATTTAACGCCTGAAGATGCTGCAGTTTTTCTATCAATATCTGAATCTCCAATGTAGATTACTTTATCTCTGTCAATGTTCAATTCGCGTAATATTTTTTCTACAGATTCGGAGTCCGGTTTTGGCCTTGTTACATCTAATGCAGTTACCACAATATCAAAATATTGCGTGAGATTGAAATCCGCCATAATCTGTTTCATTGTTGTAGTTCTATTTGTGCTTATAGCACGGAAGATTCCCTTTTCCTTCAATGCAGTTAATGTTTCGATAAGATTAGTTTCCATTCTTAGATAAATAAGGAATTCATTGAGATCCACATTGTTTTTTAGAAATGCAAGAGCCCTTTCTTCCAATAGGATATTGTCCTGAAAAAGCAGGTGAATTGATTCAAAAACTGTGTGAGTATGACAGTAGCGCAATTCTTCTTCTGAAAGATGCTGTCTTCCCATTGATAATGCTATGTGGTCATATAATTTCCTATTTGTTTCAAGGGAGTCGAAAAGCACACCGTCACAATCATATATAATGCAATCTATCCGGTTGAAACTTTTTTTAACTGAATCTTCAAAGTCCTGATTTTGATTATTTATTGGATTTGTTTTCATGGCCAAGAGTTTAATACTATTTAACATAAAATCAAGGAAAAAGAATTTCTGAAAGTTAATGTTATACAATAACAACTGCTTTTTAGAAAAACTGTTTCAGAAGATTCTTTAAAGGCCGGGGCGGTATGCAAAAAATTATAGTTTTTTAACTGTTCAATTATGTTAGAATATTCTGCGTATAAAAATTTGGAGGTGAAGGATGATAAGTGTTTCCATTCCCGGATGGGGCGAGCTTGATATAGAATATCTTGTTATAGATTATAACGGGACCTGTGCTACAGATGGCAAGCTTAAAGATGGTGTTAAGGAATTGCTCGAAAAAGTTTCGAGATATGTAAAAATAGTTATAATAACAGCTGATTCTTACGAAAATGTTGATAGCGAGGTAAGCATAATTGGTTTTACAGTTCACAAGGTCAAAAAAGAAGGGAGTGGTCTTGAAAAAGCGAGGATAATCAAGGAACTTGGCCCTGAAAAGGTTGTTGCTATCGGGAACGGAGCGAATGATGTAATGATGCTAAAAGAAGCATCCCTTGGTATTGGAGTTATAGGTGAAGAAGGATGTTCAAAGGATATATTAAAAGAGGCGGACCTTGTTGCCAGGGATGTTACAGATGCCCTGAATATTGTTTTACATCCTGAAAGGCTTGTGGCGACGCTGCGGGACTAATACAATTTGGATCGTTATTGTACAGGCAAAAAAATCCTGTGCCATACTTTCTGTTCGTGTTAATTACGCGTACTAATCAAATTAAATATAAAAACTATGATTACTAATTTTATTAAAAAAATAATAGGGACAAAGAACGAGCGGGAATTAAAGAGAATTCAACCGATTGTGGAACAAACCGCAAGTTACGAAGAAAGAATAAAAGATTTTTCCGATGACAGGCTGAGAGAACAGACGCCATTATTCAAGCAAAGAATAGAACAGGGTGAAAGTCTTGACAGTATTCTTCCTGAGGCATTTGCAACAGTCCGGGAAGCGGCAAAACGAATTGTCAATATGAGACACTTTGATGTACAGATCATAGGTGGTGTTGTTCTCCATGAGGGCAAAATTGCTGAAATGGCTACCGGCGAAGGAAAAACTCTTGTTGCAACCCTCCCGGTGTATTTGAATGCACTTACAGGTCTCGGTGTTCATGTTGTTACTGTAAATGACTATCTTGCAAAAAGAGATGCTGATTGGATGGGGCCTGTTTACAGATTTCTCGGTCTTTCAGTTGGTGCAATATTAAACCATCTGGATGATAATGAACGAAAACTTGCCTATTCCTGTGATGTGACGTACGGAACCAACAATGAATTCGGGTTTGATTACCTGAGAGATAATATGAAGTATTCCCTTGATGATTGTGTGCAGAGGGGTTTTAACTATGCAATAGTTGATGAAGTGGATAGTATTCTAATAGATGAGGCAAGGACACCCCTTATTATTTCAGGTCCTTCAGAAGAATCTACAGATAAATATTATAAAATAAACAGGTTTATGCATCAGCTTAAGAAAGATAAAGATTTTATGATCGACGAGAAGGCGAGAAGCGCTTATCTGACAGAAGAAGGTGTTGCGAAAATTGAACATTTAATCAACATTGATAACCTCTATGATCCCATGTATGTTGATCTTCTGCATCATGTTAATCAGGCATTGAAGGCCCATAACCTTTTTTCAAAAGATGTGGATTATATTGTAAAGGATGGCAAAGTTGTTATTGTTGATGAGTTTACTGGAAGGCTTATGGCCGGCAGGCGGTTCAGTGACGGGCTTCACCAGGCACTGGAAGCTAAAGAAAATGTAAAGATTGAGGGTGAAAATCAGACCCTTGCAACCGTGACGTTTCAGAATTATTTCAGAATGTATAAAAAACTTGCTGGTATGACCGGTACTGCTGATACCGAAGCTGTTGAATTTAAAAAGATTTATAATCTTGATGTTATGGTAATACCAACCAACAAACAGCTCATAAGAAAAAACTATCCTGATATTGTTTACAGAACAGAAAAAGAGAAATTCAAGGCTGTTGTAAAAGAAATTGAGGAATTTTATAAGAAGGGAACCCCTGTGCTTGTAGGTACTCTGTCAATTGATAAATCAGAACGAGTATCGGAGATGTTGAAAAGGTGCGGTGTGCCCCACCACGTTCTCAATGCCAAGATTCATGAAAGAGAGGCGGAAATTGTTGCTCAGGCAGGTAGACTTAAGGCAATTACAATATCCACGAATATGGCAGGAAGAGGAACTGATATCCTCCTCGGAGGCAATCCGGAATTCCTTGCTGTTAATATGTGTAAAGGGCAGAAAGGAACAGAAGAGTATGAAAGAGCCCTTGCAGAGGCAAAAAAAATCTGTGAAAAAGAAAAGGAAGAAGTTATTAAACTTGGAGGTCTCCATATTCTTGGAACAGAAAGGCACGAATCGAGAAGAATTGATAACCAGTTAAGAGGAAGATCAGGCAGACAGGGGGATCCAGGCTCTTCGAGGTTTTATGTTTCTTTGGAAGATGAGATTATGCGAATCTTCGGTTCGGAAAAAATTTCACCGATGCTCGGTAAACTTGGCATGAATGAGGATATGCCTATAGAGCATCCTTTCATAACAAAGGCCATAGAGAATGCGCAGAACAGGGTCGAGGGACATAATTTTGAAATAAGAAAATATCTCCTCGAGTATGACAATGTGATGAACAAGCAAAGGGAAACTATATATGGAATGAGAGCTGAATTGATGGATAATACCGATGTCAGCGAGCAGATAATAGATATGATTGATGATATATGTGAAGGTATAGTCAGTGAGTATGCTCCTGAAAAGGTGTATCCTGAGGAGTGGAATATAGATTCTTTAAAGATGCGAATATATGAAACCTTTTTTTTCCATATTGACTTCGGCTCGATTGATTATAAAACAATTACCAGGGCAGGCTTCATGGATACAGTAAGCGATAAAGTGCTTGAAGTTTATAAAAATAAACAAAAAAACTTTGGTGAAGGTGAATTACGGGCACTGGAACGTTTTATTAATTTGAACTCCCTTGATGTTCATTGGAAAGAACACCTCCTGTCGCTCGATCATTTAAAGGAAGGCATTGGTCTCAGAGGATATGGACAAAAGGATCCTTTAAGGGAGTATCAGAGGGAGAGCTTTGAGCTTTTTCTTGATATGCTCGAAAAGGTGAAAATTGATACAATAAAGAAACTGTATGCAGTTCAGCCTGCAAGGGAAGAACTTGTTCACCATGAACCTGTGATGTTTATGAATAAAGGAGATGGAACCCTTACTAAACAGAATGAAAACCTGAACAAGAAAGTTGGAAGAAATGATCCATGTCCCTGTGGCAGTGGGAAGAAATACAAAAAATGTTGCGGAAAATAAAAACTGAAATTATTGTGATTCAAAGCAAGGGGTTTAGTAAACTTAAAATTCTCTTTCCCTTTACGAGGTGTTTTGATGGTTGATGGAGTCCAGTTTGCCGGAATAGCTTCAGGAATCAAGGTCAAAGGCCTTGATCTTGGACTCGTTTTTTTTAAAGAGGATATGCATGTTCTGTCTCTTTATACAAGGAATGAGGTTAAAGCAGCCCATATATTGTACAATGAAAAAATAAAAAATAATACTGTAAGAGCGCTTCTTGTAAACAGTGGTTGTGCAAATGCTTGTACAGGCAGTGAAGGAGTATCAGATCTCCGGACTATCAGTCAGGGACTTTCCGCTATTCTTAACATAGAGAAGGAAAAGATCCTTTTTGCATCAACAGGGGTTATTGGTAAAAGACTTCCGGTTGATACTGTTAAAAATGCATTACATGAACTTGTGAAAAATCTGTCATCTGAGAAAACTGAGACATTTGCCAGATCCATTATGACTACAGATACTTTTCCCAAGATTGTTCAGGAAGTATTCAGAGGAAACAGGGAATACCATATAACTGGTGTTGCAAAAGGAGCCGGTATGATAAACCCTCTCTTTGCAACTATGCTCACCTTTGTATTTACGGATTATCCTGTTTTTCCCGGAAGTATCAAAAATCTTTTTTCAATAGCAGGAAAAGAGACTTTTGAACATGTTTCAGTTGATGGAGAATGCAGTACAAATGATACGGTAATGCTATTTACAAAAAGCGGTGAAGAAGACCTTTCTGCAATCGAAACGTTCAAAGAGAAGCTTTTTTATGTTATGAGAAAACTTTCTCTGATGATAGTAAAAGATGGAGAAGGTGCTACGCGAGTCATACATATAACTGTGAATGGTGCAAGAAAAAAAGAGTATGCTGAGAGGATAGCAAGAAGAATTGCAACATCTCCACTTACAAAGACCGCATTTTTCGGATGCGACCCGAATTGGGGGAGAATTATTGCTGCAGCAGGTGATGCAGGTGTCCCTGTTAATGCGTCAAAAGTAGAGATTATACTACAGGGTGAGGTTCTTGCAAGAGAAGGTCTTGAGGTGCCATTTGATGAACAGGAAATGAAGAAAAAAATGGATGAGGAAGAACTTGAACTTGTTTTGAATCTCTACGATGGTAAGGAATCATATGATATGTACACCACTGACTTTACCTATGATTACATCAAAATCAATGCTTCATACAGAACCTGATAAATTTTAAATGTTTTATCCATGGCCGGTTCATTTATGTGTAAGAGTGTTATGGCATCGGTATTTATTATAATCTAAGGTTTCAATCCATGAATCAGGATTATTTTTAAAACTCCAGTTTCATTCCATCATGAGCGGCTATTACCTCTATACCTGTTTTCTTTTTAAGATTTGCTGCTAAGAGATAAGGTTTCTTTATAATCATATTCATCCCGAAATGTGTCATAACGGCAATTTCAGGCTTGACGGCTTCTATTATTTTTTCAACATCATTTATAGCGAGATGATCAATAGTATCCTGCTGTTCAACAGGATTAGACCTGAGTACATTAATTATAAGAATATCAGCTATGTAGTGATCGGGAAGAGCATCAAAAAATCTTGTATCTGCAATTAAGGCTATTGTTTTGTTCATATGAAACTTAATGCCGTATGTCTCTACAGGATGTATATGTCTGACCGGTGTAGTGAATGATATGTCTTTTATGGTGTAACTTTTGCCTTCTTTCAAACGGATAATATCTTCAAGGTATGCGGATACATATTTCAAAACAACAGGGTCTTTATCAACAGCATCATCAGGGCAAAAAAGAATGCCCCTTTTTTGAAAACCCCCCTCTGTCATTGCTTCGATAACTATATTTACATCATTGGTATGGTCCAGATGTTTGTGAGTGAGAATTATACCATCCAGATCAAGAGGGTTGAACCGTTCCTTTGAAGTGTGTATTTTAATAATTGCCCCTGGGCCCGGGTCTATATAGAGATCAGTATCTTTGTAGTGAAGCCAGAGCCCTCCCGTTGATCGTAACTGTTTCATTGCAACAAATCGTGCTCCCCCTGTTCCAAGAAACTTAACAAATCCTTCCATTTTCAGCCGCCTTAATGATATAAATGTTTTAATAATATTTTTTTAAGGAAAAACAATTAAACTTTTTTCGGAGGTTATGTCAATTTGGATTTGATTCGCTATGCATTTTTTGAATCATCGCTGGGCAATATAGTGCTTGTCTCGAAAGCAGAACAGCTCATTAAACTGGATATAAGGCATGAAGGAGATTTTGTTTTTATGAAATCTCTCAGAAAACTCTATCCTGAAGGTATTGAATCCCCTGAATACTTTCAAAGGTTATGCAAGCTTCTTGACAGATACTTGAAAGGGGAACGTATTGAGTTTAATACTGTTGAGGTTGATTTTTCCAGTCTTAGTGAATTTTCTCAGAAAGTCATTGAAGAGTTAAGAAGAATTCCTTACGGAGAGCTTACAAGTTACAGCCGCATAGGCAAAAGGCTCGGTTATAAAAATGCTGCAAGGGCAGTTGGACAGGCTGTGAGCAGAAATCCTGTACCCATTGTAATTCCCTGCCATAGAGTTGTACGGGAAGATGGTTCTGTTGGGGGATTTTCACTGGGGTTGAAAATTAAAAAAAAGCTTCTTGCTGCAGAAGGCATAACATCTTTTTAAAATCAGACCATGTCTGATAATCATTAGCGGTATCAGCAATCTTATCTGTCTTTGTTTAATTAATGCTACAGATGTATTTCTTCCTTGACAGTATGTGATGGATAAAGGGTAAAATATTCAAAAGTCAGGGAAGAAATATGACCGCAATATTCCATCCATCAAAAATTATAGCCGTAGGGCTTAATTATTATGACCATGCAAGAGAACTGAACATGTCTGTTCCGGAGTATCCATTAATTTTTTTAAAACCTCCCACTGCCGTAATTTATAGTGGTGAGTCGATTGTTTATCCTCCACAGAGCAGTGAAGTTCATTTTGAAGGTGAGTTAGCTGTTATTATTAAGGATAAAATTAAGAATATCTCTGTTGATAAAGTCCATAATCATATAGCTGGTTATACATGTGCAAATGATGTTACTGCAAGAGACATACAGAGAAATGACGGACAATGGACACGTGCAAAATCATTTGATACTTTTTGCCCGCTTGGGCCTAAGATAATTTCAGATATTGATCCTTCCAGCCTGAATATCTGTACCAGAGTTAATGGACTGGAAAGACAGTATTCTAACACAAAAAACATGATTTTTGATGTTTTTGAGCTTACTTCCTATATATCAGGAATTATGACTTTAATGCCAGGTGATGTAATAATCACAGGGACGCCTCCAGGGGTTGGAGCCATTAATCCTGGTGATACAGTGGAAGTAGAAATAGAAAAAGTCGGAGTTTTAATGAATAAAGTTATCCAACAGGGATGATCAGTTCAATTGAAGCCACTGGAGTGCAATGAGTGTGTTTGTATGAGATGATCTGACACTTGAAAATATATTAAATGACAAATCATGGTTGAATTATTCAAATCAAAATATATAACAAAAAAGGAGTAACAAATGGAGAATATTGTATTTGATGATTTTCAAAAAATTGAATTAAGAGTGGCAGAGATTAAGGCCTGTGAAGAGATTGAAGGAGCTGACAGGCTTTATAAACTTACCATTGATGCGGGAGAGGAACGTACCATAGTTGCGGGTATTAAACTGTATTATACAAAGGAAGAGCTTATAGGAAAGAAAATAGCAATAGTTGCAAATCTGGAACCTCGTAAGTTAAGGGGCATTCTCTCCCATGGCATGCTCCTTGCTGCATCAAATGAGGATAAATCCTCGGTAGTGCTCCTGACATTAGATAAAGATATGATAAATGGTGCCAGGATATCCTGAAAATTCTCTGCAGCCCGTCCTTATAGTTCAAGGATTGAATGGTAAAAACTCTTCTCTTTGAACTATAAAAAAGGGATGTGAAATATGATAAATAGCAT
The DNA here is from genome assembly GCA_964429485.1 of uncultured Syntrophorhabdaceae bacterium. Lineage (GTDB taxonomy): Bacteria > Desulfobacterota > Syntrophorhabdia > Syntrophorhabdales > Syntrophorhabdaceae > JAPLKB01. Next base: position 36,968 of record CAYSBW010000017.1, read on the forward strand.
TTCATTATTTGTTACAGGCCTCGCCCTCTTTCTCTTCGGCATGACAAAGCTCAGCGCATTAATGCAACAATTTTTCTCTGTCAGAATGAGAGAGTATATAAAAATGGCTGTTAAAAAACCCATTTACGGCATCTGTATGGGTGTGTTGACAACAATTCTGTTTCAGAGCAGTTCGGCAACAACCTTGCTTACAATAGGGATTGTCAGTGCAGGTTTGATCAGTTTTTATAGTTCGCTTGGTATAATACTTGGTGCTGATATCGGGACAACTCTCACAGCCCAGCTTGTTGTATGGAATCTGACTTCTGCAGCTCCTTTCATAATATTTACCGGAACCATTCTTCTTTTTTTTTCTAAAGAAAAAATAAAACTTACAGGAGAAGGCCTAATCTATTTTGGTTTAATATTTTTAGGGTTGAGCCTTACCGGAAATGCAACATTGCCGTTAAAAGAAAGTAAAGTCTTTATTGATTTTTTTCATAAAGTTCAAAATCCTTTAATAGGTGTTGGAATGGGAATTATTTTTACCGGTATTGTACAGGCTTCAGCAATTCCGATAAGTATACTAGTAATCATGGGCCAGCAGGAACTTATTACTATTGAAAATGCTGTTCCTATTGTACTGGGAGCCAATATTGGTACAACAATTACAGCTATTATCGGCTCTATTACAGGGAATATTAATGGGAAGCGTAGCGCTATTTCTCATTTTTTCTTTAAATTTTTCAGTGTTATTGTTGCTCTGTTATTACTGCCTTTTTTCATTATCCTGCTGAAAGCTATTTCTTCAAATATTGCCCAGCAGGTTGCCCTTTCCCATTTCATTTTTAACGTATCTATTGCTCTTTTATTTGTTTTTGTCCTCAAACCTTTTTCTTTTTTTATTGTGAAAATTGTTCCAGGCACTGATGACTCCTTTCCTCTATGGCCTGAATACCTTGATACAAAATGCCTGAACGTTGCAGGCGATGCACTTACATGTGTGAAAAATGAATTAGTAAGAGAAACCATGCTTACAAGAAAGATGCTGAAGGAAAGTACGGGCCTGATTGAAAAATTCAATAAAACAATGAAACAGGATATTATGTATTTAGAGATGATTGTCGATAATCTGCAGGTTGAAATTACAAAGTACTTGTGGAACATTTCCTGCGGCCTGCTTTCACAGCCACTGTCCAAAAGGCTTTTTGCTTTTTCTACTATTGTTTATGAAATAGAAAGAATAGGTGATCGTGCGACTAATATTGTTGAATTGGCTGAATCAAAGCATATACGTAAGGCGATCTTTTCTGACACAGCCTTGAAGGAACTTCGACATATCGAAACTCTTGTTATAAGGAATGTTGATGATATGATCTTCCTTTTTGAAAAGAATGATTATACGATCATTAATTCAATTTTTAAAAGAAACACAGAAATAGAGCTTTCTATAAAAGAAGCAACTGAAAAGCATTTAAAGAGATTTTATCAAAAAACATGCCGAGCTGAAGCAGGGCCGATTTTTATTGATATACTCTTAAACCTTGAAAGAGTTTCCTTCCACTGCAAAACAATAGCAGAACGTATATCAGGACTGGAAAACCAACTATAATACCATATAATAATTTATTATATGGTATAAGAATAAAGTAATTGACATAAAAAAAGCGTTATATAAAATTGCATACAATATGATTAACTTATATCATGTTTATAAAAGAGCTATAATTTTATAACGTTCATATAAGTATTTATAATAACAGTAATTTATTAGAGAAAAGATTATTTGACATAATTAATAAGAATAAAACAGTTTACAAATTAGTGCTAAAATTTAGTATAAAAAGACAATATTAATTAAGCTGGTCCGCGATTAGCAACTTATTAATGCATGAGATGTAGAAACCAATTTTTCTTTGAAAATTAAAGTTGTTATATACTTTTGAAACACTGGAAAATATTTATGTCTTCTACAGTATCAAGGAAGACCATATTTTGTGGATACATATAACAGATTACCCTGGAGGAGTTTCTCTGACATTAAGAAACCGTATAGTAAAATGAAGTATGAAAATACTTAAAATATGAAAGACAACCAATGCTTTAAAGAGTAGAAAAGGGGAGTGTTTCAATGAGCCGGGAAACGGTTCATAACTTTAGAGGTTTTTTAAAAAAATAAAGGGAGGAGAAGCTTATGGCAAACAAGTTTATGGATCCACATGAAGTTCCAGTTGTCCCGGGTACAGAAGGCTGGGAAAAGATGTACCCTTATCAGTACTTATTTACAAAAGATGACCCTGAAAGGGCTGCCTACGAGAGTGGTCAAATTTGGTATTATGACGGATTACACTACCCTATTCCTCACTACCCATTTGACCTTATATGGGATGAAGCCTGGTATTTGGGCCTTTCTCAGTATAACTCCCGTCACTGGCTTATTCCGCCTGCAATGGGCATTGATCACAGGATGGTAAACGGCTATGTTTATATAAGTCCTGTGCCTGTTGCAAGCCCTGAAGAAATACAGAAGAGGGTGCCACACTTCATGGAACGGGCAGGGTTTTATTTCCAGAATTGGGATAGTCTTTTTGAAAATTGGAAGAAAAAAATAGGTGTTGTTATTGATAAGCTTGATGCTTTGAATTTTACAGATTTGCCTGAAATGGAAGATATGAGTGTTATCAAGGAAGGGCTTGGAGTTGGTAGTGGATATTTATTCCTGAAAAAATGGGATGAATTGATTGATCTGGGTCTTCTTTGCTGGCAATATCACTTTGAGTTCCTGAATCTTGCATATGCTGCACAGGTAACATTCTTCCAGACCGGGGATCAGCTTTTCCCCGGCGTGCCTATAGCAACACTTGTGAAAATGTCAGCAGGATTTAACCCTATTCTGTTCAAGCCGGATGAAAAACTCATCAAACTTTCAAAATTTGCAATGCAACTCGGTATCGAGGATTTGTTTGAGAAACAAATGGATGCAAAAGATTTGATGAAAGAGATGGAGAAAACTGCAACAGGTAGAGAATGGCTCAATGATCTGGAGAGAGTAAGATATCCATGGTTTCACCTGTCTTCAGGAACTGGCTGGTTTCATACTGAAATAAGCTGGAACGACAACCTCAATATACCATTTAATAATATCAGGGCCAACATAAGAGCCTTGAAGGAAGGCAAGGAACTGGGCAGACCTACAGCTCAAATCCTTGAAGAAAGAGAGAGGATTACCAGTGAATACAGAGCTCTGATAAAGACTGATTCAGATAAGGAAGCCTTTGATCAGGGACTTGCCCTGGCGCGCCAGGTTCTTCCGTATGCTGAAGATCACAATTTCTATGTAGAGCATTGGTTTCATACTCTTTTCTGGAAAAAAACCAAACAGGTAAGCGAGGTTCTCCAACGTGCAGGTTTCTTTGTAGATGCAGAAGACATGTATTATCTAAAACGTGATGAAATCAAATCTGCCATATGGGATATGGTTACTGGATGGGCAACAGGCGTAAAATCAAGAGGACCATCTTACT
>CAYSBW010000018.1:0-24136 GCA_964429485.1 uncultured Syntrophorhabdaceae bacterium
TTTACGTTTTCAAATTTTTCTTTTTCTGTTTATCTTCATACATAGACTTATCTGCCTGAGCAAGGAATTCCTTTACTGAACAGGGATTACCAAAATCATAGTGTGCAGTTCCAATACTCAGGGAAAGGTTATAGTTACGGCCAGGCATGGAATTACGATTCTTCAGATTCCTGTAAAGCCTTGCAATTATGGCATCCACTCTTTCACGGCTATTGTCCATTGCAAGAATAGCAAATTCATCTCCGCCTATACGGGCAACAATATCAGACTCACGGAATGTTTCCACAAGGACCCGCGCTGTCTCTTTAAGGGCTTCATCTCCAATCCTGTGTCCCAGATCATCATTGATCAATTTCAAACCGTCCATATCAGCAAAAACCAATACAATCCCCTGCCTCATTCTTCGGGTAACTTTCAATTGTTGCTCGGCAAGAGCAAAAAAACCACGCCGATTCAACAGGCCCGTAAGATAATCCTTCAGCGATAACTCCCGAAGTTCTTCCTCAGCTCGTTTCTCATTGGTAATATCGGACAGAGCATGAACTGTTCTTCTGATATTGTCAGATTCATCAAATATGGGATCTGTTGAAATATTGAACCATCTGTCATTAATCTGCAAAACAGAGGTCTCTTTTTTGCACGTCACCCTGGTGCGCTGGTATGGACAATTTTTGATAGGTTCTGAAGTGCCATGCATAAGCTCATAACATGGACGTCCTATTATTTCACTGAAAGGTTTATTCAGAAATCTCGCTGTTGAAACATTACATCTGATTATTTTCAGGTCATTATCCATGAGCCAGACAATATCAGATATGGCATCAAAGGTTGTGCGCCATTCATTGGCTGCATTCAGTAGCATCTCTTCCATTCTTTTTCTGCTCGAAATATCTTCAACTGTGCCTTCGCAATGGGATGGAAAACCTTTTTTATCACGTACGAGAAAGGCATTAATGGAAACCCATATAACATTTTTGTTTTTCTGATAAAATTCTGTTTCAAAACCCTTTATTCTGCCTGATTTTTCTAAAGTATTTTTAAATTCAACATATCTTTCGTAGCTTACGAACATCTGTCTTCCAATATCGGTAACAGATTCTGTAAGGTCTTCCGGTGATTTGTATCCAAGCATCTTTGCCATTGAAGGGTTAGCTATGATAAATCTCCTGTCAGGAGTTGCCTGAAAAATACCTTCAACCGCATTTTCAAAAAGCATCCTGTACTTTTGCTCAGTTTTTTGCATCTGTTCGAATAACCAGGCATTCTTGAGGGAAGGTCCTGCCATGCTTATAGTAATATTCAATCTGTTGATCTGATCGGCAGTAAAAGTGCGATCACTTAATAAATTGATGTTTATAACACCGACAAACTTACCCCCTGCCATCATAGGTACTGAAACAGCATTCTTTATTTCATTGCGGGGACACACCGGGGCAAACCTTGAATCATCAACATTACCATTCAGGCTGACAAATTCATGGTGTTTTGCCACCCATCCTGCTATCCCTTGCCCCACTTTTACTTTTTTTCCGATTATATGATCACGGTTGTTTCCCCTGACAGCGGCAACATAGAGTTCATCGCCCTGATCAGTTGGCAACATTACAGAAACCTCATCTGCCTGACACTGAGCAAGAGCTGCCTCAGCAACCCTGTCAACTACAATATCCTTATTTACAGAAAAGGTTACCGCCTTGGTAAGTTCATAAACAGCCAGTGAACCACGGAGTTCAATGTTCTCTTTTTTCAGATTATTTACTTCCATTGCCTTTGATATGGTATGCAGTAATACATCTGATTGAAAGGGTTTTAGTATAAAATCAAAGGAACCTGTTTTCATGGCTTCAACAGCAGTTTGAATGGTGTCGTGGCCTGTCATGATTATACCGACAATTTGCCGGTCAATTTCCATTGCTTTTTTTAATAATTCAATGCCGTCCATATCAGGCAACATCAGGTCTGTAAGCAGGACATCGAATTCTTTTTCTTTTAAAGCTGTAAGTGAGTCCTTCCCATTGCTGAAATTGACTGTTTCATACCCCTGCTGTTCAAGCATTTCACATATTATATTAGCCAGTTCAATTTCATCACCAACAACAAGTATGCTGCCGGATGTTTGTATTTTCATTTTCAGTGCCTTGATACATTTATAATCATTAAATTTTTCATCTGTAAATAATAAAATTCAATATTCCTTGATTTCCTGCCCTTTCAAGGATACATCCCTTTTATCGGCACTAAATGATATTTGATTTTTTTTTCATACAAAGTACTTGACAATATTTCGCAACAATAATATAGTCCTTGTATACAGTATACAAGGGGGGGATTTATGGAAGATTATGATATATTTAAAGATGTTACCATAATTTCTCTGGAACAGGCAACGGTCTTGCCCTTTCTCACCTATAAATTATCCCTTGAAGGAGCAAGAGTAATTAGAATAGAACATCCTGTTTATGGAGATCCGAACAGAAAAATAGGAGAAAACAGGCTCAACGAGGACGGGATGTACACTTATTTTCTTGCCATTAACTGCAACAAAAAAGCAATAACTCTGGATCTTACCACACTTGAAGCACGTGATATTTTAAAAAAAATTCTTAATGATCTGAATGTTGATATTTTTGCAACAAACCAGCTTCCGAAAAATTACAAAAAACTTGGCATTGACTATGAAGCTATAAGTGCCATAAAAAAAGATATCATATGGCTTGGAGTTACAGGATTCGGCCCTGAAAACAATGAAGCTGCATATGACCCGATACTGCAGGCAAGAACCGGACTCATGGATATCACAGGAGACCGGAACGGACCCCCCTGTGTACTTGGGATACCACTTCCTGATATGGGCACAGGTGAGCATGCCTACAGTTTGATTATGAAGGCATTATATAAAAAAGCTCTAACAGGCAAAGGTTCAAAAATAGACATTTCAATGTTTCAAAGTACAGTATCCTGGTTGACCGTACCTATCACACAAACAAAATCCTTCAATAAAGAAATTAAAAGAAGGGGAAATACACACGAGTTTTTTGCTCCGGTCAGCGTATATAAAACAAGGGACGGTTATGTATATATAGCAGTAGGAAATGATATGCAATGGGAAAGGATGCTGAAAATAAAAGGATTCAAAGTTCTTGATAAACCTCAATATAAAAAAAATGAGGGAAGGATAGGAGATGTTGAAGATCTTAACAGGGCAATAGAAGAAATTGTGGCAAACTTCGAAACAGTTGAATTAATAAATCTCTTTGCAGCAGCCACCATTCCTGTTTCCAAAGTAAATACGATCGAGGATGTGCTTGAGTATCCCTGCATAAAAGATGAGATGCTTTACTCTACTGATGACAAATCAGGCATTACAATCTATCTCGCTCCACAACCTGTTACTACAAGCTACGTAAAATTTCTTAAAAGGAAACTGCCTTTCCCGCCAAGATTAGGAGAACACAATGAGGAAATTTATTGCAAAGACCTTGGTCTTTCGAGAAAACAATTGAAACAGCTGAAAGCCGGAAAAATAGTCTGACATAAAAAATAACGCATAAACAAACCAGCTGATAAAGAATATTATTTTGAAGAGGAGGAAAGATGGTTGATGAAGAAATCACATTAAGAAAAGGCAGGTTCCTGCGCGAACAGGTACACAAAAAACTTAAAGAAAACATTATAAATGGTATTCTGCCACCCCATAAAAGGTTGATCGAAGAAAAAATAGCAGCGGAAATGGAGATGAGCAGGACTCCGGTAAGGGAAGCTATTCAGAAACTTGAGAAAGAAGGTCTTATACACAAGCTTCCCAGAGGAGGATATGCCATAAGTGTTGTGACTGTGGAAGATATAGATGATGTTTTCGGTCTTAGAAGTGTCATCGAAGGATATGCCGCATATCTTGCAACACAGAGAGCAACCGGCGAAGACATAAAAGCTCTTGAAGATATAGTGATAAAAGAAGAGCAATACCTGCAGGAAAAAAAATATGATGAAATTATAAAACTCAATACAGAATTTCACGAAAAACTTTATAAATCAGCCAGAAGTTCAAAACTTTATACTATGATATATGATTTGAGGGACTACATTCACCGTTTCAGAGTCATGCTCCTCCGTTATCAGGATTTTGTTGAAATATCTATTAACGATCACAAAGATATGCTCGTACTGATGAAGGCAAAAAATTCAGCGCGAGTCGAAAAACTTGTTCGCAGGCATATCATCAGAGGTAAAAATCTTCTAAAGAAGAGGATTAAACGTGTTAGCATAAAACATAAGTCCAATAAGAAAGATACTCCCGGTGCATAAAAAAGAAAATACTTCTCTTTGAATCAGCTAATTGCATTGGTAAAAAAAGATTATCTTCTATGGAGAAGTCTATGACGAGCAGGCGTTACCGGCTGGGTTGTGATATAGGGGGTACTTTTACTGACTTTGTCCTCCTTGATGATCAAACCGGTCAGATATTAACTGATAAACGTTTAACTACACCCCACGACCCTTCAGAAGCCGTTGGAAAGGGGATAAAAACTCTCAGCGCTTTCCTGCCTGATTTTATTGTCAAATTAGATGAACTTATACATGGAACCACTCTTGTTATAAATTCCATTATAGAGAGAAAGGGCGCCAGAACAGGCCTTATAACAACAAAGGGATTCAGGGATGTCCTTGAGATAGGCCGTGAATTGCGTTATGCGCCCTATGATATTTTTGCTGAATTTCCCAAGCCCCTGATACCAAGAAGACTCCGTGTTGAAGTGGACGAGAGAATCCGGAGTAACGGCACTATTTTGAAAGCGCTGGATCCCGATGACGGGTTACGAGCCGTAAGAACACTCCTCGATATGGGTGTTGAATCAATTGCTGTCTGCCTCATTAATTCATTTGAAAATCCATCCCACGAATTCATGCTCCGGGATATTATTACAAGGGAAGCTCCTGACATATCGGTCTCCATTTCTTATCATGTTCTGCCACAGATCAAAGAATACGAAAGAACAAGCACAACTGCCACAAATGCTTATGTTAAACCTCTTACAAGACGATACCTTTCCAATCTGGCAGGACGTCTGAAGGATATCGGTTTCAAGGGTAAACTTTTTATCATGTTAAGCAGTGGTGGAATTACTTCTGTAGAAACAGCATCAGAATTTCCTGTAAGAATTATAGAGTCAGGGCCTACTGCAGCCGTCATTGCCGGACAATACTACGGCAGGCATTTCAACGTATCGGAAATGTTCTGTTTCGACATGGGAGGCACTACAGCAAAATCATGTCTAGTCCAGAAAGGTGTTGTTGGTATAGTACCCACTTTTGAAGTAGGTCGTGTTCAGAGGTTCATGAAGGGAAGCGGCCTCGCAATCCAGGTGCCTGTAGTGGACCTGATGGAAATCGGCGCAGGTGGAGGCAGTATTGCCAAAATAAGTAAAGTGGGAACACTTCAGGTGGGCCCGGAAAGTTCCGGGGCAATTCCAGGACCCATCTGCTATGGGAAGGGGGGAACTGACCCCTGTGTGACTGATGCAGATCTTCTGCTGGGATACCTTGATGAAAATTATTTTCTCGGCGGAAAGATGAAGCTCGATAAAGAAAATGCAAAACAAGGCATAGAAAAAAGGATTTCCGGGCCTCTGGGAGTTTCCTTTGTACAGGCTATATGGGGAATTCATAATCTTATCAATGAAACAATGGCAGCAGCAGCCAGAACACATATTGCCGAAAAAGGTGGGAATCCGTCTGCTATAACAATAGCAGCCTTCGGCGGAGCAGGACCTGTTCATGCCTATGGTCTTGCAAAGAAGCTCGGTATTACAAGAATGATGGTACCACCAAACTCGGGTGTAGGTTCTGCGATGGGCTTCTTTACAGCACCACGTGCTTTTGATTTGCTTCGCAGCCATAAAACTTCTCTTAACAACGCTATTTTTACAGACATAGAAAATATTTTTAAAGATCTTGAAACAAATGCACTTAAAATTCTCAGTAATGAAGAGGAGGAGGAGTTTATCAGATATGAAAGATCAATTGACATGCGCTTTGTAGGTCAGGGAGCTGAAACAAATATACCTTTACCTGCCGGAGATTTTACATATTTTCAGAAAACAGATATAAGACGTTATTTCGATGATATTTACAAAAAACTCTATGGTAGAACCTATCCTGATTCAGAGGTGGAATTTATAAATTTTAAAGTAAGAGCCGGTCTTCCTGAAAAATTTCTCCAGTTGCCTCTGATCAAAAAAAGAAAGGATCAAACAATTGAAAAGGCTATCAAGGGAAAGCGTCTTGCATATTCTCCTATAAGCGGGGCCTTTATTCCCTATACAGTGTACAGCCGTTACAGGTTGTTCCCTGGTGCAGAAATCACCGGACCTGCCATTATTGAAGAAAAAGAATCAACACTAATTGCAGGTGAAGGTGCACATATATTGACAGATGATTTCGGATTTCTCTGGATCGATATTAAGGTGACATAAAAATGGCATATGTTTTTGACCCTATAACACTTGAAATTCTTTGGCAAAGGCTTATTTCAATTGTGGATGAAGCAGATTCCAGTGTAGCCCGCACTGCCTTTTCCAGTCTCCTGAGGGATGCCCATGATTATACATGCATATTCACAGACAGATCAGGCCGGGAGCTTGCACAGGGAAGTTTTGCCACACCAGGACAGTCAGGCGCTATGGCCCTTGGGATTAAGAATCTTGTCAATAAATTCCCTCTGGATCATTATCAGCCAGGTGATATATTTATCACAAATGACCCATGGGTCCTGGCAGGCCACCTTAATGATTTATGCGTTTTCAGTCCTATTTTCTATAAAAAAAATCTGATTGCCTTTACAGCATCTGTTTTTCATCACTCCGACATTGGAGGCTGTGTTGCCTCTGACAACCATGATGTTTTTGAAGAAGGCCTTTTTATACCAGTTATTAAACTTTACGAAAAAGGAATTCTTAATCAATCCATTTTGGAAATGATTCGCTGGAATGTCAGAACCCCTGATGAAGTTATCGGAGATATCAGATCGCAGATCGCGGCAAACCATGTTTGTACGGAAAAGGTACAACAGATGCTCAGGGAATATCACCTTGAAGATCTTGAAGACCTTGCAAACCAGATTATAGGTCTTACTGCAAAAACAATGATGAAAGAGATTGAAAAAGTTCCCGATGGCATATATAAGGCAAAAAGCACTATAGAACAGGCTAATGGTGACGGAGATATTATTATCCATGCAAAAATAGAAGTAAGAGGAGGCGAAATAATTGTAGATCTCGAAGGTTCTTCCGGCGAGGTAAACTGGAGCGGCAATGTTGTTTTTAATTTTACCTTTGCCTATGTATTTATGGCGCTTAAAAGTATGTTTGCTCCGGAAATTCCAAACAATGACGGCTGTACAAGGCCTGTTAAATTAATTGTCCCCGAAGGGAGTGTTGTAAACTGCAGGTTCCCTGCAGCAGTTGCTGCCAGGATGGGTGTTGGACATTACCTTACTGAGCTTATTTACAGGGCGCTGTCAGAGGTACTGCCTGACAGGATTATTGCAGCATCAGGAGGAACTCCTGCTGCAATGAATGTATTTTATGGGAAAAGGCATGACGGCAAACCATGGCATTCGGTAATTATCAGAGGAGGTGGAATGGGGGCAGGGATTAACAATGACGGCAACTATGTTTATATTTTCCCGGCAAATGGCGCTAATACGCCTGTTGAAATTTTCGAAAACGACACCCCTCTTATTGTGGAAAAAAGAGAAATCCTGACAGATTCAGGAGGACCCGGGAAGATGAAGGGAGGTCTGGGGAAAAGAGAAGTCTTCAAAGTTCCTGACGACCGTTATGCACCGATTCCTCCTGTTAACCTGGGGATACAGGCAGGAAGATATAGCTACCCTGCAGAAGGCCTCTTTAATGGTAAGGCAGGCACAAAAGCTCAATTGACAGTCAATGGAATACGTGGAAATGCCTATGGATTAACACAGTTAAAACCTGGAGATTCCGTAATGATTGACGCTCCTGGCGGTGGTGGCTATGGCGATCCCTTTGATCGTGATCCGGATATGGTATTGAATGATGTAATTGAGGGATATGTAAGCATTGAAAAAGCTAAAACAGAATATGGGGTTGCAATTAATGAAGAAACATACTCCATAGATATGGAAGGAACAGAAAATTTGCGTACACAGGATAAAGGATAGTGAAAGTCCAGGGATATTACAAACCTCAAACCATTGAACAGGCTCTTGCTTTAATGGAAAAACTTGAGAATGCAAGATTTATCGCCGGAGGCACAGATTTGATGGTTTTGCTCAAAAAGAAGATGATTTCTCCTGAAAATCTGATTTCATTACGTAATATAAGATGTCTGGACGGCGTAGAAAAATCGAATTATTTATCGAGAGGCTTCCGGATAGGCAGCATTACCACTCACAACAATATTGCAAAAAATGTTCTCATAAGAAACAGTTACGGTGCTCTTCATGATGCTGCAAGCAGGATTGGCTCGCAACAGATACGCAATGTTGCAACAATAGGTGGAAATATCTGTAATGCATCACCCTCGGCTGATACTGCCTGTCCCCTGCTTGTCCTGGACGCAAAATTGTTAATTGTGAACAATAATGAAAAAAGACTGGTTGACATTGATGATTTTTTTCTGGGACCAAATCGGACAATTCTTGAAAAGAATGAAATAATAAAAGAATTTCATTTGCCGTGCTTCAATGGCAATAATGGTTCGGCATACACAAAAATCAGCAGAAGGCAGTCAATGGATGTATCGATTGTCGGGATTGCAGTCAGAATATCAATAGTAAAGGAAGGCGCTCAATCCCGGTGTGAAGATATAAGTATAGCTATGAGCGCTGTTGCTCCAAGACCTATTCGGGCAAAAAAAGCTGAAGCTTTTCTGAAAGGTAAAATAATAACTCTTGAACTAACAGGTGAAACAGGTAAAATAGCTGCAAGCGAGGCAACTCCCATTGATACTTTTCGGGGACAAGCATGGTACAGCAAGGACATGATAAAAATAGTTACAAAGGAGACAATTAACAGGGCTATGGAACAGGCTGCCAAACAACATTCCTGCTGTATCTGAAATATTATTTCATCATCGTTTCAAAACAAATCTTTTACAGGGGATTAATATGAAAAAAAAGATTACCTTTATATTGAACAGCGAAAAGGTATCATATGAAGTTCAGCCCCAATGGACTCTCCTGTACTTATTAAGAGAAGTCTGCAATCTTACAGGAACAAAGGAAGGTTGCGGATACGGTGAATGCGGGGCATGCACAGTAATTGTAGACGGCGAAGCTGTAAATTCCTGTCTTTATCCCGTATTTGAAATTGAAGGCAAAAAAGTTAATACTATCGAGAGTTTATGGACAGTAGAAGGCGGGCTCCACCCTCTTCAGGAAACTTTTATTAAAGAAGGGGCAATACAGTGCGGTTTCTGTACTCCAGGCATGATAATGTCAGCCAAAGCACTGCTGGATGAAAATAAAAATCCTGAAGAAGATAAAATTAAAGATGCTATCGAGGGTAATCTTTGCAGATGTACCGGTTATGTGAAAATAATAGATGCCATAAAAAAAGCAGCAACCGGGAGATAGATATGGAAGAGGTTTCAGTAGTGGGGCAGAGAATACCCAAGTTGGATTCTGCCTCAAAAGCCACAGGAAAAGCTATATATATCCAGGATTTAAAAATACCGGGTATGCTCTGTGGCAGAATACTTTACAGCAGATATCCCCATGCAAGGATTATTAAAATTGACAAATCCCGAGCTGAAAAACTTGCCGGAGTTAAATCTGTTCTGACTGGTATTGATATACCTGGCTTTAAATTAGGCTTCCTGAAAGACAATCCCCTTCTTAAAAAAGACAAAGTGTGTTCCACGAGGGATGAAATTGCTGCTGTGGCTGCAATAACACCTGAAATTGCTGAAGAGGCTATCGATCTCATAGACGTTGAATATGAAGAGTTACCGGGAATTTTTGATCCACTGGAAGCAATGAAAGAGGGCGCTCCTCTTGTTCATGAAGAGATTGGATCCAATGTACTGGACCTCCCCTGGAAATTTATTTGCGGGGATGTTCAAAAAGCAAAAAAAAATTCGATCCATGTTGTTGAAGATGCTTTTACAACACAGTGGGTAACACATTGTTGTCTCGGGACAAGCGGGTGCATTGCATGTTTTGACATTAATAACAATCTTACCATGTACAGCAATACACAAATCCCTTCACTTGCACAGAAGGATTATATTGAAGCTCTTGCCGCCTTTGGTTTAAAAAACAAACGTGTAAGGATTATCCAGTGTGCAATAGGTGGCGGATTTGGCAGCAAACTCGATACTTATTCCTATGAATATCTGGCCATTCTCCTTGCAATGAAAACTGGAAAAGCAGTCAAAATCATCTTTTCCAGGGATGAAGAATTCTTTGGAACATCACCAAGGCAGAACACAATAACAAAAATATCACAGGGATGTGACAGGGATGGCTATCTGACCTTTAGAGAAATCGATATGATACTTGACAACGGTGCCTATACTTCATGGGGGGCAACAACTCCCTCTGTTATGATGATGCCTGCTTCATCTCTCTACAGGGTTCACAATATAAAATTCAATGCAAAATGTGTTTATACGAACAATACTTACAGCCAGGCCATGAGGGGTTATGGCAACCCCCAGGCAACCTTTGCCATTGAATCATCCATGGACCGGCTTGCTGCCATTGCAGGCATGGATCCTGGTGAATTCAGACTTAAAAATGCCAATAAACCCGGTGAAATAACTCCCCAGAATTTCAGAATTACCTCTTGTGGAATGAGGGAATGTATTGATGCAGTATTGAAGAAAATTGACCGCCATTCAAGAAATAATAAAGATCACAACCTTGGCTGGGGCATGGCATGCCTTATCCATGTGGGCGGCGGTGCCAGGGTATATAAGTCTGATGGATGCGGCACAGTAATAAAAGTGGATGATTATGGCAAAATAGATGTCTTTACAGGTTCTACTGACATGGGTCAGGGTTCTGAGACGGTAATCGCACAAATAGTTGCAGAAGTTCTTGGAACAAATATTGATGATGTACGCATTGTCAACAACGATACAGACTCATGCCCATGGGATGTAGGGGCTCATGCAAGCAGGACCACCTTTATTGCAGGAAATTCAGCTCTTGGAGCAGCCAAAAAAATAAAAAAGCAGATAATCGAGATTGCAGCGAATATGCTTCGTGTTGAGGCAGAAAAGCTCGATATCATGAAGGGCATCGTTTATTCAACAGAAGACAGCAGAAAAAATATTCCTCTTGCCAAAGTCTTGCGTAATGCTCACTATAAAAATGACGGTCAAATGCTTATGGCAGAATGCTTTTATGATCCTGGAAATGAAAACTTTGATAGGGAATTCAGGGGTAATCTTTCCCTTGCTTACGCCTACGGCGCCCATGGTGTGGAAGTTGAGGTAAACAAAGAGACAGGGCAGGTAAAAATTTTGAAGTATATTGCAGCCCATGATGTAGGCAGGGCAATCAACCCTATGTTGCTTGAAGGGCAAATTTATGGAGGCAGTCTCATGGGAATAGGCTACGCCATGGGTGAAGAAATGATTTTCGACAGAGGTGTACTTAAAAATGGAAACTTTCTTGACTATAAAATACCCACAGCCAAGGACTTACCACCAATTGAGGCAATAATTATAGAAACTTATGACAGTAATGGCCCCTTTGGAGCAAAGGGTATTGGAGAGCCGGGACTGGTTCCCACTGCACCGGCAATTGCTAATGCCATCTATAACGCTGTTGGTATTAGGATTAAAGATCTTCCTGTTACACCGGAAAAGGTTTTAAAAGCATTGAAAGAAAAAGAGCTTGCCAGTAAAACAGATCAACCGACCTGATATTTTTTCTAATGAAATATCCGGAACTATCAGAAGGGGACAGGGAAAACCTGTCAAAAATAGTATATGAACAATACAGGATAAACAGTGGCTATAATAGCCTATGATTTAAGTATTTTTCTTAATTGCAGGAGCATTCTGCATGTAGCGCCCCAAATCCGGTCACCATTATAGTGAAAAGAGGGGATTTCTTCTACTCTACCACCATATTCATGCATTTCTATAGCAGGGCTGGCATTCATTAGGAATTTGAGAGGTAACTGGATAATATAAGCCACTTCACAGGGATTCATAGTAAAGTTATAAGGGTAAGGGACAATACCAACATAAGGTGAAATCACAAAACCTGTAAGAGTTGTCATATCATCCAATTTTCCAACAACCTTTACATCCACGGCATTCAACCCTATTTCTTCAGAGCATTCTCTCAAGGCAGTATTGAGTTTGCAACAATCCCTTGCTTCAAACATACCACCGGGAAAAGATACTTCTCCCTTGTGGGACTTTACGTTTTCCGTCCTTTTTGTAAGGATTATAAATGTTTCTCCATCTTTTTCAAATATCGGAATCAAAACCCCTGCAGATATATCCTGTGGACTTTCCATTGTTCTGGCTGTAAAGTTGCTCAATTTTTCTTCAATCAAGGGGATCATGTTTTAATTTAACAATTATTCTAATTTTAAATCAATTAAAATACTTGCCCTATTTCTATGTCAATTTATTTCAGACTGGAGTTTTTTTAATTCACTAACTGCCGAATTTATTCTCCTTTCCTTCAACAAGCCTTTTGATATTATCTTTATGCTTTATGAAAATCAATATACCTATGATAAGAGAAAGGCAAATGTACTCAAACGGCTCATGCAAAACAATCAAGGTAATCGGCACAAGGGCAGTACCCGTAAGCGAGCCCAGGGAAACAAATCGCCATTTAACAAGTGTCAAAATAAATACAAAAATACTTACCATTATTGCACAGGGGCTTATTGCAAGATATACCCCGAGCGCTGTTGCTACACCTTTCCCCCCTCTGAACCTAAGATAGACCGGGAAAAGGTGTCCGAGAAAAGTAGCCAGTCCAATGGCAGCAACAACCAGATACGGTTGTTTATAATGAATAGCTAATGCGGTGGGAACAAGGCCCTTAACTATGTCACCTGCCAGTGTAATCACTCCAAAAACCTTCCCTGCAGCCCTCATTACATTTGTCGCGCCTATATTACCGCTTCCTGTTTTTCTGGGATCAACCCCTCTTATTTTTGAAAGGATTATTCCAATTGGCACAGAACCAATAAGGTAGGCAACAACAATATAAAAGATGCAGGACATCATAATTAAATAAGGATATTAAAAACACCCAATGTTGTCAATACAGGTTAGTTCTGTTTTTCTTTTATCGTTACTTTTCATTTATAAACTGATATAAAAAAGAACTTACAGAAGATATTTTTATTAGATTTCTTGATCAGGATAAAAGCAATGGAAGAAATTGACAAAAAGATACTGAATATAATGCAGAAGGATTTCCCCTTGGATCAGAGACCCTTTGCCAGAGTAGGAGAGCTTATCGGCCTGGAGGAGAAGGATGTTATCGAAAGGGTCGCAAATCTGAAAAAAAACGGTTACATAAGAAGGATAGGCCCTATCTTTGAACGGAAAAAGTTAGAATATGCAAGTACTCTTTGCGGGGTTCATTTAGACAAGGATAGAATGATGGAATTTATAAATGAAATAAACACACATGCCGGAGTTACACATAACTACGAAAGGCAGGGATATTTGAATGTATGGTTTACCATTGCTGCAAGAACAAAGGATGATATCAACATTTTTCTTTCCGGTTTGGAAGCAAAACACGCTCTTAAAATTTATCGTTTCCCCGAAAAAAAGGTATTTAAAATAAAAACTTTCTTCCCATTATAAGTGGCTGCTGCCACAAGGAGACAGAAAAAGTATTTATGAATAAAGAATCAGAATTGACAAATTCACACAGGGAAAAGAGTAGCGGACGGAGGATCTTCCTTGTTGACGGGCATTCTTATCTGTACAGAGCATTCCATGCCACGCCTTACATGTCCAACTCAAAAGGCCTGCCAACCAATACCACTTATGCATTTATCAGTATGCTGAAAAAACTCCTTAATGAGGAAAAACCTGATACACTCATCGTGATCTTTGACTCTAAATCACCATCTTTTAGAGAAGAAATATCAAAGGAATATAAAGCTCAAAGACCACCTATGCCGGATAATCTTTCTGTCCAGATTCCCTATGTTAAAATGATTATAGAGGCAATGGGCATACCTGTATTGGAGCAGGCAGGTTTTGAGGCTGACGATATCATCGGTACAATAACAGAAAAATTCAGGCAAGAAGATGTTTACATTTATATTGTCACCGGAGATAAGGATATGATGCAGCTTGTGTCAGAGAGAGTTTTCATTCGAGATACCATGAAAAATCTTCTTATCAGCAAAAATGAAGTAGTTGAAAAATTTGGAGTGGAGCCATCCTTTATAAAAGACTACCTTGCCCTATGTGGAGATACCTCTGACAACATACCTGGGGTGCCTGGTATCGGCGGAAAAACTGCGAAAGAACTCATAAACAACATCGGATCTGTTGAGGAAATTTATGAACACATAGAAAAGATCAGCAAGGCATCTGTAAAGGCAAAGCTTGTTGCTGCCAAAGAGCTGGCATTTATGAGTAAGGATCTTGCGACAATCAGGATGGATGTGCCTATAGGCAGGGATGTGGAAGATCTGATCCAGGGTCAGGAAAATCCCGATGCCTTAAGAAAGATTTACCGTGAACTTGAGTTTACCTCCCTTTACAGGGCTATCAAATCGGATAATGAAGAAAAAAAATCAGCACAGAAAAAAGAACTTGCTTCTTTGAATAAAAAGAATATTTCAATTGTAACAAATTTTCAGGGTAAAGCCCCCCATAACATACATCTTGAAGGATTTGCCGTATTTGACAATGAAGGAGTATATTTCTCTAAAAATGAAGAAGAACTGATTTATATCATAGATAGCGCAGAAGAAATTGTGGTGCATAATATCAAGCCTATTCTGCTTTTCCTTTTACATAAAAATGAAACACTGAGTACAATACCGCCTCCCCATAGACCGGACCTTCATATCCGGAAGTTTTTCGATACCATGCTCGCATCATACATTCTCAATCCCTTAAGGAAGGACTATGGAATCAATGCCATAGTGGAAGAATATCTCGGCTCTGAAATATCTTCACAAAATGACAGGGATAATATTACTGAAAGTGTTCAATATCTCTTTGACCTGAAAAATATCCTGAATGAAAAAATAGAAAAGTCAGACCTGGGAAATCTTTTTTATACAGTAGAGACGCCTCTTGTTGAAGTGCTTGCATTCATGGAATACGCTGGCGTAAAAATAGACCGGAAGATGCTTGTTGAGCTTTCAATAGATTTCAATAAAAGACTCACCACCATAATGAAAAAGATATACAGTCTTTCAGGAGAACCTTTTAATATCAACTCCTCCCAACAACTTTCCCGTATACTTTTCGAAAAGTTGCAGCTTACACCGGTAAAGAAAACAAAGACAGGTTATTCAACTGATGTGGAAGTTCTTGAAAAGTTATCAGCAGTACATGCACTGCCACGAGAAATTCTTGTATACAGAACCCTTACAAAGCTTAAAAATACATATATAGATGTCCTGCCCGGACTCATAAATCCTCATACCGGAAGGGTCCATGCGTCTTTCAATCAAATGATAGTTGCCACTGGAAGGTTGAGCAGCAGCGATCCAAACCTCCAGAACATCCCTGCAAGAGGGGAAGAGGGAAGAAAAATTCGGGAAGCCTTTGTACCGGAAGAAGGTTTTATTCTTCTTTCATCTGATTATTCCCAGATAGAGCTAAGGGTTCTTGCTCATATATCAAAGGATGAGCTTCTAACAGAGGCTTTTTTAAATGATGAGGACATTCATTCGAATGTGGCAAAGGAGGTCTTCGGTGTTAAAACAGAGGAAGTTACACAGGATATGAGGAGGGTTGCAAAAGTAATAAACTTTGGAATAATCTATGGCATGAGCGCTTTCGGACTTTCAAAAGAGCTTGGTATAATGCAAAGGGATGCTCAAAATTATATAGATGAGTATTTTTTAAAATACAATGGAGTAAAAACCTATATGGAAACGGTGCTTGAAGAGACACGTTCAAGAGGTTTTGTAAGAACACTCCTTGGCAGAATCCGTTATATACCGGAAATTAACAATCGGGATTCAACAATAAGACAACTCGGAGAAAGAACTGCAATGAATACCCCTATCCAGGGGACAGCGGCTGATATAATAAAAATGGCAATGGTAAATATTCACAGAAAAATAAAAGAAAATAACCTCGTCTCAAGACTCATAATGCAGATTCACGACGAGCTTGTCTTTGAGGTACAATATGACGACCTTGCTGAAATGGAAAAAATGGTAAAGCATGAAATGGAACATGTAATTGCCCTTGATGTACCCCTTAAAGTATCTCTGTGCAGTGGCAGAAACTGGGCAGAAGCCCATGGATAAGCCTTTTTTCATATTTTACAGCTTGTCCAGGAGATCTGCCAGATCATAAATAATTTTTTCATTGTCTTTTTCTGATCTCTGATCTTCTGTGGCAACCTTACAATCCCTTATATGATATGCTTGTATGCCTATATCTGAGGGAACTTGAAAATCAAATATTTCATGATCACCGACATGCACAATTTCTTCAGGCAACACATTGAAGATAGTACATATTTTTTCATAAAAGGCCCGGTCTTTTTTCACCATGTTATAATCGGTTGTTGCTGAAATTTTATGGCTGAAATATTTATCAAGCCCCGTATACTCAAGCTCTTTTTCTACAAATATTCGCGCAGCGTTAGAGGCTATAATAAGAGTGTAGGAATCTTTCAATTTTTTAACAACATCAATTGCATTTGGAAGAGGTTCAATGTATGTCTCATACTTCTTTAGAAGTTCAACGCCTGTAATCTGAAGATCAAATCTGTTCAACCAATGTTCTATTTTATACCAAAGAATATTTGAATCACCGACAGATGCATATTCCTTCATTACAAGTATTCTTGCATCATCAAATGGTATTGAATGTTTTTCCGCATAAGCTTCGGGTATACCATGATTCCAGACCATATCACCAAATCCGGCACTCACAAGAGTTCCATCAAGATCAAAGGATATTATTTTTTTCACAGAATCAGAATTACTAATTTTTTCAATCATCTCATAACCTTCAATTTTGTCTGGCTGGGGGCTATGACACTACCTACAGCATTCTGGGGATTTCCGTTCTGTTTTGTAGGACTGCCCATGAGAACAGCTGCAGCGCCTTCTATGAAGAGTATTGTGCTGCCTGCGGTAAAACCTGCCGGGCCCATGTTCTTATTCGATACCACACCACCCAATGTTCCTGGTTCATTCATTTTTGACTGCGGTATCTTTGTTTTGATTGTCAAAGCATTAGCGCCGTCAATGAATACCTTCTTAGCTGCCGACTTTGCATTTGACATTTTCATCTGCGCGATATTCGTATATGGAACAGGCACCACAGCAGGTCCTGCCGGTGTTTTACAAGCATCGGGAAAGGCCGATGCCGTGCCTTTTGCTTTTGTACAGGCGTACATTATTCCCCCTATCCTACATTGATCTTTTTCCCGTCCATGTTTATATTTTTCTCCGCACGGACAGTCACATCGCGCCCTTTCATGGACAACGTATCCCGGACAAAACAGCGGAGTCTTTTATATCTCAAATCTGCCAGTTCGTCGATTCTCGCATAATAACGTGTTATTCGCTCAACAAGTCTGCCTACCGAGGATTCAAGGGAACCAAGAACTGTTTTTACACTTTTCAGATCGGCTGAGAGGTGTTTTCCTGTGAGGTTCAGATTTTCAGTCTCAACTGAGCCTTCGTGTGAGCGCAGGGTGAATGAGAGGGCCGTTATATTGACAGATTCCTCTCCGGCAACAACAATATTATCACCGGAAATGGTCATATTTCCTCCAGCTTTAAAAGCAACATCGCCGGACACTTTAAGCACAGCAGGTTTTTCCTGGTTTCTTTCCAGAACCGTAAGTATATAACCGCCTCCTGAAGAATTTTCTGCAACGAGCACCATGTCACCTTCTTCCGGTTCAAGAAGACAGCCTGCCGCACGGACAGCCAATACAAGTCCCTTTGCCGTTCGAACCGGTATTTTTCCATCTTTTCCGACACCAACGATACCGGCGGCCATGACAAATTCTTCCTCATTTAATTGTTTCGCAGATAATTTCATTTTACAGCTCCTTTTAATTGCCATTCTTCCGCCTCAGCAAGGTCATGGTCTGTTTCCAGCGCCTCGCTGCGACTGCTTCCCGACCACTGTGTCCGCTCTTCTTTCACCCGGTGGAGATTCGTTCTCTTCAGTCTTGTATCTCTCAGGTCGGCCATGCTCAAGTCTGCATGAGACAAATCCGCATATGTAAGATCACAGCCTGTAAGCACAGCATTCTGAAGTATTGCATCCGTCATATTGGCCCGCTCCAGATTCGCATCCCGGAAGTCCGAACCAACAAGCCTCGTACCTTCAAAAGATGCACATGAAAAATATCCCTTGCTGAAATCAGCTTCGTCGCATAAGGCATCATCAAAACATGAGGCCTCAGCTTTTACCGAGTCCAGTTTTGCCCTGTTCATCATGGCCTGGATAAATGACGCCTGAGTTATGTCACTGCCTGTGAATACGGTTTCCGTGAGATCAGCTTCATCGAAGTGCGTCATATTAAGAAAACAGTTATGGAAGGATGCGCCCTTGAGCTTCGCCTCCATAAAGTAGGTTTTTTCCATTTTTACCCCTTTAAAAACCGTATTATAAAGGGTTGTATCGGAAAGGTCTGCACGGGAGATATCTGCATCAGTCCAGTCCGTTCCGTGAAAAATTGCCTCCTGAAGGGAGGCCTTGAAGAGAACTGCATGATTTAATTTTGCCCCGGAGAGATTTGCCCCGGAAAAATCAGATTCATTTGCTGAGATGCCGGTCAAATCCGCAAAGCTTAAATCTGCCCCCTTTAAGTCGGATTCAACAAAGCAACAGTTTGATGCCCTGCATTGCACCATTGCAGCATTCTCAAGGTATGCACGGGAAAGATCGGCATCTTCAAGGCATGATTCCGTAAAATCGGCTCCATGAAAGATACAATCCTTTAGGTTCGCTCCTTTAAAATCCGTACCTTTGAAAATTGAGTTATCAAAGACGACGCCGGAAAGATCGATTCCTTTAAGATCAAGTCCAGAAAGGTCAATGTTTTTAATTTCATTTCCTTCGTTTTTTAATGAGAGGAGTTCCTCTTTTGTCATTGTTTCGCCTCTAAACCGTTTCCTTTTCGTGCGTCCATCTCCAGGTTGTTTTCCCGTCAGGTGTATAACGCTCAAAGAACGTGCGTTTCACATTTGCACCCTGAATATTCGTGTCACGAAAAACAGCTTTATAAAACTCTACAGCAAAAAGGTTTGAATTGCTCAGGTCACTCCTTACAAGAACGGCTTTTCTTAATGAACCGTTAAAGAGGTTTATACCTGTCATATTAACATCGCTCAAATCGGAGTAGTCGAATCTTGTTCTTTTTGCATCTGCACCGGAGAAGTTACTGCCTGCAAAACAACACTTGATGAAAACAGCATCATAAAGCGCTGCATTTACAAAAGCACAATCCTCAAAAGAACTTTCCTGCCATGAAGAAGAAGATATATCAGCTCCTGAAAAATCGGATTTTTTGAAGGCCGTATCTTCTCCTGCCCTTGTCTGTGCCATTTTTGCTTCTGTAAATGAAGTTCCTTCACCCTTTGCACCGCTGAAATCCGCTTCTCTCAGATCAGCTCTCCAAAATTTACAATTACTGATTGCTGTTTCTCTTAAATCAGCTTTAACAAGCACAGCGCCTGACATATCGGCATCCGTGAAATTGGCACCGGTAAATACCGCATCCCTTCCGGACATTTCATCGCAGCAACTTCCCTTCATTAAAGCCCCTTCCAGATCGGCTTCATCAAGAATTGCCTTTGTCAATACCGCCTGAGACAGATCGGCCTGAGACAGATCGGCAGAATTGAGCCTTGCAGAAAACAGATCAGCCTCTTTAGCCTTTATCCTGCTTGCCGATATGCCGCTTAAATCCGCGCCCGGCATTTTGCATTTTGATATATCCGCGCCGGTAAGTATTGCCTCAGTTAAATCGGCGCCCGACAAGTCAGCATCGGCAAGGTTTGCCTTCTCCAGCATCGAGCCGCGCAGTGATATTCCGGTTAAAACACAACCGGACAGATCTATGCCTGTAAGATCAAACCCGTCGAACTTTTCGCCTGCTTTATACCCTGCAAGCACATCCTCTCTGGTAAATAGGGTTTTTTCAGGTTCAGGCGGGGCTTCGGGCTCTCTGATGTCCGCTTTTTCATCAGGCACAGAAGTCTTCCTTATATTTTCAGCTTCTTTCATCAGTTTCTCAATGCCGATCTTAAGCGCCGCATATTCGGCGCCGAGTCCCAATATCATACCGAACAATCCTGCATCTTCAACTCCGGCAGACTTCAGACTTTCAATTATCTCATTCGGGTTTTTAATGGGCAACGGTTCATATAAGGGAAGCTGAGCGTTTACATCTACGCCGAGGCCGGAAAATATCTTATTGAGTTTTTCTTCGGCTTCTCCTTTTGAATTCTCAATATTTTTCAGCATTTCTTCAGGGCTGACCGCCTCAAAAGCAGCCGGTTCCCTATGAGGTTTTCCTTCTTTCGGCTCCCCATATTCAACACCGAGATCTTTCAGCATTTTATCAAGTTCAGCTTCTTTTCCTGCAATATCCTTTTGCACTTCAATAAGCATAGCATGCGCTTCCTCATACTCTTTGACATCGGCTGCAGCCAGGCCTGCCGCAGCGGTAATTATCCCCGCAGCAGCCATCTTAGCTCCTGAATCTGTCGGAACAGCTTTTTCAGCCTTTAAAGCCTCTTCTGACCGAACAACCGATAATTCTTCCGGCGCCCCATCCGTTTCCGTCTGTTCCGTCATTGCTTCATAATAGGATGCCGGTTTTGCCGGTTCATCAAGTCGTTCCGAAAAAACAACAAGGTCGGTAACTTCGCTTGCTTCTTCATCTGCAATGCTTGTTAATGCATGCCAAACAAGGATCCCTGTTTCAAGATGGGGAAATATCCAGATTTTATCAAGCTCCATTGTGAGTTCTTCAAAAAACCTCTTTTCAAACCTTGAACCTTTAAAAAAACCCCTGACCCTTATTCCAGGCAATTTTGTTTTTATGGCAGACTTTTTCGGATGCATGTTTTTCAAAACAACTTCTTCGTCCCCATTGAAAAAACCTTCTTTCAGACGCTGGTCTCCCGGAGCGGCGTAGCCTGCCTGTAAATCGAAATCATCCGGCATATAAGGCCAGTTGTAAATAAGCCATTTTTCATCATAGGTGCCCAGTTTGTCAATTTCTTCCGAGGCGGTTCTCTCCGGCCCTATGTAATCAAATGATATTGGTTTGTATTTTTTTCCGGCAGCGCACACAAGATCGCGGGGATCTTCAATATTGGGAAGAGGAAGATAGGAATGCCCTGCCGAGTCTTTAATCTCAATTGCACCCTTCCCTCTCGGATTCAGTTTATATCCTTCACCGCCAAAGGCATTTTCCCAGGTTATATCCATGCTTGTGAAAGGAACAGGATCGGATATTCCGGTATATACTCCGGCAGTCCTGTTCCAGTGACGGTCT
Source organism: uncultured Syntrophorhabdaceae bacterium (assembly GCA_964429485.1). Lineage (GTDB taxonomy): Bacteria > Desulfobacterota > Syntrophorhabdia > Syntrophorhabdales > Syntrophorhabdaceae > JAPLKB01. The sequence goes on from CAYSBW010000018.1 coordinate 21,713, forward strand.
CCGAAAACGTAAAGCTCTTTTTTGATACTGCCCAGCCGGAAAGAAACCGGACATGCCTGCATGGATTTCCCTTCAGGGGTATAACAGCGTGCATGGAGGATCACTTCTCCGGAAAGGCGGGGAAATCCCTGATCAAGATAATCATTCTCACCAAGAGAAGCTTCCCCTGCTGCCCATATGTCGCCTTCATCGATCAATTTTTCAGGACAACTGAAATGAAAGCCCGCAAAAGCGGCAACAAGCAGGAGATGACCTCTTTTGTACACATAAGTTCTTGAAAGGACTGAAAGGTTTTCTTGTTTTATTGTTTTCATAACATAATCAAGCCATTTGTATTTTACCCTGTTTGTTGACCTTAATTGGACCCAATATCAATTCCTGACCTTTTTTGGGCAAAATTCTTATTTCCTTGTCTTTTTTAATCCAAATGCCCGATTCTCCCGATCCAATCAATGCAGCATTACTAAGCAGACGAACCCCGGTATCATTATCACGTTGAATAAATATTTTATCATTATCCATCGTAATTCTGCTGCCGTTTTGTCCTGAGTTGATCGTTATCTTGTTTTCTTTTACCTCTATACTGGTATTATTTATCTGAATTGTTATAGTGTTGTTGTTTTGGACCGTAATATTTGGATTTGCAAATGCATTGCCTTGGGGCCTGGGTGTGGTAACTCTGAAAGTATCGCCTTTTACATCGATTATGGCTGCGTTAATGGATGAGGTTGCGGAATTAGTGCTGATATCGTGTTCTGCCTCGATATTTATATCATGGCCTGAATTTGTTTTTATATCCCGGCCTGCCATAATGATCATATTATCATCGCTGAAGAGCAGCATCTTTGCCCCTTGATCTCCTGCAACAATCGCAATATGATCGTCAGCCTTGCCTATCTGTGATGTTGTCTGTTGTACACAAGTGCCCTGATCAATACACATAATCTGATATCTTGCAAAGTTTAATATATTCATAAGTTCCGCAGAACTTAAGGCCTGTTTGCTTTGGATTGCTTTTTTAAGTGCATTTTCCTGTGCCTTCCCCTGTGCAATTCCAAGAACCAGCGATACAACCGGCAAGGCAAGCCCTATAATCGAGCCTGCATCCCAGTTTGCACTTGTCGGCTCTACCACAGGCTCAGGTTTCTCGCCGGGATGCTCCTGCTTATGTTTATCTGCCGTGCTTTTTGCATATAACGGTACAACTCTCTGGATAAGCTCCTTATTCAATATCGTGAAGGTACTCTGCATCTTCAGCCACCCGGTTACATTCCTAATCATAATATTGCTCATGAAGTCCTGTATACCCATACATGCATTGGCAGCTCCCATCTGCATGGAATTGTACCACCACTGGCTGTTTGCAGATACTCCGGAAGTAGATCCTAAGCCTCCGACAAGCAATGCATTGGAGTTGTCTCCTGAACGGATAACAACATGCTGGCCGCCCTCGGTATCGTCCATATGTATGCTGTTTCCCCCTGCCGAAGTAAAACCGGACTGGGTGGCATTTGCGCCGCCAACAACGCTGGGATTTTCCGTATTTGGTATAGCTGCTGCTATTACAGGCCTGTCTGGGTCACCTCCTATAAATGTAAGAAGCACCTCCGTACCTTTATGCAGCGGAAAATGCATACCGTGATTACTGCCCGCATAGGGCTGGGCCATGCGTATCCAGGCAGAGGCTTTGCCGTCCTTTCTGCCGGAAATATCAAAGGGGATGACGACTTTATAACGTCCATGCTCATCAAGCTCCGCATATTTACCGCTGCCTCCCGCATCAATTTTACCGTTTATGGTGCCCGAAATTCTCGGTTTATAAGCCCTTTTTTCGGGCCTGAACTGGACATCTGCTGATATGGAAACAAATGAATTGCGGTAGTACATCTGATTATCTACATTGTCTTCGCCTGTTTGAATATCTTTTAACAGGAAACCCGACTGATTGCCTTCATGGCTGATGCCGGTTATAAGATATTTTTTATTAAAATCACTGCGAAAATGTTTTTGTAGAGAAAAAGTACAGCCCGGCAGCATAAAAGGCACAGAACCTTCTCCTCTATATTCTTCACGGCGGCACAAAATGCCTTCCGATACTATCTTTGCAAGACGTTTTCCTTCATCAGGGCTTTTGATATTTTCCTGATAATTGTAAACAATTCCGAATCCGTTGGGATCTACTTCCGCCTCACCGGTGATGTCAAGGGAAGGTTTAAGATCGCTGTAGTCTTTCAGCATCACTTTGGACGGCATAAGTTTCTGACTGCATTGAAAATTCGTTAAAGACTCTTCCCTGTGAAACGTTTCAAGGGCTGAAACAGGGGAGAATGTCAGGACGGAATTATCCGGTATATCCGTATGGGCCATCTTTGAATTCGTAAAAACCACCTTCTCACCCTTGTCCGTCTGCTCAAAGTAATAGTA
>CAYSBW010000018.1:24236-40127 GCA_964429485.1 uncultured Syntrophorhabdaceae bacterium
AATATTTCATATGGTCTCCTGTACAGGCAGCTTTTGAAACATTATAGTCAATAACAAAAAAGTAAACAAAACTTTTCTTAATACTAATGTTAGAGCATGCTTTATTTAGCCTTAAAGTTCCAATATGTGAGCTTCTGCATCATCCTCTGATACATAGGGACCAAAAAGAATCCTATCGGGAACATTATCAACACGGACATAATAGGATGTTTTATCATCAAGAAGGTTCTGCACTGCCCAGGCAGTGAATTCCTCATCACCAAGCTTTATCTCAAGCCCTTTCATGGCATACTCGAGAACAGAACGTTCCGGGATGCCGTCTGCTGGCCCGATACCATGAAAGGTTATCACCGCACCAGTAACCCCGAACATCACACCATTCCATTGCATCCCATGGGAAGGTCCCACTTCAAACCAGTGTCCTATACCGACCACAGGGTGTATAGTCAGGCGGTATCCAGTCTCTACATTCGGGGCAGGCATATTTGCAAGGGCAACAACCTTTGCGCCCACAGTCGTCGATGCAAGAGGTATTACATCCGCACTTTTTAGCAGTACGGGCAGATCATTTGATGTTATGTCCTTTTCATCGGCAAGAACAAGGATATGGAATCCGTTTCCCTTGCCGTGCTGAACAATCATTGCAAGCATTGAAAGGCCTTTTCTTATAGTGTCCTTCACAAGGCTCGCCTTGTCGGCTACAATAATCCATAGGGCAACATCCTTATTCATTATAGATTCCGCCGCATTGCTCCAGGCCATATTTTTCAGATCATCCAGCCAGAAATGGCCATCGATGCCCATACCGTAAGGTTTCAGGAGAGCCATGAGACGCTGTACATTTTCTTGATCTTTGGAAAGTGATGTGATCCATATTTTTTTCATCATAGACTCCTTGTATTGAACTTTATTGAACAGAGAAATAATTTCATTCTCTCACCAAGAGAATATAAAGCCTATCTTCCTCCCTCCAGGCAGTATGTACTCTGACAATGTAAGGGTAATTTGAAGCGGCACAAGTCCTCTCTCATCAATTTCTCCTGCAATTACATTAAGATCGTAAGGCAATTCACTGCCCGAGTCCTCGAAAAACCTTTCCAGCGCATTCCTCACATATTCGGATGGTAGTGAACTGCCGCCGGAATATTCAGGGGCCTGTTCGCGTCTCCAGATGAGATAACCTGTAATCCTGGAAAATAAAAGCTGGAACAGAAGCGATTCCCCCGATGCAACAGAACCTCTCGGGAAAAAGGCTATGTCCTGCATTGATGCACCGCACAGGGCAGTGATTCCAATCTCTGCAAACTGACGTATACGGTCATCTGAAAATAACGTTTCCGTGGAACAGACAACTCCGCCATCTTCACCGTAGATGGCAAGGTCAGAAAGCCGGACTGTCATGTAATCAGTTAAACGTGACGGCCAGCCAAATTTTTCAATGCTTTGGGCAACAAGCGCTGCAAGGGCCCACACAGGGCTGATCCAGAGCGGCTCTGCCTCCTCTAAAAACACCTTTTTTGCCCTGTAGTCCTTACCGTAAGGCGGACGTGTAAGAAAACGTCCCGCAAGGGCTGCGATCCAGTTTCCATCAGGAGATTCCCTTAATTTACGCCACTTTGCAAATACCGCATCATCAATATGTGTTTTCAGATAGGGCAGCTTATGCAGTTCATCCCATTTATGGATATTAAGGAATCCCGGCGTAACCCATATCGCCGTCGGCACAAGGAGTGTTGACGCAAAAGATGCTGTCTTTTCAAGAAGATCCTGAGACAGGGGCGTCTTGTCAAAGGGAATATCTATTATGATCAGATTCGGCATCATCTGATCCATACCTGACAACAGCTTATCCAGTGCGGCAGATAACGTGTCTTTTGATATGGAAGCTATTTTTAGCTCTATGCCGTTTCCTTGGCGTATTGCTCCTTTTTTTACCAAAGCCCCTGCGCCGCGCCAGGCTGCCTCTAAAACACGCCATTCTTCGTTATCGAAAATGCAGTCCATAATCGATTGGAGACGCGAGTCTATTTCTCCGATCCATGATGCAACACCTTTCCCAGCGCCGGAAACAGAGCTGCCGCCGGGTGAAGCAACCATAGAAAGTATATCGTCAATTGCGCTTCCGCCGGAATGTGTCTCCTGAACTGCATGGGGCAGCGAAAGTTCAAGTTTGAGATCAGGCCAGCCCCTTCCTGCTGAAGAAGCAATATCGGCAGGCAGCATCCCTTTGGCGTTAGATGTTTTTATAAATTCTTTTGCTTCAAGGAGGCTTTTCAGATAGGGAACAATCTCTATTATCCCGTCAGGCGTCAAATCCTTCATCCGTTTAGGTGCGACAGTTATACCGCCCTCCGGGCAGAGAGTCTGCGGCAGCGATATCCAGAGCCTCGGGGATATGTCCTCTATAACGCTGTCAATGGTATCGGCATTTATATCGCGCAGTTCAATCCTTGAAGAATCAACGCTTGGGGCAAAAGGTGCAAGCGCCAGTATCGTGTAAGGCATTTTGTCGCTATCCATAGGTATCTCTCCTTTTTTTACCCGAGCACAAGAACCGTGACCTGACTGGGGACAAGTGTGGTTCCGGGGCAGTTCATGCTGAGTCCGTTATGGCCTGTCATGCTGGTAAGCCTCTGGGCAGGAGCGCCTTGCTTGAATACGGTTAAGCTTCCAAGAATAAACTCCGTCGGACCCATTACCATACCAGAGGCAACACCCATATTGACTCCCGCGTTATCACCCTGGCTTGTTGTCAACATGGACATTTGATTAAGCGACGGCATGCCGTCTGTGAGCACTGTCAATGCTGTTGTTGCCGGATTTGCCACCGCTCCGGTTGAAACATTCGGATATGGAATAGGCACGGGGCCTACAGGTGTCGGTGTAAGACAGACATCCGGAAATCCCATATTCATCCCTCCGCCGCATGTTGATTGAAACATATGCACCTCCTTACATATTTATGCAAACAAATTTGTTTTTACAATCATCCCAGATGAATCTGTTCCGCATCTATCTTCACATGTCCCTCAGCAGTATGCACGGTATTCTGTGTCTGCATGGTAAGGGTTCCGTCAACAAGCATACGGGTAGATGCAGACTGTATTTCCTCATGCTCTTCAATGTAACGGTAAGATGATACGAACCTCTGTACAGCCCTTCTGAAGATCGAATCCAGGACATCTGCAATGACTTTGACCTTTTCTATCTGACCGTTGAAGATTCTGCCGAGGAAAGAAAAGCTTTCTATCCTTGCCTCTCCCTTCAGGGCATTTATTTCAAGGTCTTCCGATGTCATGGACAGTTTTTCAGGTGTCATAAAGGTAATCCCGTCATGTGCAGAGACTCGAAGCCCGCCGTTTTTAACCTCAAGATTGACCTGACCTTCAAGAGATAGCGTTGTAGGCCGCATCTTGTGATCCGGTCTTTCAAGTATGGACAGTATATAACAACACCCCTCATTATCAATTGAGACAAGGACAATATCATTTTTTTCAGGTTTTACAAGGCAGCTTGCCGCCAAATTTGCTTCGTATCGGGCATTGTTTGCTGCAATTGTCCATTGTCCTTCCCGTTCATCCACAACCAGGCAGTACTCAAGAACAGGTTGAAAGGATTCGATTTTTTTTGCTACATTTTTCATTCTGAGACCCCCTCTTCAAAAATCAGGTATTGTAAAAAGTTTTTATTGTTTTGTTTCTTTTGTTCAGCATGTTTTGCCTTTTTTAGTGTTCTCCTGGAGGGGGTGATTTTTATTATTTTCATTTCCTTTTTCTACCTCCCCCTAAGTATGTATCATAACATCTTGTATATACTGAATATTAATTTGAGTTTATCATGCAATTTTTGACAATCCCAAAAATTACATTCTCCGAACCTGAATACTTAATTCTATAATTCGTGTTACGTGTTGCAATAGTTACCTTTTTTATAATTAATGCTTAGGACTTATCTAACCCTCTAATCCTCTAACCCCCTTCCGCCTCAGCCAGATCGGGATCAGTTCCGAGGGCCGCTTCTTTATTTGCATTTTTCCAGATGGTGTGGTCTTCAACAATCCTGTGCAGTTTTGCCCGATAGAGTTTGGAAGAAGAGAAGTCCGCTGCTGTAAGATCGGCACGAGAGAAGTCCGCATAGTTCGAATTGACTCCGGTAAATTTAGCGCCACGACAAACCGCCTTGGGAAATAATGACTGTTCGAGATTTGATCCGCTTAAATCCGCCCCTGTCAGGTTACATCCCTCAAAGCATGACTGAAAAAGATCCGCCTTTGTCAGACTGACACCGGCAAGCTTGGCGTCCATGAATATTGCTCTTGGACCTTTTATGTTGTCAAGCCTGATTCCACTCATATCGGCGTTCATAAAGTTTGTCTGTGTAATATCGGCACCGGTAAAATCAGATCCTTTAAAATCGGCGCCGCCGGCCTGGGACATGGTGAAGGAGGCTCCACGGAAATCCTGGTCAGTAAGGATGCAATCCCTCAAAAAGGTTTTGAAGATTGTTGCGCCTTTAAGTATAGCGCCTGTCAGGTCAGCCTGAATAAAAATTGCACGGGACAAGTCTGTATCGGACAGGTTTGCTCCTTTCAATGACGCTTTCATGAGCATGGCTCTGAAGAGCTTTGCTCCCGACATGTTTGCATTTTCCAGCTTCGCATTGTCCATAACCGCGCGGCTGAGGTCTGCGCCGGATAAGTCCGCCTCTGAGAGATCGGCTCCTGACAGGACAGCTTTATGCAGGATTGAATTTTTCAGAACAGCGCCTCGAAGATCTATCCTCATCCAGGTTACTTTTGTCAGATCAACCGATTCAATCCGTGCGCCCCTGAAATCACATTTTTTGAATCCGGTACGCTGAATCTTCGCGTTCATGAACAGAGTATCGTGAAACATACATTTTTCGAAACGGGCGCCGGAGAAATCAAGACCTGAGAAATCAAGACCGGAGAAATCTTCATTCTCGATTGTGTCGTCACGTTCTATTGCCTCTAAAAGTTCTTCTTTTGTCATTACTCTAACCTTTGTCCTTTTTTTCAGGGAGGAGGTCTGTCCGTTTATAGAGCTTCGTCATTTTAAGATTGGCTCCTTCGAACTTCGTATCTCCCACTCCTGTACGGTAAAATTCCGCACTGTAAAGGTTTGACTTATTCAAATTCGTTCGTACAAGTTTTGATTTTCTCAGTGAACCCTGAAATAGATTTATCTTCTCCATATTAGCATCACTCAGGTCCGTCTTGGTGATACGTGTCTGTCCTGCCAAGACTCCGGCAAGGTTTGATCCTGCAAGGTTACATTCCTGGATAAGTCCCCTCTTAATGACAACCCCACCAAAATCACTCCCTGAGAGGTCCGATTTAATCCAGCAGGCTTTGTCGGCCTTCACATTTGTAAAGGCACTCTCCGTCATGGCCGAACCGTTGAAAATACGGGAATTATACATATCCGCACCTGCAAAATCAACCTTATTGCCTTTTGTTTCGATAAAATGGACTGAACGTATGATAGCATCATTAAACCTGGTCTCATCAATATTTGCTTTCAAAAACATTGCTTTTGTGAGGTCTGCACCCGACAAATCCGCCTGAGACAAGTCAGTGGAAAGAAAATATACCTGCGCGGCTTTCGCTTTCGAAATGTTCGCATTTTTAAAAATTGCCTTTTCCAGAAGAGCCTTTTCCAGAACTGCTCCGGTGAGGATCGAACCTGAAAAATCAGCTTCGCTCATCAATGCCTTGGTAAGATCACTATCCGAAAGGTTCGACTCAACAAATTTTGAGCTGCGAAAGATACCTCTTGTCAGTTTTGCGTTTTTCATAGACGAATGTGTAAAATCCGCTTCACCTGCCAGAGCCCGTGATAAATCAGCGCCGTCGAGATTACAGCTGCTCATGTCGGCTTTTTTCAGAAAAGCTCCTGACAGTTTGACATCTCTTAAATCAAGTCCCGAAAGGTCAAGCCCGGATAGATTCTTTCCTGCAAGACTAAGTCCTTTCTCGTGGCATGCTATAACATCTTCACGCGTCAACCTTTTCATGGGAGACGGGTCTTCAGTGTCTATGCCTGCATCCGATAAAAGCTTCTTTGCCCAGTCCGGCAGCCCTGCAGCAATCTTCTTTTCAGCTTCCGCCAGCCTTGCCGTTTCTTCCTCGTATTGCGCCGCAGCCTTTGTAAGAAGATCGCTGTTTGCCTTTTCTGCTTCTGCAATCTGCTTTTCGATATTCGGTGTCAGGACGCCCTGCTTTTTGAGCTGCTTACGGGTCTGAGAAAACTGATCTGCATATTTCTTTTTCATGGAGGCAAAAGGGTTGGCTTCTTCTTCGACGTTCATTTCTACAGGGTTGAGAAGTTTATCGGCATTCAGCCCCTTGGATTCAAGGGTCTTACGGGCGGCATCCATCATTTCTTTCTTATTTTTTTCCATCAGGTCGATTTCCGGCTGCATTTCGGCCATCATTGTATCTCTTGTCTTTTTGATGACAGCCGCTGCATCAAAAGTCGGGATAAGGGCGGCCAGAGCGCCGGGTTTATTTATATCCACATCCTTCGGTTTTGTCTCCGGGGCAGGGGCAGTGCCGGGGTGTAGGGCATCGGCAACCCACTTCCAGAGATCAATACCCAGTTTTTTGGCCTCGAAAAGATTCGCACCAGCCGGCATACGGATAGGCTCAGCCTGAGGATAGATTTTTTTCCACATATCAATGTTAATGTCTGCGGGCTCTTCTGAACCAGGATACTGGACAATCAGAAACTGAGGGGAAGTTTTCAGGAATTTTTCAGTTTCTTTGTCAGGCTTTACTTCAGGGCCCTTCATGGCAACCACGGCACAGAAACCACCTAATTCCTGATGCAGCAGCATCGCCTCGAATTCCCTGGCTACACGGACAAAAGGTTTTCCATCATCGGCAGCATGAACCATGGCCATTTCTCCGGAACCTTCAATAAAGATGTCCTTTCCTATCTTTCTGATATCTCCAAAGGTCAGACTTGGAAAATCAGGAGGCGGATATATATGATGGAAAGAAACAATTTTTATTCGGTGTAGTTTTGCCTTATCAAAACATGGAACAACAAGGCCCGGAGGAAGGTCAAGTTCCTTCGGGTTTTCCCTGTTTCTGTCCTCTTCCGGGAGTCCCCAGAGGGCAGGATCATCGGTTTCATGCATCATATGGATACCGATCCAGGAACGTTTGAGTGTGTAGCGTCTTAATCCCATGGCTACAAGGATTTTTAGATATTCCGGACACAATTCAAGATTATCCCTGCAGCGCTCGATGAAACGCATCCCCTGTTCATGCCATAAATCTTCAGGAGTCTTTTTAAATATGTCAAATTCCATATTCGGATCAATCCCCTTTCCTTTCAACAGAGCTGGGTCTATCCTGCTTAGCGCCTTCTTGTACACTGCTCCCATTTCTTTTCGGGTTGCAGCGGAATCTGCTGTAATCTCTTCAAGCATGGCAGACATGCCCTGAAGTTCCGCTTTTGTGTCGGCAAACTGCTGCCTCATACTCTGAAAACCGCTTAAATCTATCTTCGTGATGTGACTGAATTTAGCCTTTGTCTCCAGAAGCCTTTTTTCTCCGGCATCGAGAAGCGGGATCTGTTGATCTATAAGATTGACAGCCATGGCAATTGTCTCCTCATGTGTACGCACCGGAGCAGGCATCTGTCCTAAACCGGCGGCTATGGAGTCAGTTATCTTCTGCGGCAGGTCTTTCAGCTGTTCTGCCGCCGCAGCCAGGTTTTCTCTGGCTTTCGCCTTTGCTGCAATCGCAAACTCAGGAATTTTCCTGTCAAGCCTTTTTTCAAATTCCTCATGATACTGTTCAATGGTTTTAGCCTGTCCGGAAGGGTCTTCTATGGAAATGTAAAGATGCGGTACATCCAGAGCCTCATCATCAGCAATTTCCGCGCTCCCACGATAGATAACAACTCCCCGTTCCGCATGAGGAAAGAGCCAGACAGTATCAATGTGGGTATGGATCTCCCTGAATATCTTATCTCCTTCAGGTTTATTTTTATCTACAAGCTGATTTATGAAAAGCCGTTGGCGAAGATTCGGCAGGCGGGATTCGATTATCTGCCTGGTTTTATGCATGTTTCCAACAGTGAATTTTTCGTTGCCATTAAAAAATAACTCCATCTGCTGGTCTTCGGGACCAGCGTTAAAATAGGTCCAATCCATATCTTCGGGATAAAAGGGCCAGCGCTCCCTGAACCATTTGTTATCATAAGTGCCGAGTTTTTTCGATCTCTGAGGCCAGGTAAAATCAAGTGGACCAAAACCGGCCGGTTCAGGCCGGTCTTTCGGTGATCCGATGAGATGTTTCGGGTTTTCGATATTCGGCAAAGGAATCGCTTCTTTTCCAGAAGTTATAATAACCGGATTGATGCCTCTCCCTGCGGGATTTCTGTCAAAACCGGTGCCTCCGAAGGCTCTTTCATAAGTTACAGGCATCTCCACGAAAGGCTCAGGGTCACTGATTACCATGCCCATGCCTGATTTCTTCCAGTAACGGTTTCCAAAAACATAAAGCGTTTTTTTGATTGGGCCTAGTTGAAAAGTCACCTGTGAGGCCGGACGGGGTTTGCTTTCCGGCGCAAAGCACCTTCCCCATACAAGAACTTCTCCCTTGGGTTTAGGCATAGCCATATCAAAGATAGCCTCTTTTCCCAACTCCTCCTGGACAAAGGGCCATAGCTTCTGTTCGCTTATGGGCTGATCAGGGTTATTGAAGTCAAAAAATGTCATAATCGTCACAGAAAGGTAAAACCTGTTATTGAGACCAAAGTAATTTAAAAGGAGTCCGTGCTCCATATCCTTTATGACTTTCATTCTGTATGCTCCTCACGCATCGCTTATGACAGGAGCTTCTCTTGTAATCGCTCCTGCGCTCGTAACTTTGGCTCCCAGATCTTCAACCTGTGCCCCCACCTCCTGAACATGAGCTGCCACGTTTGTGACTCTGTCACCCATATTTTCGACACTGCTTGCGACAGATTTCACTTCGTCAACAGTAGAATCCACTCTGGTTTCTACAGCTTTAATATCTGATTTTACCGCTGCTATTTGGTCGTTACATGCCCTTAATTCGCGATTGACCATTTCCCTGATATCATCGACCATCTTGTTCAGATTTTTTATTGCAACTGTTTCAGTGTGATAAGCCCTTAGGGAAGTATCTATTATATGCTTTTCAGCTCTTAATATTCTTTCATCTCTATCCGTAAATTCCCTTTTCAGTTCGGCAGCCTCTTCATGCTTGATCTTAACCTCCCTTTTTGTACCGGTAAACGCCATCCATTCAGGAAATACATAGTCATGTTTGAGTCCCAGGGTAATATCTGTATAGGCCACCATTGAAATGATTGCCCTGCCTCCGATGCATACATCCCCTACACCCCCTATAACTACCTCGTTTACATCTCCCATAATTATCTCATTTTTGAACTGGGCGCTGATATCAAGCCAGTTGCTTGTGGCAAGCTGAATACCGATGCCTTCCTCCATTGGTTTTAATGCCTCCCAGTCTGTAAAAACACCATCCTTTCCATACTTTTCCTTATCCTGTTCTTCCTCATATTCATTTATCTCATCTATAAGGTCAGGGATATTATCAGGCAGGCCTCCATCGCTGCCTCCGGTCGACCCAAGCCTTATTGTGCTTTTTGCAATCGGTGAATGGAGATAGATACGCTGGCTTCCTTCCTTGTCTTCCATGTGTATTTTGTTGCCTCCACTTGTCTGGATTATATTGGAAGTCTGATTTGCCGAAGTTACCGGGCTCGGCGTTGCAGGATTTGGCGCTGCAGCGACAATAATAGGTCTGTCCGGATCGCCGTTGACAAAGGTAAGTAGCACCTCCGTTCCCTTGTGCAGGGGAAAATGCATACCATAGTTACTGCCACCATAGGGCTGAGCCATCCTGATCCAGCTTGATGCCTTTCCGCCTGTTCTTCCTGAAAGGTCAAATGGAATGGTAACCTTGTAGCGTCCCATTTCATCCAGTTCCGCATACTGCCCGCTGCCGGAGGCATCTATTCTGCCAACAATGGTTCCTGAGACCCTCGGTTTTATTGTTTTCACCTGCGGCCTGAATTGTGTTGTCACAGGGATGGCGGTAAAAGTATTCCTGTAGTATATATGATGTTCCTTATCCTTACCTGCATCGGCGCTTATACCAGAGATAAGGAAACCTGTCTGATCCCCTTCGTGATTGACATCGGTTATAAGATATTTCCGGTTAAAATCTTCCCGGTAGTGCCTTGCAAGGGTAAAAGTAAAACCAGGCAGTATATAAGGTACTGAGCTTTCACCAGTATACTCCTCGCCCCGGCAGATGATGCCTTCGGCCTTGATCCTGGCAAGCCTGTTGCCTTCCTCGCTGCTTCTGAAATGCTCATGATAAAAATAAACTGTCCCTATGCCGTTTTTGTCAACATCTGCACTCCCTGTTATTTCAAGTGAAGGTCTCCGGTAGTTATAATCTTTTAGAAGAACCTTCGCAGGTAGAACGTTTTTACGACAGTAAAAAGACCTGATTGTTTCGCCCAAATGAAAGGATTCCAGGGCTGAAGGTGGAGAATAGGCAATACCGGCTCCGAAAGGCAGGTCTGTGTGAGACATTTTGGTATCAGTGAAAATAACCTTTTCATTTCCTTCTGACTGCTCGAAATAATAATAGATACCTTCCCGCTCAAACCAGCGTGATAGAAAATTTAAATGACTTTCACCATACTGGCATACGTATTCTACAGGGTTATATTTGCCTTGAAGGCGGAATTCAAAATCTCCACTTCCTAACATCCCGTCTGTAAGGACAGCCTCGCCAATCTCCTGAATTGTTTTGTCAAGAAAGACCTGGTTGTGATGAGTAATGGAGAGCCACCAGAGCTTCGGCACGAGGTAAGCCCTGTAGAAGGCATAGTTATTTATCCCGTGGAGCTGCTCAAAATTGGCAATAATCCCGTTATAAAAAACATCTTCCTCATCTTGTCTGTGGAAGATAAGCCTGGCCTTTTTGTTAATAATCTCATTAAAATCTATGTTAAGGTTGTTTGAAACAAGCATGACCTCAAACTTGTAGATCCTTGAAATTCCTTCCGATCCTTTAAAACTGACAACACCAAAATTATCTGTAGGCAAAGAATCGGAGATAAAAGAAAATTTCTTTGACGTTAAATAATCCATAATACACTCCCTGTATTTTTAACCCAATGTCAGAACCGTTACCTGGCTTGGACAGGAGCACATTCCCGGTGCATTGGGAAGCATGCCAAGGCTGTTCTGGCCAGTGACACTTGTTAAGCGCTGCGCCGGTGCACCGTCGACCATTATGGTTACACAGCCAACAAGATATTCCGCCTGTCCGTCCTCAAGATGTGAAACAACTCCTCCCATAACACCAGTGCAGTCGCCGAAGCTTACAAGGCCCGTAGACAACTGGTTTATGGAAGGCATACAATCAACAAGCACATTATATGCCGCAGGAGCAGTAGCAGCAGACATGTTGACGTTCGGGTATGGAATAGGTGTTGGCACAGGGCCCACAGGGGTGATGCATACGTCGGGAAAACCGAGGTTCATCCCCGCACCTTGAGAAAGCATAAACATAGTTAGTACCCTCCTTTCATTAGTTTTTTCTTTTGTTGTATGTCTGGTTGCCTTTGGTATTCCTCCGCCTCAAGGGGGCATCTGGGAAAGCACTCCTTATATCTTCGATCATGAACGTTTTCCTTTTCTGTTAACATGTACTATATATAGATAACTTAATGGTAAACTTAACATAGGTTTATCTGCTCTGCGTTTATTGATACGAGTTCTTCTGCCGTGTGCATCGCGTTCTTTGAATGCATGGAAAGATTTGTCTCCACAACATAACGCGTTGAACCTGTCTGGACCTCTTCATGGTCCTTCACAAATCTGAAAGCGTCTATAAGCCTTTCCGTAAGGCGCTGGAATATATGTTCAACCTTTCCTGCAACTGTTCTTATAGCGCCTATCTCTGTGGAAAGGGAAGAGCCTGTGACTGTAAATTCGCCGAAGGCCATTTCACCTTCCCTTGCGGCAATGGACATCCTGTCCGAGGCAACCGAAACACCTTCACTTGCAGAAAGAGACAAAGTGCCGCCCTCTGCATGAAGGTTCACATTTCCCTTGAAATACAGATCGTTTTCAATTTCACCCCGGGAGTTTCTGAGAAGGACGGCAAGAATATAGCAGGCTCCGTCGCCATCAAGGGATACAAGAACCGAATCGTCTTTACAGGGGCGCATAAAACAGCTTGCAGCGATTGATGCTTTATAGGAACCTGCATCAGTCTCCACTACAGGGTTTTCACCCTCTTCCATAACAGTGCCGTATTCCAGATACGGCTGGTTTTCATTCTTCCTTATTTTCAGAACATTCTTCATTTGATTACCTCCCCTGTGATTTTACTGCCGGCGGCCTGTAATCTTCCGCCTCTTTCATTTCCTTGTCTGTCACTTTGACAAGCATTTTGTTGGCCCTTTCCCAATTAGTGTGATCTTCTATAACACAGTGCATATTGGCCCCGTAAAGATTGGCGCCTGTAAAATCAGCATAGGTCAGGTCAGCATGGGAAAAATTGGCATAAAGACATTTTGCATTGGTAAAATTGGCCGCAGCGCATTTCGCTCCGGTAAACACGCTATTTAAAAGAGTTGCTTTTACAAATATTGCCGCCGATGAGTCGGATTCACCGAAAAAAGCATGGGACAAATCCGCCCCTGTAAAATCCGTTTGTTTGAGTTTTGCGCCCTTGAAAAGTGCGTTCTGCGTCTTCGCACCAATGAGTTTTGCGCCTGTGAGGTCCGCTTCCATAAAAGTGGAATAGGTAAGTTCGGCATCCGTAAAATCCGCTCCTGTAAGGTCTGCCTGGGCTGCATTTACCTGGATAAAACGGGCGTTTTTAAAATCCTGGCCGGCAAGTTTGCACCCCTGAAAGAGTATTTTGGAAAAATGAGCGTCTTTAAAATTGGCTCCCGTAAGGTCCGATCCGTTGAACATGACCTTCAGCAGATCGGCGCCGCTGAAATCCGCCTCGATGAGTTTCGTATGCTGGAGCAGGGCCTTTTCAAATCTGGTTTTCACAAACCTGGCTTTTTTAAGATCTGCATGCTGCATGAGGGTCCAGCTTACAAAAGTCTCTGAAAAATCAGCCTCATTCAGATCTGAATGTGTAAACATCGTCTCATGTATAGTCGCCCCCTGGAAAGATGCCCCCCTGAACTTCATTTTCATGAAATTCACCTTTGTCAGGTCTGTGCCGTGGAAACGCACTCCGGAGAAGTCGCAGTTGCGGAAACCTGTCTTTAATATTTTTGCACCCGACAGATCGCCGCCTGTAAACGAACAGTCCTCGAAACGCCCTCCGGTGAGGTCGGCTCCGGCAAGATCGATGCCTGAAAGGTTAATCTCCTCCAGGGTCTCATTTGCCGCTATTGCCTGTAGAACCTCTTCCCTTGTCATAATTTATGTTCCTCCTTCAACCATAAGTACATACACATTGAATATGATCAAAATATACTTTTTAAACCTTTAATCTCAGTGTCTTCCACGCCAATACCAATTTTATCCATAACACTCTCAACAATACTTGATGACATTTTAGCTTCTTCACTTGTTATTCCGGTCTTTTGAGCTGTAACCTCATTTTTTTCGCCATTCACTTCAACTTCTTTACCCTTAAAGTTCGTTTTATCCATTTCCAAAACAATCTCTTCACCTTTCATATTTTGCTCTTTGGTGACAAGACTGTTACGCTCTAAAACAAACTCATCAGTACGCTCATAAGAACGTTCACAAAACACAACTATAGCGTTCGACATTTCTGCAATCTTGGTTTCAACATCAAGAGCTTCGATCTTGTTGTTTATTACCTGATTCAACTGATTTACCAACCTGTTCATATTGCCGTTGAATTGGTTCCTCATATAGGCTATATCTGCCTTTGCCTCTTCAATCTCCGTGTGCAGCAGACTGTAATGCCAGAGTACAGGCATAAATTCATGATGGGAAAGAACACTTGTCTCCATTTTTTCCCCAATAGTTGTATCGATTGATGCACCAATAACGGTTTCTGTGGATTCGCCGAGAATCACTTCGTTTTTTGCCGCCGCCTCTTCATCCAGGAGACCGTTGGTAAAGATATGGATACCGAAATGCTCCTTATCTTTCTCCATCGTCTCGCCTTCCCATGACGGGCTTTTTTCATCACTCTCATTTTTTTCTTTGTTTTCATGTTCGTCAGGGTCGTTAGGGGCGCCTATCCTCATGTAGCTGCCCTGCTTCGGGGAATGAAGAAGTATCCGTTCACTGCCTTCTTTATCTTCAAATGCTATTCTGTTTTGTCCCCCTGTGCGGATCACAGCCATAGTCCGGTTATCTCCTGTTACGGGACTCGGCGTTTCAGGATTGGGCACCGCTGCTGCAATTATGGGCCTGTCCGGGTCGCCGTCTATGAATGTTAAAAGTACCTCAGTTCCTTTATGGAGGGGAAAATGCATTCCGTGGTCGCTCCCGGCATAGGGCTGGGCCATGCGAACCCAGCTCGACGATTTCCCTCCTTCTTTTCCTGAGAGGTCAAATGGAATTACTACCTTGTAGCGGCCCATTTCATCCAGTTCCGCATATTTGCCGCTTCCTGAGGCATCAATCTTACCCACCACAGCGCCTGATATCTTCGGTTTTTCGGCCCGTACCTCCGGTCTGAATTGGACTGACGCCGGAATAACAGTGAAATTATTCCTGTAGTACATCCTGTTTGTCTCGTCCTCTTTAAGGCCGGTGCTGATCCCTGTAAGAAGGTAGCCTGTCTGGCTGCCTTCATGCGTCACATCAGTAATAAGATATTTCCGATTGAAACCTCCTTTAAAATGGCCATCCAGGGTAAATGTAAAACCAGGAAACATATATGGCACGGAACTCTCTCCGTAGAACTCTTCACGGCGGCAGAAAATACTTTCCGCTCTTATTTCAGCCAGACGCTTTCCGTCTTCCGGGGATTGCATGTGTTCATGATAATAATAGACTGTACCCCGCCCTTCAGGGTCAACCTCAGCTTCACCTGTGATCTCTATTGAAGGTTTCCTGTAGTTGTAATCTTTCAGGAATACTTTGGCGGGCATGAGGGAACGCCGGCAGTTGAAGGATTTGATTACCTCTTTAAGGTGCAGGGCATCAAGTCCGGAAGGCGGTTCATAGATTAATGTTTTCATCTGCGGGAGGTCCGTATGTACCGTTAAGGAATCAGTAAAAATCACCTTTTCCCGCATTCTGGACTGTTCAAAATAGTAATAAATGCCTTCTTTTTCGAGCCAGCGGGAGATAAAATTCAGATTGCTCTCTCCGTACTGGCATACATATTCAATGGGTTTGTATTCTCTCTGGAGTCTGAATTCATAATCATCGGGGTAAAACCTGGCATCTACAAGCACCCTCCGTACAATTTCAGGCACATTTTTATTGAGCATTATCTGGTTGTGCCGGATGGTGGATATCCACCAGAGCTTGGATACAAGACGGGCACTGTAAAAAGCATATTCACCGAAGGCATGGAGCTGTTCAAACCGTACTATTACACCGTTATAAACCGTGTCCTCACCGTCCTCCCTGTGCAGAATAAGTCTGCCTCTGTTTTTCATGATGGAGTCTACGTCAACCTCCATATTATCAGAGACAAGCATTATATCAAATTCATAGGGTCTGGATAAACCTTCTGTTCCATTGAAATTTATTACACCGAATGTGTCTTTCGGCAACCCCCTGGAACGGAATGAAAATTTGTTGGAAGTAAAATAATTCATATCTGTAACCTCTTTATAAAAATATTATATAGTTTGTTTTTTTATGTCTTATTTTATCCCC
>CAYSBW010000019.1:0-9225 GCA_964429485.1 uncultured Syntrophorhabdaceae bacterium
AAGGAATCTATAACCTTTGTAAGTATCAGGCCTGCCCCCTGGGTATAACCTGCAAATTGTTTCACCCTCACTATCCTTCGCGCATTTCCGCACACACCGACAGATGTGAGTGCATAATCTACGCCTCCAAGATACTGGATTGTAAACGACCCGCAATTGCCGTTGCCGAAATTGACAGTTTTCCCAGATCCTAAAGAATCCTCGGTGGATTCTTTTTTAGCAACATATCTGTCATTGGCATATCTTATCGCAAATTCTATGCCTGCATTGGCGAGATTCAGTGCCTGATAGGATTGGGCCTGAAGAGGATAGGCTCGCTGCTTTGCGCCCATAATAGATACAAGACCTGCTCCGAGTATTCCGACAACAACGATAATGATTACAAGTATTATAAGAGATGTCCCTCTTTCAGTATATTTTATCTTCATAGGCACCTCCAAAATGCCTTCCGGTAAAGACATAACCGCCGGTAGTTGTTAAATTTGCCGGACAGATCCTTGAAATATATGTTTTGGACTGGTTGTTTTGGGTTATGGTTATTGAAACAGTCAAGTAATTATTCTTAGCCAATGATCCTGATGGCGTTGCAGTGAAAGCTGTAACGCCTTTTCCCATTACCTTGCTGACAGTGTAACTTCCCGTGCTGGTTCCGGAATCTCTATATAAATAAGGAGTTGCATAACGGAATCTGATATATTTATTTCCGTCTTCAGGAGTTATATTTGATCTTTCAAAGGAGATATTGCTACCTGAAACAGTTAACTCTTTTGCATCTCTTAATTCCCTGGTAATTCTTTCCAGAATATAAGCTGCTTCCTGATGGGCAGAACTCTGCTCTGCCAAAATACTGTATGTCTGCGTTAAATTAATAAAAAAAACAAAAGAAAAGGCGCCTATGATTCCAAGTACAACAATTGTAATAACAATCTCTATCATGGTAAAGGCCTTTCTTGAAATTGAATCCATCATTTTTCTATCCCTGCGGTCTTTTTGTGACAATTGTATTTGCTATGTATTCGAAATTATCAGGTGTTTTTACATATACAACAATTTTTTTATAATTTGTATAATCGTTAATTGCAGGAGAAATACTTGAATGATCGGAAGAAGTGAGTTGAGCTACAGTCCATTTCCACTGATAACCTGTATGTCCTGAAACATCGGAATAGGAGGTATTTTCGATAATTATGTCTTCAAATGGATTCCTTGTTAGGTCTTCCATTTTCTGTTCTGCAATAAACCTTGCAGTAATAACATGCTCGGGAACAGCAGCACTTTTTGTTGCAGAAGAAAAGGCAATATAAGCCAAGGGTACAAAGATACCTGCAATCACAATAAAAGTAATGAGTTCAATGATTGAAAATCCTGAACTTGAAATAAATCTTTTTCTTTTATAATTCATCCGATCACTTCTGCCTTTCCGGTGATGGCATAAATTTTTATCTGTTTTCCACCAACAGTTATTATCTGGTCTGATGCTATTCCTGGCTCTCCCAGTGAGTTAAAGGTAATCGTTATTGCAGGAGACGCAATTGTCCCTGACGGTAAGGTTTTGTTCTCACCAGCCACAGTGTATGAATTTGCACCTGTAAAAACAATGCTTCTCTGACTTGCAGGTATACCCTCCTGAGCAACTGCCATTGCTTTCATCTGCACATACTGTATATCAGCCATGACCTGATCAACAGCCACTATTCCTGAAGTGTCACTTTTCATGGAACTGATTTTGTATCCTATTGAGGCAGCGAGGATGCCGAGAATTATAATTACAATAATGATTTCAAGAAATGTGAAACCGGGAGAGGCCTGTTTTGAAAATTGAATTTTGAATTTTGAAAACATTTTACTCCTGTCTGGCCATCTATTGCTTTTTTACTATTTATTTTCCATCGTCTATCGCGCACTATCTTTTTATTATATTATACTTTATTATTGTAAACACTGCTTTTACCCCGTCCTTCCAGGTGATTTTTTTACCTTCCTCATAACTTCTGCCGTAATAGGAAATTGGCACCTCGTAGATCCTGCATTTTTTCTGTGCCATTTTTGCAGTAATTTCCGGTTCAAAACCGAACCTGTTCGACTCTATATTTACGCCTTCCAGCATTTCTTTCCTGAATGCCTTGTAGCATGTTTCCATGTCAGTGAGATTAAGATCAGTAAACATGTTGGAAACGAGGGTGATTAATTTGTTGCCTACATAATGCCAGAAGTAAAAAACCCTGTGTGTGCCGCCTGTAAATCTTGATCCGTAAACAACATCGGCTTTTCCTTCAAGAATAGGCTGAAACAGGGCATGGTAGTCCTTTGGATCATATTCAAGATCAGCGTCCTGAATGACTATGATATCTCCTGTGGCGCTCTTAATACCACTCCGGAGCGCAGCTCCTTTGCCCATGTTTTTCTCATGAAAAATCACCCTGATTCTGGTTGTGTACCCGGAACTGTTTTTATCACTCATTTCCAATGCAGTTGCATCTGAATCCCCGGTCTGAACATTGTATTTTGAACTCAGATATTCCCGCGTTCCGTCTTTTGAACCATCGTCAACTATGATAATTTCCTTATCATAGGGAGTTTCCTCAACCTTTTCTATTACGAGGCTGATTGTATTAATTTCATTATATGCAGGAATTATTACTGATATCAGCATTTGTAATTATTATACATTAAATCTATTCTGATAGGCACAGGATTATTAAATATTTATTGCATAAAGTGCAAACAATTTGTAATAATAGAATGTTATGTCAATTCCCTACCTGGAGTATTTCAATCTTAATGAAAAGCCCTTTGGTTTAACACCTGATCCCCATTTTTATTATGAATCAGTTGAACACAGGGAAGCCTCGGAACATCTTAAATTCTTTATTGCCCAGAAGGAAGGTTTTGCCTGCATCTATGGAGATGTGGGGACCGGGAAAACCGTATTGTCACGCATCTTTCTCGATTCCCTTGATAAAAATCTCTATAATACCGCACTTATCCTTAACCCGATAATGAATCAGGAAGAATTCCTTTCTGAACTTTTAAAGGACCTTAATATTCCCTGTGATAAGCTGTCAAAAAAAGACATGCATGATAAATTTCAGGTATTTTTGATCGATGAATTCAAAAAAGGCAAGGAAACCATAATAATTATCGATGAAGCACAGCTTCTTTCAGACGACATGCTTGAATTTATAAGAATACTGTCAAATCTTGAAACTGAAAAAGAGAAGATACTCCACATTATCCTTCTCGGGCAGACAGAATTGATGGATAAGCTTAAGGAAAAGAGAATGAGATATCTCGCCCAGAGGATAACCGTAATATACAGGCTGAACCACCTTTCCAGAGAAGAGGTTGGTTTTTACATTAACCACAGGCTTCTCAAAGCCGGTTCAACAGGTTTCGTCCAATTCAAGGACAGCGCCTTTGAAGTTATATACA
This sequence comes from uncultured Syntrophorhabdaceae bacterium, assembly GCA_964429485.1. GTDB lineage: Bacteria > Desulfobacterota > Syntrophorhabdia > Syntrophorhabdales > Syntrophorhabdaceae > JAPLKB01. Next base: position 3,433 of record CAYSBW010000019.1, read on the forward strand.
AAGCTTCAATGGGGTATCCGAGAATCATCAACACCATCTGTGACAGATGCCTTCTTCTTTTGTATTCGAACTCAAAAAAAATAGCAGATGAGGATATTGTAAAAAAAGTTCTGGAGGAGGAAAGCATCTCCACATTAGCAGACAAAAAAACAGTTAAAAAGATCAATCCACGAGTTCATTATCTGCTTTTAGCATTATTATTCCTTGTCCTTATCTTTCTAATATTGCACCAGATAAACCTGATCTGAGACTTTCAGGGCAGATCTTCTATACATACCACATTTCCATTTCAAAGTTTTCCGAAGGTATTCTGACGGGAATATAACCACTTACAGGAATCCTGTCCATTGAAGTTTCACCTGTTTTCAAGGAAACCCATAAATTAATAATGTCTCCGGCAACAACATTCAGGGATTGAAAGGGTATTTCTGCTTCAAAAATTGCTGAAAAACCTGCAGTTAAAGGAAGGAGGCCTTCAATTGTCCCATCTTTTACATGATAAATTGATTGGAATATACATCCGGTTTCAATGCTTATTTCAAAGGCAGGATCATCTGTATCTGCTATGAGATTCCTGTCAACATCCACTCTTATGTAAAGAGAATGTTCATCAAATCCGAAATAGAGCCCCTTCATAAGCAACAGGGAATCGTGCATTGAAGCGCCGTGACCTCTGCCTTCCATAAAACCTGAGCCCATCCATTCAAAGTAGCTTGATTCCCCTCCGTCTATTTTGGGATGTATGAAATTTACAGGCTCTCTTGAAGGCTTTGCTTCCCTGTCCTTTAATATTATTGGAATACTCAGCTTTTCAGGTGGTTCTTCACCCAGGAACCTGTAAACATTGGAGAGATTTTCACGGTATAGAGAATCGAATATTTCATCATTGTCAGATGAATGCTCATCGCCGTACCACCAGTTCCAGTCACTTCCTTCAGCAATATACAGAGATTCCCAGGCCTTTTCATTCAATCCCCCGGGATCTCCGGATTCAAGAAATTCCCTTGTTTCAGATAACAGTGTCCAGCTTATGTTATCTTCCACATGGCCTATCCAGACAGAAAAATTGTTGTTGATCCATGAGCCTGCAAAACAGTGGGACATCGTGCCTGTATCTTCTGTGTTTTCTATTATTTCCGAAACAGTACGACAGAGAATCTCTTTTTCCTTTAACAGGCCTTCATAGAGATAACAGAAGAAATCTCTTCCATCATTCCTGTAAAACTCCCAGGCGTTCTCTCCATCCATAGCAATTACTATAACAGGATTTTTGATTTTGTTTTTTACTGATCCGCCTGTTTTCTTTATCCTTCTTATTAAATCTGCTGCAGCATCTTTCGGATCTGATTTTGAATAATGGAAGGAAATCAGATCGGACAGATATTTATCCCTGAAAATAATATTTATTGCCCTGCCTGATTTCTGGAAACGATATGGTTTATAGAGCGCTTCAGGATTTAGAAGAAAACCTTCATTGTTTCTCCTGTTGTCCTTGTTCAGGCTTTTATAGAGAATTTCTTCATCAGTCGCCACCCATTCAATGCCCTGTTCCATATAGAGTTGAAGAGCATCTTCGCTTACAGAACCTTCGGGAGCCACATTCCTTTTGCATGAAATTGGAATATCTGATGGAAAAGTTCCTTTCCTTTTTTTATCTGGGTTAAAGCATCCTCCGGGCAGGCAAATAATTTTTCCGGCAGATTACAGTCAGGCATGGCATACCTTGCAACTCTGTTATCGATTACAAGCGGAATTATGGGGTGATAAAAAGGTGATGTTGAAAGCTCTATTGTGCCATTTGATGAAAGCTCTCTGCAAAGGGGAATGATGCCCTTCAGAATGTCCTTCTGGATATTTTGAAGGATACCTTTGTCTTCTTCGCTGTATCTTCTGGTTTTTGATCTTAGATATTTCAAATCATCATAATATTCATAGAAGGAAGGATCAATCCAGGAAAGAAAAAAAAGAATCTGTAAATCCCGGAAATCTTCATCTGTGAAATATTTTGTTATATCAGTGGGGCGTCCCTTTGCGTAGTAGAAATCTCTTTTCCTCAGGAGTTCATAATACCTTGGAAAAGGGCGTATCATATTATCCTGATTTGCATTGAAAAAATTGGTCAGCAAAAATATTTTTTCATTTTCAGACAAATCTCCAGGTGTTTTTTTAAACACTTCAAGATAAACGTCTTTAATATCAAGGTTTTCATAATCAATCAACTGGAGGAGCAGCGAGGGTACAAAATTGAAATTCTGTTTGATTCCGTCAAATTCTTTTAGTAAACAGGGCATGTCATAGTAGTCCTTTGTGCCGTGCAGAAGAACCCAGGGAAGCTCATATTTATTAGTATAGAGGTTTTTATAGTAAGGCTGATGCATGTGCCATATGAAGGACAGGTATATGTTATCCATTATAGTTATCTGACCTCAAGAAGCCTGAAAAATATTTGCTCATCGTTGATTTCCATAATACCTGCCGTACCCGGAGGAGTATAGGGTCTTGTGAATGATCCGGGATTAAACATGACTGTGTTATCCCTTCTTTTATGAAAAGGTATGTGGGAATGACCGAAAATTATGATGTCAACCCCTTCAAATTCATTGAAAATATAGTTTTCTATTAAATAAGGAGGACCCTTTCCATGCATAATTCCTATTTTTTTATTGCTGATTTCTTCTATTCTTTTGTGGGGCAAAAAATCCTGTAGTTCACGGGAATCCATGTTTCCTCTTACAGCCCTGAGATCCCAGTTGCAAAGGTAATCATAGACCCCTTTTTCTGTTATATCTCCTGCATGGATTATTATGTCTGTATCTGAAAATAATTTTTTAACTGATGATTTGAAACTGTCCGTTGCCCTGTCAAGGTGAGTGTCGGAAAGAATTCCTATCTTTACCATCTTCCCTATACTCTATACAACAGGATGTTCCCTGTCAATCCTGAAATGAAAATGTGGCTTTCGCCTTTTTTTACAGGCAATTTTGCAGGATTGAAGGAAAAGGGTGAAAAGGAGGTGGGAACATTCTGTTGTAATGAGTATAAAAAATTACTATAATCTTCCCGTCAGATTGCAAGGAGGTCCTGGATAATGGAAATAATGGAAGGACACATTTATAAGGCATTCGATATGGAACTCAGGGAGTTGAAGGAAAAGATTCTCCTTGAAGGCGGTATGGTGGAAAAGGCAATTCAGAATGCAATTAATGCTCTTCTTGAAAGAAAATCAGAAATAGCAGATAAGGTAATTGAAAACGATCATGTTGTTAATGCCAAGGAAATAGAAATCGATGAGTTCTGTCTGAAACTGCTTGCCCTGAGACAACCTGCGGCAAGAGATTTGAGGTTCATTACCACTGCAATTAAAGTGAACTATGATCTCGAAAGGATAGGTGATCTTGCTGTTAATATATGTGAAAGGGTGCTTGAGCTTAACAAGGAACCTCAATTGAAACCTTATATTGATATTCCCACAATGTCCGGTCTTGTACAGCTTATGCTCAAGGAAAGCCTCGATGCATTTGTGAGGGAAGATGTGGAGCTTGCATCAAAGGTGGCCAGGGAGGATGAAAAGGTTGACCAGCTTCATGACCAGATTTTCAGGGAACTTCTTACCTACATGATGCAGGATTTGAGGACGATTTCAAGGGCTACGCGGGTGCTTTTTGTTTCGAAATACCTGGAGAGAATAGCAGATCATGCTGTAAATATTGCAGAGCTGGTAATATTTATGACCCAGGGAAAAATAATAAGACATACCAGAAGCCTTCCTGAGGAATAAACTCCATGTCAAAGATAATAAGTATTATCCTGCTATCACTGTCTGTAATGATACTCTCTTCCTGTAATGATAATTTTTTGAAGCTGGGCCATAGCAGTAAAAGCACTATCACAATAGCAGGTTCAACATCTGTAATGCCTTTTGTGGAAAAACTCTCGGAGCATTTTATGATAGACAGGCCCGGATTCAGAATCAATGTCCAGGGAGGAGGCTCCACCGCAGGTATTCAGGCATGTTTGAATAAAACAATAGAAATCGGCATGTCGTCAAGGCAACTCAAAGAAGAAGAAAAATCATTAGAAGAAATTATAATCTGCTATGATGGTATTTCAGTGGTTGTTCATCCTGGAAATCCGATTAAAGAGCTTACATTGGGGCAGATAAGAGCTATTTTTACCGGAGAAATAAGCAACTGGAAAGAGCTGGGATGGATTGACCGTCAAATAGATGCCATAACCCGTGAAGAAGGCTCCGGAACGAGGGGCTCCTTTGAGGATCTTGTTATGGACAGGAAAGAAATATATGACGGTATAATGGTTCAGGATTCAAATGGATCTGTAAAGGAAATTGTTGCTACTGACCCCTATGCAATCGGATACATATCGCTTGGTCTTGTTGATAGTAGGGTAAAGGCGCTGTCCGTGGACGGGGTTGAAGCAAGCCTGGAAAACATAAAAAACAATCATTATAAATTTGTAAGACCCTTTATTTTTATTACAAACGGTGTACCCGGGGATATTGTGCAAACCTTTATAAATTTCGTCCTTTCTATTGAGGGTCAGAATATCCTCAAGAAGGAAGGACTTGTAGGCATAAAATGAAAAAGACAAATTTTACAAAAGAGAATTTTGTTAAGTATGTATTAACCATCTTTGCTTTATCATCTCTTCTTTTTCTTTTCCTGATTTTCCTGTTCATCCTCTTTGAAGGTTTGCCTCTCTTTCATAAGGTAGGGTTGAAAAATATAATCCTGGGCTTTAAATGGGCGCCGACAAAGGGGTCTTTCGGAATATTTCCGATGATCGTGTCTTCCTTTCTTGTAACTTTCGGCGCCCTCTTTGTAGGCGCGCCTATGGGGCTTGGCTGTGCTATTTATTTATCCGAATATTCAGGAAAAAAAATGAAGATGTTCTTAAAGCCTGCACTTGAGCTTCTTGCAGGTATACCTTCGGTGGTGTATGGTTTTCTGGGAGTGGTCTACATAGTTCCTCTTGTGAGGAATTATTTAGGTGGACCAGGTTTTTCACTGCTCTCTTCTTCCATAATACTTGGCGTTATGATATTGCCGACAATTATCAGCATATCCTTTGATGCCATTACAAGTGTTCCGAAGACATACAGGGAAGGTTCCTTTGCCATGGGCGCCACAAAATGGCAGACAATCTACAAGGTGGTTATGCCTTCTGCCAAATCAGGCATACTTGCAAGTTTTATTCTGGGAATGGGAAGGGCAATAGGAGAAACAATGGCAGTCATAATGGTTGCTGGAAATGCCTTGAAGATACCTACAAGCATTCTCGATCCTTTAAGGACTCTGACAAGCAATATAGCCCTTGAGCTTGCCTATGCAACAGGTGATCACAGACAGGGGCTTTTTTCCACCGGAGTGGTGCTTCTTGTAATAATCATGATTCTTAATTACATAGCTAATTTCGGGATAAAGAAGAAGGTGACAAAGTGAGGATTAAACCCCGTTTTATAGATAAAATCGTTATGCTGTCCCTTAACTTCCAGGCATTTTTTACTGTTGGCATACTGGTGGTTATTGTGGCTATTATATTTTTTAAAGGCGCTCCCCATGTAAGTCTTGAATTTATCTTTTTTTCTCCTGAAGATATGGGCAGGCATGGTGGAATTTTTTCAACAATAATAGGAACCCTTCTCCTTGTTCTTCTTTCAATCTTTCTTGCCACTCCTCTCGGTGTGGGAACAGCAATCTTTCTGACTGAATATACTAAAGAATCCATATTTACCAAGATTATACGTTTTGGTGTGGAATCCCTTGCAGGCATACC
>CAYSBW010000019.1:9235-15568 GCA_964429485.1 uncultured Syntrophorhabdaceae bacterium
TACCTTCCATACTCTACGGTCTTTTCGGTTTCATATTTTTTGTAATAAAAATGAAAATGGGCTGGTCTGTTTTGTCAGGTGTGCTGACAATAACGATTATGATACTTCCTACTATAATCAGAACAAGTGAAGAAGCAATAAAGTCTGTTCCAAGGAACCTGAGGATTGTAAGTTATTCATTGAGCGCTACAAGATGGGAAACTGTAAAAAAAGTTGTAATACCTTCGGCTGTTCCGGGAATATTAACGGGAATTATGCTTAGTGTAGGAAGGGCTGTAGGAGAAACTGCCGCTGTAATATTCACCATGGGCAGTTCTTTAAGACTGCCGACATCTGTAATGGATTCAAGCAGGACAATGGCAGTGCATTTCTATATCCTTGCCCGTGAAGGTATTTCCATGGAAAAAGCCTATGCCACTGCCCTTGTGCTTATTCTCAGCATCCTTCTGATAAATATTATTGCCTATTATCTTATGAACAGGATGATCTCAAAATATTCGTGAGAGATATATATGGAAATTAAAATACATGTAGAAAAGTTGAGTGTATCTTTCGGAAAAAATCAGGTTTTGAAAAATATTGACGTTGATGTTTACAAAAATAAAATAACCGGTTTCATGGGACCTGGTGGAAGCGGGAAATCCACTTTAATATCGATCCTTAACAGGATGATAGAATTTGAAGACAATGTTACTGTTGGAGGCAGGGTCATAATTGACGGTGTTGATATAGTTAATGGAGATATTAATTCCGTAATATTGCGAAGACAGATTGGCACTGTTTTTGCCGTACCTACGCCGCTGCCCCGTTCGGTTTATGAGAATATTGTTTATGGTCCGAAACTCAAAGGTGTAAGAGATAAGGAAGAGCTTTACGGGATTGTAAAAGAAAGCCTTAAAAAAGCTTTTTTATGGGATGAAATGAAGGACAGACTTAATATATCGGCATTAAAGCTTTCCGGTGGCCAGCAGCAAAGGCTTTGTCTTGCAAGAACACTTGCTTTGATGCCCCAGATTATACTTCTGGATGAACCTTGTTCAGGTCTTGATCCAATCTCCACTGCAAAGATAGAAGATGCCCTTAACGAGCTTAAAAAGGAATACACAATTATACTGGTTACTAATAATACCAAACAGATTGCCCGTATCACCGATTATGCCGCCTTTTTCTATCTTGGGGATCTGATAGAATATGGACCTACTGAACGGGTGTTTACATATCCTTCAGAGAAAAAAACAGAAGACTACATATCAGGAAAATTCGGATGACAAAAACAGTTGCTCTATCAACAGAAAAACTCGACATGTATTATGGCACCTATTATGCACTGAAGAATGTAGATTTTAATGTGTACAAAAATTCAATTACCTCCCTCATAGGACCTTCGGGCTGCGGCAAATCAACTCTATTGCGCTGTTTTAACAGAATGAACGATCTTATCGATGATGTAAAAATTACAGGAAAAATTTTTGTCAATCAGGAACCTATTGAGGAAATAGATCTGATAGAACTCAGGAAAAAAGTGGGCATGGTTTTTCAGAGGCCGAACCCATTTCCCTTTACAGTATATGAAAACATGGTCTATGGTTTAAAAATCCATGGTCTGAGCAACAGAAAAAAAGATCATGAAATTGTTGAACGATGCCTGAAGGCAGTTGGATTGTGGGATAATTTGAAAGATCAGTTGCTTGTGCCTGCATTGAGTCTTTCTGAAGAAATGAAACAGAGACTTTGTGTTGCAAGACTTCTGACTGTTGAACCTGAAATAATTCTCCTTGATGAGCCCTGTTCAGCCCTTGACCCCATAGCAACTATGAGGATAGAAGAGCTTATGCTTGAACTTAAAAGAGATTATACAATCCTCATTGTTACCCATAACATGCAGCAGGCGGCAAGAGTATCGGATTACACAGGCTTTATGCTCATGGGAGATCTTGTTGAGTTCGGAGAGACCTCAAGGATATTCACTTCTCCCAATGATGGAAGAACTGAAGGATATATAACAGGCAGATTCGGTTAATCCTTGATTTTTAATAAAAGGCTGTGTAAAATTCATATAATTTATTCGCTTTATTAATTATTCTCATAATAAGGAGTTTACATGAAAAAGTATGAGCCTGATTCTATTAGAAACGTTGGAATTTTTTCACATGGAGGGGAAGGTAAAACATCAATTGTTGAGGCCATGCTTTTTCTTTCAGGGGAAAACACGAGACTTGGAAGAGTTGATGAAGGGACATCTTTGATGGACTATGAACCTGAGGAAATAGAAAGAAAAATTACCATATCTTCCTCACTTGCCTGTTTCGAATGGAATAAACACAAGATAAATTTTATTGATACACCTGGTGATGACAATTTTGTGGCAGATGCCAAATCCTGTATGAGGGTTGTTGACGGAGCCATCATTGTTGTGAGTGCTGTTTCAGGTGTTCAGGTGCAGACGGAAAAGGTATGGCAGTATGCCGATGAATTTTCAATTCCGGCATCTCTGTTTGTGAACAAAATGGACAGAGAGAGAGCTGATTTTGAACGTACCCTTGCTGATATCCAGAAGAATTTTTCTGACAAGGCCATACTTGCTATACAGATTCCAATTGGCAAAGAGGAAAATTTCAAGGGCGTTATAGACATACTGGCTATGAAAGCATATATGTATAAAAATGATTCTTCCGGTGATTATGATGTTATCCCCATCCCAACGGAATATACTGATGAGGCGAATAAGTACAGGGAGAAACTTGTTGAGACATCTGTTGAGATAGATGATGATATTATGGAGAGATATCTCAATGGCGATGAAATCAGGGAAGAAGAGATTATAAATTGTTTGAGAGAAGGCATAATGAGCAGAAAAATCGTACCTGTAATGTGCGGTTCTGCAATAAAAAACATCGGTGTCCAGATGCTGCTTGACAGCGTTATAAAGTATTTTCCTTCTCCTGTGTACAAAAAAGAGGTGGAAGGTATAGATCCAAGAACAAAGAATGTAATAAAAAGAGAATGTGCTGGAAATACTAATTTCAGTGCCTTTGTTTTTAAGACCATTACTGATCCATTTGCAGGGAAACTGACTCTTTTCAGGGTATATTCAGGTGAGATACACCCGGATATGACTGTTTTAAATGCCACTAATGATGAAAAGGAAAGAATAGGGCAGATATTTTATCTTGTGGGCAAGAAGCAGAAACCGGCAGGTTCTGCTTCTGCAGGTGATATTGCTGTTGTGGCAAAGCTCAAGACAGTTGCTACAGGAGATACTCTCTGCGATGAAAAGATGCCCATCAAATATGAAGGGGTCGTGAATGTACCGCCCCTTATATCTTTTTCTTTGCAGCCAAAGTCAAAGGGTGATGAAGATAAGCTCAACACCTCTCTTGCCAGGTTAATGGAGGAAGATCAGACTGTCAAATATACACGGGACGAGCAGACCAAGGAATTTATTCTTTCAGGCATGGGACAGGTTCATATTGAAGTTATTGTTGAGAGGATGAAAAGGAAGTTCGGTGTTGATGTTGAACTCAAAGAACCTAAGGTGCCCTATAAGGAGACCATAAAAGGAACTGCAAAGGTACAGGGTAAATACAAGAAGCAATCAGGTGGAAAAGGGCAATACGGAGATACATGGCTTGAGCTTGCACCTCTTCCACGTAATGCAGGATTTGAATTTGTCGATAAAATAGTAGGAGGGGCGATCCCCAGACAGTACATTCCTGCTGTTGAAAAAGGTATAGCTGAAGCAATGAATCAGGGAATTCTTGCCGGATATCCTGTTATTGATTTTAGGGTTATGCTTTATGATGGATCTTACCATGATGTGGATTCTTCGGAAATGGCCTTTAAAATTGCCGGTTCAATGGGTTTCAAGAAAGGCCTTGAAATGTGCCAGCCCACGCTTCTTGAACCGATTATGAAGATAGAGGTTATTGTTCCCGATGAATACATGGGTGACATAATGGGGGATTTGAATTCAAGAAGGGGCAAGATTATAGGTGTGGAGTCAAAGGGTAACAATCAGGTGGTTAAGGCCTCGGTGCCTATGGCAGAAATCCTGAAATATGCTCCTGATCTGAAATCGATGACCGGAGGCAGGGGAACCTTTACAATAGAATTTTCCCATTATGAAGAGTTACCGGCTCATATAGCAACAAAGGTTATTGAGCAGGCTAAAAAAGAAAAAGAGCAGGAAAAATGATTTAATCCTCTTCTTTTAATAAACAATTTTTATGAGAGCGGTTGTACAACGTGTAAAAAAGGCATCTGTTGAAATTGAAGGCAGGATTGTCGGTGAGATAGGAAGAGGAATACTTCTATTTCTCGGTATAGGGAAGGAGGACGATACTCCGGATGTTCAGTGGATGCTTGATAAAATCATAAATTTGAGGATATTTGAAAAAGAAGATGGAAAGCTTGATGAATCTCTTATAGACATTGATGGTGATTTACTAATAGTTTCACAATTTACACTTTACGGAGATTGCTCAAAAGGGAGAAGGCCGTCATTTTCCAGTGCCATGGATTCAAAAGAAGCAAGAAATGTATTTGAATCTTTTGTTTCAAGGGCAAGAGAAAGAATTAAAAAAGTTGAGACCGGTGTTTTTCAGGCTTTAATGGATGTATCTCTGATAAATGAAGGCCCTGTAACCCTGATAATTGAGAGCAAGCGCAGTAAACAATAATTCCTGATTTATCATTTAATGTAGTTTTCGGAACATCTTGTGCATACAGGATCATCTCAGGGTTTCAGAATCTCTTTATCTGATCCATTGCCTGAATATCCCAGCAGTTTTTGTAATTGCTCGACTCCGGAATGAAGAACTTGTGCTACAGCAGGTGTTTTTTCAGCCTGTAATGATTTCTTTGATTTATCAGGCGGTTCTGCTACAGGCATTTCTTTCATCTCTTTTTTATGAAATTCATTGGGAAACTCCCATAAAGTTACCGTCTTTTCTGAAAAATTTCTTACAATCATGTAGTTTTGGGGCAATTGACGTTTATCAAGATCAGCTTCTTTAAGCCTGTATATTTTTGGTGTTATGTTTAATAAAGATGTAAGTTTATATTCCTGTCTATCACTGCTGATATTTTGCGCAGATCCTGTGTTGGAAAGCATGAAGGAAGCTATAAAAAGAAAACAAATTTTTTTTATCATAGATCTTTTGAAAATATACTTTCAATTATGTAATGTCAAGTAAGAAATCTGCCTGCCAGAAGCACGAGATTTGGTTGTTTATGGTACAGGGATAAAAGGTTTCAGAAGGAGATTTGGCAAAAAAATGGCTGGGACTTTTAATTGACCGAGCCCCAGCCCCGGTTTTTATTTCGTAAAGATCACTTCTCCCCTTGCATCCGTGTCCACAGTTATTGAATCGCCTTCTTTTATCTCACCCTTTAAGACCATCATTGCAAGGGCATCCTGCAATTTTTTCTGTATAAGCCGTTTCAGAGGTCTTGCTCCATATATTGGATCGTATCCTTCTTTTGTAATCATATCCTTGATTTTATCAGTAAAAATGAGCTCAATTTTTTTGTCTTTAACCCTTGTTGCCAGTATTGCAAGTTGTAGTTCTGCAATATGTTTAATATCATCCGCTGAAAGCGACCTGAAAATAATAATTTCATCAATTCTATTGAGAAATTCAGGTTTAAAGTGCAGTTTTACCGCTTCTGACACTTCTTTTCTCATATTCTCATAATCTGTGCCGCCGAAATTGGTTATAAACTGGCTGCCTATATTGGATGTCATTATTATTACTGAATTCTTGAAGTCCACAGTTCTACCCTGACCGTCAGTCAGTCTGCCATCATCAAGCACCTGGAGAAGGACGTTGAATACTTCGGGATGCGCTTTTTCAACTTCATCCATAAGTATTATAGAATAGGGTTTTCTCCTCACTGCTTCTGTAAGATATCCGCCTTCCTCATAGCCCACATAGCCCGGAGGTGCTCCTATCAGCCTTGACACTGAGTGTTTTTCCATGAATTCACTCATATCTATCCGTATTATTGCCTGTTCGTCATCAAAAAGGAATTCAGCAAGCGCTTTTGCAAGTTCTGTTTTGCCAACTCCGGTAGGTCCAAGAAAAAGAAATGAACCGAGGGGCCTGTTCGGGTCCTGCAGACCTGCACGCGCCCTTCTTATGGTGTTGGCGACAGCATCAACAGCCTCATGCTGGCCTACAATCCTTTTATGTATTCTGTCCTCCATATTGACGAGTTTCTCCATGTCTCCTTCAAGCATTTTTGCAACTGGTATTCCTGTCCATTTGGAGACCACTCTTGCAATATCTTCTTCGTCAACCTCTTCTTTTAGCATCTTGTTGTCTTTTTGGA
>CAYSBW010000019.1:15592-39270 GCA_964429485.1 uncultured Syntrophorhabdaceae bacterium
TTGTTTTTTTTCTTTTGTTCCATTTCAAGGGATGTAATTGTGCCGTATCTGATTTCAGCCACTCTACCGAGATCTCCCCTGCGTTCAGCTTCTTCGGCCTCGGTTTTAGCCCTGTCGAGTTTTTCCTTTATTTCCCCTATTCCTTTAATCAGGGATTTTTCCTTTTCCCAGTGCTTTCTCTTTTCATCGGTCTCTGCCTTTAATTTATCCAGATCATTTTCAAGTTTTGTTTTTCTTTCCTTTGATGCTTCATCTTTTTCTTTTTTTAATGCCTCAATTTCTATCTGGATTTGAATCATTTTCCTTTCTATTTTGTCAATCTCAGTAGGCACACTGTCAATTTCCATTCTTAATCTGGAAGATGCTTCATCAATAAGATCTATGGCTTTATCAGGCAGAAATCTGTCTGTTATATAGCGGTGTGAAAGTGTTGCCGCAGCAATAAGGGCAGAATCCTTTATTCTCACGCCATGATGGAGCTCGTATTTTTCCTTTAGTCCCCGGAGTATGGCAATTGTTTCTTCTGTGGAGGGTTCTCCAACCAGTACAGGCTGAAACCTCCTTTCAAGAGCTGCATCCTTTTCAATATATTTCCTGTATTCATCAAGGGTCGTTGCCCCAATGCACCGTAATTCACCTCTTGCAAGGGCAGGTTTCAACATGTTTGATGCATCTATTGCGCCTTGAGCATTGCCTGCTCCTACAATTGTATGGAGTTCATCTATAAAAAGGACAATCGAACCTGCTGCTTCATCTATTTCCTTTAAAACAGCCTTGAGTCTGTCCTCGAATTCGCCTCTGTATTTTGCGCCTGCCAGCATAGCCCCAAGGTCGAGGGAAAGGACTCTTTTATTTTTCAGTGTTTCCGGTATATCGCCACTTACTATCCGTTGCGCCAGACCTTCAACAATGGCAGTCTTGCCGACTCCCGGTTCGCCGATAATAACAGGATTATTTTTTGTCCTTCGTGAGAGAACCTGCATCACTCTCCTCACCTCTTCATCTCTGCCGATTACAGGATCAAGCTTACTTTTTCCTGCTGCTTCTGTGAGATCTCTGCAGTATCTCTGTAATGCCTGGTATTTTTCTTCCGGTGACTGGTCAGTTATCCTCTGCGACCCTCTTATGTCCTTTAATACAGCATAGATCTTGTCCTTTGTTACACCATAATTTTTCAGAATCTGCCAGGCTGATCCTTCACGAACCTCTGCAATGCCTATAAAAAGATGCTCAACGCTTACATAATCATCCTTTAATCTCTCTGCTTCGTCGAATGCCATGTCAATTGCCTGTTTCAGGCCGGGTGATATGTAGACCTGTACTGATCCTTCAATCTTAGGAAAATTCTCCAATACTTTTTCCAGATCTTTTATAATGAAATTTGTATTTGCCCCGAGTTTATCGAGTACAGATTTAATGACACCTTCCTTCTGGTTTACAAGACTGTAAAGGAGATGTTCATTTTCTATCATCTGATTTCTTTTTGTTTCTGCCCTTTTCTGTGCATCAGCTAATGATTCCTGAGCTTTTATTGTCAACTTATCAAAGTTCATGTTTTCACCTCATAATTAATTTATTGTTTCCGTTAAAATGCCCGTTTATCTTGTTTATACAAAAGGGATTATTGAACATTGACTTCTGAAATAAATATAATCACTATCCTTTTAAAAGCAACGGAGTTGGGTTGACAGAATTTTTATATCCTTTGGGTAGAAACAAAAAAATCCAGTCTGTGCTTTATGTCAGCGCAGACTGGATTTTGAATTTTCGGAAAAAAAGTGATCAGTTCTTTTTTATCTCACCTATAGGTAATACTACTTTGCCGTGGACTTCATTTAATACTTCTGCCATTGCGAGATATATGGCGGAAAGTCCGCAAATAATACCTACATATCCTGCTACAATTCCTATTTCATGGTTGCCTGTCCAGTCTCTGATGGCAAGTAGCCAGAAAAGTATTGTTAGACTGAAAAATACAAACTGAAGTCCTCTATTTTTGCCGAAAGTGCCGAACCACATAAAAAATGTAAAAAGGCCCCACATGAAAAGATACCATCCCATAAATGCTTCAGAATTACCTGGAAGGTTTTTAAAGACCAGAATGAATACAAGAGTCCACCAGAAAAGTCCGTAGGAAGTAAAAGCGGTGACCCCAAAGGTGTTACCTTTTTTGTACTCAAGGATTCCTGCAATGATCTGTGCAAGTCCACCATAGCATAACCCCATTGCAAGGATTATCGTGCCAACTGGAAAGAATCCTGCATTGTGAATGTTGAGAAGAACTGTGGTCATACCGAATCCCATTAATCCCAGTGGCCCTGGGTTGGCGAGTTTTGCTTCCATAAAAATACTCCTCCTTATTTGTTTTTTTATAGTCTGTTTTAGCTATATCAAATACTGTTTTTTTCATCTCTGCTGTTTGCTTGGAAAGACCTGTAATTCCTGATGAATACAGGGGAAAAATATATTGAATCAATTTTTAAGTCCATTTGTTGATAGTAATACCTTTATGGTTCACAAAGATAAGTTTTGTGAACCATAATGTTTTTAAGGCATGAATTTTCTGAATAAATCTCTTGCTATAACTATTCTCTGGATCTGATTTGTCCCTTCGTATATTTGTGTGGCTTTGGCATCCCTCATCATTCTTTCTACGGGATATTCCTTTGTATAGCCGCATCCGCCAAGGATTTGGACTGCATCTGTTGTGACTTTCATGGCAGCATCGGCTGCATAGACTTTTGCCATTGCCGACATTTTATCAACTCCAATGGCACTCATTTTATCTCTTTCGTATACTTTCATATCGAGCATATGGGCAGCATCATATACAAGGGCACGGGCAGCCTCTACCTGTGTTGCCATATCAGCTACCATGAATTGTACACCTTCAAAATCTGCGAGCTTTTGTCCAAACTGAACTCTTTTCCAGGCATATTCCAGCGAGAAATCCAGTGCGCCCTGGGCAATACCAACGGCCTGAGCACCAACGGCAGGTCTTGAAAGATTTAATGTGGACATTGCTATATCCCAGCCATCCCCTTCTTTTCCAAGCAGATTATCTTTTGAGAGCCTAACGTTGTCAAAGATTAATTCAGTAATATCTGAGCCCCGCATACCCATCTTGTCTTCACTTTTTCCAATAATGATGCCAGGATAATCCTTTTCAAGATAGAATGCGGAAATTCCCTTTGTTCTTAAAGCCGGATTTGTTGTAGCAAATACTGTATAGATATCGGCATTTGCACCGTTTGTTATCATAGATTTTTTTCCTGATAAGTAATAGTTATTTCCTTCTTTTACGGCTGTTGTTCTCATATGGGAAGCATCTGAACCTGCTTCAGGTTCGGTCAAGGCAAAGGCAACAACACTCAGTCTGTCAGGGGTCGTCATTTTACTGTAAATAATTTCTTTTTGCTCATCATTTGCTGCTACCATAACAGGCATTATGCCCACTGTATGAGCCAGGGGTATTAATGATGCTGATCCTGAAACCTTTGCGATCTCTTCAATGACAATACAGAGAGATGTAATATCACCATCCAGTCCGCCAAATCGTTCAGGCAGCATGAGATATAAAAAACCATGCTTTTTGAATATATCTATGAGGTCCCACGGGAACGCACCTGTTGCATCTATTTCTTTTGCCCTTGGGGCAATTTTTTCTTTTGCTATTTTTTCTGCAATAGCTTTTATCATGCTGTGCTTCTCTGAAAAGTTCAGCATAGAATAAACCTCCTTGTTAATTGACAAAACCGTTTATTTCTAACATAATTTTTTCAATAAGTTAAATATAAATTAAGTTAAGTGGAAAATAGAGGGTATTTCATCAGAGGATAGTTTTGTTGACCGGTAAAGAAACCAAAAAATTAATTCTTAACAAAATTAAGAGGTTATTGAATAGAAGAATCATTTACCTTTAATTGGAAATCCCCATGGTTTAAACATGTAAAGATGCTGCTCATTATTTAATGCCAATTTCAGTAATATTAGCATGATATTTAGAACAAAAGGCCAGGTAAACGGGTCAGTTGAGTAAAACAGAGTTGAATCGGATTTATTTATATTCCCATGGAAGCGGTAGGATTGGCGATTTAAACTCTATGATATAGGGTTCATTCCATTGAACATCTTTGATGAATGTTGTCCTTAATTCATCGAGATCTTCTACTCTCTTTGCCCTAATATCAAAAGCCTCTGCAATTTTTACAAAATCAGGATTTTTCAGTTCCATAGATCCTGAAATTCCGTAATGCTCCTTCATTATAGATTCGAGAATTCCGTAACTGTTGTTATTGTGAATAAAAAGAACTAAAGGAATATTATATTTCACAATAGTTGCGAGCTCTGCCAGTGATGGAAGAACGCTGCCGTCACCTGCAAGGCATAGACAGGGTTTTTCAGGTCTGCCCGTTTTCGCTCCGATACTTGCCGGCAGGGAGTAAAATATGGGCGATGCGCCTCTCGGCATGAGAAAAGAGTTTTGATGAAAAACAGGGAAAAAGTATTCTGCCCAGTAAGAAGGGAAATTCAGATCACAAACAATGGAAGTGTTTTCAGGGATTACCTGTCTTATCAGGTCTATAAGATAAAAACCTGGAGCTGTTTTTTTTAGAACCCCGTATTCTTTCCTTTGGATTTCCTTCAAATCTTTAAGGTTCCATTCAAATTTTCTGTTTTTAATAATATTTCCGAGAGCTGTCAATGACTTTCCTACATCCCCTGCGATATGCAATTTTGCAGGATAATTTTTATTAATCCATCTGTCATCTACGTCAAAATGAATAAGTTCCTCTATTTTTACACCTCTTTTTTTTGTGTCTGCTTCCCGAAGCCTTGTACCGATGGCAATAACAACGTCCGATGATTTCAACATATTTTTTGCAATGCCGTTCTGAATTACATTTCCAAAGGCATAAATACTGTCTTCCCTGACTATTCCTTTACCATTTGTACTGGTAAAAAATGGTATGGATGAATTTGTACATATTTCATCAACAAGCAATCCCGCCTCTTCAAACATAAGAGATTTGCCGCCCAGGATGAGAGGTCTTTTTTTTCCCTGAAGAGCCTTTTCAAGATCATCTAAATTTAAGTCAATTACCCGGCCTTGTTTCGGACTTTCATTAATTTCTGATTTTATTTTATTCTCCAGTAGAAACTGGGGGATTTTTTTTTCCAGAAATTCATAGGGTAGAGAAACAACAACAGGTCCTTTTCTTATTGAATTGGCTGTTTTATATGCATGATCAAGTGTTGGAGTTATATTTCCTGGATCCTGTACTATAGCAGTCTTTTTTACAAAATGAGTAAAGATTTCTTCCGGTTTGGCTATTCCATGGAGAACGCCCTTGCCAATATCTTTTCTTTTTGTATCAATGTACAAGATTAAAAGTGGTACATCATTGCCGTAGGCTTCCATGCAGCCTGATACCGCATTGCCCAGCCCAGGCCCCGGAGTTATAAAAACCACCCCGGTTTCCCCTGTTGTTCCTGCGTATCCATCAGCCATAAATACAACTCCTGACTCATGTCTTCCGACAAAAACATTGATATTATGCTTATTTAGGATTTCATTTAAGGGAAGTGTATGAATTCCCGGTAAATGGAATATATTCTTAATATTGTTTTTTTTCAGAAAATCTATAACTAATTGTTTTCCAAGCATTTCTTACCTTTTTGTCAAGTTTAGCATACCAAGCTTTAAAGTTAAATAAATATTTACTTGACAATAAAACAGATAATATAGTTTAGTACTGTAAACTTTGTGTGAGCTTATACTGTTATTATGAATATTGACGGATCACGAATAGCTGAAAAAATAAAAATGCTAAGACAAGCCAAATCTCTTACTCAGGAAGAGCTTGCCATAAGAGCTGGTCTCACAAAAGGATTCATCTCTCAGGTTGAGAGAAACCTTACTTCTCTTTCTGTGGAAAGCCTTATTGGTATCCTTGATGCTCTTGATGAGAAACCATCTACTTTTTTTGATGGAGCTATAGATGAGAAAATTGTTTTTAAATTGAAGGACAGAGTTGATATGGAATGGGAAAATGTGAAAAATTTTCAGATACTCGTTCCTGCTGCTCAGAACAGGATGATGGACCCGGCGCTTCTTGAACTTGATGTAGGCGAGAAGACTCCCGAAGAAGAGCCTCATGAAGGTGAAGAATTTGGTTTTGTACTTTCAGGAAGTGTTGAACTTTTTCTCGGGGGGCAAGTTTATAAATTAAAGAAAGGTGAATGCTTTTACTTTAAGGCAACAAGGAAACATTATATTTCAAATAGACGTAACAGCAAAGCACAGCTTTTATGGGTGTCTTCACCTCCTTATTTTTAATGCTGCTTTGGGCAGGTGATGATCTGTAAGTGTTAAAAATAACAACATCTTGAAGATGTTGTTATTTTTTGTTTTGATTGTAGTTTTGTGACAGCTCCGGCTGACCACAGTATTATTAAAAAATATTTTTTAAAATATGAAAAATTAGTTACCCCGCAGAAGGGTTGAGAGGTATGGAATTCTGGGGTAATCACCCGCAAACATGCCGGGTATTAACAGTTTGGGAGGTGGTAAAATGATTATAAAAACACCCACTAAGTTTTTTCTTGTAAGTGGTTCATCTGAAGGATTCTCATTATTAAATGCATTTGATGGCGCCCTTATGGCTTCAGGTGTAGGGGATACCAACCTGGTAAGAATGAGCAGTATTCTCCCTCCAGGCTGCCAGGAAATTAAACCTCGTCCGGTTTCATTGCCACAGGGAGCTCTTGTGCCTGTAGCATATGCGTCTATTTGCAGCGATGTCCCAGGGGAAGTAATATCAGCTTCTGTAGCAATAGGTGTACCAAGGGATCCAACGCTGGCCGGGCTGATTATGGAATATTCAGCAAAGTCAGAGGAGGAAACAGTAGTTGGTCAGGTTAAGAAAATGGTTGAAAAAGGTATGGAAATGAGAAAAAGGGAAATAAAGGAGATAATGGCTATTTCAGCTACATATAAAGTTGTTACAATTGGCGCTGCATTTGCCGGTGTAGTCTTGTGGGATTAGGATGGAAAGGAGGAAGAGGAAATGACCCCAAAAAAGCTATTTCTTACAAAGGGGGTGGGCATTCATAAGGATAAGCTTTCATCGTTCGAGGTTGCGCTGAGAAATGCAGGTATAGAAAAGTGCAACCTTGTTTATGTTTCAAGCATATTTCCGCCTGAATGCAAAATCATTTCAAAAGTTGCCGGATTGAAACTTCTAAATCCGGGAGAAATTACTTATTGCGTAATGGCCAGGAACGAGACATGCGAACCGAACCGTCTTATTTCCGCGGCAATAGGTTTTGCTAAGCCAACTGATTATTCCCAGTACGGTTATATTTCCGAGCACCATGCTTTTGGTGAAAAAGCAATTGTATCAGGAGAATATGCCGAAGATCTGGCTGCTACAATGCTGGCTACTACTCTCGATATTCCCTTTGACCCGAACCAGGCTTGGGATGAGCGAAAGCAGTCTTATACAGCAAGTGGACATATATTCAAAACCAAAAATATCTGTCAGTCTGCAGAGGGAAATAAGGATGGTCTCTGGACAACTGTATTGGCAACAGCAGTGTTTATATTAGATTGAGATGGAATTTTTCTAATTACGAGGTTTCACACTGCTATAAATCTTTGTTTTGTTGTATCAGGCCTCGGTCAGCTTTTTTTCAATGTATCTAATTTTGTTTTAATGAAGGTTAATTATGGTAAAACACCCATCTAACTTTTGCGGTTTAGCTGAAAACGATAATAATTATGAGTGTGCATCTGTTGTTATACAACCAATACCCTTTGACAAAACAAGCACATGGATTAAAGGCGCTGATAAAGGTCCTGCTGCGATAATTGAGGCTTCTGCATATCTGGAGCTTTATGATATAGAAACTGAGAGTGAAGTTTACAAAAAAGGTATCTTTACTGCTAAACCGATAAAGTCAGCTTCGTCGTTAGAAATGATAAAAAAAACTGATGAGAGAGTGTCTAAATATCTTAGAGATAATAAGCTTGTAGTTGTATTAGGGGGCGAACACTCTGTATCTGTTGGTGTTATTAAATCCTATTCCAGGCATTATGATAATCTCAGCGTATTACATCTTGATGCACATGCTGATTCCCGCAGTTCCTACGAAGGAACTCCTTATAACCATGCCTGTGTTATTGCCCGTGCCAGGGAGTATACTGAGAATATTATTTCTGTAGGAATACGAAGCATGGATGCCTCAGAAAGTTCGGGCATTCATGACGGGAAGATGTTTTTTGCACACAAAATATATGACTCTGATAACTGGATTAATGATGCAGTTTCGCAGCTGACGGAAAATGTTTATATTACCATTGATCTTGATGTTTTTGATCCTGCAGTTATGCCGTCGACAGGAACACCTGAACCAGGTGGTTTAAGCTGGTATCTGGTTATGAAACTTCTTTTTGCTGTTTCAAAATCAAAAAAAATAGCAGGATTTGATGTTGTAGAGCTCTGTCCGTCAAGTCAAAAATCTCCAGACTTTTTGGCAGCCAAACTTGTCTATACGCTTCTTAGTTACATCTATAAAGTGTAATCAGCAATTTCACCTTATTTTTTTCCAACACTGTTGATGAAGGAAGTTTGCTTAAAGAGCCATAGGATTATAAGTTATTACATACAGCTGTATTTTTTGTGTTTTCTGCGCTATCTACCGAAATATGTTGATAATTTGGGAAGCTCTGTTTATAATACAGAATTTGACAATGGAGGATTTGGATGAAAATAGAAGTAATTGACATTGATCGTGTGAAAAAAAAGGTGGAAGTCATATTTCCTGAAGAAAAAGTTACGGAGTTGAGAGAAGGGGTCTATGAAGAACTGAAAAAACATGCAAAAATAAAGGGTTTCAGACCAGGCAAAGTTCCAAGATCAATACTTACAAACTATTATAAGGATTATATTAACGATGAAGTAAAAAAGAGACTTATAGAATTTTCTATGGCAGACGCTCTTTCTGAAGCTAAAGTTGAGCCTCTTACAGAACCTGTCATTGATTTTATGGATGAAAAAGAACAGTATGGCTACACAATTGAATGTGAAGTTATGCCTGAAATAGAGGTGCCTGAATATAAAGGTGTTGAGGTTGAAGTGGATGCCATTCAGGTGGTTGATGAAGATATTGATAAAAGGCTGGATGGTTTGAGACAGATGCATGCTGAAATGATAACTAAAGATTCTGATGCAGGAGCACAAAAAGGTGATTTTGTTATAATAAAATACCAGGGGTACATTGATGATAAACCTTTAAAAGATGTTGCTACTGAGGGCTATCCCATGGAACTTGGTTCTCCCAGATCATTGCCCGAGCTTGAAAATGATATTTATGGTATGAAACCTGGTGAAGAAAAAGATATAAATGTGGAGTTTCCTGAAGATTATCCTGGCAAGGATCTTGCGGGCAAGGCAGTTCTTTTTAAAGTTTTGCTAAAGGATATCAGAGAAAAGAGGCTTCCTGAAATAAACGATGAATTTGCAAAAGATATTAATTATGAAGACATGGAAAAAGCCAGAGAGGGTATAAGAGAGGAAATTAAAAAAGAAAAAGAGAATCTGAGAAAACAGTTCGTATCTCAGAAAGTAATAGAAACTCTGATTAATGGTGCTGATATACCTGTACCGGAGAGGCTTCGTGAAAAACGGATAGAAGCCATGATGAATGATGCAATGGCACGTTTTGATGCAAATAGTTTTGCTCCGGAGGACATTGAGCAATTTGCAAACAACATCAGAACAGAATTTGATAAAAAAGCTGAAGAAGGAATAAAGGCAGACATAATACTTTCAAAAATTGCAGACAGGGAAGGAATAAAAACAGAAGAAAGCGATGTTTATGAAAGGATGAAAAAACTTGCCGAGGATACAAAGAGATCCTATGATGATGTAAAGAATTTTTATGAAAAAAATAAGCTTATGGATTATTTAAGAAGCAATATTACTCAGGAAAAGACTGTGAAATTCCTGACAGACAATGCAATTATCAGGGAGAAGGCATGAACCTTGTACCAATTGTTATAGAAAAGGATGGAAGAGGGGAAAGGGCTTATGACATATATTCCAAGCTCCTTAAAGAAAGAATTGTTTTTCTCGGGACCCCTATAGACGATAATGTAGCGAATGTGATTATTGCACAGTTTCTTTATCTTGAATCTGAAGATCCGTCGAAAGATATATATTTCTATGTTAATTCTCCCGGTGGTCACATTACAAGTGGTCTTGCCATATACGATACTATGCAGTACGTAAAATCTCCGATTGTTACCATGTGTATCGGTCAGGCAGCAAGCATGGCTGCAGTACTGCTTACAGGAGGCGCAAAAGGTAAAAGATATTCTTTGCCTCATTCGAGAATATTAATCCATCAACCCCTTGGTGGTGTTCAGGGACAGGCTACAGATATCAATATTCAGGCAAAAGAGATTTTGAGAATGCGTGAGGAGATAAATAATATTTTTACAGCACATACAGGTCAACCTATTGAGAAAATTTCCATGGATACTGAAAGGGATTTTTTTATGAATCCGGAACAGGCCAAAGAATATGGTATTATCGATGAGATTGTGGAGAAAAGAAAATGACTACTACGGTAAAAAAAAACAGTAGCAGAACTATGAAATTATATTGTTCTTTCTGCGGAAAGAGCCAGGATGAGGTAAAAAAACTCATTGCCGGGCCAATGGTGTATATTTGTGATGAATGTATCGGATTGTGTAATGAAATCATACAAGAAGAAGTTAAGAAGGAAAGATTTGACTATATAAAAACCTCTATACCAAAACCCCACGAGATCAGACAACTCCTTGATGAATATGTTATTGGACAGGATTATGCTAAAAAAACTCTTTCAGTAGCTGTTTACAATCATTATAAGAGAATAGAATCCAAACTGAGTTTTGATGAAGTGGAGATTCAAAAAAGTAATATACTCATGATAGGGCCCACAGGTTCAGGAAAAACACTTCTTGCACAGACGCTTGCAAGAGTTCTCCATGTTCCCTTTACAATAGCTGATGCGACAACACTTACAGAAGCAGGCTATGTAGGTGAAGATGTTGAGAATATTATACTTTACCTGCTTCAGGCGGCAGACTACAATGTGGAAAAGGCCGAGAAAGGCATTGTCTATATAGATGAGATTGATAAAATTTCAAGAAAAACAGACAGTCCGTCAATAACTCGTGACGTATCCGGTGAGGGTGTTCAGCAGGCTCTTTTAAAGATTATCGAAGGAACAGTTGCAAATATACCTCCAAAGGGAGGGAGAAAACATCCCCAGCAGGAATACATAAAAGTTGATACATCGAACATACTTTTCATATGTGGCGGTGCCTTCAATGGTATAGATTCGATCATTGCCAATAGAATAGGGAAAAAAGGTCTTGGGTTTGGGGTTGATGTGGAAGGAGGGCGTGATAAAAGGTATTCTGAACTGATTAAGGAGATTCAGCCTGAAGATCTGCTAAAATACGGTCTTATCCCGGAATTTATAGGAAGATTACCTATAATAGCAACATTGGAAGAACTTGCAGAAGATGTTCTCATAGAGATTTTGAGAAGGCCTAAGAATGCATTGGTAAAGCAATATAAGAAACTTTTTGAACTGGAAAATGTAAGGCTTACACTGACTGAAGGGGCTATAAGAGCAATAGCAAGGGAAGCCATGAAGAAAAAAACCGGTGCCAGAGGTTTACGTTCTATAATGGAAAAAACTATGCTTGATATAATGTATGAAGTTCCTGAACATCCAAACATAAAGGAATGTGTTTTAAATGAGGACGTTATTGTAAATCAGGAACGCCCGATTTTTATATATGAAGAAGAAGCTGAAATAGCCTGATAAAAAATTTATAAAATAAGTCTGTATTCTTAAATTTATTTGTGATAATGAAATATTTGGTTGTGAACAGTTTGACTTTTGAATTTGAACCTGCTATATTTACCCAGCGTGGGCGGATAGCTCAGCGGGAGAGCATCGGCCTTACAAGCCGGGGGTCGCAGGTTCAAAACCTGTTCCGCCTACCATATAATGCGGGGATGTAGTTAAGTTGGTTATAACGCCGGCCTGTCACGCCGGAGGCCGCGAGTTCAAGTCTCGTCGTCCCCGCCATTTTATTTATAAGAATTCACAATGCATCTAATTCTCTGCATTCATAATCATCAACCTGTAGGCAACATGGACTTCATAATAGATGAAGCCTACGAGAAATCATACAAGCCCTTCCTTGAAACAATGGGTCAGTTCAGTGACTTTAAAATTAACTTCCATTTTTCCGGTTATCTTCTGTTGTGGCTCAATAAGAACAAGCCTGATTATATAAAACAATTAAAAAAATATGTAGAAGAGGGACGTATAGAAATTCTTTCCGGTGGCATGTATGAACCTATACTTTCATTTTTACCTGAAGACGATGCAGTTTCCCAGATAAAAATGCATATGGATATATCGGAAAAAATATTCAACTGCAGACCCAAAGGTATGTGGCTTGCCGAAAGGGTTTATGAACCTTATATGCCGAAAATCATAAATAAAGCGGACATACTCTATACTCTTGTTGATGATCACCACTTCAAGTCTGTTGGATTGGCAGATGAAGATTTGCACGGTTATTTTATAACTGAATTCGAAGGGAAAAAATTGTTCATATTCCCCGGTCTGGAGTTTTTGAGATATTCAATTCCCTTTAAAACTATTGATGAGATTGATACCTACCTGAAAGATGCTGAGCATAAAAAGAGAGATCTGGCAGTTTTTGGTGATGACGGTGAGAAATTCGGTCTTTGGCCTGGCACGTATAACCATGTTTATAATGATGGCTGGCTGCAAAATTTCTTTCAATATCTTGAAGATAATAAGTCATGGTTAATAACGAACAGGTTCAGCGAATATATATCAGACAAACCGCCTCAAGGGCGTATATACCTCAATTCTAACTCCTACAAAGAGATGTCGGAATGGTGTCTTCCTTCGTGCATATCAGGAAAATTTGAAAGTTGTGTAAGCTGTGCGAATGAGAGTTACAGAGATTTTTTAAAGGGAGGATATTTTAAACATTTTCTTGTGAAATATGATGAGAGTAATGATATGCACAAGAAGATGCTTGAAGTAACGGAAAAAGCCGGAAATAATTCAAGGGCCAAAGATTATGTTTATAAGGCTCAATGCAATGACAGCTACTGGCATGGAGTTTTCGGAGGTCTCTACCTTCCCCATCTTCGTGCATCTGTGTATCAGAACCTCATTGAGGCAGAAAAACTACTTGAACCTGAAAAACCCTTTGCTGAAGGGGTGTTAAAAGATCTAAACATAGATGGCTATGATGAAGCTATCTTAAATAATAATAATGTTAAGGCTTATTTTTTGTTGAAGGAAGGCGGCATTTTGTATGAATTGGATTACAAACCTTCATCGGTTAATATTATGGCAACACTTCAGAGGAGATATGAAGGTTACCATGATAAGATAAGAGCAGCCACAACTTCTGCTATGGCCGATGGAACAAAAACTATTCATGATATGATAATGGCCAAGGAAGAAGGCCTTGACAAGTATCTGCATTATGACTGGTACAGAAGAGCTTCTTTTGTTGACCATGTAATGTGTACTGATGTTTCCTTCGATTCTTTTTATAGAAGCAGTTACGAGGAGCCTGGTGATTTTATAAAAGAGCCATACGCAGCTGCAATCAACAATGAGGAAAAACAGACCGGACTTTCCATGGTAAGAAAAGGTCATTTCTGGACAGAGGGAAAATGCACGGATTTGACAATACGTAAGGATGTAAAATTATGTCAGGGTGAAGATTCTGTTTTTGCGGAATATGTGATTGAGGGTGAGGTTTCTTCGTCTTTTTATCTTGGTGTTGAGTTTAATTTTTCTTTTCTTGGTAGTGCCGACGACAGATATGCAGAACTGGACGGGGAAAGATTTCCTCTTACAATGCAAGGTGTAATGAAACCCTGTTCAAGTGCATTATTCCATGATCCCTATCAGCATGTTGATGTTCTCCTTGAGTTTGACGATCCTCTTTCCATATGGACTTACCCTGTAGAAGTTGTCTCTCTGTCCGAAAGCGGGTTTGAAAAGAATTATCAAAGTACAATGTTTATGCCTGTCTGGAATATAAACTTATTGGAAGGACCCAAAAAAATCAGAATAAAACTGAATGTGAGCAAAGTTTGATTTTGATTCATGTTTTATAGTTCAGGATCGTTATTCTGTTAATCCAAAATCTAAAACATGTAATGTAGGACAACCTGATATGGTATCAATAATCATTACAACTTATAATAGGCGAAAATTTCTCAGAGAAGCAGTAATGTCTGTTTTAAAACAGGATTATCAGGATAAAGAAGTTATAGTTGTGGATGATGGCTCTACAGACAGTTCTGCTGATGAGATTGAGGGATTGCCCGTAAAGTATGTTTGGAAAAAAAACGGAGGAATCAGCAGTGCAAGAAATAAGGGTATTGAGGTTTCCTGCGGTGAATATATAGCCTTCCTTGATGTGGATGATCTGTGGTTGAAGAATAAATTATCCATACAGATGAAGGACATGGAAGAGCAGGAATTTTCCGTTTCTTATACTGATGAAATATGGATTCGAAATGGAAAAAGAATAAACCAGAAATTAAAACACAGAAAATTCTCTGGTTATATTTTTGAACAATGTCTACCCCTCTGTATTATTAGTCCCTCCTCTGTTGTGATTAAAAGAGATGTATTTAATAATACAGGTCTTTTTGACGAATCCCTGCCTGTTTGTGAAGACTATGATTTATGGTTGAGGATTTCTTCACAATATCCTGTATTGTTTATTGAACGGCCTTTAATCATGAAAAGAGGTGGCCACGATGACCAGCTTTCAAGCCGGTATGAAGTGATGGATAAATTCAGAATCAAAAGTATTGTAAATATATTGAACAGCGATTCATTGGAAAGTAGTAAAAAAATAAAAGCAGCAGAGGAACTCAAAAGAAAATGCATGATAGTTGCCAATGGAGCAAAAAAAAGAGGCAGATCTGAAGAAGCTGAATACTATATTGAACTTGGCAATACTAATTATGCTTGACAGGCCGGAATTATCTGAAATTGTTCAGACAACCTAAAAATAGGAAGTTTTCATATGCCTTTTCCATTCAGTGAAATGATAGAGATACTCCAAAGTAAATTTAAAGACAATGTCCCTGTTGTTACAAGAATTTCAAAAAAAGAGAACAGGAACCCCTATCTTGTACTGATTGGTACTCTCCTTAGTCTCAGGACAAAGGATGAACTAACAGAAAAAGTTATGGACAGGATTATAAAAAATATAAAAACACCTGAAGAAATGGTTTCCTTTCCTGATGAGAAACTACGAGAGATGATTTACCCTGTTGGTTTCTATCGAAATAAAACAGTTACCCTAAAAGATGTTTCAAGAACAATAATTGATAACTACGGGGGGAAAGTGCCTGATTCAATCGATGAACTACTCAAGATTAAAGGGGTAGGGAGAAAAACAGCAAATCTTGTTATGACAGAAGGCTACAACAAACTGGGGATTTGTGTTGATACTCATGTTCACAGAATATCCAACAGAATCGGCATCTTAAGCACCAAAAAACCGGATGAAACCGAGGAAGTACTCAGAAAAGTACTTCCTAAAAAATATTGGATTATTTATAATACACTTCTTGTGACCTTCGGGAAAAACATCTGCAAACCCGTATCTCCGCATTGCAGCACATGTCCGATTGAACATCTGTGCAGCAAGTCGGGGGTGTTGAAGCATAGATAGAAAATTCATTGATTTTTATTTATTGGTTTACAAGTGCAATGATTTACCTTTACAACAACACCATATATTTGTTAATTTTCCTAAACAATATGATTAAAGTACGGATTGTTCCCATCATACTATTACTGATAATTCTATTTTCTGGTCCTGTAACTGCGGATGAGATTAATGATAATGAAGCAATATCAAAAATCAACATTACAGGAAATGAAAGAATAGATACAGGTTTTATAATGAATAATATAAAAACTAAAGAAAAAGATCCTTACAATCTTGACAGGATCAGAGAAGATATGAAAAACATTTATAAAACAGGATTCTTCAATGATGTCCAGATAGATGTGAGGGACGGTGAAGAAGGTAAGGAAATAACCTTTGTTGTAATTGAAAGATTGCCTGTAAAGGCTATTTTTATTTCAGGAAATAAAAAGATAAAAACAGCAGATATAAAGGACAAGCTGAAAGTAAAAACAGGCTCTGTTCTGAATATAGAAAAAATAAAGGAAAGCCTGGCTGAGATTAAAAAGCACTATGCAAGTCAGGGCTATTATGCAGTAAAGGTTTCCTATGAAATTGATTCTGAAAGTGATTATGATGTGGCACTCAAGTTCTTTATAGAAGAGCCTGAAAAAGCATTTGTGAAAAAAATAAATTTTATTGGAAATAAGGTAATCAAGGCCAGCCAGTTAAAAGATTACATGAGGACAAAAGAAAAGGGAATACTTTCTTGGTTTACAGGTTCCGGAATTCTTGATGAGGATGTCCTTGAAGAAGACAGGAAAAACATAGAAGCATTTTACAGTGACAATGGTTATGTAAGAACGAAGGTGGGTACTCCTGTAATTAAGCTTTCCGATGATCAAAAGACGATAGACATTACATTGCCTGTTGAAGAAGGAAATATATATAAAATTGGTTCTGTGAACTTCAATGGAGATATCCTGCTGAGCAATGAAGAACTGCTCAGGATTATGGCCAGTAAACCCGGGAATGTATTCAGATCGTCAATATTTCACAAGGATGTTCTTGCAATAACTGATATTTACAAGGATAAGGGTTATGCTTTTTGCGATATTTCACCCTTGACATTGGTTGATGATGATGCACAGGCAGTAAATATTACTTTGAACATTACAAAAGGCGATGAGATATTTTTCAACAGGATTAATATTCTTGGCAATACGAAGACAAGAGATAAGGTTATCAGACGTGAACTGAGAGTGGCTGAAGGTGACAGATTTTCTGCAACAAATATAAATAAAAGCAAAAAAAGACTAAAAAATACAACCTATTTCAAAGAAACTGATTTTAAAATAGTAAAGACAGACGAACCGGACAAAGTTAACCTTGATGTAACAGTTGAAGAAAAGCCAACAGGTACTTTAAATGTTGGAATTGGCTACAGTACATATGACAGGGTAATACTTTCAGGTTCAATTTCTCAGGACAATTTCCTGGGAACAGGTCGAAGACTTGCACTAAATGCATCTCTTGGAGCCTTTACACAGGAATTTCAGTTTTCATATCTGGAACCCTATGTTTTTGATATGGATCTTGCAACTGCATTCAGCCTTTTTAACTATAAAAGAATTATGGATACGTACGATTACAAAAAACAGGGTGGTAGTATGTCTCTCATACGACCATTAACAGATGATGTAAAGGGAACCATAAGATACAGGCTTGAGAATGTTGATGTATCAAATATTGATGCATCAGCCACCAGCTATATAAAGATGCAGGAAGGGACCAAACTTACAAGTAGTGTCATGTTTGCTCTATCAAAAAATACAATTGATGATATTCTTAACCCCCATGTAGGAGTAAACTCAGAGATTTCCTTTGAAGTAGCAGGAGGTCCTCTTGGTGGAGATAATTATTTTTACAGGGCCATTGCTTTTTATGGACAGTACATACCTGCAGGCTTCTGGGACAGTGAATTTTTTGTAAGAGGAACCATTGGATCTATAAGGGGCTATGGTGGCAGAGAGGTTCCTGTATACGAGAACTTTTTTATAGGAGGATTAAATACTGTAAGAGGTTTTAAATATGGTGAGGCAGGGCCTAAGGATACTGATGGTGAAGTTATAGGCGGTAAACATGCACTTTATTTTAATACAGAGTGGATATTTCCTCTTTATAAGGCAGTTGGTTTAAAGGGAGTTATATTTTATGATGCTGGTGCAGGGTTTGACGATTCAAAAGGTTTTCTGCTGCAAGATTTTATGAGAGCATCAGCAGGGTTTGGTATAAGATGGTTTTCACCGATGGGCCCCATAAGACTTGAACTTGGCTTTAATCTTTTCCCAAAAGAAGGGGACAGGGGAAATGTGTTTGATTTTACAATAGGCACACAATATTGATAAGGAGGAAGTATGAGGAGAGTTTTACTAAGTGTTGCAGTATTAGGGTTGCTTTTTATTCCATCTGTTTTATTGGCGCAGACGCTGAGTGTTGTATATGTTAATCTTCAGAAAGTAATGCTTGATTCTGATAAAGGGAAGGAAGCTAAAAATGCCCTTACCGGAGAAGCTGAAAAATTGAAGAAAAGTCTGGACAATAAACAGAATGAACTTCAGAAGATGAAAGATGCTATTGAAAAACAGGGTGCCACCATTACAGCAGAAGCAAGGGCTGAAAAAGAAAAACAATATCAGGCCAAGTTAAAGGATTACCAGAGGCTTTATAATGATTATCAAACAGAACTTCAGCAGAAGGATGCAGAATTCACACAGAATATACTGAAGGATCTTGAAGAAGTTGTCAAAACCTTGGGTGAACGTGACAAATATACTATTATTCTTGAAAAGAATCAGGCAGGAATACTTTTCGCCTCACCCACTGTTGATATAACGAACAAAGTAATTACTCTCTATAATGAGATGGCAAAAAAGAAAGCAATTAAAAAATGATGAGGCTTCAGGAAATTGCTGAAAAAATACAGGGAACCCTGATTGGAAAAGGGCTTGTTGAAATATCAGACATAGCCGGTATAGAAGAAGCACAGGAAGGTGAAATAACATTTCTTATCGAACGGAGCTTCAAGAAATACATCAGAAGCTGTAATGCATCAGCAATTATAATTGGTAACGATAATGACCTTGATGAATTCAGGGACAGAAACATTATTATAACAAAAAATCCTGTACTGGCATATGTAAAAGTTATCGAATTGTTTTATCCGGGGAAGAGTGTTGAAAAAGGCATAAGTCCTCTGGCATTTGTTTCTGAAACATCACAGATTTCCAGCGAAGCTACAATATTTCCCTATGCATATGTTGGAGAGAAAGTTGTTATCGGAAAAAAATCGGTTATTTATCCTTTTGTCCATATTGGTGATGAAGCTGTAATCGGTGAAAATACTGTTATCTATCCGCATGTGGTTATCTATGATAAGGTTTCTATCGGTAACAGGGTTATGATACATGGAGGAGCAGTAGTGGGTGGTGACGGTTTTGGTTATGTCTGGGATGGGGAAAGACATGTAAAAATTCCCCAAATTGGTAATGTAATAATCGAGGATGATGTGGAAATAGGTGCAAATGCTGCCATTGATCGGGCTTCTCTTGGAAGGACAATTATAAGAAAAGGGGTAAAAATAGACAATCTTGTTCAAATAGCTCACAATGTATCTGTTGGAGAAAATTCTATTATAGTTTCTCAGGTAGGTATTGCCGGTAGTTCAAATATTGGAAAGAATGTGGTTCTTGCAGGGCAGGTTGGTGTGAGAGACCATGCTGTTATTGGAGATAATGTCAAAGCAGCGGGAGGAACAGGTATAACAAAAAATGTACCTGAGAATTCAATTATTTCCGGAAATCCACATATGCCTCATAGAGAATGGTTGAGACTACAGAACCATATAAAAAACCTGCCTAAATTGTACAACAGAATAAAACAAATTGAAAAAAAGCTCCAGATGGAGGTTGATAATGACTGACATTTATGAAATCATGCAACTGCTGCCACACAGCTATCCCTTTTTACTGGTTGATAGAATTGTTGAATATGAACCTTCAAAAAAAATAGTTGGTATAAAAAATGTTACATTTAATGAGCCTTTCTTTACAGGCCATTTTCCGGGAAAACCAATTATGCCAGGGGTCCTTATTATTGAAGCAATGGCACAGGCTGGTGGCGTGCTTGCATTTAAATCCTTTCCTGAAAAAAAAGGTTCTGTTTTTTTTACAGGCATAGACAATGCACGTTTCAGAAAACCCGTTATACCAGGTGATCAGTTGAAACTTGTTGTCGAGGTAATAAAACACAGAAGAGAAATATGGTTGTTTGAAGGAAAGGCTTTTGTAGATGATGATCTGGTTGCAGAAGCAAAAATTATGGCAATGCTAAAACAAGAATGAGGAGATTATTTTGATACACCCGTCGGCAATCATTGACAAAAAAGCAGAGATTGATGAAGATGTCTCTGTCGGACCATATTGTGTAGTCGAAGCAAAGGTAAGAATCAAAAAAGGAACAAAACTGTTGATGCATGTTGTTGTGCAGGGGAATACCGAGATAGGTGAGAATTGTACAATAAGTCCATTTGCATCAATAGGGGGGCCTCCTCAGGATTTAACCTATAAGGATGAGGACACGAGAGTTGTTATAGGAAAGAATAATACAATTAAAGACTATGTAACAGTAAACAGAGGAACGCCTCATGGCGGAGGTATAACAGAGATAGGGGACAATAATTTTATTATGGCCTATGCCCATATTGCCCATGATTGCAAGGTTGGAAATAATGTAATTATGGCAAACTGTGCCACTCTTGCCGGACATGTTGAAGTAGATGATTTTGTAATATTCGGTGGTTTATGTGCTGTACACCAGTTTTGTAAAATCGGGAAATATGCCTTTGTAAGCGGTCTTACAGGCGTGCCTAAAGATATTCCGCCCTACGTAATAGCTGCCGGCAACAGATCAAAGCCCTACGGTTTAAATGTGGTAGGACTTGAGCGACATAATTTTACAAAAGAGGAAATTTCCAAGTTGAAAAAGGCATACAGAATTCTTTTCAGATCATCCCTGCCACTTGACACAGCTCTAAAAATCATTCAGGAAGAGCTTGATGGCGATAATATTGCAGAGTTGATCAATTTTATAAAGTCATCGAAGAGAGGCATATGTCGTTAAAAGTTGCAGTTGTCGGTGCCGGACACATGGGAAAGATTCATCTTCAGAAACTGTTGTCTATGGAGGATGTTCAGGTTGTTGGCGTAATAGACAGGGACATTTCTTTAACCGAAGATATATCCGAAAAATA
Organism: uncultured Syntrophorhabdaceae bacterium; assembly: GCA_964429485.1. GTDB lineage: Bacteria > Desulfobacterota > Syntrophorhabdia > Syntrophorhabdales > Syntrophorhabdaceae > JAPLKB01. The sequence continues at coordinate 36,688 of CAYSBW010000019.1, forward strand.
CAGGATACCTTTTTTTAGTGATTATTTAAGAATGACCGGAGAGATAGATTGTGTTATTGTTGCAAGCTCAACAGAGACTCATTTCGAAATTGCAAAGTTATTTTTAGAAAAGAAAATCCATGTATTTGTAGAAAAGCCGATAACATCAGATGCTGCTGAAGCAGCGAGTCTTATAGAACTTGCAGAAAAAGAGAATCTTGTGCTGCAGGTTGGTCATCTGGAAAGGTTTAACCCGGCATTTAAAAAGGCTGCCCCTCTTATTCAAAATCCTGTTTTTGTAAAAGCCTGCCGAACAAGTAATTTTACAGGCAGATCATCTAATATTGATGTTGTTCTGGATCTCATGATTCACGATATTGATCTGGTTTTGTCAATTGCAAAAAGTGATGTAAAAAATATTACATCACAGGGCATTTCTTTTATCGGAAATACTCTGGATATGGTTAATACTACGATTGAATTTATGAATGGATTCACTGCGGGATTATTTGCGAGCAGAATAGCATCACAAAAGGAGAGATCTCTCTCTGTTTTTGAGAAGGATAAAAATATTTATATTGATTTACTGAATGGCAAATCAATTTTTAATATAAAAAAAGGAGACAACAACATTGAAACCTCAGAATATGTCTCGGATAAGATAGATTCTGTGATGGAGGAACTGTTAGAATTTGTATCTTCAATTAAAGGTGAAAAAAAGCCTTCTGTCAGAGGTGAAGACGGTCTCAAAGCCCTTATACTTGCTAATCAAATAAAAGAAAATATTGCATAATATTAATTCAAAAAAACAGTTCAATAAAAAAATAGTTATTATAACGGGAGAGCTTTCTGGAGAAATCCATGCTTACAATGTCGTTAAAAGGATAAAAGCATCCTTTGATTTTGAATTTAGCGGTATAGGCAGCAGAAAGCTTGAAGAACTCGGTGTCAGTATCATACATGATTATAGAGATATATCTATCATGGGCGTTCATGAAATTTTTCCAAAATTGAAACATATATGGACTGCTTTTTTTAAAATCAAAAAGCATTTAAAAAACAACAGACCTTCTCTTGTAATACTTGTAGATTTTCCTGGTTTTAACATGAGGGTTGCCAGGATGGCAAAAAAATACAATATTCCTGTAATATATTTTATTCCTCCCCAGATCTGGGCATGGAGACAGGGACGTATAAAAATAATAAAAAAATTTGTAGACAGGGTAATCTGTATACTTCCATTTGAGAAAAAATTCTATGATGAATTTAGCATTAAAGCTTCATATGTTGGACATCCCTTTGTAAGAACAACAAAGCCGTTGTTTAGTAAAGAGGAATTTTTAGAAAATATTGGTTTAATGTCAAAAAAACCTGTTATAACTGTAATGCCGGGAAGCAGGAATAACGAGATCAGGAAACATATGCCAATATTGATAAAGGTAATTGAAAAGATAATGGATCGTTTTAATGAAGCAGCCATAATTTTACCTTTGGCTGACGGTATTGATCAGGATGTAATTGAAGCTTTCAACGCTAATAATATAAAAATAAATTATCTTAGAGATCTTAATTACGATGCGCTTTCCTATTGTGATATTGCCATTATGGCATCGGGCAGTGCAACTGTTGAGGCTGCAATTCTTGGAACGCCCACAGTAGTTATCTACAAGGTTTCAAGAATATCCTATATTTTAGCTAAATTTTTGGTAAAGACAAAATATATCAGTCTTCCAAATATTATCTCGGGGAAAGAGGTGTTTCCTGAGATAATACAGCACTTAGACCCTGAAAAGATTGCAGAAAAGGCACTCAATATGTTAAATAAAGTTAATCCCGAAAACAATGAGGAATTGATCAAAATAAGATCAAAGCTTGGTAATATGGATTCATACGAAATGACAAAAAATACGATTATTGATTTTTTAGAAGAAACATATGGCACTCTATCTTAGACTCCTTCGATACGTTAAACCTTATTGGAAAAAACTCTGTTTTGCCATGGTTTTTATGTCCTGTGTTGCTGCAACAAATGGTTTAACAGCGTATATTGTCAAGCCTGTTTTGGATCATATCTTTTTTGAAAAAAATGCAACCATGCTTTACATAATTCCTGTTGGTGTGATTATTTTATATTTATTCAAAGGAGTTTTTGACTATTTTCAGGCATATTTGATGGGCTATGTAGGTCAGAAAGTTATAACTGACATAAGGAATCAGGTTTTCAGAGCTCTACAGAGACAGCCTTTATCTTTTTTCGATAGAACACCTACAGGTACTATCATTTCAAGAATAATAAACGATGTGACTCTTGTTCAGAGTACTGTATCAGATGCCTTTACTGCTATACTTAAAGATTCTTTTACAATCATAGGACTTATATTTGTGGTATTTTACAGGGACTGGAAGCTTGCCATTATTGCTTTTGTTGTCTTGCCCTTTGCAATATATCCTATAGTGAGTTTTGGGAAAAGATTGAGAAAAGTAAGTACGAAAACACAGAAGGAAATGGCAAGACTGACCAATTTTTTGCATGAAACCGTAACAGGTCAGAGAATTGTCAAGGCTTTCTGCATGGAAGAGTATGAAAATCAAAGATTCAATGAA
>CAYSBW010000020.1:0-38070 GCA_964429485.1 uncultured Syntrophorhabdaceae bacterium
TGTTCCGCGCATGCTTCGTCCTAAGAAATATCCTGTGAGAATTGTTCTTGACTCTAAACTCAGGATACCCCTTGCAAGTGATATGGTTAAAACTTCAAAAAAATATAAGACACTGATTTTTGCTTTAGAAGGTGTTCGTTCAGACAAAGAGGCCAAACTGAAATCACTCGGTGTTGAAATTGTAAAAGTTCCCAGAGAAGAAAGTGGAAGAATTCCATTAAAATATGTATGTGAAGAATTGTGCTGTAAGGGAATAATAAGTGTTCTTGTGGAAGGCGGCGGTGAAACAAATAGTACACTTCTGAAGGAAGGTCTTCTGGATAAGGTGATATTATTTTATGCTCCAATTCTTATCGGAGGGAAAAATGCTCTTAATGTTATCGGGGGCAGGGGAATTGACTTTATAAAGGATGCATACAAAATTGATATTTCTTTGATCAAAAGGTTTAAAGAAGATATATGTGTTGAGGGCTATGTTCACAGGAATTATTGAGGATGTAGGTTTTATAGCTGATATCCGAAAGTCTGGAGGTAAGTGGGAATTTTGTATAAAAACATACCTTAGCGACCAGGGTATATATGAAGGTGACAGCATTGCTGTTGATGGAGTCTGTCTGACAGCCACCAGGCTTGAAAGGGGAACTTTTTATGCAGATGCATCACTTGAAACGCTAAATTTGACTACTTTAAAAAACAAAAAATCAGGTGATCCGGTAAACATTGAAAGGGCAATGGCTTCAGACGGCAGATTCGGAGGTCATTTTGTCATGGGACATGTTGATGGTATGGGCACAATAAAAAATATCAAAACTGCAGGCGATTCAATAAGAATTGAAATTGAGATACCCCAAGATTTGTCAAGGTATATAGTTAAGAAAGGCTCAATTACCATAGATGGAATAAGTTTGACAGTCAATGAGCAACATGATAATATGGTTGTTGTTAATATAATTCCATTTACATCATTAAAGGCAACAATTGGAAAAAAAAGAATGTATGACAAGGTTAATATAGAGACGGATATTATCGGGAAATACATTGAGAGATTCATGGAAAAGCCCGACAGAAAAGGGATCAGTATGGGCTTTCTTTATGAACAAGGATTTATAAAAGGGGAATAAGATATGGTGATTTCAAATATAGAAGAAGTAATCCCTGATATACGTAAAGGCAAGATGGTCATTATCACAGATGATGAAGACAGAGAAAATGAAGGTGATCTAATGATCGCCGCTGAAAAAGTGACTCCTGAAGTTATTACATTTATGGCCCGTTATGCCTGCGGGTTGATATGCCTTTCTTTGACAGAAGAGAAGGCAAAATCTTTAGACCTTCCTTTAATGGTTCAGGAAAACACATCGAAACATAATACTGCTTTTACTATATCAATAGAAGCTAAGGAGGGAGTAACAACAGGTATATCTGCCCATGACAGAGCACGGACAATACAAGTGGCCATAGATGACGAAGCAACACCTGATAATCTTGTGAGACCGGGCCATGTATTTCCTCTTATTGCGCAGGAAGGTGGTGTTCTTGTAAGGGTGGGGCACACTGAGGCATCTGTAGATTTGGCAAGGCTTGCAGGTTTAAAACCTTCAGGTGTTATCTGCGAAATAATGAAGGAAGACGGAAATATGGCACGCCTGCCCGACCTCGAAGTATTTGCAGAAAAACATGGATTAAAAATCTGCACTGTGGCGGATTTAATTAAATATAAGACAAAAACTGAAAGGCTTGTAAGAAGAGTGACTGAAACAAGGATACCCACAAGATACGGTGGAGAATTTACAATAATAGGCTATGAAAATGATATTGATAAAAAAACCCATTTAGCACTTGTAAAAGGAGATATAAAACCTGATGATAGCGTGCTTGTCAGGGTACATTCCGAGTGTTTTACAGGGGATGTTCTTGGATCACTTCGGTGCGATTGTGGAGAACAGTTAAGGGCTGCCCTCGGTATGATTGAGAGAGAGGGAAAGGGTGTTTTGTTGTATATGAGGCAGGAGGGCAGGGGAATCGGTTTGCTTAACAAGTTAAAGGCCTACAATTTGCAGGATCATGGACATGATACGGTTGAGGCAAACATTGCATTGGGTTTTTCACCTGACCTGAGAGATTATGGTATTGGAGCTCAGATTTTAAATGATCTTGGTGTAAGAAAGATGAGACTCCTTACGAACAATCCGACAAAGATAATAGGACTTGAAGGCTATGGCCTGACAATAGTTGAGCGTGTGCCGATTGAAATATCACCGACAAAGGACAGTCTTAACTATCTTAAAACAAAGCAGGAAAAAATGGGCCACATTCTTAACAATATATAAGGAGCATCTATTATGATATGCGAAGGAAAGCTTAATGCAAAAGGCTTTAAGTTTGCAGTAATTGTAAGTAGATTTAACAGCTTTATTACAGAAAGGCTCCTTGAAGGTGCCCTTGATGGTTTAAAAAGGCACGGTGCAGAGGATGAACAGATTGATATATACAAAGTTCCCGGTGCTTTTGAAATACCTCTTATCGCAAAAATGTTGGCAGGGAAGAAGGATATAGACTGTGTGATATGTCTTGGAACTGTCATAAAAGGTGCAACTCCACACTTTCAATACATTGCGTCCGAGGTTACAAAGGGTATTGCACAGGTTTCTCTTGAGTATGAAAAACCTGTGGTTTTTGGCATTATCACAAGTGAGAATATTGAACAGGCGATAGAACGTGCAGGAACCAAATCAGGAAACAAAGGCTATGATGCTGCCTTGAGTGCAATAGAAATGGTAAATCTTATAAGGGACAATGTTTTGTGCGTCGAAGAAAAGCGAGAGAACTAGCACTCAAAATGCTTTATCAGTTGGAGACAAATAGCGAAGATCCTGAGCATGCTCTTGAAAAATACTGTGAAATTTTCCCTTACCAGAAAGATATAATAGATTATTCAGTATTTCTTTTGTCAGGCATAAAAAAAGAAAGAGACGCAATAGACCTTCTGATTGAATCAGCTTGTGAACACTGGAAAATGGACAGAATAGCCTTTGTTGATAAGAATATTATGAGAATCGGTGTTTACGAAATGTTATTTTCTCATGATGTACCACCAAAGGTTGCAATCGATGAATCCATAGAAATGGGTAAAAAATATGGAAATGGAGATTCCGGTGATTTTATAAACGGTGTACTCGACAGGATATTGAAAGATCATTACGGACGGAAAGATCGGCAAAAATAAGCTGCCGTAAACTGCCATGACCCACTTAATAATTGATGGATACAACTACATAAACAGAATCAGGACTTCTCCGCCTACAGGTGAAGCAAGTCTTGATATGTTGAGAAGAGCTTTGCTTGACAGATTTTTACAATACAAAAGATTGAAGAGTGTCAAATTAACAGTTGTTTTTGATGCATACAACAGCTCTTCACCTGGTCGGCAACGAGAAAATTATAAAGGTATTAGTGTTGTGTATTCCAGGGAGAACGAAACTGCAGACGATGTTATCATAGGTTTTATAAGGGAAAAAAGAGCTGGTATCATTGCTGTAAGTTCTGATCGTGTTATTATTGATGAAGCAAAGAAAAATGGTGTTGCCTTTCTTACCCCACCGGGCATGGAAGCATTGATGATTAACAATATCGCAGGAACTGATGACAATGACGAATCATATGAAACTTACCGGAATTCTGCAAAAAAAAGAGGCAACCCGAGAAAACTTCCAAAAAAATTAAGAAAATCCACTAAAGCTATCCATAAAATTTAGGTTTTATCCTGCAATCCTTTTCATACTGATTAATATTTTTTTATATTTTTATATCATCTTCTTCTATCTCAGGTATGAAATCATCATCGTGAATAACAGGTGAAGTATCATCTGCTTTCCATCTTCCACCTTCGCTTTGGGCATTTCCTCCAATCATTCTCATATTTGATGCAACGATTTCATACATTTTTCTTTTTGCTCCATCTTTTCCTTCAAATTCACGTGACTGGATTTTTCCTTCAATATAGACAAGTTTACCTTTCTTTAAATATTCTGCAGAAATCTCACCGAGCTTCCTCCAGGCTACTATTCTATGCCACTCGGTTTTCTCCTGTTTGTTTCCACTTCTATCTTTCCATGTTTCTGATGTTGCAACATTAAATGTAGCAACAGGTGAGCCTTCTGCTGTATATCGCAACTCAGGGTCTGCACCGAGCCTTCCGATAAGTATCACTTTATTTACACTTGACATAGATCCCCCTGTTTCATTTTATTAATTTTTTATTTATATGGAGTCATTTCGACATTTTAACGATAACGATTGTCAGGGTAGCAGGAATATTCATTATTATTAAACTTATAGTATTAATAACCAAATGTCAATCAACAAGGAAAAAATCAGATATTGCACTAAAAAGAAGAGTCACGTTTAAAATAATAAGTATTAAGGTGCTTACATAAGATACAAGGTTTGTCCATAAGGAGTTTTTGTATTCACCCATAAGTTCTTTATTGTTAATCAACTGGAGCATAAATATCAAAACCACAGGAAGCAGAAAACAGTTTATTATCTGAGAAAACCACATTACTTTAATAAGAGGAAGATTTGGTATAAGTATAAAAGAGGCGCCAAGTATCAGAATTATTGTGAACATGGACATAAATTGTGGAGCTTCCCTGAAACTTTTTCCGATGCCCGCTTCCCATCCAAAGGCTTCACATATATAGTAAGTTGTTGCAAGAGGGACTATGCAAGCGGAAAAAAGTGAAGCATTGGCAAGGCCTACGGCAAAAAGTATATAGGCATATTCGCCTGCCAGAGGCTTTAATGACAGAGCAGCATCTTCTGCAGAATTTATATCGATACCTGCAGGATACAGGGTTGCCCCGCAAGCTACTATAATGAAATAGGCAACTACGCCCATCATTATGGAACCGAAAATAACATCAAATCTTGTTGCCCATAGATGTTTTTCACTCAACCCTTTTTCCACTACATTAGACTGAAGATAGAATTGTTGCCATGGTGTAATGGATGTTCCTATAATACTTACAATTATAATAAGGTAATCCATATTCCATTGCATGGTAGGTGTTACTGTTTTAATCATCACATCTTTCCAGTCCGGTTTTGCAGAGAATGCAGAAAATATATATGTAAGATATATGAGGCAGACAAAGAGAAATATCTTTTCAAATATACTGTAGTTCCATCTCCTGACAAGAAACCATACAAACATGGCTCCCAAGGGTACGGAAATATACTTGGATACATTAAAAAGTTCCATGCTTGCTGCCCATCCTGAAAATTCTGCCATGGTATTTCCGAGATTTGTAAAAAAGAGACACACCATAACCCAGAAAGCGGTTCTTATTCCATAATTTTCACGTATGAGGTCGGCAAGTCCTTTACCCGTGATTGCGCCCATTCTTGCAGACATTTCCTGATAAACCATTAGGAGAAAAACCGTAGGTATGAGACTCCAGAGCAGATTGTATCCATAACGGGCACCTGCTATAGAATAGATGGCAATGCCTCCTGCATCGTTGTCTATATTAGAGGTTATTATTGCCGGTCCAATCAGGGAAAGGAGTATTATGAGTTTTTTTCGTGTAAACATGCCCACTGATATACCACAGATGTTTTGATGATGCAATTCAAAGTCCCGTAAAACCTCTTTAGTTAACAAAAAAATGTAAAGAAAAAACTTGACACTATTGTGGCTCTATGCTACAAAATATCCATTATGAAAAAAGAAACCATAAAAATTCAATGGATATGGTGGTGGCAGGTAATGTAGGTGTGAAACCGTAATAACCGGCCACGGACGGATTCACACCGTCCGTGGCTTTTTTATTTAAAGGCCATGGGATTTAATAAAACCATGGCCTTTTTTTATTTATTAATAAAAGGAGGAATATATGAACAGAAAAATTGTTTTAAATGAACAGGACATGCCTAGGGCCTGGTACAATATTCAGGCTGATTTGCCGCATCCCCTTCCCCCGCCTCTGAATCCGGCCACAGGAGAGCCTATCACGCCGGACATGCTTGCCCCGATTTTCCCTATGAATCTTATTGAACAGGAAGTAAGCACAGAAAGGTGGATTGATATACCGGACGAAGTAATAGAAAAATTGCTTATGTGGAGGCCAACCCCTCTGTATAGAGCATATGCTCTTGAAAAACTTCTTGGAACACCGGCTCACATATATTATAAAAATGAGGGTGTTAGTACTGCTGGTAGTCACAAACCTAATACAGCTATTGCACAGGCTTATTACAATAAAGTTTTTGGTACAAAGAGATTGACGACAGAAACAGGGGCTGGTCAATGGGGTAGTGCTCTTGCCTTTGCATGCAACCAGTTTGGCCTCGAACTTAAGGTTTATATGGTGAGGGTAAGTTTCAATCAGAAACCCTACAGAAAAATGATGATGGAAACATGGGGGGCAAAATGTGTACCGAGCCCGAGTCCTGATACAAATGCAGGCAGGACATACTACGATAAGAATCCTGAGCATCCAGGCAGTCTTGCAATGGCGATAAGTGAAGCCATAGAGGATGCCGTGAACACTAAAAATTCCAAATATTCTTTAGGCAGTGTACTTAACCATGTAATAATGCATCAATCTATTATAGGGCTTGAAGCACAAAAACAGTTGGCCATGGCAGGTGAATATCCTGATATAGTTATAGGTTGTGCAGGTGGAGGGAGTAATTTTGCCGGGATATCCTTTCCATTTATAAGGGACAAAATTCATGGTAAAGAAGTGAGGGTTATTGCTTCAGAGCCTGTATCCTGTCCGACTCTGACGAAAGGTCCCTATGTTTATGATTTTGGTGATACTGCCAAATCAACACCACTTTTACCGATGTATTCAATTGGTCATGATTTTGTTGCTGCACCTATCCATGCTGGCGGCCTGAGATATCACGGAATGGCTCCTCTTGTTAGCAGATTGCTTGTGGACGGACTGATAGAAGCAAGAGCATATTCTCAACTTGATACCTTTGCTGCAGGTCTGATGTTTGCCAGAACAGAAGGTTTTATACCTGCGCCGGAAACGAATCATGCCATAGCATGCGCTATAGAGGAAGCCAGGAGAGCTAAAGAAGAGGGTAAAGAAAGAGTAATTCTTATGAATTGGAGCGGTCACGGAATAGTAGACCTTGCATCATATGATGCATATTTGTCAGGAAAACTTACAGATTATGCACTTCCTGATGAGGAGATAAAAAAACTTATAAAAGGACTGGAACAGTACCCTAAACCTGTTTAAACAAAAAAAAGGTTCAAGGCAGAGTGCTGTAGACTGGTATTTATGTTTACAGTACTCTGTGCCCGGTTTCTTATTGCGTCGGAGGTTTAACATGGAAATCTATTGCACACAGCTTGGCATGGTTGTTGATATTAACTATTGTATATCAGTGAGTGATGGGCTGCCCTGTAGAAATACAGTTGGATGCTGGCAGAACAGGATGGATATTTATACTTTCTTGAAGGAAAGATTTTCAGCAGATGACTTGAAAAAAGTTTTTGGCGTTTTGCCTAAATCAAAAATTGATAGAATTATAGAATCTGTTATCAAGCAAAGGCCTGAGTCATAGAATTTATTCAGATAAAGAGAATATTTCCCGGCAGATTGCTTATTTCTAAATATATGAATGTGGAAATATAATTTTATTATTTTGAGACAGGAATCATATAAAACCTTAGTTATACTTCTTATGATCATTGAGTTATAATTATAAATCATGAATATGTTAAAATATGTTCTGAATAATATTTCAGAAAAACTGTCAGGTTTGACAAAAGATTTCTATATTGCCTTAGTAATATCTCTTACAATTCATTCGTTTTTTTTCTTTTATTCCTTATTTGTTAATTCAATTTCCCCGACAGAGAGTATTGTCGTGGATTTTGCAATGATTCAACTTGCAGAAAACCCGGGTGGAACAGCTGTTGGAGGTACAGGCAGAAAATTGAAGAACAAAAAAGATTTGAAACCGGTTGGAACATTGCCCGGTGACAAAAATAGAGAGCTTGGAACAGACAGTAAAGGACAAAACAACATTTCTGAGACCGAAGGGACAAAAACAATCAGCGATGGAATGTCCAATATTTATGATGTTACGGAAAGTAAAAGTTTTAAGAAAAATCATCCTGTAAAAGACTTGGAAAGCATGAAAACAGAAGGGGTTGTATCTTTGAATGCAGTTATGTCTGATCAACATTCATCGGGGAATAGAAATGATGGTGGACGCTTTTACGAAAAAAGGGAACCGGGAAAAGATAACCACAATGTTTCTGGTGGAATGAATGGAAATGAGATTGGTTTGCATATTAAAGCAGGACAAGGAGGAGAAAAAGCTTATGACTATGGGTATATAAGGGAAACAGTCTTAAAAAAATTAAAATATCCTGAAAAAGCAAGACGTTTTGGCTGGGAAGGTAAAGTAATTCTTTATTTTGTTATTAACGAGATAGGGTTGGTTAGCGACGTGAAGATTATGAAAAGCTCAGGTATATCTGTACTTGATGAAGCAGCAAAGGATGCGCTTGCAAAAGTTGCGTCTTTTCATAATAAATATAATAGGATGGTGGTAGTTCAATTACCGATAGATTTCAGGTTAAAGCCACAATGATATTACTGTCTGGTATTACTGCTTGCAATCAAATTACTGTTTTACATTTTTGTGGTTCATATTGAAACCAGAAAAATTCAATCTGTATGGTTGTCATCAGGTGTCAATTTTGCCTTATCAAAAAATCTTATGCCAATAAAAGCAAGCAATATTCCTAAAGCAAGAAAAAAACGGTAGGGTATGCCTATTTTGAATTTTTCAGTTAAACAGACCATGATTTTTAAACCAAGAAGATTTTTTATAAAACCCGCACCTTCCTTGTATTCTGATACAAAAGAGAGCAATATGACGGGTATACAAATTCCAATGATAATTAAAACTGTACCAATTTTTTTATTTCTCGTCATTACCATCATTCCATAAAAATATTTTTTAAAGTGTTTTACTAAGCTTAACAGAAAATAACTGCTGAATGCAATTGACCTTTACAGTATTCTTTTTCAATTTAATCTTTTGCCGGTTTTACGTAAATATCTCTTAGTTTAGATTTTTCAATCTTCCCGGCCGGATTGCGGGGGATGGTGGTATGGACAAATTTTTCCGGCCATTTATATTTTGCGAGTCCATTTTCTTTACAGAAATCGAGTATTTCATCGTTTGTTAGAGTTGCCCCTTCTTTTGTCTGTATGATAGCCATGACAATTTCCACAAGCCTTGGATGAGGATAACCGAGTACTGCCACATCTTGTATTTTTGGATGTTTACGGAGTACATCTTCTATTTCAGCAGGAAATATGTTCTCACCGCCTCTGATAATCAGATCCTTAGCTCTGTCAGCAAAAAAGATAAATCCTTCTTCATCTTTATAAGCGAGATCTCCTGTGTGGAGCCATTCATCTGTAATTGTTCTTGCCGTCATTTCATAATTAAAGGCGTATTCCTTCATGATACGGGGACCTTTAAGCAACAGTTCTCCTATATGGCCGGCAGGAACTTCCCTTTTGTCAGAACCAATTATTTTTGCTTCCATAAATACTGTTGCCTTGCCTATTGAACCTGGTTTACGCAATATGTCTTCATCGTAGCAATTTATAAGTCCTCCACCACCCCCTTCAGTTATGCCATATATATTTGAAATTGGCAGATTTGGAAATATTCTTTTCGAATCTTCCAGGAGTGCATATGGAACAGGCTGGGCCCCTATCTCGATATGCCTCAATGCTGAAAGATCGTAGTTCGCAAGGTTAATTTCACCTGTTTTGATGGTGTTTATCAAATCAGCCCACGTGGGAACAGTGTTCCATCCACCTGTACATTTTTCAATAGCAATAGATTTTAAATAAAAATTAGGTTGCATTTCCATGGGCATAAGAATCTTACCGGCTGCAATGTAGGAGGGAAAAGAAAGAAAAAGTGTACCGCTGTGATAGAAGGGGTGCGGGGAAAGATAGACACTGTTATACCCTTCATTATATGTGAGGGCATTACCCAGGCCTGTAAAAAAAAGTGTTTTATGAGTATGGGAAACGGGTTTGGGATCTCCGGTAGTACCGGATGTAAACATGAGCTCAGCGGTACTGTCATCATCAGTCTCAAGGCATACTCTGTTTCCATTACCCTGTTCTATTATCTCATTATATGATTTTACACCAGGTAACAATTTGTCCCCAAGGCAAATAAAGTGCCTGCAGTAATCCATTTCCTCAATAATTTGCTCAATTCGCTGGTTAAAAGTGTCATTTAAAATAAAGGCCTTACATTCTGTTACATTTGAAGCATACAGTATATCACTGCTCGCAAAACGAAAATTAAGCGGCGTAACAGTTGCTCCTGTTTTTAGAACAGCTATATAACTTACGTACCATTCCAAGGAGTTTACCATTAGATGTAAAACCGTATCGCCTTTTTTTATTCCGCATTCATCTATCAGATAATTTGCAAGCTTATTCGCCTGATCGTCAAACTGTCCCCAAGTCAGACTCCTTCTTAAATTTTTTGAGGGATAACTTTCTATTATAAATTCTCTTGAAGGGAATTTGCTTGCATTGAGTCCTGAAAATACAGCAAAATTCATGTTAACATCCTTTTTATTGTATACTTTTTTTGTATTATTGTTATATTATTTAGCATGATAAATTGTACAATAATATTTGTCAACACCTAAATAATCAAGCAAATCAGGAGGATTCTATCATGGAAGATGTATACACACATATTGGTGAGATATTAGCAAGGAATGCAAGAATGTTTCCATCTGATACAGCACTTATAGAACGGACAGCCTCAACCGGAATGAGACAGGAAATTACATGGAAAGAATTTGATGACAGGGCAAACAAATTTTCTAATGTCCTTGTAGAAAAAGGCATTAGAAAGGGCGATAAAGTTGTCCATTTTATGATGAATTCCATTGACTGGCTTGTGGCATATTTCGGTATAGTGCGAACAGGTGCATGGGTTGTTCCTCTCAATTTTCGTTTTACTGCCGATGATGTAAAATATTGTTGCGATGTTGCTGATCCCAAGATACTGGTTTTTGATGAGGAGTTTACAAACAGAATTGATGTAATAAAAGACAAATTACCCACAGTTACTGATTACATATGTGCAGGAAAAACTGTTCCTTCATATGCAGAATCTTTTACAGTTCTTGTCAATGCTTGTTCTACGGTCCCTCTGGATACGAGCATAACCTATGATGATCCCTGCGGTCTTTATTTTACTTCTGGTACTACCGGTCAGCCAAAGCCCATATTACTTACTCACAGGAATATGTTCAGTGCTTGTATAACTGAAAATGCACATCACAGGCAGACAAAAAAAGATTGTTTTATATTAATTCCTCCTCTTTATCACACCGGTGCAAAAATGCATTGGTTCGGAAGCTTTATTGTTGGAAGTAAGGCTGTAATTTTAAAGGGAGTAACTCCGGAATGGGTTCTTGAAGCAGTGAGCGAGGAGGGTGGAACTATTGTGTGGCTTCTTGTACCATGGGCACAGGATATCCTTCTGAAATTTGACAGCGGGGAGTTAAAACCATCGGATTATAAATTAGAACAGTGGAGACTTATGCATATAGGCGCCCAACCTGTACCACCCGCACTTATAAAACACTGGAAAGAATATTTTCCTTCAATGGATTATGATACGAATTACGGTCTCAGCGAGTCAACCGGTCCGGGATGTGTTCATCTTGGCATGGGGAATGAGCATAAGATAGGTGCTATCGGTATCCCTGGTTTTAACTGGGAAACAAAGATTGTTGATGAAAACGGAAACACTGTGCAAAGAGGAGAAGCCGGGGAGCTTTGTGTCAGGGGTGATGGGGTAATGAAGGAATATTATAAAAACAAGGAAGCAACAGTAAAATCTCTTGTGGGAGGATGGCTTTTTACCGGAGATATGGCAAGACAGGATGAAGATGGTTTTATCTGGCTTGTAGACCGTAAGAAGGATATTATTATAACAGGAGGGGAGAATGTTTTTCCTGTTGAGGTGGAAGACTTCCTTCATGGAAATCCCTGTGTGAAAGATGTGGCTGCGATAGGGTTGCCTGATGACCGCCTTGGTGAGATAGTTGCTGTTGTTATTGATGTAACTCCCGGGAAAATATTGACTGAAGACGAAGTGATGAAATTTTGTGAGGGACTGCCAAAGTATAAAAGACCGAGAAAAATTATTTTTGATGAAGTACCCCGTAATCCTACAGGAAAGATAGAAAAACCGAAACTGAGAAAAAAATTTACTGGAATGAAAGAATCATTTAAGATATAAAATGTCTACACAAAGACACAGGGTAAGAGCCATCGGTCTTTTTCTCTGTGTCTTTAATATAAACTATGTATACAACTCCTTTAGAAGAAACAATTTCCTATACATTTAAGAACAGGGAACTTTTAAATCAGGCGATTACTCATAGTTCCTGTTTTAATGAAAAGAGGGAAGAGAAACATTCTGATAATGAAAAATTGGAATATCTTGGTGATGCAGTTCTGAACAGTATTATAAGCATATTTCTTTACAAAAAATTCAGGGACAGAGATGAAGGCTTTTTAAGCAATGCCCGTTCAAGCCTTGTAAAACGAGAAACCCTCACAGATATTGCACATACCATAAACCTTAAACAACACATGAATTATGGGAATGGTGATAATAATGTGCCGGAGGAATCCAAAGTCCTGTCAAACATGGTTGAGGCACTGATAGGGGCAATTTATCTGGATGGAGGAATAAGAAAAACAACCCGTGTCATAAAAACGTTGTTTAAACCCTATTTTAAAGAAGAGAAACTTACAGAGAAAAGTCCCAAGAATATGCTCCAGGAATATTCACAAAAAAAGTGGGGTATACTGCCAAAATACAAGTTTTCAAGAAAAACCAGAGATGGTTTTACTGTAATTGCATATATTAATAATGAATTTAAAGCAAAAGGTACAGGTAAAAGCAAAAAGGAAGCAGAACAACATGCAGCCAGATTGCTTTTGAATAGTTTAAATGATGTATAAAAATTTAAGCTAAAACAATAAAGGAAAATATCATTCTCCTCAGAACATCTTACTTTTTTGCAATCATGTTTTTGTCTTCCCGATCCTTTTTTGTATACCAGGAAACAAAACAATTTCAATATGAAGCGAATAATATTATTACATGCTGGATTCCCGATCCGAAGTTTTGTATTCTATATGTATGATTGTGCCAGTTTTTCTCCCTCACCTTGGATGTGCAGACCGTTGTATATATTGTGACCAGGGATGCATAACCGATGTTCATAGCCAGGATGTGGCCTCTCTTATTGTAGATACTCTTGGAAAAATAACGGGAAAATTTGAAGTGGGCTTATTCGGAGGGAATATTTTCAATGTGGAACCTTCGACATTAAAGACCCTTTTTCAATATTTTGATTTTTTTTCAGAGAAGATTTCAAATTTCAGAATATCCACAAAACCTGTTCCTCTCAATGAGGAAACAATCCAGATACTGAAAGAGAACAGGGTGACCATTGTAGAACTCGGGATGCCGGTGTTTAATGATTCAATGTTGAAACAACTAAATAGAGGTTACACTGTAGAAGATTTTTACAGAGCTTTTTATTTTTTAAAAAAAGAGGGATTTCATGTTGCTATTCAGGTTATGGCAGGCCTGCCTGATGAAACTATGAACGATATCATGGAGACGGCCAGACAGATTGTTGAGTTATCTCCTTATTATATAAGGGTTTACCCCCTTGTTGTTCTGAAAAACACCCCTCTCTACAGAATGTATAAAAACGGTCTTTTTATACCAATTCAATTTGAAGAAGCCCTTGAACGCGTAGCCTATCTATATGTGAAGGCTTTGAAACACAATATCAAGACTGTTAAAATGGGACTTACAGATAACGAATTTATAAAAACCAGAATAGCAGCAGGCCAGTTTCACCCTGCCTTTGGATACATGGTTAAATCACTGTTGTTCTACCTTGCAATTAAGGCAAATATTGAAAATGAATCAATAAGAGGCAAAATAATTGTTAAATTGAACAGTAGAGATATACCGCATCTTATTGGATATAAAAGAGCCAATATTGAAAAATTTAAAGAACAGGATATCGATATAACATGGGAAACAAAAGATATTGACCAGGGGAGTTTTATTCTGTGCAATAATCTTAAGAAAGTTAGAGGTATGATTTTTGATGCGCTTCCAAATTTTGAGAAATGATATTTTAGTTGCAATTGATGTTCTTTTCAGAGAAAATAGATTGAAAGGGAGATAATAAAAACTATGGATGAAAGAAAGATAGCCTATTTTTCAATGGAAATTGCAGTTGACCCTCATATACCAACATATAGCGGAGGTCTGGGAATACTTGCAGGGGATACTATCCGTTCCGCAGCAGATCTTGAAATTCCGATGGTTGCTGTAACTTTGCTTTATCGGAAAGGATATTTTTTTCAACATATTGATTCAAAGGGATGGCAGACTGAAGAACCTGCAAATTGGGTAGTGGAGGATCTTCTGGAGGAAAAGTCTCCCAGAATATCAGGAATTTTAGAAGGGCGGACTGTATTGTATCGTGCGTGGAAATATGAGGTAACAGGCATAAACGGTTTTAAAGTACCGGTATATTTCCTTGATACTGATTTACCTGAAAATTCTGAATGGGACAGGTCTCTTACTCAACACCTTTATGGTGGGGATCAGAAATACAGATTATGTCAGGAGGCCATTCTTGGAATTGGCGGTGTAAAAATACTCAATGCTCTCGGATATACTGAGATTGAGCGTTATCACATGAATGAAGGCCATGCGAGCCTTTTAACGCTTGCATTGCTTGAAGAGGAAGCGAAAAAAAATGGAAGAGACTCTGTAACACATGAAGACATAGAAACAGTCAAAAAGAAATGCATTTTTACCACCCACACACCAGTCCCTGCAGGACACGATCAATTCCCAATGGATTTGTTATATCAGGTGCTTGGACATCATGATAATTTTATAGATATGAGTGATGTTTTGTGCACTAATGTTTTTGAACGTATACTCGGGCAGGGTAAAGAAAGTGTCAATATTAAAGACCCTGCGGCAGATATGCGTACATTGAATATGACCTATCTTGCTCTGAATCTGAGTCATTATGTTAATGGTGTTGCTAAGAAGCATGGTGAAGTCTCAAATCTTATGTTTGCAGGCTATCACATTGATGCTATAACCAACGGTGTGCATGCCCAAACTTGGGCATCAGAACCTGTACAGGAACTTTTTGATCGTTATATATCAGGATGGAGACAGGATAATTTTAGCCTAAGATATGCTCTGAATATCCCGGAAAATGAACTGTGGATAGCCCATATGAAGGCAAAAAAAGAGCTGATCGGCTATGTGAACAGAGAAACAAATGCAGGTATGGATAGCGAAGCCTATACAATTGGTTTTGCCCGTCGGGCAACACCATATAAAAGAGGTGATTTGCTTTTTACTGATATTGAACGCTTAAAAAGTATATCAACCCAATCAGCTCCTATACAGATCATATACAGCGGAAAGGCACACCCCAATGACAATGGCGGAAAGGCTATTATTCAAAGGATATTCCAGTTTAAAGAGCAGTTGAAAAATAATGTTAAAATTGTGTACCTTGATAATTATGATTTTTCTCTGGGAAAAATGATAACTTCAGGTGTGGACACATGGCTTAATACACCCATGCCTCCTCTTGAAGCCTCGGGAACAAGTGGAATGAAGGCAGCACTTAACGGGATTCCGAGTTTGAGTATACTCGATGGATGGTGGATTGAAGGGCATATCGAGGGAGTTACCGGATGGTCTATAGGTGACAGGACTGCAGATGTTTCAGAAGAACCGAATTCGTCAAAAGATGCAGAAGCCCTCTATGATAAACTTCAAAATGTAATTATTCCTATGTTTTATAATAACAGGAACCATTTTATTCACATCATGCGCCATGTTATAGCCTTAAACGGTTCTTTTTTTAACACACAGAGAATGCTCCAGCAGTATGTTTTAAATGCCTATTTCCGGTAGTTTTTATAGATAGGAGATACTTAAAAACTGTACGTAAGTCCAACAAGCGACATCAAGGTGTACCTGTCGAAAAACCTTATGTTGGATTCTGTTTGATAACCACTGATACCAGCCACAAATGCATATTTTTTCCATTTGAAAGGTTCTGGGAATGTGGCCAGGATATTGATCCCGTATGTTTTTTCATCTCTTGTTTTTGCAAATACAGGATGAATTCTGTCAAATTTTGCCTTATTTCCAAATATATTTGTATTAAGATTGAACAGATATGTTCTCATGGCAAATCCGAGAGTACCTCCATAATTGTTATAACTATTACTACTGCCGTCAAAATCACCTCTTTCAAATGAGAACCCGGGTATTATACTGAACATTTTATTCAGGTTGTATCTATAGTTAATGCTTGCCTTATGGGTAAGACCATCCTGTCTGAGTGTCGGATATATTCTGCCGATAACATCATTATCAACATTTGTGTCAGCAATTCTGTAAGAAAGTGAAAATCCGGTACCCATTATTTTTGAGTAAATGATCCTTCCGCCGAAATACATGGTGTTTGTAGGTGTTCTGTACAAAAGGTAAGGGTTCTGCCAGTTTTTTGCGATAAGAGAATAAAAACCTGATATATCAAGGTTTCCTTCAGGCAAGGAGTATTTGACACCGAAATTTATACTTCCAGGCTCTATAACAGTATTCATGTAAAGAGTGGTGATACCATTTGTTCGTCCATCCTGATAATCCGGTATATATTTGGCATCGAAATAGGGGAGGGCAAGATATGATGTGCTGTGATCAGCCTTGGAGCTGAGACTGTCAATTCTTCTGTTGCCTTTTCCCCACAGGTTATCTGCCCTTTCCACGGCCATTATCCAGCCGCCTACAGTAATTTCATATTTACCTGCTTTAACATTTGCAACAGAAAAAAGAAAAAGAAAGAGCATAATTAAGAAAATATTTATTATCTTTCCCAATGTATGCTCTTCTGACATTTATTACCTGGTTTTTGCTAAGTTGAAAATCAGCAACTGCAGGAGCCTCCGCATCCGGAATTTTTGGAAAGTTCTGACTTGATCATGAATCCTCCGCCTGAAGCAGATTCAACGAATTCTACATTTATTGGCTGGACTTCTTTGAACAATTCTTTCTCGATTATAAAAGATATACCCTTCTCATTGAATTTTTCATCGTTTTCCTGTGGCTCATCCAGAGCCATGCCCAGTGACGGACCGGATCACCCGCCTTCCATTTTCATAATTCTAACCGAGGAAGGTCCACTGTTTCCTGCGAGAAACTGTTTTATTACCTCACTTGCTTTTTCAGAAACTTCAATCATATTTAACTCCTTTACGTGAATTCGTTGTTACTACCCAAGCAACAAACGTATTTTATATATTAAGCATTTATGGATTTTTTATCAAGCCATATCTTATCTGAAAAAATGCTGTTAGTAGACTGATTTTATTTTAAAATGATTGAAGATAAAAGTAAAATAAGATATGTAGTATAATATTACATGGAGGTGAAAATATGAACAATTTTCAGGAAATAAATCCGGAGAACATAAATGACAACCCTTTCAGGCTTATAGGTAAGGACTGGATGCTTATTACTGGGGGTACAAAAGAATCATTCAATACCATGACAGGAGCCTGGGGCGGACTGGGTGTGTTGTGGAATAAGAATATCTGTTTCTGTGTCATAAGACCTAACAGACATACCTACCAATTCATGGAAAATTCAAGCATGTATACTATTTCGTTTTTTGGGGAGCAACACAGAAATATTTTAACTTACTGTGGAACAAAGTCGGGAAGAGATGTTGACAAAATAAAAGAAACAAATCTCACCCCTGTTTTTGATGATAATTCAATTTATTTTAACGAGGCACGTTTGGTTCTGATTTGCAGAAAGATATATTTTCAGGATCTTAATCCTGCACATTTTCTTGTTCCTGAAATAGAGGAGCTTTATCCTTTAAAGGATTATCACAGGATGTATGTTGGTGAAATAACGAGATGTCTGTCCAGCATGATTGCATGATAAATCTCCAGATTTAAAAAAATCAGGTTGTTTTTATTTGGACTTTTTTACTTGATGCATAATTAAAAGAGGAGATTAATGATATATACCGAACAAATTCAATTAAAAACAAAGGGTTTCGGGGATACTATTGATATAACAGCCAGAACAATCAGTATAACCGGCAATTCAAAAATAGAAAATGGTCTTGTTACTATTTTCTGCCCTGGTTCTACATGCACTATTACCACTATAGAATATGAATCAGGAGTTATAAGAGATCTGCAAAGGGTGTTGGAGAAAATTGCTCCTTCCAATGCGGATTATGAACATAATATGAGATGGGGTGATGGAAACGGTTTTTCCCATGTCAGGGCAGCGCTTATGAAACCCGGCCTTTCTGTTCCCATGGTCGATGGAAATCTTATGCTTGGTACATGGCAGCAGATAGTTTTTATGGATTTTGATAACAGAGAAAGAAACAGGACTGTAATTGTTCAGGTTATGGGTATATAAAGAGAAAGCTAAAGGGGATGCTTTTCATTTTCAATTGCCAGGGATTAAATATCAATTTTTTTTGAATCTCTCCTTTTCGCTTAATATGCAGCCGCAGTAATTTTGTCTGTACATATTCAAGTTTATAGATTCCTCAATACCTTCTCTCCATCCTGTTCTGAAATCCCTGTAAATAAAGTCAATTCCATACTGTTTTGAAAATTCTTCACAAATTGTTCTGATGTCTTCATGCCTTTGATATTTACTGTACAGGAGTGTTGTTGTTACTGCATCTGCATCAATTTCAACGGCTTCCTGAAAGGCCTTTTCCAGCCTTGTCCTGTAACAAAAAATACACCTGTTTTTCCCGTATGCAAGTGCGCCTTTTAAAAAATCTTCAAGTTCATATGAATTGTTTATTGTCAAAGGCAGCAGAGAAACCTTTGCGTACTCTTCAAGTGTCTTAAGACGCCTTACATGTTCTGTGTAAGGATGAATATTGGGGTTATAAAAAAAACCATGAACGTACATGTGCTCATTTCTTAACTGTTTTAAAGGGTAAATCGTACATGGAGCACAGCATATATGGAGAAGTACTTTTTTTAATATTGCCATGTTTCAATCTTAACATTTCTAAAGTGTTCCCCGCAAGACTTGCCGTCGAAATTTATCTTCAAAGAGAATTTTTTGTTGCTGATGAAGGTGGACTATTCATATTGAATATGTGAACCATCACTGGTGAAAGTATCTTCAATGGAAATTATTTTTCTGGCAAATATAAGATAACCGGTGTGGGCGACCATTCTGTCGACAGGTCTGACTCTTTCCGCAACGGTTTTATATCTCCGCAACATAATTTCCAAAACTTCAATATCTCCGAAATAGTTATTCAATACTTTCAATGTATCTGATATTTGATTTGCAGTTGGTACTATAATTCCGAGGAGTCCGCTGTTTTTCAGGAGCTTTCCAGCCTTTTCAAAGCACATCCATGGTTCTCTTACATCAATGAATACAGCATCAAAGTCATTTTCTTCAAATTCTTCCACGTCGTCGTAATAGAGTCTTGTATTATCCCATTTTGCAAAACGTTCAATATTTTTTTTTGCATTCTTATGATGCCTTTCTTCTTTTTCAAAGGAAACAACAGAACCATCCGGTCCGACACTGCAAGAAAAGGCATATGTCAGAGCACCGCTGCCAGTACCTATTTCCAGCATTTTTGAGCCATTCGACAGTCCGAGCCTGAAGGATATGAAGCCCGCATCTTTAGGAAAAACTATCTGGGTTTCTCTTTTTAAACCGTACATTATTATATCTTCCATTGAGGGTTCATATATTTCGTATTGACCGTAACGTATTCCGAAGGGGAGACCTGTCAGATCTGCAAAATTTATTGTACCGCCTTTTCCATGGAATGATTTATCTATTTGAAGCTTTTTCAAGTACCTTCTATCTTTGTATATTATTAAAATCAAGTCGTTTTCTGTTATTTTTTTCATATTCACCTGTTTTCGATCAGGCAGATCAACTATAAAATGCCTTTGTTTTTGTCGTTAATTTATAATAAACAGAATAACTTGTAAATGAATTTACATCCTGAAGCAAGTATATGTGTGGTTGTGAACAAATTTAGCTTTAAAATGTACCACCCATTTGATATAAACTTTAGATATAAAATATTTAGCTATGATGCAGGAGGGTTATGTGGATGAAATCGGGATCATAGGGTTGGGTAACATGGGGGAAGCTATTGTTAAAACTTTTTTGAAAAGCAACGTTAAAAAGGAATCATTACTCTGTTTTGATATAAAAGAAGAAAGGGTAAAATTCATAAGGGACAGATACGGAGTAAAATTTACAGGAAATATTGAAGAGCTGATAAAAAAGTCCAAATATATAATTTTATCAATCAAACCTCAGGATTCCAGAAAAATATTGAAAAGCATTTCACACCTTATTGATGATAATAAAATTGTTATATCAATAATGGCAGGCATAACTCTTTCAAATATAACCTCCTTAGCAGGAAAATCAATAAAAGCAATCAGGATGATGCCCAATATTTGTGTTAAAGTCGGAGAAGGCGCCATTGGTATTTCACCGAGTCCTGATATAAACAGGGAAGAACTTGAAGAAGTTAAAAGTCTTATGCTTCCTATGGGAAAAATAATAGAATTAGGAGAGGAACTGATGGATGCCATTACTGCCCTTGGCGGGAGTGGCCCTGCTTTTTTCCTGCTTTTTCTTGAAGCAATGATTGATGCAGGGGTTAAAATAGGTATTGCAAGGGATAAATCAAATATTATATGTTCCCAGGTAATTAAGGGCACATTGAAAATGTTGGAAGAGGAGGGAATTCACCCTACTCTTATGAAAGAAATGATCACATCTCCTGCCGGTACAACCATTGCCGGCCTTTCAATCCTGGAAGAAAGAGCTTTTAAAGGGAATATTATCAAGGCTGTCGAAAGATCTATGGAAAGGGCAAAAGAGCTTTCGCTATGATACTTAATGAATATGCCAGCAAAAGACAACAAATGGTGGATTCCCAAATAATATCGAGAGGAATAAAGAATAGCACAATCATAAACGCCCTGCGAAAAATCCCGAGACACCTTTTTCTCGATGAAGCGTTGCGGTCTCAGGCATATGAAGATTATCCATCTCCCATAGGTGAAAAACAGACGATTTCTCAGCCTTATATTGTAGCCCTGATGACAGAATTGCTCCAATTAAAAGGGGACGAAAAGATACTTGAAATAGGTACGGGATCTGGTTATCAGGCAGCTGTCCTTGCAGAGATTGTCGAGCAGGTTTATTCTGTTGAAAGAATTCCTGCATTGGCAAAAAGGGCAAGAAAATTGCTTGATGAGTTAAAGTATACGAATATTTTGATCACCATAGATGATGGGTCTCTCGGGTGGAGGGAATACAGTCCCTATGACGGGATTATTGTTACTGCTGCAGCTCCCTGTGTGCCGAAAGCTCTTCTGGATCAATTAAACACAGGTTCAAGGCTTGTCATTCCTGAAGGTGAAGAGCATTCACAGGATTTGATAGTGTATACCAAAGAAGGAAAAGATAATTACAATAAGCAAAGTTACGGAGGATGCAGATTCGTTAAACTTATCGGTAATCAGGGTTGGAAAGCATAATGGAAGAAAAGGCACAGGTAAAAAAACCTGAATATGAAGAGTTTCAGGTTGAGAAGCTCTATATGAAGGAATTGAGAAAACTTCCAGTTATGTCGGCATTAGAAGAAATAGAATATGCAGAACGGATGATGAAGGGGGATCAGGAAGCAAAGAAAAAACTTGTTGAAGCGAATTTGAGGCTGGTTGTAAAAATAGCAAGAAGATATATGAATCAGGGGTTGTCAAATCTTGATCTTATTGAGGAAGGAAACATCGGTCTTATAAGAGCTGTAGAAAAATTTGATCTGTCGAGAAAATGCAGATTTTCCACATATGCAACATGGTGGATAAAACAGTCAATTGAACGGGCAATAGCAAATTTTTCAAGAACTATCCGACTTCCCATACATATTTCATCAAGAATCCGCAAAATATCAAAGGTGGCAACCTATTATGTGGACAAGGAAGGTAAAGAGCCATTGCCCGAAGATATTTCAAGAGAAACGGGTCTTTCCATTGATTTTGTTAACAACCTCTTTTCCATGATAATCAAAACATATTCACTGGAAACTGTAATAGATGAAGAGGGTAAGCTTACTCTTGAAGATGTTTTAACAGGTGATTCTTACTATGAAGAACCATTGGCAGCCCTTGAACAGGTAAAAAGAGTTGAAGAAATAGCTTCATGGGTTGAAGGCTTGAATACTGATGAGAAAAAAGTCATTATGTTTAGATATGGTCTTGACGGAGAAGAACCTCAGACCCTCGAATTTATCGGAAAAATGTTTGGTGTTACGCGGGAAAGAATCAGACAGATAGAACAAAAAGCCCTGGATAAACTGCGTAAAACTGCTAAGAGAAAAAATATTGAAAGAGAAAACATCTGATCAGGGTACTTCCAATAATCCCACCAATCCTGCTAATCCTGCAAGAGATATCATTAAAAAAGGTTCTGTAATTACATTAATTACATTAATAAGCAGACCTATCGGTTATGTAAGGGAGGCAATTCAAGCATATCTTTTTGGTGCAACGCTCCTTGTTGATGCCTTCGTGATTGCCTTTAATTTTCCTGAACTCATTCAAACTCTTTTCTTTTCAGGTGCAACAAGCGCCTTTCTTGTTCCAGTATGTACAAAATATATTAAAAACGATGAAGAATACTCCGTTATTTATTCTACATTTATAAACCTTGCTATAATAGTTACACTTTTTATATCAATAATATTCCTTATTTTCAGTAATGAAATTATTGGTTTAATAGCACCTGGTTTCAGCTCTGAAACGCAGGGAATTGCAAAAATTCTGTTTATCATTATGATACCTGTTATTGCCCTCCATGCAGTACTTTCAGTAATAAAGGCTTTTTTAAATGCAAAGGAACATTTTGCAGCTCCTGAAATGTCGGGTATATTGTGGAACGTGATTTTTATACTTTCTGCAATACTTTTGAGTAAAAAATTCGGGATATACAGCCTTGCAGCAGGAGTTACCCTTGGTGCAATCTCACAGATTGTAGTGCAATTTCCATTTCTGAAAAACTTTAACATCAGATACAGCATTAAACTTTCCCTGAAACATCCATCTATAATAGAGGCGAGAAGACTTTTTACAGGTGCTCTTATTGCTACATCGATTGTTCCTATTAACAGTTTTGTGGGAAGAATAATAGCTTCATACCTTCCACAGGGTGAGGTGGCTTCCCTTTCCTATGCTTTCAGAATTTTTATTCTTCCCTTCAGTCTTTTTGCTGTACCTGTCTATACAGTAATGTTTTCAAAGATTTCAAAACTCTACCATGAAGGAGATATGAAGAGCATCTACTCAAATATTGACGGTACCTTAATTCTCCTTTGCATAACCATGATCCCGTCTACCATATTGCTTTGTTCTACAGGGGACTCGATTATAAGAATACTTTATGAGCGTGGCGCCTTTACTCCAAGAGAAACATTAATGACAAACAGAGCGCTTTTTGGATATGGCACGGGAATACTCTTTTATGCTCTCTCCCTCTCGCTTGTAAGAGTTTTTAATGCCCTTCATAATACAAAAACACCTGCAATCATAGGTGTTTCATCAATTCTTATAAACGCAGCCCTCGCCTTTCTGTTGATGAAAAAATTTAACAACCTCGGTATATCCCTTGCCACATCAATTGTGTCTCTTTATAATTTTTCAATACTTTATATATGTTTGAAAAGAAAGATAAAATACAGAATGACAAAAAATACTATACATCAGATAGCAAAATCGCTTTTTGCCGGTATTATCCTTCTCATTTTAATTTTTGTTGTGAGAAATATCTGGCATGATATGATGTACTTGACATTGTCTCTTAGTATTATAATGACGATTCTTATCTACTACATTTTTTTTAAAGAATACTATGGGATGCTTATCCATAAAAAATTAAGATAACGGCTCGTAATTGACAACCGGTTTATTCTTTTCTATACTATTTTGCGAAAAGTTAATCAGTTAAAATATATTGAAATAATTTTCATATCCCATGCTCAGAACACCGGATACAGCTTTGCTAATGATGAAATACAGGATGAATTTCAAAAAAGGAATACTCCATAGTTATGTAAATAATACATTGTGGAATAAGTCGGAAAAGATTGCTTTATTCTGCTGTATTGTAATAATGGTATTATAATACAGCTAAGTTCCTATGTTAAGGATGAAGAAATGAGAATAAAAAAGATTGCCATATTGATAATATTCTATTTAGCAGGTATTGTGCTGGCAAGTCCTTTGCTCTGTACAGCAGAACCCAAAAAAGACAATATAAAATTCGGGACACTGCCTGTATTACAGGCTCTTCCTCTTTTCGTTGCCTCTGAAAAGGGATTTTTCAAGGAACAGGGACTGTCTGTTGAACTTGTCAGATTTAACTCTGCAATGGAAAAAGATGTGGCCCTTTCTGCAGGACAGATTTCGGGATACTTTGGTGACATGATGACACCTATTGTGCTGTCAGGTAACAACATACCCGTAAAAATGATCGCGACAGTATTTAATACAACAAAAACACAAAGAATGTTTGCGATTATTTCCTCACCAAGACATTCAGACAAATCAATTTCCGTGATATCCGGAGAAGGGGTAGCGGTAAGCTCCAATACTATTCTGGATTATCTCATGACAAAGCTCTTGCAATCGAAATCCAATAAAAGAAACACAATAAAGAAGATAGAGATAAAAAGTATACCTATTCGTCTGCAAATGCTCCTTGCAGGTCAGGTACCGGCAGCAATGCTTCCCGAACCTTTGGTAACCTTTGCCGAGCAGAAAGGATGCAGGATTTTGGTTGATGATGCCGGAGCCGATGCTTCAGCTACTGTACTTGTATTTAATGAAAAATTTCTTGCAGGTTACCCCGGGACGGTAAAAAAATTTCTTGGAGCAGTAGAAAAAGCCTCCAGATATATCAATAAACATCCTGATGAAATTCGTCCTGTTATGAACCGGGAATGCAGAGTTCCTGAGCCCATTCAACAAACATTTCCTATACCTGAATTCCCGAAACTATCATTACCTGACCATAATCAGGTAATGGATGTATATAGCTGGCTCAAGAGAAAAAAGATTGTAAAAACAGATTTGACATTCAGTCAGATGGTGGGTGATGGATTTCTCCCATGACTTGCTGAGGCTCAATAACATAACAAAAATATTTTCTAATGGTGATGAGCCAAAGACAGTATTGCAGAACATCAATCTCAGTCTTTCAAAAAATGATTCTTTTTCTATTGTTGGTCCTTCAGGCTGCGGGAAAACAACTCTTTTACTTATAATTGCCCGGCTCCTTCCTCCTACAGACGGTACTATATGGATGGACGGCCACTCTATAAATATGCCTGACAGAAAAATTGCCCTTGTTCTGCAACATTATGGTTTGTTGCCCTGGAAAACTGTAGCAGCAAACATAATGCTGGGCGCCCGCCTTCAAAAATTGAAAGTTGATGAAAAAGATTTGATTTCTGTAAAACATGAGCTGGGGATTGAAGACATAGACCACCTTTACCCTGGTCAGCTAAGCGGAGGTCAACGTCAGAGGGTTGCTATTGCAAGGGCAATCCTTCTGCGACCGTCACTTTTGCTTCTGGATGAGCCCTTTGCTGCAATTGATACTATTACCCGTGAAAGACTGCAAAATAAAATTCTTTCAATATTTAACGAAAGAAAATTCAGCTTTATTATAGTAACCCACAATATTGAAGAGGCAGTGTTTCTTGGACGGAAAATTATGGTACTTGACAATCAGGGGGCAGGTATAAGAGCAATAATTGACAACAGTAATATGGGTTCCCTGGAGTACAGGAACAGACCTTCATTTTTTGAAAAATGCCTTGAACTGCGCAGAATTCTTGAAGACCTCGAATGAAAAGAAAACAGATCATTACATATCTTATTACAATAATCTTTATCTATACAGCCTGGTATATACTTTCTTTTATTCTCGGCAGTTCAATCCTTCCTGATCCGATATCGGTATTTACTCAGGGTTTCAAAGAAATTGGAGAAAAAAATTTTCAGGAACATATTATGGCAAGTTCTTTTCGTATAATTACAGGGCTTATCATTGCTTTTTTTACAGCGACCCCTCTGGGGCTACTCCTCGGCAGTAATGAAAAATTTGACCGTTTATTTTCGCCTTTGATATATCTTGGATATCCCATACCCAAGATAGTTCTTATGCCTGTTATTTTTGTTATTTTCGGCCTTGGAGATACAGCAAAAATTGTTCTTATTACCATGATTATTTTCTTCCAGTTGCTTATTACAACCCGAGATGCTGCCCGTAAAATAGACAAGGAATTGATCTATTCCTTAAGATCTCTCGGTGGCAGACAATGGGACCTCTATCGCCATGTTGTATGGCCAGTCAGCCTTCCTGGAATTTTTACATCTCTGAGAATCGTTACCGGAACATCTGTGGCTGTTCTTTTTTTTGTCGAATCCATTGGTACTAATATGGGGCTTGGATTCTATATAATTGACGCATGGGGAAGGGCTGATTATACTACAATGTTTGTCGGTATTATTGCGCTGTCCATGATAGGTGTTGTAATCTATGAGATCTTTGATCTCCTCGAAAGAAAGGTATGTAGATGGAAAAACGTTTGAACAGACAATATCCTCCTGTAACCAGGGTTAACAAAACAGAACATACCGGTATGGTTAAGGAAATATTTTCTACCATTACGAAAAGATATGATTTTTTAAACCATTTCCTCAGTATGAGAAGGGATATTTACTGGCGGCGGTTTACTGTGAAAAAAATGAGATTTTTTCGTTCTTACCGTTTTCTCGATGTAGCCTGTGGCACAGCTGATCTTGCAATTATGACTGCAAAGAAGTTTCATGATACACACACAACAGGCATTGACTTTGTTCAGGCCATGCTTGATCAGGGACAGAAAAAAGTTTTTCAAAAAGGGCTTGTCCATAATATAAGTCTGGCAAATGCAGATGCTATAGATCTTCCTTTCAAAGACAATACTTTTGATGTATCAGCCATTGCCTTTGGAATACGGAATATTCCGGATAGAATGGCGGCATTGAAGGAAATGATACGTGTAATAGTCCCGGGCGGGCAATTGATGGTGCTGGAAATGACATATATCAGGAACCCTGTGCTTAAGAAGTTTTATCATCTATATCTAAATCGTATATTACCCGGTATTGCAAGCCTGTTGTCTTTCAACCCCGCTGCATACCTCTATCTTGCAGATTCTATTATGAACTTTCCTTCTCCGGAGAAATTTGCAGCCATGATTGAGGAAGCAGGTTTAAAAGAAGTAAAAAAATATAAACTCACATTCGGTATTACTTACCTTTATACAGGGATCAAACCGGAGACCCCAGCGCCATGACCGGAGAAACGCTGAAAGCCTGGATTCAGGCAAGTCGTCCACCATTTTTTATTGCCACCCTTGCACCTCTTTTAATAGGATTGATATCAGCAAGAACTTATGGCTGGCATTTTGAAAGATTTTTACTTGTTTTGTTAGGTGCATTTATTGTTCATCTCGTAACAAATCTTGGAAATGATTATTTCGATCATATGGTAGGGACTGATTCAGGCGAATCCATTGGTGGTTCCCGTGTTATCCAGGAAGGCAAAATCCTCCCCCAAGTGTTGCTGAGAGCAATAATTATTTTATATTTCGCAGCTTTCCTGATCGCCTTTATTATCATGTATGCCTTTGACCTCTTTGAAATTCTTCCCCTGATTCTATTTGCTGCTTTTAGCAGTTTCTTTTATGTAGCCCCTCCTGTCCGTTATGGATATTATGGATTGGGGGAATTATTTGTAGGAATAAATATGGGGCCTGTTATTGTGGTAGGTACTTACTGGGTTATTGCAGGCCAGTTTGACTGGCAACCTTTATACCTGTCATTACCTGTAGGGTTAATGGTTGCTTCTATACTATATTATCAGAGCCTCCCGGATATGAAAACAGACCTTGATGTGGGAAAACATACCCTTGCTGTAAGATTGGGGAAAAAGCGAGCTTTTTATGGCCTTTTTGTTCTTTGGGTCTTGATTTATACGGTTATTGTAATCCTTGTTTTTACAAAAATACTTTCATGGTATTCACTGATAATTTGTTTTGTAAGCATTCCTGTATTTGTAAAGATGATCAGGGTAGTTATGAATACTGAAAATTGGGTACTTCTCGACCAGTATGGTGGTTATGTCAGAATCCTCTACGGTATTAACAGTATTGCCATAATCTACGGCCTGTTTTGAACATTTACTATTGAAATATTTGAAATCATGTGATATTTAATACCTGCATTTAATTAAGCACGCCTTTCAATTGGGAACAGGGTACAGATCATCTGTCTGTTTTCAAAGTGCGAAAAGCGGAAGTATAAACCAGGAGGATAAATGTCTAATTTAACAATCAAACAGTTACTCGAAGCAGGTGTTCATTTCGGGCATCAGACTAAAAGATGGAATCCGAAGATGAAGCCATACATTTTCGGTGCTAGGAATGGCATATACATAATAGACCTGCAAAAAACATTGAAAATGTTTAAGGAAGCCTACAATTTTGTAAGAGAAGTGGCATCGAGAAATGAGTATGTACTCTTTGTTGGTACCAAGAAGCAAGCCCAGGAAGGGATCAGGGAAGAGGCAAAAAGATGTGGTACATTTTATGTTAATTCCAGATGGCTTGGTGGAACAATGACAAATTTCCAGACTATGGAAAAAAGCCTTGAAAGACTGAGAAAATATGAAGAAATTAAAGGTAGCGATATTGTCAAGGCTCTTTCAAAGAAAGAGTTAATTGGCATAGACAGAGAAATTGCAAAGCTTGAAAAAAATATTGGTGGTATAAAAGGTATGGACAGGCTGCCAGGGGCTGTTTATGTGGTAGACCCGAAAAAAGAATATATTGCAGTTAAAGAAGCAAGAAAACTGGGTATACCTACGATAGGAATTGTTGACACAAATTGTGATCCTGATGATATAGATTATATTATTCCTGGCAATGATGATGCAATAAGGGCTATTAAACTTATAACAATGAAAATTGCCGATGCAATTCTTGAGGGAAAGGCTCTCTACGTGGAAGAATTTCAGGGCAAAGACGAGGCAGGAGAAGAACCAAAACCTTTTGTTGATGAAAGCATACTCGAAGAGAAATATGATAACGATAATGGTCTTGAGGACAATTAGCAAGGAGGAATCTGATGGAGATAACAGCTGAACATGTCAAAAAATTAAGAGAAAAAACAGGTGTAGGCCTGATGGATTGTAAAGAGGCATTAAAACACTCATCCGGTGATATGGAAAAAGCCATTGAATATTTAAGGGAAAAAGGTCTTGCAAAATTGCAGAAACGCTCTGGTAGAGTTGCATCGGAAGGTGTAATAACTTCCTACATACATGCCGGTTCAAAAGTCGGCGTTATGGTAGAGGTCAACTCTGAAACTGATTTTGTTGCTAAAACAGATGATTTTCAAGATTTTGCCAAGGATGTGGCTATGCAGATTACTGCTGCCAATCCCCTTTACATAAATCGGGAAGATGTTCCTGAGGAAGTAAAGGAAAAGGAAAAGGCTCTATACCGGAGACAGGCTATTGATTCTGGGAAGCCGGAAAAGATAGTTGATAAAATTGCCGAAGGGAAGATGGAAAAGTTTTACCAGGAAGTGTGTCTTCTCGACCAGTCTTTTATCAAAAATCCAGATGTAACAATCAAGAGTCTCCTTGAAAGCCTTGTTATAAAGTTGGGAGAAAATATCGTAATCAGAAGGTTTGCGAGATTCCAGCTTGGTGAGACCACTGAAGAATAAAATGGCCTACAGTAGAATTCTTTTGAAATTAAGCGGCGAAGTTCTTGCCGGTAAAGAGGGGTTTGGAATAGATCCTGATGTAGTAAGGGAGATATGTGCCCAGATCAGGGATGTTGCAGAACTCAATACTGAAATCGCAATCGTAATAGGCGGAGGCAATATATACCGCGGAGGTAAGGCTGAAAAACAGGGTGTTGGCAGGGTAACAGGAGATTATATGGGAATGATTGCAACCCTGATGAATGCCCTTGCCCTTGAAGAAGCCCTCGGCAAAATGAATATTCCTGCAAGAGTACAGAGTGCTCTGGAGATGAAGGGTGTGGTGGAACCTTATGTACAAAAAAGAGCCTTGGAATACCTTGAAGGGAAGAGAGTTGTGATTTTTGCCTGCGGCACGGGAAATCCTTTTTTCACTACAGATACTGCAGCTTCTTTGAGGGCTCTGGAAATTGGAGCTCAGGCTGTTTTTAAAGCTACAAGAGTTGATGGTGTATATGATAAAGACCCTGAAATGTACAAAGACGCCTTGTTTTTTAAGGAAATTACTTACTCCGATGTGTTGAATAAAAGCCTTAAAGTTATGGATGCAACAGCCATAACGATATGTAAGGAAAACAATCTGCCTGTAATTGTATTTAACATAAAGGTAAAGGAAAATTTAAAAAAAGTAATTCTCGGTGAAAAAGTCGGAACAATTGTCAAGGGGGTACTATGAATAGTCAAGTTATGAATGAGCTTGAAGATAAATTGAAGAAATCGATTACTGCTTTTGAAAAGGATTTATCCAGGCTGAGAACAGGTGTAGCTTCAACATCTCTTCTTGAAGAAATCAGAGTTAATTACTATAATCAGCCCACACCTTTGAACCAGGTGGCTGCATTGGCAGCGCCTGACAGTAGAACGATTACGATACAACCCTGGGAAGTATCAATTATAGGTGAGATAGAAAAAGCAATACAGAAATCAGATCTTGGCGTAAATCCGATGTCCGATGGCAAAATGATACGTTTGTCTTTCCCTAAACTGACTGAGGAGAGGAGACGTGAACTTGTAAAGAATGGTGGAAAGATGCTTGAAAATACAAAAGTTGCCATGAGAAATGTCAGAAGAGATATGAATGAAAAACTGAAAAAGATGGAAAAAGAAAAACTCCTTTCCCAGGATGAGCTTCACAAAAATCAGGAGGATATCCAGAAAATTACAGATAAATATATCCAGATGGCTGAAAAGGTTTACCTTAGCAAAGAAAAAGAAATTCTGGAAGTCTGATATTCCCAATGCAAGATATTGAAAAAAGTAAACTTCCCGGCCATGTAGCTGTTATAATGGATGGAAATGGCAGATGGGCAAGATTTCGCAACCTTCCCAGGGCAGAAGGACACCTTCAGGGAATGGAGTCTGTCAGAGATGTTGTAACTGCAACAAGAGATCTGAACATACCTTTTCTGACACTTTATGCGTTTTCCAAGGAAAACTGGAAAAGATCAGAAGAGGAAGTTAAAAGACTTCTTGAAATCCTTGGTGTTTATCTTCAAAATGAACTTCCTCTCATGATGGAAAAAGATATAAGGTTTAATATAGTTGGAAACCTTAGTGATTTTCCAAAAAGGCTGAGACACCAGATAATGGATGTAATGGAAAAAACAGCCAGCAATAGGTCGCTTGTTTTAAGCATTGCCCTGAGTTATAGCGGGAGAGAAGAAATTGTCAACGCTGTTAAATTGATCCTAAATGATGTAAAAAAGGGATCTCTGAAAAGGATTAACGAGAAAGTCTTTTCCAGATACCTCTATACAAGAAATATGCCTGATCCTGATCTGCTTATCAGGACAAGCGGCGAAATGAGAATAAGCAATTTCCTGCTCTGGCAGATTGCCTATGCAGAGATTTACATAACAGATATATTATGGCCTGATTTCGGGAAAGAAGCATACTTGGAAGCGCTGGAAGAATATACCCGCAGAGAGAGAAGATTCGGGAGCGCAAAATAAATTCTTCAACCATTTTGAACAAAAATATCTGCAAGCTCTTTTTTGTCAATCCTGAAACAGGTCAGATACTTTCAATACCAATCAACTGCAGCTTAAAGGGAAAACAATAGTGGGTGAATTAAAAAAAAGGGTTGTTGCAGGTGTTTTGCTTGCCCCCCTTACAGCATTTTTGTTTTATATTTTGCCGATTGAATGGTTCTTTGTTTTTTTGGCAATAATAGCCGCCTTTGCAGTCTTTGAGTCTGTCAATATGGCAAAAATTACCGCAAAGTATTTGCCATTGCTCATTGTTGTTCTGAGCTTTATTCCGCTTTATTATAAATTATACGATGCCTATCTTTTATGGCTGCTTGCATCTCCTTTAATTTATCTTCTGATAACTGTTGTAGATAGCAGAGCCAGGAAAAAGAATATGAACCTGGAAATCATGGGTGCAATTACTGTAATCATTCTCAGCGAAGTATTTATAGTTCTGCCTTTTTTTTGTGTTTTTTTACTAAAGGAATTGAATAATTATTTGCCGCTGATCCTCCTCTTTTCATTGTGGTCAGGTGATACATTTGCTTATTTTACAGGAAAAAAGTTCGGCAGAATTCCCCTTGTTCCACAAATAAGTCCAAAAAAGACAGTCGAAGGATTTGCTGGAGCTGTAGCAGGCAGCCTGATTGTCATAGTTCTGACGGTCAACTTATCAGGTTTGACCGTAACAAAGGCGATAATTGCAGGAATTTTGATTGGTATATTTGGTCAATTTGGTGATATATTTGAATCCTTATGTAAAAGAGTATCAGGTGTTAAGGATTCATCGGCACTGATTCCGGGGCATGGCGGCATACTTGACAGAATGGATAGTTTTATTTTTACTGCTCCATTTTTTTACTACTTTTGTCATATGGCAGGTATTTAATAATATGAAAAAAAAGATCACAGTATTGGGGTCAACAGGTTCAATAGGCCGTTCAACCCTTGAAGTTATAGATAATCAACATGATGATTTTGAGGTATTCAGTCTTGTATGCAAGGGAAGTACTGACCTTTTAAATGAACAGATAGATAAATTTAAACCTAAATATGTATGCATATATGAAAAAGCCTTAAAGGATAGGGTACATTTCAGCCAGGAGAGGCTGTTTTCCGGTATAGAGGGGATAAATCATATAATAAGTATGGATGAAGACATTGTAGTAAATGCTATGCCGGGCAGTATTGGTCTCGAACCTACAATCAGTGCTTTAAGGGCGGGCAAGGTTGTCGCTCTGGCAAATAAGGAAAGCCTTGTTATGGCAGGCCGGATTGTTTCAAAATTGCTCAGGACATGCGGGGCCAAACTCATACCTGTTGACAGTGAGCATTCTGCCCTTTATCAGGTTATGAAGAAGATAAGAAAAAAAGAATTGAAAACTGTAACTATTACAGCTTCAGGCGGGCCTTTCAGGAAACGTGAGAAAAGTTTACTGGCCTCTGTAACTCCTGAAGAAGCCATGAACCATCCTACCTGGAAAATGGGAAACAAGGTAACTCTTGATTCGGCAACATTGATGAATAAAGGACTTGAGGTGATTGAAGCCCGCTGGCTTTTTGACATAAAACCAGAAAAAATCAATGTTCTTGTTCATCCTGAAAGCATTATTCATGGAATGGTGGAATGTGATGATGGCGCCTTGATTGCCTACATGGCTCATCCTGATATGAAAATTCCAATTTCTTTTGCGATCAATGAAGGAAAAATACGAAAACTTTCTTCTCTCCCCTTGAATCTGGAGGATTTGCATAAATTGACATTTTATAAACCTGATGCTGATAAATTTCCATCATTGCAGCTTGCCTTTGATGCTCTCCGTGCAGGTGATGGAGCGCTTGTGACACTGAATGCTTCCAATGAAGTTGCCTGCGATGCTTTTATTGATGGCAGGATAAGATTTACGGATATACCTGTTTTTATAGAAGAAGCTCTTGCCCGCCATCCTGTTTCACATGAGATTGAAGATATTGAAACAGTGTTTGAGATTCATAAATGGGCGAGAGAGTATACAGAAGAAAGAATAAGGATATCAGGGGGAAATGTGTGAAAAGTAAAAAGCCGGAAACCGGTGTTTCCAGACTTGCTAATGCTGTATTTTTAAAATATGAGAGGTCACAAAAATGATTCTTAATATAATTTATGGTTTTATCGGACTTAGTTTGCTTATACTTGTACATGAACTTGGTCATTTTCTCGTTGCACGATGGGCCAATGTAAAGGTTCTTTCCTTTTCACTTGGTTTTGGAAAAAAACTCCTCAGCTATAAAAAAGGTGATACGGAATATGCAATTTCTGCGATTCCACTTGGCGGCTATGTGAAAATGCTTGGTGAAGTCCCGGGAGAAGAAATACCTGAAGAAGATATGTCCCGTTCTTATTCCAGCAAATCTCCACTGACAAAAATCCTTATTGTTTTTGCAGGACCTTTTTTTAATCTATTATTTGCCCTTGTGCTTTTCTATTTTGTCTTTTTAAGCGGATACTCTGTTCTTTCAACAAAAGTAGGCAGTCTGGAAAAGAATTATCCTGCCTATAATGCCGGTATAATGGAAGGAGACACTATTGTTTCCATAGATGAGAAAAACATTTCCGAATGGTCGGATCTTATGGATGCCATGGCTCAAACAGGTGTACATCCGATAAAAATAAAGATCAAAAGGAACGGCAATTATTTGGATGTAACATTGACCCCAAAAGAAATAGAAAGCAAAAACATTTTTGGTGATACAATCAGGAGAAAAGTTATAGGAGTTGCAGCAGCTAATGAGTTTTTTACAAAAAAGGAGACTGTAACCGGTGCGGCAGTCAAGGCTGTTAATCAGACTTATAACCTTACGAAGGTAACGATATTGGGTATTGTAAAACTAATAGAAGGCAGTATTTCTCCGAAACAGGTGGGAGGTCCGCTGCTAATTCTTGAAATAGCAGGAAAACAGGCAAAGGAAGGCAAGAAAAATCTCATATACTTTATTGCGATAATAAGCATCAACCTCGGTGTGATCAATCTTCTGCCAATTCCTATTCTTGATGGCGGGCATATTCTGTTCCATACTATCGAGCTTGTTACACGGCGGAGACTTTCATTGAAATTTATTGAAATATCTCAAAAGGTAGGTATGGGAATTCTTGTTGCCATCATGGCGCTTGCCTTTTTTAATGATATTACGAGGATGTTCTTTGGAAAATAGAATTGTCCTTGGAATAGATAACTCCATGGATTTTCTGAGCCTTGCCCTTTCCGCGGAAGATAAACTTCTTGAGGAAAGACACATCAGAAATAAAAAAGCTCCATCAGAGATCCTTCCAGGCGAGATATCCTGTATACTTTCCAATAATGGGTATTCGATAAATGACGTTAATCTTGTAGTTGTAACATTGGGTCCGGGCTCCTTTACAGGAATACGTGTCGGCCTTGCCTTCTGCAAGGGGTTAAATGCGGGAGGGTCAACCCCCGTCATTGGTGTTCCAACGTTGGATGTTCTTGCATCTCCTTTTTCCTTCATGGAGGGCTGTTATATCCTTCCACTGATAGATGCAAAAAAAGGTGAGGTTTTTTATTCCATATATCATGTGTCTGAAGGAGTCCTGCGGCAGCTCACTGATTTTGCTTCGATTAAGCCTGATAGACTGTCAGATGTTATAAAAACTCCCTGCATATATTTTGGCACTGGTGCAAAACTTTGCGAATCCTTTCTTACACACAAGGATGATCTTCAGATAATCAAAAAGGGATTTATCAAAGTATCAGGTGAAGCTTTAATTAAAGAAGGCCTGAAAAGGTTTGATTCGCAAACCGCATCAGACAATGATTTACTGGAACCTGTTTACTGTAGAAAATCTGAAGCAGAAATAAAATTCAATATAGTAATTGAACCGTCAAAGAAACAATGAGAACTGACCGCAAATCCGGTTTAAATATTTCAGCCCTTTAAACTTGGCTCAGACAATTCCTGCAACCCATAACCCTGTCAGGATCGTTATAAAAGCCATGATGACTGTAGCTCTTCCAGCAATGCGGTGTTTTTCTCTGAGTTGCCCTGTCATATTCTTTATTTTGAATTGAAGCATTCCGAGGGTAGGCGCAAGAATTACTAAAAGTATTGTGCCAATGCCTATCCATGCGTGAAGAATGCGAAAATGTCCGGTGTCCCACTGACTGACCATTACAATGCCTGCTGCAAAAGCTATTAACATAAGTGAAGCCCCTGTAAAGCCGGTGATTTTGTGAACCTTAAGCCACCATCTTTTCCGGCGCATTAGCATTGCCGTTCCTGCCCCCACAATCATAAGCAGAAAGCCTGTGATCATCAGAATTGCATGAGCATGGAGCAAGATGCCTCCTGTATTGCTATATTTTCTTACTTAGTCTTTGATATGTCTGGTACAGTGAATTTCTGTGTTTTTGAACCGAATTTATTACAGTAAACCTTTACTTCAAAGGTATCGCCTGCTACCGCAACTACCTTGTAGGAATAATTGACAGTTTCATCTGTCTGATCATTATATTCTATTACATTAAAAGGCTTTCCATTTTTCTTTATTTCTACCTTGTCAATATAATGATTGTTGGAAGGTTTGGTATGGGTAATGGTTACATTCAAGGTTTCTGTTGCCTGATCATACCCTACTTTTACATTACTTGGAGCATGGGCTGCGATTATTGCAGGAAAAAAAATGATAAACACCACAATTATGCATACAAAAAAACCTGTCCGATTAATTCTTTGTCTTTTATTTTCCATTGATTGAAACCTCCCCTTTTTTTCTAAGATGTTATTAATTATATATGCTGCTACTTCTGAAATCAAGGATCTATTATTTTTTGTTTATTATTGTCCATGCTTCTTTATCAATATTATTATTGCCAAATCAGAATAAAACTGAATACAGTGTAGCATTAATTTGACGGTTTAATTAGTGTAAAGATTTTGAAATTATTGCCGAAAAAACTTGAATTAAAAAAATAGAAGAGTTAAGGTTTTTTTATATATCTAAATGGTTATAAATCCTGTCAGTTTCCCGGGAACAAAGCACTAATGTGTTTAAGCTGAATTAATGACTCAGTTGATTTCCTTGTGGTCAGGAAATGGTTTGACGGTTGACAGAAAAAAGTCAAGATCAATGCTTTATATGGTATAGGGCGTAAAAAATATGGGGGGATAGGATTTGAGGATAAAGATAAGCCTCAAAGCAATTTTCAACAATACGTCGTTACCTGTAAACTATCAATATTTTCTTACAGGACTTATTTATCGGTTCATAGCAAATTCATCGGAAGATTATTCGAGATTTCTCCATGATGAGGGTTATAGGATAGGTGAGAGCAAAAATGGCTTCAAGCTATTCACTTATTCAATGCTATTGAGCAAAAATGCAAAAGTGCACGGCGATAAAATAGTGTTTCGTTCAGGAAATATAGAGTGGTACATAACATCGCCGGTATCTGAATTTATTCAGCATCTCGTTTCGGGTATTTTTGCTGCTGGACAGGAAATCAGGATAGGATCGGACAAAACGCCATCGCGTTTTTTGGTAACGCAGGTGGAAACATTACCAAATCCCTCGTTTACCGATACGATGAAATTTACCTGCCTTTCGCCTGTTACCGCCAGTGCAGGCAATACAGAGTCAGATCATTCAACTCCGCATTATATACGTCCTTGGGAGGATGGTTTTTCCGATGCCATCAAGAACAATCTTCTTAAAAAATATTTGCTTATGCATGGCAAAATCATCGATGATGCGGAATTGTCAATTGCAGTAGATAAGGAATATACGAATAAAAGAGCAGGTAAGATTATTAAAAACATCCAGTTTAAGCAAACGAATATAATCGGTTTTCTGGCGCCTTTTACAGTGACTGGAAACCCGGAGTTGATAAGGATTGGATACGAGGCAGGTTTCGGGGGAAAAGGCAGTATTGGGTTCGGGATGGTAAAATAAAAGTTTAAGCAGTTTTTTAATGCGGAGGAGATATGGCGCTTTTTAGCTGGAC